>JBOEHJ010000066.1:0-44112 GCA_050633905.1 Geminicoccales bacterium
TCTTGAAGGGGAGCAGGCTGCCGTAAGCGGACGATCACCTCGACGCGGTCGATTTCCTGTCCTTCCGGGGCGGCAGGCAACCGGCTGATTTCGATGTGATCCTCCGGAATATCCGAAAGCTTGCCAGTCCGCTCGTCGAAGAAATGATGATGGTGCGAGGTATTGGTGTCGAAATAGCTCTGCCCCATATCGACGACAACCTCGCGCAAGAGGCCGACCGACGTGAATTGATGGAGCGTGTTATAAACCGTCGCTAAGGAGACGTGGATGCCTTGGTCACGCGCTTCGTGGAACAGATCTTCCGCTGTGACATGGCGGTGCTCGTTCTCCAAAAGCAGCTTGGCCAGGGCCAGACGCTGACGTGTAGGCCTAAGCCCCGCCGTTTTCAAACGATCCAAGACCCGAGAAAATGTTCGCGTTGTCATAACAGCTCGGTCACTCCGGAAACTTTTTTTGCATACGGCAAGGGCCATCCAACTGATGGTCGCCTTTGTATACAGTACTAAATTGGTCCGCTATAGGGATGTTGTCAAGCATTCGACCTAAAGTCGGCCGGTCCATGCGGCAATCTGCACGGTCCAACTAGAGGTTTTTCCCGATCAAATCAGACCAGCCCCCGCTCCGCCTCGGCCAACCGATGGGGGCTGGCCCTCTCGATAGGGCGGCTGTCAGCGAAACCTGTCCGATGATGCTTGACGACAAGGAACTAATCGCCGGTCACGATCCGATCGACAAGCTGGCGAACCGTCGGCACGAAGCCATTGGAATAAAAGGGATCCTGCTTGAACTTGTAAGCATTATGTCCAGCGAACATCAGCTCATTATTGACGTCACCGATATGAGCAATGTCCTGCAGGGTCTTTTGGATGCAAAATGAGCGTGGATCGGGTGGCTTGCCGGTAGTGTTGTCGTCTTTGTCCGACCAGTTGCTGAACTTGCAAAAGGACAGGCAGCCCATGCAATCAGCCTGATCGCGCTTGATCTGCCGCGCTTGATCAGGAGTCACATAAACCAGGCTATCATCTGGGGTTTTCATCGCCTGGGTGTACCCCTCAGCCACCCAACGTTCGGTTCGCGCGACATCATCCGCATGCACATGGACAAAACGGCCCCTGCTGCCGAAGGCAAGCTCGGTGGTCAGATCACGGCCGCCATCCGGTTCATCGGCATAGTCGATCTGCCGATCGGATCGCGCCACCAGATCCTGTAGGAAATCATTGTGGACGGCGGAAGAATAGAACCCGGTGGGGCTGAAGCGATGAAGGAGGATATCACCCTTATCCAGGCCCAGGAGCCGCTGCTTCCAACTTTCGGGGATCGGGCTTTCGCGCGTCAGCAAGGGACGCGTACCGAATTGGAAGGCAACAGGGCCAAGATCGGGATTGTCGATCCAATCGGACCAGTCCCTGAGATGCCAGACACCGCCTGCCATCACGATGGCGGTGTCATCGAGACCGGCTTCGCGCATGGTATCGCGCAAGGCTTGAACGCGCGGCATCGGTGCTTCGGGTTCCTTGGGATTTTCGGAATTGGACAGGCCATTATGACCGCCTGCCAGCCACGGATCCTCATAAACTACACCACCCAGCAGTTCGGAGACTCGGTGATAGGCGCGCTTCCACAAGGCCCGAAAAGCGCGTGCCGAAGAGACGATCGGGTAATAGGAAACGTTGTAGCGTTGCGCGATTTCAGCCAGCCGGTAAGGCATGCCGGCACCACAGGTGATGCCGTGAACCAACCCCTTGGCCCCTTCGAGCACGCCGTGAAGAACACGTTCGCAGCCGCCCATTTCCCAGAGAACATTGAGATGTAGCCGACCCTGTCCGCCACTTACATCATGACCGATCCGCGCTTGGCTGATGCCAGCCGCGATCGAATAGCTGATCAGCTCTTCATGACGCTCAAGCCGGGTCTTGCCTTTGTAAACCAGTGGAACGCGCTCGCCATTGTCATCAATCAACGCATTGTTGACGCCCGAGATCGTCCCGATACCGCCCGCTGCCGCCCAGGCGCCGCTCGAAAGACCATTGGTTGCGGCAACGCCCTTACCGCCTTCAATCAGCGGCCAGACTTCCTTACCGGATAGCAACAGAGGTTTGAGTGAGATCAAGGCATGTGCTCCGTCAGACAAAGGTAACACCGGTCATGGGAAAAACTTGGCAGTGCTCAAGCCCCCCCATGTCTTCTTAGCCTCGACGAGCGGCAGCAAGATACGCAAGGCCCAACTATGCCATGTAGGGCCCAGGACTTTAAACGACAAGAGACCGCCGCCCTTAGATATCGTCTCGTCAGGCGACGGTCTCGTCAATCGAAAAGTGACAGTTAGTTTTAGTGGATCAACTCGCTCGGCGCTGACGCCGCGGACCGCGATCCCCGCCGCCGCCTTCACCGTCCTCGCGTGGCGGCCTTGGTTGAGCCTCGAGTTCCTCGCCGGTTTCCTGATCAACGACGCGCATCGAGAGCTTCACTTTGCCGCGGTCGTCGATGTTCAAAACCTTGACCTTCACGGTATCGCCCTCGTTCACCACGTCGGTGACCTTGGCAACGCGCTCATTCTTGAGCTCCGAGATGTGGCAAAGCCCGTCCTGAGAGCCGAGGAAGTTGACGAAGGCGCCAAAATCGACCACCCGTACCACCTTGCCGGAGTAGATCTGACCAATCTCCGGTGAGCTGGTAAGACCTCTGATCCAGTCGATCGCCTGCTGACAGGCATGAGCATCAGCAGACGCGATCTTGACCGTCCCGTCATCGCCGATGTCGACCTTGGCGCCAGTGGTTTCGGTGATCTCGCGGATCATCTTGCCACCCGGTCCGATCACCGCACCGATCTTATCCTGAGGGATGTTGATCACGCTGATCCGCGGCACTGTGTCACGCATTTCGTCACGCGTGCCGTCCAGCCCCTTGGACATCTCACCGAGGATATGCATCCGGCCAGCTTGCGCCTGGGTCAGAGCCGTCTGCATGATCTCCTTAGTGATGCCGGCGATCTTGATGTCCATCTGCAGGGACGTGATGCCGAGCTCGGACCCGGCCACCTTGAAGTCCATGTCGCCGAGATGATCCTCATCACCGAGGATGTCGGAGAGGACCGCGAAACGATCGCCTTCCTTGATCAAGCCCATGGCGATACCGGCAACCGGGCGAATGAGGGGCACACCCGCATCCATCATCGCAAGGGAGCTGCCGCAAACGGTCGCCATCGAGCTGGAACCATTCGATTCAGTGATCTCCGACACCAGACGAATGGTATAGGGGAAGTTCTCCTTAGCAGGCAAAAGAGGATGCAGCGCCCGCCAGGCAAGCTTGCCATGACCGATCTCGCGCCGTCCGGGGGAGCGGAGAAAGCCAACCTCGCCGACTGAATAGGGCGGGAAGTTGTAATGCAGCATAAAGTTTTCGCGGCGATCGCCCTCAAGACTATCGATGATCTGCTCGTCCTGGCCGGTGCCAAGGGTTGCGATCACCATCGCTTGGGTCTCACCACGGGTGAACAACGCGCTACCATGAACCCTCGGCAGAATGCCGACTTCGGACATGATGGGACGCACCGTCTCGGTATCGCGACCATCGATCCGCTTCTTAGTATCGAGAATGCCGTTTCGGACGATGTCTTTTTCAAGCTTCTTGAATTGGGACATAACCAGCGGCTCATCAGGACCGTCGTCGCTGGTGAACTGCTCGCTCGCTTTGGCCTTGGCAGCAGCGATCAGATCCTGGCGAGCCTGTTTCTGGGGCTCGGCATAGGCGCTGCGCAGATCAGCTTCGAGGGCGGCCTTGATCTGGCCGTAAAGCTCACTGTGGTCTTCGGTCTGAAGCTCCCAAGGCTCCTTGGCGCACTCCTCAGCCATCGCGATGATCATCTCGATCACGGGCTGGAAACCTTCATGGCCGAACATCACTGCACCCAGCATGACCTCCTCCGAAAGCTCCTTGGCTTCGGATTCGACCATCATCACCGCGTCATGAGTTCCCGCCATCACCAGATCGAGATCGGTGTCAGCCATCTCGGCATGAGTCGGATTCAGGATATATGCACCATCCTTGTAGCCGATGCGGGCACCACCGATCGGGCCGAGGAAGGGGATGCCGGAGAGCGTGAGGGCCGCACTCGCGCCAACCATCGCGGCAATATCGGGATCGTTTTCCTGATCATGGGCAAGAACGGTGCAGATCACTTGCGTCTCGTTCTTGAAACCGTCCGGGAACAGGGGACGGATCGGGCGGTCGATCAAGCGCGAGGTCAGCGTGTCCTTTTCGGTTGGACGTCCTTCGCGTTTGAAAAAGCCGCCTGGAATTTTGCCAGCGGCGTAATACTTTTCCTGATAATTGACGGTAAGCGGGAAAAAGTCCTGCCCTGGCCTGACGCTGCGCGCCGCATGAGCCGTGCAGAGGACCGACGTTTCGCCATAGGTGACCAAAACGGCCGAATCGGCCTGACGCGCAATGCGTCCAGTCTCCATGACAAGCGGTCTACCGCCCCATTCGATTTCTTTTCGTGTAATCTTAAACATCTGATTTTACTGCCTTTCCAACAGCCTAGCTCGGCATATCCACCGTGGATAGCCGACCTGTCCGGATATACGCCGGACCCGTGAAAGAACGGCCGGAGGCATCATGCCCAGGGCCGATCGATGCGCGGACCGCGTTTAGGGTTGTCGAATTTTACTTACGAAGGCCAAGACGTTGAATGATGGCCGAATAGCGACTGTCTTCCTTCTTCTTCAGATAGTCGAGCAGTCGACGACGTTGACCGACCATCATCAGGAGGCCACGACGGGACGCGAAGTCCTTTTTGTGTTCCTTTAGATGCTCCGTCAGATTAACGATCCGCTCGCTCAGAACAGCAACCTGGATCTCGGGCGAGCCCGTATCGTTGGTTTTGGTCGCAAACTCGGAAATGAGCTCCTGTTTGCGGTCTGCGGTGATTGACATAGTTTATCCAACACTTGCTTTGAGTTGAGACACCATATGGTGGTTCGGGTTCGATGTCGAAAGGTTAAACACCCTAAGCGGGCTGAGTTCAGCCCCCTCAAGTCGGGCGAGAGCGACAACATCGCCGGCCGCCATAGCTCGTATGACACTATCGTCATCCCGGTCATCGCCGATAACCAGATTGGGCGCGACGCGGATTGATTGGCCAGAACTAAGCCGTTCTGCCTGAGGCACGGTAAGGCTGATCGAGGGGAGCGCCGAAAGGGCTTCTTTCAACGGCCTCAGAACTTGGGGGAAGGCATCATCGGCGATCAATCGCTGAAGCGTCTCCGGCGTAACCGCATCATTGGCCTCGAACGGACCAACGGACAAGCGGCGAAGCTCGACCACATGACCATGACAAGCCAGAAGCTTTCCGAGATCACGCGCAATCGAGCGGACATAGACGCCCTTGCCGCTGACCAGATCGAAAATCGCATGATCGCTATCGGGGCGCTCGACCAATGTCAGATCACGCACCCAGACGGTGCGTGCATCGAGCGTCACGGTCTCGCCGCGGCGCGCAAGATCGTAGGCACGCTCACCTGCGACCTTAACCGCGGCAAAGCAAGGCGGCACCTGGTCGATCATGCCGATAAAGCCTGGAAGGGCCGCTTCGATCGACGCTGTCTCGGGCCTTTGATCGCTGGTTGCGATCACCTCGCCCTCGCTATCGTCGGTCGCGGTTGCTTCACCGAATCGCACCTTGAAGCGATAACGCTTTTCGCCGTCCATCACATAAGCGACGGTCTTGGTGGCTTCGCCAAGCGCAATCGGCAACACGCCGGTCGCCAGAGGATCGAGAGTTCCACCATGGCCGGCCTTCGCCGCACCGGTGACACGTCGCACGAAGCCCACAGCCGACGTCGATGTCATGCCGATCGGTTTATCCAGACAGACCCAGCCATTGATGGGTCGTCCTTTGCGTCGCGATCTAGCCAAGGCCGTCGTCACCGTCTTTTGAGGAAATACGCTTAGCCTCGTTCAGCAGCCGGTCGATCCGCGAACTCTCGGCGAAGGTCTCATCAACCCTAAAGGTCAAGTTGGGTGCATATTTGAGATTGGACTGCCTTGCCACCTCACCACGAAGGTAAGGTGTTGCACGCTCAAGTGCTTTTTGCACTTCAGGACTAAGATCCCCGCCCAATTCGATCACATAGACCGTGGCTTGTCGAAGATCTCGCGTGACTCGAACTTCGGAAATGGTCAAAGGCGTCTCGGCGAGCACCGGATCATGCACCGCACCTCTTGAAAATAGGCCAGCGAGCACATGGCGAAGCCGTTCGCCAACACGCAGCTGGCGCTGATTAAGTCCACCATTGTCCGGGGTCATATCTCGACCCATCTTACTTCCCCATAGCACCCGCCTTGGTCCTGCTTCTGCTCTCTTGGCGACACAGCCGCGAGCGGGCTGCAACCGGGAGAACAAGGCAACCGACGCTGTCGGTTCAGAGCGTGCGTGCAACCTCTTCCACCTCATAGGCTTCGATCACATCGCCTTGACGAATATCGCTGAAGCTATCGACGCCGATACCGCATTCAAAGCCCTCGCGAACCTCCTTGGTATCGTCCTTGAAACGTCGGAGCGATCCCAGAGCGCCATCGTGGATCACGACATCGTCGCGCAAGAGACGGACGCGGGCTGTTCGGCGAATAATGCCATCGGTCACCATGCAACCCGCGATCTTGCCGGTCTTGGTGATGCTGAACACCTCGCGGATCTCGGCATGGCCCGTGGTCTTTTCCTTGGATTCTGGCGACAGCATGCCAGATAGGCGGGCTTTCGCTTCGTCCAAGAGCTCGTAAATGATCGAGTAATAGAGCACCTCGACATTTTCGCGCTTGGCAAGATCCCGGGCTTGAGCATTGGCGCGAACGTTGAAGCCAACGACCAATGCTTTCGAGGCCATGGCCAGCGTCACATCAGATTCGGTAATCGCACCGACACCGCTATGCAGCACGCGCACTTTGACCTCATCCGTGTTCATCTTCTCGAGGCCAGCGACAATCGCCTCGAGCGAGCCATGAACATCGGATTTGACCACCACCGGCAGCTCATCGATCTGCTGATCGGCCATTTGGCTGAACATATCTTCGACCGAACCCGCCGGCACGGCAATCGCAGCCGTCTGTTTCTTACGCGCACGATAGGCCGTGATCTCGCGAGCCCGCTTTTCGCTGTCAACAACAACCAGCAGATCGCCGGCATCGGGCACACCATCCAAGCCAAGAATTTCCGCAGGTGCCGAAGGACCAGCCTCGTTGATCGGCTTACCATGATCGTCGATCAGCGCTCTGACACGGCCCCAATGGGCACCGCAGACGATGATATCACCGACATGCAAGGTACCCTTTTGGATCAGCGCCGTTGCAACGACACCGCGTCCACGATCCAACCTGGCTTCGATAACAGCACCTTGGCCGCTGCGATCTGGATTTGCCTTGAGCTCAAGCAGCTCGGCTTGGAGCTGAATGCCTTCGATCAACTTGTCCAAACCGGTCTTTTCAACAGCACTAACATCGACGCAAAGCACGTCGCCGCCGTAATCTTCCGGTACGATCTCGTGGGTCAGAAGCTCCTGCTTGACCCGATCCGGATTGGCATCCGGTTTGTCGATCTTGTTGACCGCAACCACGAGCGGCACCTGGGCCGCTTTGGCGTGATTGATCGCTTCGACCGTCTGCGGCATGACACCGTCATCGGCGGCCACCACCAGCACAACGATATCGGTGACTTCGGCACCACGCGCGCGCATTTCGGTAAAGGCGGCATGGCCAGGCGTATCGATGAAGGTGACCGGCTGGCCGCTGCCGATATCGACACGGTAAGCGCCGATATGCTGGGTGATGCCCCCGGCTTCGCCGGCTGCGACATCAGCCTTGCGCAAGGCATCGAGCAACGACGTCTTACCATGATCGACATGGCCCATCACGGTCACTACCGGTGCACGCGACTGAAGATCCGTATCCTCATCGTCACTGCCTTCAAGGCCAATCTCGACATCCGAGTCCGCGACCCTTTTGACGGAATGCCCGAATTCGCTGACCACCACTTCGGCTGTATCGGCATCGACCACTTGATTGACCGTCGCCATCACGCCCATCTTCATCAGAGATTTGATCACATCCGCGCCGCGCACCGCCATACGATTGGCGAGTTCGGACACCTGGATGGTTTCCGGCAGCACGACCTCGCGCACCTTGGGCTGCTGGTCCATCATCTGCTGCTGACGCTTTTCCCGATCCTGTCGGCGGCGCATCGCGGCGAGCGACGGTGCCCGGCGCTCAATAACCTCAGCATTGCTATCCAGCATAAGCTTGCCGCCGCGCCGGCTATTGCCGGAACCTGAGCGTCCACGACTGTCGCCACGCTGCTCGGAATCGCCCCGCACTGGCTTGCCCTTGACCTTGCCTCTGGGGGCAGCGTCAGGGGTCTTGGCTCGCGGCCTCTCGGTCGTGCCCGCATCGGGCGCTCCAGCACGAGCCGTCGCCCCATTTGATTTCGCAGCGGGGGCAGACTGTGCAGCACTAGACTTGGCTTTTTCCTGCTCGGCATCAGCGCGTTTTTTGGCTTCCTCAGCCTCGCGCTTTGCCCGCTCCTGCTCTTCTTTCTCCAAAAGACGCGCGGCCGCTTCTTCAGCCTTCTTCCGTGCTTCTTCTTCGGTCTGTTTGCGCTGGAGCTCCTGCTCCTTACGCTCACTGGCCGCCGTTTCTTCGATCTTCCGGCGCTCAGCCTCTTCGATCTGCCGCCTGGAGTTTTCCTCAGCGCGCAGCCGGGCCTCGTCCTCGACCTTCTTGGCATCAGCGAGTGCTCTGAAACGGGCATTCTTCTCGCTGTCGGTCAATGGCTTCAAGACAACCGGTCGAGCACCACCTCCGCCACCACTACGCGAACGCGGCGCACCGCCGCCACTCGACGTCTTCGCTTTAACAACGCGCTGCCCGGGCTCTTCCGGACTGGCTGGCACCGCCGCATCGACGACCTCGCCCTTGACCGGCGCGCGTTTGCTGCGCTTTACCTCCACGGCGACGGATTTGCTGCGCCCATGGGAAAAGCTTTGACGCACGACGCCGCTATCGACCCGCTTCTTCAATTCAAGCCGATTGCCCGATCCCTTGTTCAGCGAAATACGGGAACCCCGATCCTGCTCTTTCGTACTGGTCATGGCTTCTCGGTCGTTCCCTTCGGTTCAGTCCTGTCAGAGGCCGACGATACAGCCCCTTCAACGGCGATGTCGGATCTAAAGCCCGCCAATCGCAAAGCATCGCGCAGGACCCTATTTGCCAGCTTTCCCGATGGCAGGGCTGCGTGCACCAAACTCTCTCTTCCCACAGCCGATCCGAGTTCGTCTCTCGAACCTGCCGTCACCAATGGCAAATCGGATGCCAGATGCCGAAGCTTCCGCCGCCCATCTACCGCGCCGTCATCCGCCTGGAGCAGCAACCCTGCCCCCGACTTTTCCAACGTTGCCTGGACTTTCTCAAAGCCCATGACAAGCTGACCGGCTCGCCGCGAAAGGCCCAACGTGTCGTAAAAACGACGGGTCAGCAACCCCTCGACCTGCTCGGCCAGATTAGCACCAATCTTGACAGACTGACCGGCCACACGGCCGAACAGTCGCTTGTCAATCGCCTTGTTTAGCACATCCCGGCCAGCACTCAACCACATACCGCGTCCGGGCAGACGTTCATCGACATCTGGTACAATATCACCAACCGGGCCTACGACAAAGCGAATCAACCTTTCCCGGTCATCAGTCGATCGCGTCACCAGACATCGACGCTCCGCCGGTGGGTTGGATGTCGCCATCCAAGCTGTTTCCAAGCCGGTTGCAGCGATGTCGAGATGCTGGTCGGTCTGTTCGTTCAATCAGCCCCTCGCATTCGAACTTTTTGGCATCAACGCGCGCGCCTGATCAAGCCACTCTTCACGCTCGATCCGGCCTTTGAAGCTCAGATAACCATCGACCCAAGCAATATTTTCAGGCGAGAAGGCCGCGATCTGCGAATAATGATAAATGCCAAGCTCGTTCAACAAGCCTTCGAGTTTCGGCCCAACACCTTTGATCTGCTTTAGGTCATCGGCCTCGCCGAGAGGCTCGTGCAGACGTGCCGGACGTTCGCCCTCCAGGGCATCGACGTTCGAAGCCTTGACGATCACGCCCTCATTGTCACCATCGGCAGCCGACGCTGGCTCCTCTTCGCCTTCGAACCAGTGGGCCCGCGCCGACATGATCAGCGCACCGGCACTTTCCTCGGTCAACCCAGCTTCGGGCAACAGCTCGACCAGTTCATCGCCGGCAAGGTCGGCAAGATCGTCAAGCGACGCCACCCCCTTACGCGCGAGTTCGAGCTTGGTCTCGAAGGTGAGCAGATCGGTTTCGAACGTCAAAAGATCGTCCTTGATACCGGCATCAGACGCTTCGGTTTGCAGCGCCTCATCACGTTGAGCGATGAAGGCTTCCGCGCGCTCACGCAGCGCTTCGGCAATGTCTTCGTCAAAGCCCTGGATCGAGGCAAGCTCCTCGAACTCGACATAAGCAACTTCCTCGGCCGTCGAGAAACCCTCGGTAACCAGGAGCTGCGCGATGACCTCCTCGACATTCAGGCTGTCGGTAAAGTAGTCGGTAAGCTGCTTGAATTCCTTTTGACGCCGCTCACTGTCTTCGGTCTCGGTGGTGATGTCGATTTCCCAGCCAGTGAGTTGCGAGGCAAGGCGCACATTCTGCCCGCGCCGGCCAATGGCAAGGGAAAGCTGCACATCCGGAACGATCACCTCGATCCGTCGCGATTCCTCATCCAACACCACCTTACTGACTTCAGCCGGCGCCAATCCGTTCACAACGAACGTCGCCGGGTCCTCCGACCAGGGGATGATATCGATTTTTTCACCGGCAAGCTCATTGACCACGGCCTGAACGCGCGAGCCACGCATGCCGACGCAGGCACCGACAGGATCGATGCCGCTATCCTTGGAAATCACCGCGATCTTGGCGCGGGAGCCCGGGTCGCGCGCGACCGACTTGATCTCGATAATACTGTCGTAGATCTCCGGGACTTCCTGGGCGAACAGCTTCGCCATGAACTGCGGATGGGTGCGGGAGAGAAAAATCTGCGGGCCACGGCCCTCGGCGCGCACGTCGTAGATATAAGCGCGCACCCGGTCCTTATTGCGGAACGTCTCGCGCGGCTGCAGGTCGTCCCGGCGCAAGATGGCTTCCGCCCGACCGAGATCCACCAGCACATTGCCGTATTCGGTCCGCTTGACCTCGCCGACCACGATCTCGCCAATACGGTCCTTGTATTCCTCATACTGGCGCTCGCGCTCGGCTTCGCGCACCTTCTGCACGATCACCTGCTTCGCACTCTGAGCAGCGATACGGCCGAGATCGATCGGCGGCAAGGGCTCCAGAATATGATCACCCGCCTGGGCGGCCGGGTTGCGCTCACGCGCGTCGATCAGCGCGATCTGGCTGGCGCTGTCTTCCAGCTCCTCGGTGACCTCAAGCTCGCGATAGAGACCGATCTCGCCAGTCTTGCGATCCACTTCGGCGACGATCTGGTGTTCCTGGCCGTATTTTCGCCGGGCAGCCGTCTGGATCGCCTGTTCCATGGCGACCAGCACCTCATCGACGGCAATGCCCTTTTCCTGGGCAACGCTCTCGGCGATTCGGATAAGCTCGAGCCGTCCGATACCCGCTGTGCTTTCCATGCCAAAATCGGTCAAGACCCTAATTCCTTCCTTCTGCCTCGGCCGCCGCGATCAGATCGTCGGTCAACACGAGCTTCGCTTTCCTAATCGCTGCAAGAGGGATCGCTTTTTCACCCTCAGGCATCGCCAAGCGCACATCATCCGCCTCCAACCCCAGGAGGCGTCCCCGAAACTTTCTCTGCCCCTCGATCGCAAGATCGGTTTCGACCCTGGCTTCGAAACCCGCAAATCGTTCGAAATCGGCGGGCTTCATCAAGGGACGATCGATCCCGGGCGAACTCACTTCAAGCTGATACGCCCCCGAGATCGGATCATCGACATCCAAAATGGCGGAAATCGCCCTGCTGATTTCAGCGCAGTCATCGACATTCATGCCGACCCGGTCGATCCGTTCGGCCATGATCTGAAGCGTCGGTCGCCGACCGCCGGTCGACATGACCCGCACAAGCTCATAGCCCATATCCGCCATAGTCGGTTCGATCAGCGCTGCAATCTGCTGGGTTTGATCCAAGCCAATAAAAAAGTGGGCCTGTGGCCCACCGATCCTCATCCGGTTTTTTGTTACATGCTCTATATGAGGGCATCGATGCGAGTCTGCAAGTTTTTTTGCTGAAGAGTGCTGGGTGGGAGCGTGTAGACAGCTATGTACCAGCTGCAGTCACCGTTGGTAACACGGGCGATCTTAACGGCCTCGCAGATACGCCGAGCTGTTTGCACATCAATCAGCTAGGCTCCCGGACCGCGAGGCGTATCTGGTGGCCAATGAAGAAAATTGATCTGGTATCACCATCATAAGGCGCGATCTCTGGCAGCCCTTTCAATATATCGCAGCACGTCGATGGAATTGAGTTTGGCGAGCATTGGCCTTCAATGCTCAACAAAGCCCTGAAGAACGTTCAATTCCTAATCCCAATACTCACACCCAGCAATTTCGCAAGCCCCGCTTGTCGAAGAGAGGCGCGCGAGTTTCTTCGATATGAAGAGAAAGCCGGACGAGGTAATCTAATTCTTCCAATCTACATGCTTGAGACGCCCATTCTTGAAGAACTAGATCAAAGAGCTCAAGATACGTTGGCATGAAAGCTGTTTTATCGGCAGCACCTTGACTGGCATACCCTGCGCCTCGAGAACGGATGGCGGAATCCTAACAAGACACGACCGACCGACCGACCGACCTCGCCAAGGCGATTGCTAATACAACGAAACGTGTCAACCGGCATCGAGGTGGGTTGGCCAGGATGTCAATTCAGCTGGCCGACGCAGCAGTTCGTGAGAAAGCACTTCTCGGATCAATAGAGAAGCTAGAAGAAAAGAGTAAAAAAATTTCGAGAATTCGTGATTTATACACCATAAAGCAGAGACATATGTCGAATATTGGAGGCTAGAACGTATCAAATATTTTTTCTTAGAATATGGCGCATTTTTTGCCATTTCTCTTGCATTTCATTTCGCCACTTAAAAAACACTAACCGATGCGATCCTATATACTCAGTTATGATCTGAATTCGCCACTAGAGTCTGAAAGGGGTCAAAAAAGGCCCCGCCTTTGCACGCGAGATACAGCTTTGCTTGTCATTTTACCGCCGCCGAAACCTTAAAAACGCAGGCCGGCGTCCAGCCTCGATGGCTTTTTCCTCGTAACGGGTCGCCGGCCAGTCGTCCGGGCGATCCCGCCAATCAGCGGGGCGCTCGGCCAGCCAGTCGAAGCTGCCATTCGACAAGGTCGTCAGCATCATTGAGCGGGCATAGTCCATAATGTCGCTGGCCAAGCGCAGCTCGCCGCCGGGCTTCAACAATCTCGCCATATCCGCGACCGTGTTGGGATTGACGATCCGGCGTTTCTGGTGCCGAAGTTTTGGCCAGGGATCAGGAAAAAGAACAAAGACCCGATCGAGGCAACGATCTGGCAAAGCCTTCAACAACAGCCTTGCGTCGTCAATGACCACACACACATTCTTCTCATCGCCGAGAAGCGACAAGAACTTCGCAACACCGTTCACATAAGGTTCGCAACCAATCAGCCCGACATCAGGATTGGCAGCAGCCTGCTCCGCCAAATGCTCCCCACCCCCAAACCCTATCTCCAGCCAGTGCTGCGAGCACAGCTGATTGAAGAGGTTATCGAGGTCGACGGTCGATCCGTCTGCCGGAACATGCAACTGCAGTTCCGGCAGACGCTCGGCAAGCAGCTGTTTTCTCGCGGGCCTGATGCGATGGCTCTGCCTTCGCCCATAAATCCGCCGCTGGACCAACGTGGTCATCGAAACGCCTACGTCCCTATCGGAGTAAAGCCCACTCAACAAAGACTGCATACCCGAGCATCGAGCGCCAGGCTGAAGTCAACGCCTATGAGCGCGTCCAGCTCACACGAAGGCGGTGCGGAGGTCGCGGACGAGGTCGGTCTTTTCCCAGGAGAAGCCACCATCGGCCTCGGGCTCGCGGCCGAAATGGCCATAAGCTGCGGTGCGCGCATAGATCGGCTTGGCGAGACCGAGATGGTCGCGGATGCCACGGGGCGAGAGATCCATGAGTTCCCTCAATGTCTCGCCCAGCTTCTTTTCGTCAACCGAGCCGGTGCCTTGGGTGTCGACATAAACCGACAAAGGCTTGGAGACGCCGATCGCATAGGAAAGCTGGATCAAGCAGCGCTCGGAAAGGCCGGCGGCCACGACGTTCTTCGCGAGATACCGCGCGGCATAGGCAGCGGACCGGTCGACCTTGCTGGGATCCTTGCCGGAGAAGGCACCGCCGCCATGGGGGGCGGCACCGCCATAGGTGTCCACGATGATCTTCCGACCGGTGAGACCGGCATCGCCATCTGGGCCGCCAACCACAAAATTGCCGGTGGGATTCACGTAGAACTCGCTCTCCGGGCACATCCAACCGCCGGGCAGGGCTTCCAGAACGTAAGGCCTGACAGCTTCCCGGATCTCCGCCTGGGAGAGGCCATCTTTGTGCTGTGTTGAGACCACGACCGAGGTTGCAGCGACCGGCTTGCCGTCGACATAGCGTAACGTGACCTGGCTCTTGGCATCGGGGCCGAAGATGGAGGCCTCGTCACTGTGTCGGGCCTTGGCCATCAACTGCAGGATATGATGGGAAAGCTGTATAGGTGCTGGCATCAACGCCGGCGTTTCAGTGCAGGCAAAACCGAACATGATGCCCTGATCGCCCGCACCCTCATCCTTGTTGGCCGCAGCATCGACACCCATCGCGATATCAGCTGACTGCTCGTGGAGCAGAATGTCGACTTTGGCATCGGCCCAATGAAAACCTGACTGCGCGTAGCCGATATCCTTCACCGCCTCACGTGCAAGCTTCTCGATATCGGTGTGGGTGACACCGTTACCACCACGCACTTCGCCCGCGATGACGATCCGGTTGGTCGTGCATAGGGTCTCGGCTGCGACACGCGCGCCAGCATCGCCTGCCAGATAGGCATCGACAATGGCGTCCGAAATGCGATCGCTCACTTTGTCAGGATGCCCTTCGGCGACGGACTCGCTGGTAAAAAGGTATTCGGCTTGGCCCATGGAGACTTCCTCTGATAGCACGTTAGAACGAGCTTTGGCCTCGGTTAAGTGAGGCTCTCCCTCGTTTCTCGATCAATGATCGTGAAAGATATGTAGGTATTCCGCTCTGGAACCCAAGCCGCTTCTTTTGCCGGAAATCTTAGCATTTGGTCAAGTAGCAAGCGGGAAATTCCTAGGTTCAACGTCGGGTCATTCCTGCGATGTCACCGCCAGTGCTTCGATGCTGCCGAGCGCTTTTGCCAGTTCGAACAAACGTTTACGGACTTGTGCATCGTTGATCCGGTAATAAGCCCGGATGAGCTCCAACGTTTCCCGGCTTTCGAGCGGCAAACCACCTCGAAGATGATGATGAAAGCGATTCGCTTCCTCGGAAAGGCCGATCGTGGCCTGCTGGCCGCCGCTTGTGGAACCTGCCCCTGCCATGTCGTCGAAGAAAAAAGAGACGGGAACATCGAGGATCTGGCCAAGTTCGTAGAGCCTTGATGAACCGATTCGATTGACGCCGCGCTCATACTTTTGAATTTGCTGAAACGTCAGTTGAAGCATCTCGCCGAGCCGCTCCTGGCTCATGCCTAGAAGCGTCCGTCGAAGACGCAGTCTTTTCCCCACATGGACGTCGATCGGATTAGGCTTGGCTACCATCGGTCGGCGTTCACCATCAATGGACGAGCATGCATCCACCAGCTGTCTGACGGCGCGGCTCGATTGTTATCTAAACTTTATGTATCTATTGTTAGAAACTTTTTCAATCATAAAGATCAATACGATGCTAATTACCACCATCGAGAGAAATAGAGTCAGCCCCCAAACGGCATAGAATGTGGGTTCGGCAAGAGGCTTTGGCAGCGCGCCGTCCAAAACGCCGGCTTCGCCAAGTCCAAGCTCAGCTTCGATCCTGCCATAGGGGTCGATGATCGCCGAAATGCCAGTATTGGCGCTTCTAACCAACGGCAATCCTTCCTCGATCGCTCGCATTCTTGCCATCGCCAAATGCTGGTATGGTCCTGAACTTTGCCCGAACCAGGCATCGTTGGTGATGTTCAAAAGCCAGGCGGGGCGATGATCCGGATCGGCGACCTCGCCGGTGAAGATCACCTCGTAGCAGATAAGGGGACTGAAGGTCGGCAATCCATTGAGCTTCAGTGACCGGGTGCCGGCGCCTGGCTGAAAGTCGATCGTTCCTGATGTAATTTTTTTGAGACCAATCAGGGAAAGGAGGCCGCGCCACGGTAAGAATTCGCCGAACGGTACAAGGCGCCACTTATCATAGACCGCGGCAATCTCACCGTTTTGATTGAGTGCCCCCATGCTGTTCCAGGCGCGTTTCGGCTCGTTATCGAGATCGAAGCGATTGAACCCGGTGATCACGAAACCATTAGACGGTGTCACCTCCGCAATCAGCTCGCGGGCGACCTCGTCCTGATCGAGCACGTAAGCACTCGCCGTTTCCGGCCAGATGACATGGGTGGGGGGGACAGTCGACGACGGGACGGCCGATTGCTCGAGATGCCGGCGAAAGCTCGCCTCTCGAAGGGCTGGATCCCATTTATGAAACTGGTCGATATTGGCCTGCACCAAACGCAGGCGAATATCCGGCTGATGGGTTACCTCACCGCCTGAAAGGCGAAGCATGCCACCAGTCGCCAACAGCGAAAGCATCAAGATCGCGACTGAGGGGCCAGCCCATCGGCCTCGGCCGGGGAAGTCCAATACGGTAATGAACAACCCGCCCGCCAGCACCGTCAAGGCGCTCAAGCCATAAATACCGATCCAGGCGGCTGATTGGCTGATTGGCAAGATGCCGATCCAGACATAGCCAAGCAAATTCCAGGGAAAGCCCCAAAGAAACTGCCCCCTTAGCCATTCCGCCACGGTCCAGGCGATGGCAAGCGTGATGGCGCCCGCAATGGGATGACGTGGCCGAACAAGACCAAGCGCCAGGCCGGCAAGCGCTGGAAAAACACCCATGACGGCGCAGAGCAACAACACCGCCGGAATGGCAAGTGCGCCGAACTTTTCCGCATCGGTAAAAAAGGCGATCGCAATCCAATACAGGCCAACAACGAAATAGCCGAGACCGAACGCCCAGCCGGTAAGAAACACCTGACGACGCGAGGGAGCCCGCATCAAAAGCCAGAGCCAGCCTGCAAATCCGAGGAGCCCTGGGAAAAAGAAAACAGGTGGCAGGCCGAGCGCCGCCACCATGCCGAGCATAAGCGAGGTCCGTTTCGCGCGCCGCTCAATCCAATCCAGCCCAAAAGCCTTGGATGGTGATGCTGCCGGTGCGGTGGCGGTTTCAGTCAGACCGGCCATAGCTAGTCGTGTGACCACATCATTTGGTTACCTGAACCGTCGAAGAACAAACCCAAAATTCCACGGGCGTGCGGTCCTTTGCCGAGATGGCATCTGCGATCTTTCATACCGACCACAACGCTAGTTGGATCCTGCCGATGCAACTTCCTTGGTCGCGGCAACAGATGCAGGCTGCCTGATCAACAACCGTTTAACGCGTCTTGGGTCAGCATCAAGGATCTCGAACTCGATCCCGCTTTGGTGACGAACGACCTCGCCTCTTGCCGGCACGCGATCGAACAGCGTGAAGATCAACCCGCCAAGAGTACCGACATCCTCCCGCCTATCCTCCTCCAGAAGCTCAAGTGCTAAATGCTTCTCCAGATCCTCGACATCAAGCCGTGCATCCGCCTCAATCGAGCCATCTGGGCGTTCCGTCAGGCTCGGCGGCAAAATCTTATCGTGCTCGTCCTGGATCTCGCCGACGATTTCTTCCACCAGATCCTCGATCGTGACCATACCGTCAGTGCCGCCATATTCATCGATGACGATCGCCATATGGATACCGGTATCACGCATCTTCATCAAAAGATCGAGCACCTTCATCGATGGCGGAACAAACAGGAGTTCTCGCTGGATCAGCTTAAGCTTGAACGTCTTACCATCGCCCCAGAACGGCAGGAGATCCTTCAGATGCACCATACCCACGATGTCGTCGAGGGTGTCGCGCATCACCGGCAAGCGTGTATGGGTGCTCTCACGCATGGTCTTGATCACTTGATCGAGGTTGGATTCGTGCTCGATCGGTGTGATGTCGGATCGCGGCACCATCACATCCCAGACCTGCAGCGCGCCAAAAGACAAGGCATTCAGCAGGATCGCCCGTTCTTCATCGCTGAACTCCGGACGGCTCTGATGAGCGTCACCCTCGTCCTCTTCGATCAATTCCTCAAGAGTTTCGCGCAAGGAATGGCCATCACCATTTCTACGCCGAACGAACACCTTGAGCCGGTTCATCAACCCCTGCAGAAACGTGTCGCGATCATCGCGACCGGCGCCCAGGCCCTTGTCGTTCACGACAATCCTCCTTGAGACCCGTTCACGACCAATCTCCAAGAAAGCGGCTCACGACAGGCCTCCAAGGGAGAGGGTACCCTCACCATCCTGGTAGGGATGCGCCATGCCAAGGTCGAGCAGAATATCCTCCTCCATCTTCTCCATCACGAGGGCCTGCTCATCCTCCAGATGATCGTATCCAAGGAGGTGCAGCGTGCCATGCACCAGCAAATGGGCATAATGGTCCAAAAGAGGCTTCTTACGCTCTCCTGCTTCAGCCCTGAGGCGCTGAAAGCTCATGACGACATCCCCGAGCAGCGCCTGCCCAGGTGGCGCAGAGGAAAGGGCCTTACCTTCGTTGAAGTCGACATTGGGAAATGAGAGGACATTAGTCGGCTGGTCACGTTGCCGATAATGGCGATTGAGCTCGCGCAGCTCGCCGTCGTCAGAGAGAAGAAGACTGACTTCGCCTTGTCTAGCCCAAGGCGTGGCCGTCGACCGCTGGAGCGTGGCACGCAATATGCCTGCGCTTCGCTCTTCGAGATTGTCGATGGCGTCCTGCCATTCCTGGACCGCCACGGTCAAAACCACCGTTCCTAGTTCGTCACTATCCATCGTTTTCGGGTGTTAAAGCCCCTCCGGATGGTTTTCAGAAGGTATGTCGACGTCATGAGTAAGCCCTGAGACAATGTCAGCCATCACCCTCACTGCCGTCTGATTGCTTTTCATGACCTGGCGAATGATGCCGATAAGCTTTGATGATACGGGCAACTAAGGGATGCCGAACGACATCTTCCTCGGCGAATTGAATCATCCCGACACCTTTGACATTGCCGAGCTTGCCCACGGCATCGTCGAGACCGGATGCCATGCCTGGCGGCAGATCATGCTGAGCCGGATCGCCTGTGATCACCATCCGTGAATTCTCACCTAGCCGGGTCAAAAACATCATCATCTGAGCAGGCGTGGTGTTCTGCGCCTCATCCAGGATCGCAAAGGCATCAGCAAGTGTTCGACCGCGCATGAAGGCCAAAGGGGCGACTTCAATCTGACCGGATTCCACACGGGTCGCGAACTTGCCCTCGGGCAGCATATCCTGCAACGCATCGTAAAGCGGTCTCAGATAAGGATCGACTTTGTCTTTCATATCGCCCGGCAAAAAGCCCAAGCGCTCACCCGCTTCGACCGCCGGCCTGGACAGGATCAGTCGATCCACCAAACGCCTGCGAAGCAACGAGGCGCCCATGGCCACAGCAAGATAGGTTTTGCCCGTGCCGGCAGGACCAAGCCCGAAAACCAGATCATGCTCTTCCATCAGCTTGATATACTTCGCCTGATTGGGTGATCTCGGGCTGATCCGTTTGCGCTCGGTCTCGATCAGATGATCTTGCCCGCGAAAACCTTTCTCCGCGGGATCAGCAGGCGCGCCACCAACCACCATACGGATAGCGGCATCAACCTCACTTTGGCTCAAATCGATCCCCTCTTCCAAGCGCCGGTCCAGATCGTTCAAGACTGCCTTGGCGACCTCGATCTGATCAGCCTCACCGGAAATTGTGACAATATTGCCGCGCGCTACGAGGGTCGCCGGAATATGCTGCTCAATGCGCGCAAGATATTCATGATGCTGACCGAACAACAAAGCGCATCGACTGTTGTCATCAAAGGTCAATGTGCTCGAGCTGGGGAACGGGGAAACCGGTTTCAGGCGCTTGTCTCCTGATAACGATGGCCTGTTGATCCACCAGGGCCGTTGCCGGGAGAGGCCGGGACCGCCGACAAGCTATGGGGATACCGTTCGGTGATATCGACGTCGATCAGATCACCTAGCCCAGCAATGGGAGCGTTGACATGAACCGCTTGGAGATAAGGACTGCGTCCAATGAGCTGGCCCTCATGACGCCCTTCGCGCTCAAGCAGAATGGGCATACGCTTGCCGACCATCTCTTGATTAAAGTTGTCAGCCTGTTCGTTCAGCCTTGCCTGAAGCCGAGCCAACCTCTCGGTCTTGATCTCGTCCTTCACCTGCATGGTCTGTTTCGAGGCCGGCGTGCCCGGTCGCGGACTATATTTGAAGGAGTAGGCCTGGGCGAATTCGACATCGTCGACCAATTGCATCGTAGCGTCGAAATCAGCCTCGGCTTCGCCTGGGAAACCGACGATGAAGTCGGAGGACAAGGCCAGATCGGGCCTGGCATTTCTAAGCCTGTCAACGAGGCGGCGGTAGGTATCGGCATCATGCTGTCGGTTCATAGCCTTTAAGACACTATCCGAGCCAGATTGGACCGGCAAATGTAAAAAAGGCATTAACGCTGGCACAGTTCCGTGAGCTTCGATCAAATCATCGCTCAGATCGCGGGGGTGTGACGTGGTATAGCGCAGCCGAAGCAGGCCATCGATCTCGGCAAGGGACTGGATCAACCTGGCAAGGCTCCAGCTTTTACCATCCAACCCATCACCATGATACGCATTAACATTCTGACCGAGCAGCGTAATTTCTTTTGCCCCTGCTGCGACCAGACGTTTGGCTTCAGCGATCACATCCTTGACTGGCCGCGAGGCTTCGGCGCCACGTGTGTAGGGAACCACACAGAAGGTGCAGAATTTGTCACAGCCTTCCTGAACAGTCAAAAAAGCACTGATCGGCTGATTTCCATCGACCTCGCCCGGCAACAGGTCGAATTTGCTTTCCAGCGGAAAGTCTGTATCGAGCACCGCCCCCTCGCCGCGGGCACGGCGGTGCAGCATCTCCGGCAGCCGATGATAGGTCTGCGGGCCGACCACCAGATCGACGAAAGGCGCTCGATCCAGCATGACCTGCCCTTCCGCCTGGGCCACGCAGCCAGCGACACCGATGATCAGATCATCTCCATTATCGCGCTTCTGCTCGCGCAAAAGCCTGAGCCTACCAAGTTCGGAGTAAACCTTCTCTGCTGCTTTCTCACGAATATGGCAGGTATTCAGGATGACGAGATCGGCCTCCTCCGGCTGATCGACGCGACCATAGCCATGACGAGCCAGGAGATCGGCCATACGATCGGAATCGTAGACATTCATCTGGCAGCCATAAGTCTTGATGAAGAGCTTCTTTGCCACGCGTTCAGGACCATCAATAGTTAGAGGGTGACATCTAGCAAATGCGACGTGGCCTATTCATTCCTGCCTGACAATCATTCTGCCAACTGAAGTTATGGGAAGTCCACCCTTCCCCGTCAAGGCAACGCCTTCGATGGAAGCCATGTTCAGCGCGTTTCGATCAGCATTTCGCACCGAGCCATCGGATCACGCCTACTCACTTGGGATCATTCTCTGCCTTGGATCGGCAAGATTCTTAGATCTATCATGCAAAAGAAAATCGGCCGCCCTTAGGAAGGCCGACCGATCGTCGTCTCACTACCTGATGTCGATGCCAAAATCTCAGAGCATGGGCGCGATGTCCTCACCCTGTCCCCTGACTAAGCAGCGCCACGACGTCCCCGTCCGGCACTCCGCTTCGTGCCCAAGCCAATTTTCTTGGCAAGATCACTTCGCTGCTGCGCATAGCTTGGTGCGACCATCGGATAGTCGTCCGGCAAGCTCCAACGCTTACGATATTCCTCGGGGGTCATATCATATCGCGTCTTGAGATGACGCTTCAGCATCTTCAGCTTCTTGCCGTCTTCCAAGCAGATTATGTATTCAGGCGTCACCGATTTCTTGATCGCGACAGCGGGCTGCGGCTTTTCCGCTTCTTGTGGCTCGGGGTTCGGCGACAACGTATTCAAGCTGCCGTAAACCTTTTGGATTACTTCTGGCAAATCACTGACTGCAACAGTATTGTTGGAGACATGCGATGCTACAATTTCGGTAGTTAGAGCAAGAAGCTCATTTTGGCTCAACTTTTCGGTCATAACTTTCCGCGCCTTGTGCGATCATGATTGTTAATTCTGGAATGGAATATATTTGAAGTTTTTACTTGTGCAAGACCTTTATGATCTTTTTCCGAAGACAAGGTAAGAAAAGATGAGAAATTCGCAGTACAGCTTGGACATCACATCTGACACATGCCCGTTGACCATGGTCAAAACCAAGCTGCTGATCGAAGAAATGCACGTTGGCGAGATTGCCAGCATTCGATTGAACGGCGGCGAGCCCCTCGACAATGTGCCGCGAACTTTGCGTGACCATGGTCACGAAGTCCTTGAAATCAAGGAAGAAGAGCAGAATAGTGCGATTTTCGTCCTTATGGTGAAAAAAGGCGCTGATCGCTATTAGCAGATCCTCCGCTCATCTGTATTGCCTGGGCTGATGATTGATCGAAATGGCGGAGCCGATACAGAAAGATTTTGAGCTGACGCCTGATTCTGATGGGAAGTGTCAAAATAGAGAAAGAATAGATCGCGTTTGAAATATTCTTTATTTTCTTCAAATTCTAGCGTTCCACCTGAAATGGGTTTATCTGCCTGCAGCCATCAAGAACTGACAGCTGCCACTGTTTGATCGTGGCGTCACTTCATAGATCGTCGATCAAACCATCATTCCCAGACTTTTCCCGAGACCAGCCAAAAGCACCTGCATAGAAAAGCCTCCCATCGGGAGACATGCACCTCAAGCTATGCCGAGCTCAGTTGACGGAGCAGCAGCCCCATCCCCGATAAGACCGCCCGATAGCTTTGGGACGGTTGGTCGGGGATCGCCGTCTGGATTGATCTGCTCACTAAAGATGTTAGGCCATGATGACATTTGATCATTCGTTGATGTGTCCCGGGGTTAACGAAACCTCAACTCGTAAACATGATGCTTATGGCCTGGCCCATGGAAGCCTGGGAATTCGCGCGCGTCCAAGGCAGCAAGGCGAGACTTCGTTAACCTAAGGAGGCATCAGCCAGGCCATTGAGCCGAACGATAAAGAGTTAACATTCGCTTTCGCGGCAACCCATCAAGTCAAATTGTCACCATAGCCTGCTAGGGCCTTTCCCCACCAAACAACGTTATCATGAGTTCAGCCATCCGATGGGAAAGGGCACTAAAAATAGTTATCTCACAACGAACAAAAAAACCTTTTGATTAAAGAAATTCTAAAGCACCGATAACTCAAACAAAGATCGAATAAATATTTCGACATCGCATTAAATTTGCAGTTGATTAGGAAATCCAACGCTGTCAATTATAAATAGCGTTTAGCATGTTTTATTTGCCTTCCAGGGTTGACTGAAAAACACTTATGGTTAATTATTTACACTAATATAAACTGGTTAAAGTTGTAAAAGCGCCACTTAGGAGAAGCGCTGCGTGAGTTGTTTAGGTCGCCTTTTGTCGGCAACGCTGCAATCGCAATCTTGCCGCCCTGCTCTCTGTATCAACGGAAAAACAACCAGCTATCGAGATATTGATGGCTGGTCACGTCGGATCGCAGGCCTCTTGCGGGGACAGATTATCGGCATTCTTGCCGGCGCATCACTGGAAACCTATGCCGGCGTTCTAGCCGTTGCCCGCTCCGGCCGAACCTATGTCCCTTTTAATGCCGATCTACCCGATGATCGTCTTCTGCGGCTGTTTCAACAATCCGGCATGGAAACGTTGATCGTTGATCGCCAGCATCTCGCCCGCGTCCGGAACCTCCTTCACAGCTTGAGCAACCCGCTCAAGGTCGTCATCATGAATTCCGAGGATGAGGCCAAGATCTCCTCGAGCGGACAACACCATATCGCCGGGATAAACGAGTCGTCTGAAGACGAGGCGCTCAACGATGACGCCGAGGTCAGCGATGAAACACCTCTGTATATCATGTCGACATCAGGTTCGACAGGCGAGCCCAAGAGGATTGCCATCCCGAGATATAATGTCGTCGATTATGTCAACTCGGTTCAGAGCATCTTCGACTTTCATCCCGACGACCGGTTCAGTCATTTCTTCAAATTATCCTTTGACCTTTCGGTGCACGACATCTTCGTAACCTGGATTACTGGTGGCTGCCTTTATATACCAGCGGCCAGAGATCTACTGGATCCTGTTGCCTTCGCTCGCCGTCATGCCCTGACCGTCTGGTTTTCCGTGCCATCCCTGCTCACCCTCGCCATGATGACGCGAAAACTTGGCCCCGATAGGCTGCCCGATCTTCGTCATGCGCTGTTTTGCGGCGAGGCCTTCGGCTGGGAAGCAGCTTTGACCATGCAGGCAGCAGCACCTAACGCTCGCGTCACCAATCTTTATGGACCGACGGAAGCGACAATCGCGATCACCCATCATTCGATCGACAAAACCGCACCATCACCTGAGAGCTATCACAACCCGGTGCCGATCGGCCGAGTGTTTGACGGGCAAGAGGCGATCGTCGTGCAGCAGGATCTCTCGATCGCTCTGCCTGGCGAGCCCGGTGAACTCCTGCTCGGCGGTTCACAACTGGCGCCCGGCTATCTGAACAATGACGAGCAAACGCGCAAAGCCTTCGTGGATCATGAGTTCGATGGCTTTCAAAATACGCGTTGGTATCGGACAGGCGACATCGTCACCACCTCGGATGACGGGCTTGTTTTCCTCGGCCGAAGCGATACGCAGATCAAGTTCAGAGGCCATCGGGTCGAGCTCGGTGAGATCGAGGCTGTCCTGCAACGGGTCGCCAAAACCCCCCTGGCCATTGTGATCCCCTGCCCCCCCTTCGGTACTGGGCCTATCAATAGTCTCCTCGCCTTTATCATGCCGCCACATAATCCTGCAGATGAGGTTCAAGCCGCCCTGCGCAACCATCTCCCCGCTCATATGGTGCCAACCCGACTTGTGACCCTGAATCAGCCCATCGACAGCCTTCTTAACGCTAATCAAAAAGTCGACCGCGCCAAGATCGCAAAGATTTACGAGGATAGCGTCGGATGATGAGGTGACGCGAACAAACAGCCCAGCCCAACATCGAAACAGCCAGCTCGGATCGGGCCGGTGACAAGCTTCCATGGACAAAAGTCGGCGCTGCATCGGCTCTGGCGAACCTCGCCCTCCACCAAGAGCGGTTGTCGCAATCAACGATCTGACAAACGCCCTCCCTGGTTTAGAAGGCGCTAAAAAGTGCCGCTTTCAGGGACGGAACTCATTCTTGTCCTTGTTTGCTTTCTCGTTGCTATTTGGAACACCTCTGTTGGTCCCACCGGCGCCATCACCTTCGCAACCATGGCGACATTGCTGCCGCCGGCGGCCGTCATCCCACTCCATGCAATCGTCGAAGCCGGAGCCAACCTTTCCAGAGCCTGGCTTCTTCGACAATTCGTCGACTGGCAATTTGCCCTCCCTTTCATCGGCGGCGGCCTGATCGGGATCGTCGTTGCAGCACCGATCCTTAGTCAAGCGTTCATCTCCCAGGAGATTTTGCAAGTTTTCCTCGGGATAAACCTGCTCTTGATCACCTGGATGCCCCTGCCAAGCTACGGCTTGAGCAAGCGGTTATTCTCCGTCATCGTCGGCCTCATCACATCCTTCCTGACGTTGTTCGTTGGCGCAACCAGCCCGCTGGTCAGCACGTTGATCAGTCAAAGAGATCAAGATCATCGAAGGATGCTTGGAACGTCTGCGGCCTGCATGTTGTTTCAGCACGGAGTCAAAATTCCGATCTTCGGCCTACTCGGTTTTTCCATTACCGCCCATGCGAAGCTTGTGCTGTTCCTGCTGCTGGCCATCATGCTCGGCACTTGGCTTGGCCGGAAAGTTCTGCTCAACCTGCCGCAAAATGTGATCAAGCCGATCTTCAAGGTCCTGATCACCGTGCTCGGCATCAATCTCATTCGACAAGGTCTCACTTAGGGCGCCTCCTCATTAAGTTCTAATGGGCTGTAGATCCCATTTACATGCACCTCCGTTTCTCAACCATCTCCAATCGTGTCCGATGCGGTTCGCAGAAGTTTACATTTTCGCTGGCGCTATGAGCTTGATGTGTAGGGGTTCTAGATGACGTAATGGGCTTGGCTCGATAGCCTATCTAGCTAGTCATCCCCCAAGATGATGATCTGAACTGGAGTGAAGGCAGGCCTGCTCCAAGCTTCGTTGAGGGACGAACATGGGGTCTAATTGCGGCATTGATGGATCATTGGAACAGTCGAGCGTGTGCATTGTCGACGGCACGGGTCAGATCGTGCGGGAGGCAACGGTTGCCGGCGTTCCCGGCAAGTCGACGCCCTTTTCGGTCTGACGCCGAAACGCTACCGGCCCGGCGAGATGGAGGTGAGCGGTCGGGTCTCCAAGATTGGTGATCGCGGCTTGCCCATGGCGCTGTACGAGGGAGCGCACATTATTCTAACCAGGCCGGTAAAAGCACGAGTTCTCAAGAGCTGGGCCATGCGCCTGGCAGCAAGCGCCTGCAAGAACAAGGCTAAGGTTGCGCTTGCCCGTAAGCTTGCTGTGATCCTCCACCGCAGACTGGTCGATGGCACGCCGTTTGCCGCCGACGAGACAGCCATGGCCAAAGGTTGAACAACGAGGAGACTTGAGAGTTCGGGCGAGCAACGTCATCAGCCCGGCGTGAGGTCCCGTCGCCGGGACGATGGACCAGGCCAGGCCGAGACATGCTCACTGGCGTCAAACGATGACCATGCATTCCTAGATCGCCCGACCTATTCCTCATCTTGTCCCATCAGGTGGCGGTCTTGCGTCGACCACGGACAGAACAGAGAGTTCGGCGGCAGGATCAAAGCTCTAAAAGAGGGGGGACCAATCAAGGCACGTTACAAAAGAGCATTTCCTGCGCTGGCATTCCGCATAACTCTTGGGATTGGCAGGCATGGGTGCTTCAACCTACCCGAAAAAGCGCCAATGATCGCGTGAGATCGCCGCAATCTACGAAAAATGTCTGTTAAAGTAAAAGACGCCAAAAAGACCGAACAATTTATTCTATTCGGATCATTTTCTTCCTGACGAGAGTATTTGCCGTTGAGACTGTCAAAAAAACAGCGGGGCAAAAAACATGATCCGGGTGGGGTAATTCATTTTCATTTCAATGGATTACAAAAACAGCACGCTTCGCTCATATTCGAGGCGATCGATTTTTTGCGGTGTGTGATATGGCCAGTATTCCATGATGCGATTACAGTCCCTGGCACTTTAGACGTCGGCTCAACAGGTCTCGATGTGGTTGAGCCGCTTAGCGCCAAAGAATGTGAAACGAAAAACTTCTCCTAGAGGAAGACTTAGAGGTCTTCGTCTTGCCAACACCAATCACGCAATATAGCCGGGATAACAACGCATGACGATGGAGCGGCGTTCGACCAACGCTTGCGCAGGAAAAAACGCCAAGCCCGCAGCTTTGCTCGGCCTCGGCACCGCCGTGCCGCCCTTCGTTTTGGACCAGCGGGACGTTGCGAATTTTGCGCGGGATATTTTCGCCGAGCGCTATCCAGATTTCGAACGAATGTCCGCCGTCTTCTTTACCGCTGGCATCTGCAAGCGACATACGGTGAAGCCGCAGGATTGGTATAGGGCGAGGCGTCACTGGCCGGATCGTACCGAAGCCTATCTCGAGGGCGCTGAAGCGCTGTTCATCGATGCGGCGAACAACGCACTGGAGGCCGCGGATTGCAAAGCTTCCGATGTCGACACGATCGTCACCGTCTCCTCCACCGGAATTGCAACACCGAGCCTCGAAGCCCGGGTTGCTGCAACCATGGGCTTTCGCGCCGATGCGTCGAGAATTCCAGTCTTCGGCCTGGGTTGCGCCGGCGGTGCTGCCGGGTTGTCGCTAGCCGCTCGCCTCGCCGAGGCAAGACCAGGCAGCACAGTACTGTTGGTGGCCGTCGAGATCTGCTCGGTCGCCTTCCGCTCTGATGAGCTGAACAAGGCCAATATCGTCGCAACGGCATTGTTCGCCGATGGTGCTGCAGCGGCGGTTCTGCGCACAGGGGAAGCCGGATATTGCCATATTGAAGGAGCCGGCGAGCATACCTGGCCCAATACGCTCAGCATCATGGGCTGGGACGTTGATCCAGAAGGCCTGGGTGTGATATTTGATCGAGAAATTCCCCCTTTCGCCGAAAAACATTTCGGCCCGGCGATCGAAGACATTCTTGCAAGCATGGGCCTGACCAAGGCCGATGTCGGACGTTTCTGCTGTCATCCCGGCGGTAGCAAGGTCATTCAAGCCTTGGAGGAAACCTTGTCGCTTGAGCGAAAGAGCCTTGATCACGAACGTGCAGTCCTCGCCGACTACGGTAATATGTCGGCACCTACGGTGTTTTTCGTCCTTGACCGGATGCTAAAAGCCGGATTGCCCGAACGCACAGCCCTAACCGCCTTAGGCCCTGGATTTTCAACCCATTGTCTTTCACTTCTGAGGGCGGCATGACCTTAGCAATCCTCGTCCTTGCTCTGGTGACGATCCAGCGTCTCGCTGAGCTGGTGATCGCCAGACGCAACACCGAACGCCTCCTCAAGGCAGGCGCCATCGAGGCATCACCCGGCCATTACCCTCTCATCGTCGCCCTTCATGCCACCTGGCTGATCGGACTTTGGGTCCTGGCCTACAACATCCCGCCTAATCTCGTCCTGATCGGCATTTTCCTGATCCTGCAGGCGTTGCGTGTTTGGGTTCTCGTCACGCTAGGACCGCGCTGGACGACGCGGATCATCATTCTACCAGGCGCGCCCCTGGTCACGACAGGGCCTTTCCGCTTCCTGTCCCATCCTAATTATTGCGTGGTCGTCGCCGAGCTTTTGATCCTCCCTCTAGCCTTCGGTCTCGTCTGGTACGGCATCATCTTTTCCATCCTGAACGCGATGATCCTGACGATCCGCATTCGCGCCGAGAACGAGGCACTGCAGTCTTGAACGATGATCGCTCCGTTAGCCCTGCCGTTTGGCTCGGTTTCGGAGCGATGTGTCTTGGGATGTTCATGGCCATCCTGGACATCCAGGTCGTGGTCACCTCGCTGCCCGCCATTCAAGCCGCCCTCGATGTCGACAAGGAGCTGGTAAGCTGGATCCAGACTTCCTATCTGGTGGCCGAGGTCATCGCCATTCCGCTGACCGGGTTTTTGACCCGTCTTCTGACCATGCGCGGGCTTTTTGTCCTGGCATTGTCGATCTTCACGATCGCCTCGGCAGGCTGCGCCATGAGCTCGGATTTCGGGACACTGGTCGCATGGCGGGTCGTCCAAGGCTTCTCCGGCGGTGCGCTGATCCCCCTTGTTTTCTCCGCTGTATTCCTGCTTTTTCCTAAGAAACAGCAAGGGATCGCAACCACGATCGCGGGCGTTCTTGCAGTTCTCGCCCCGACCATCGGTCCCGTGGTTGGCGGCTGGATCACCGACACCTTTACCTGGCCCTGGCTATTCCTGATCAATATCGGCCCGGGTATCGCTGCAATTATTATCGCCACCTTCTGCCTTCGACGCGAAAAGCCCGATCTCAGTCATGTAAAGAAGCTTGACTGGGTCGCTCTTGGCTTGCTGGCAACGGCGCTCGCCTCCCTCGAAATCGGCCTGAAGGAAGCGCCGATCCGAGGATGGTCCTCCGGTCTGGTGATCGGCCTTCTCGTCATCGCCATGCTTAGCGCCCTCAGCTTCATTCAACGAACGCTCGCCGCCACGTCGCCCATCGTCAGTCTCCAAACCATGAAAGATCGCGACTTCGCCATCGGATGCTGGCTTAGCTTCGTGTTTGGAATCGGGCTCTTCGGCTCGGTTTATCTCATGCCGGTCTTCTTGGGCTTCGTTCGTGATCACGGAGCGTTTGCGATCGGCCAGGTGATGTTGGTGACCGGGGTCGCCCAACTAATGATGGCGCCGATCGCGGTGCAGCTGGAACGCCGTATCGATGCGCGTCTTCTGACGGCCTGCGGCTTTGCTTTGTTCGCTCTTGGCCTTGCCATGAGTTGCTTTCAAACCAGGGAAACGGACTTCGACGACATGTTCTGGCCGCAAGTGGTGCGCGGTGCAGCAATCATGCTTTGCCTGCTGCCGCCAACCCGACTGGCACTGGGCCGTCTGCCGCCCGAAAAGGTCGCCGATGCAAGCGGGCTGTTCAATCTGATGCGCAATCTCGGTGGCGCCATCGGCATCGCCCTGATCGACACCTTGATGTTCACCCGCGCATCCGTTCATGGCGACGGGCTAGCCGCACGCCTGATGGAAGGCGATATCGAAGCCGGGAGGATCATCGGCCTGCCCGATGGCATGATGCGCGGTGAGCCGATCGACAATGTGACGGAATCGATGGAAGCAGCCGTGCGACCGCTGATCGAAAAGGCGAGCTTGGTCACCTCGATCAATGAGGCCTGGGCCATGCTTGCAACCTTCACAATCCTCGGCCTGATCGCCCTGCCCTTCGTCTCGAAAAAGGCGAATATTCGCGACACCCAGGCCGATGATCAGGAATTGCACAAAGCCGCCTGATCCTGGTTTCTTTATTCTTTGGGACAAAAATACCGCTAGACTGGAAGGATATATTCCTAGAATTCCACGGGCCAGGAAGCCCGACCCGTATTGCACGCGAAGGGTTAAGAAAAACAAGAGCCGGAAAGACAGCCAAAAGTCGCTCAAGGCTGAAGCAATTCACCACCGCACCCCGCCAGCTTTGGATCCCAAGCTGAACCTGACGATATCACACCTGACTATATCGGAGGATTGGCCAAGGAACCGAGGGTGGCTGGTTACAAAAATCATCGCCGACGCAAGAAGAATGGGAACCCGTCATTATCTCGTTGGTCGGGATTAAAATTGGGAAACAGCGCATCCACCAACTGGCCGATCAGGACGTCAAACGCCGGATCGTCGATGCTCTCGATAAAATCGAGATCGCCCCTGACCGCGGTCAGAACACCCTGGTTTCGGCAAAAGGCGGCGGCGACGCGAAGTGGCTTGGTACCGCCTTCACCACGCGGCAAGCCCTGCGGTAAGCGGCATAGCCTCGTCGAGATCAGTTTGGTCGGAGGATCGAACAAAAAGACCACGCGATAATCGGTATCCGCAGTTTCATCGGGGTCGGTGGTGAAGTTCGTTGGCTGCGGCTTGGGCGGATGATGGGCAAGGATATCGATCATGCGCGCCTGAAAAGCCTTATCGCCAAGACCGAACGGATCGCCCCGTATTTGCGTCCACAGATCGCGCCTGGCAGCGCCGTAACCGTATTCCGTTGGACTGTAAGTCGATTGAACGAACTCGCCGTAAGTTTTTGGCGCGCCAACACAACCGGCTAAGCCCAGCAATAATAATAGCATGATTGGGATCCGACACATGGCTAAGCTCCGGCTTCGATCGTATTTTCGCTATAGAACTAACACCTTAAGAGGCGGGAAATTTTCTGGCCTCACGATTTTGTCAGCAATTTCAGCGAAAGGGCTCGAATTCCAGGTGATCAGAAATGGCTCCAGGATGTAATTGTAATGGTCATGTGGCCCTTCGACCGACGCCTTTTGATAAGGTTTCCCGGCTACCCTATTCTCTTCGTTCCACTCTATGATGTGATCTGATCCATTGAACCCGGGGAAACTCCCCACCGCGAAGAATGTTGGGCAGGCCTCGGACTCCCAAGATCACATGGACCACGGAATTGAGGACAACGACCGCGGGTCAAGACTTCGTAAAGGCCAATTACGACCATCTGGAGCGACCCCGTTCCCTTCAGCCAGCTGCACAATGCCTCGCCACATCTGGAGCATGGCGTGCCAGCCAGCGATGGCCTCGGGTGATCAGCCTAGGCTTGCGCCATCAAATAGAAGATGCGCGGGGGCTCTAGAGCATTTCCTCAGGAGATTTACGCGGGCACCAGCCCACGCCCGCACAGGATCCCACCATACCGGTGGAACGCCCATTACGAGCGGTTTGGTGGGGGAGTGGGCTGGTTCAACCTGTCCAGGAAATCTCCTAAATCGCTACCGACTTTCGGATGATGTTGTGCTCGGGACCGATCGGAAATTTGGTGATATTGTCAGCACCGTCTTCCGTCAGGACCAAGATATCATGCTCGCGGTAGCCGCCGGCGCCAGGCTCGCCTTCTGGGATCATGATCATCGGCTCCATGGACACGACCATGTCGGGCGTGAGCACAGTTTCGATATCTTCGCGCAGCTCGAGGCCCGCTTCCCGTCCATAATAGTGACAAAGCACGCCGAAAGAATGGCCATAGCCGAAGGTCCGCCGCTCCAGGACTCCGTGGCGTCGATAAATCTCGTTGAGCTCAGCCGCGATGTCGCAGCAACGCGCACCCGGACGGATCAACTCGATGCCTCGATAATGCACTTCGGTGTTGATCGCCCAGTATTTGAGTGCTGCCTCCGAGGCGTTCTCGCAAAAAAGCGTCCGCTCCAGGGCCGTGTAATAGCCGGCGATCATCGGAAAGCAATTGAGGCTCAGAATATCGCCGAGTTCAAGGCGCTTCGAGGTCACCGGGTTATGGGCGCCATCGGTATTGAGGCCAGATTGGAACCACGTCCAGCTATCCATCAGCTCGGCATGGGGAAAGCTATTCGCGATTTCGCGCACCATGACGCCGGTCGCATGGAGTGCAACCTCGTGTTCGCCGACCCCGACCTGGATCGCTTCAACAGCGGCAAAACCGCCCATATCGGCAATCCGCGCCCCTTCTCGGATCAGCGCAATCTCTTCTGCTGACTTAACCATTCGCTGGCGCATCACCGCCGCAGCGACATCGACGAGAATACCACGCGGCAGCGCAGATTTGAGCTTTTCTAGGCGTTCGATGCTGATATGGTCGAACTCTACGCCGATACGCACAGCGTCCGAAACAAGGCTCTTCACAGCATCAAAAAAAACATCACGCTGCCAGTCGGTGTAGACGAGATTGTCGCTATAGCTTCGCCGATAAGGCTGCCCGCCGTCGATATTCGCGGAGATGGTAGTCGCTTCATCCTGGGTCACCAGGAGACCATAGGGCCGACCGAAGGCACAGTACAAAAAATCGCTGAAATAATTGACATTGTGGATCGAGGTGAACAGCACCGCATCGAGATCGTCGGCCGCCATATGAGCGCGCAAGTTGCGAAGACGCCGATTCATCTCCTCGTCCGAAAACGTGCCGTTGACCTTATCGCCATTTCTGATGGTTTTAAGCGCATCCATGACCGATTATCCTCCCTCTATCCGATGCCTGCCGGATCGAGATAACATCCCGCGCAAGGCTCACCTTTAGGATTAGCGCCATCGATACCGATGAATGCGACCACGCCAAAGGATCGCTGTCCATGACAGGGAGCAGAGCCATTGATCTTCCCACCATCAGGTCTCACCTTTAGTGATATCGCCCAGGCGGCTAAGCCTGGCCGCTACGCTTTCCAAACCGTTGAAGGCAACTGCCGATTTTTAATCGATGAGCGACACCGAACACCAGATCCTAAAGCCGACCCCCAGTGAGCGCGACGAGGTGCTCGAACTCGCGGGCGCGAAGCTGATTGCCGCGAAGGTCAAAAATTTACCCAACGGGCCGGGTGTCTATCGCATGCTCGATGCCAGGGGCGATGCGCTCTATGTTGGCAAGGCCAAATCGCTCCGCAAACGAGTGCCCGCCTATACCAAGACGGCGGCTCTTAGCCAGCGCCTGAAACGCATGGTGGCGCTAACCCGGCAGTTCGACGTCATCACGACAGCGAACGAGGTCGAAGCACTCCTTTTGGAGTGCAACATGATCAAGAAGCTCAGACCTGCCTTCAACATCCTACTGCGTGACGACAAGTCCTTCCCCTACATCTATCTCGGCAAGATCACGGAGAAGCAGCCATATCCGCGAATTGGCCGGCATCGCGGTTCGAAACGCAAAGACTGCGACTATTTTGGCCCTTTTGCCTCCTCGGGGGCCGTCAACGAGACCTTGGGCGCCTTGCTCAGAGCCTTTCCGCTGCGCTCCTGCGCGGACAGCATCTTCGAGAACCGCACAAGGCCCTGCCTCCAGTTTCAGATCAAACGCTGCACGGCCCCTTGCGTCGGTCGCATCGACGCCCCCGATTACGAAGAACTTCTGGATCAGGCGCGTGATTTTCTCGCAGGCAAGAGCAACGCCATCCAGCGCCGCCTCCAACGGGATATGGTCTCGGCGAGCGATGAACTTGATTTCGAGCAGGCCGCCGCGATCCGTGATCGATTAAAGTCGCTTGCCCTCATCACCGCGCGCCAGGGCATCAATGTCAGCTCGGTCGGCGATGCGGATGTGATCGGTCTTGCGCGCGAGGGCGGCCAAGTCTGCGTTCAGGTTTTTTTCTACCGTGGCGGGCGAAATTATGGCAATCGCGCTTATTATCCGGTCCAGGTCCAGGATGCCGAAACCGCCGATTTATTGGAGGCATTTCTCGGGCAGTTCTATGCAGAGCGCATGGCGCCGAAGCTGATCTTGCTTGGTGAGGAACCGGGATCAAAAGATCTGATCGCGGAAGCTTTGTCCGTTCGTGCCGATCGCAAGATCGAGATCAGACGGGCGCAACGCGGGGAGCCCCGCCAGCTTGTCGCCCAGGCCGAGCTGAATGCTAAACACGCCTTGGCGCGAAAACTCGCTGAAAGCAGTGCTCAGACCAAGCTTCTGCAACGCCTCGCTGATGAGATCGACCTTACCGATCCACCCGAGCGGATCGAAATCTACGACAACAGCCACATCATGGGGACTGATGCGGTCGGCGCGTTTGTGGTGGCCGGACGTGAGGGTTTCAACAAATCCGCTTACCGAAAATTTACCATTAAGGGTGATGATCTGACACCGGGCGACGATTTCGGCATGATGCGTGAGGTGCTGGGCAGGCGCTTCAACAGGCTACAACGCGAGGATCCAGAGCAAACATCGGGGCAATGGCCGGATTTGATCATCATCGACGGTGGGGCCGGGCAACTCTCAGCGACCATGGAAACCTTGGCCGGATGCGGCGTGACAGACGTTCCCGTGATGGCGATCGCCAAGGGGCCTGATCGCGATGCCGGCCGGGAAACTCTCTATTTGCCGAACCGTGCGCCAAAAAAGCTGGATGAGCGCGATCAGCTTCAATATTTCCTGCAAAGGCTACGTGATGAAGCCCACCGTTTCGTCATCTCCACCCATCGGGCGAAGCGCGGAAAATCGGTCGGTCGATCGGCGCTGGATACAGTTCCAGGCATCGGCGCAAAGCGGAAAAAGGCACTTCTCGGCCATTTTGGATCAGTGCGCGCGATCGAGACGGCTGGTATTTTAGACCTTGAGAGAGTACCTGGAATTAGCAAAGCTGTAGCTAAAGCAATCTATGATGCGTTTCATGATGGGCATTAGGCTTTGATTTCACGACAGCCGACCTTGGGGATGAGACCCCCGTTTCGAGCTAAGGTGAGACCGGTCTTTGCGATGTCAGCGATCCGACGGTCTGGGACCGCCCTCTGGAGCTGATCTATGATCACCAATACGCCTAACCTCTTAACCGTCGGCCGCGTTGCCGCCGTCCCGGCCCTGGCGGCCGCCTTTTATCTACCCGGCGACATCGGCAAATGGACGACCTGCCTGATCTTCTCGATCGCGGCGATCACCGATTTTCTCGATGGCTATCTCGCGCGCAGCTGGTCGATGCAATCCTCCTTTGGCCGCATGCTTGACCCGATCGCCGACAAGCTTCTGGTCGGCGCCGCCATCTTGATGCTGGTTCATTTCGACCGCGCACCGATTTTGCCCTCTCTGGTCATTCTCTGCCGTGAGATCATCGTCTCGGGCCTGCGCGAATTTCTAGCTGAGGTGCAAGTCAGCATGCCAGTTTCACGACTGGCCAAATGGAAAACCGGGATGCAGATGACGGCCCTCGGCTTTCTCCTAGCGGGAACGGCGGCACCCTGGTGGCTGTTCGCGAGCGACATCGGCTGGTACGGCCTCTGGCTCGCCGCCGGTTTGACCGTGGTCACCGGCCTCGATTATTTATATATCGGCATCCGCCACTCCACCGCAGACAGCTCGGATGCAGACGCCGCAACGATCCGTTAAACCGACGCCCCGAGGCCCCGGGGACAACTATCAGCCGTTGCTCTGCCCGGCGCTTGAAGGATTCTCCGACCTTACGGATCACTCACACTCTTGACCACTCGATATACTGGAATCCTGTAGGTGGTTGGGCGAAGCGAGGCTGATTTGGTATGGTCGGAAAGCGCACCAGCTGCTTATCTGTGAGGCAAAGGGCGCTAGTATTCTGCCAACTTGAAAGAGGTCCGAGTTAATGAAGATACGCTATTTTGCCTGGCTTCGCGGCAAGGTTGGCCGTGCCGAGGAAGAGGTTTCCCCACCCGATGACGTCAGCACGGTCGGCGCCTTGATGACCTGGCTTGCCGCCGATCGCCCGGGCTTTGCCGAGGCCTTGGGCAAGCCCGGGGTGATTCGCACCGCGGTCAATCAGGACTATGCCGAGGCCAACCATCCGGTGAAGCAAGATGATGAGGTTGCCTTTTTCCCGCCGGTCACCGGAGGCTAGCCCCATGCGTGGTACGCATCGATGATCCGCGTTCAGGAAGCACCCTTCGATATCGGCGTCGAAATCCAGACGCTGAGTGCTGGGCGCACCGATATCGGGGCTGTCGCCAGCTTCACCGGCCTGGTGCGCGATCTCGCCGACAACCAAGCCGTAAGCGCGATGACGCTCGAACATTATCCGGGCATGACGGAAAAGAAACTCGCCGAGATCGAAGCCGAGGCCCATCGGCGCTGGCAGCTCCAGGCAAGCCTGATCGTTCACCGCTACGGCCGCATGCTGGCGGGCGAGCCGATCGTTCTAGTGGCGACAGCCTCGCCACATCGGGCTGCGGCTCTTGAAAGCTGCGCCTTTCTGATCGATTGGCTCAAAACCAAAGCGCCCTTCTGGAAGCTCGAAGAAACCGATGAGGGCGCTTCCTGGGTTGATGCCCGTTCCACTGACGATGAGGCCACCGCCCGCTGGACATAATTTTTACCTGCATTCAGGCGTCGTTAAGCCATTGTTCGATAGAAGGCCGGATGATCGAACAACAGCAAAAAATTGGAAAACACGATGAGAATGCATTTTATGGCGTTGGGAACGCTGATGGCGATAACGGCACCTGTTGCCGCCGATGAGGTTGAAGACTCGATGAGGCTCGCGCTGGAAGCCTATCAACAAGGCGATGTCCTCGGCGCCAAGGAAGAAATCGATTTCGTTGCTCTGCTACTAGCGCAGCAACAGGCGGGGGCATTGTCCGAGGTTCTGCCGAGCGCTTTCGATGGCTGGTCGCGGGAAGAATCAGACGACAACATGTCACTTGCCGCCGGCATGTTCGGTGGCGGCCTGTTCGCCGGTGCGACTTATGAGCGTGGCGGCGAAACAGTTGAGTTGAATGTTGTTGCCGACAGCCCGGCACTCACAGCGATGGCCTCATTGTTTACATCATCAGCCGTGGCCGGTTCCATGGGCAAGCTAAAACGCATCAACGGGCACAAAGCCATTGCGAAGCCTGACGGTGAGCTGCAGGCGATGATTGCCAATCGTTTTCTGGTTCAGGTTTCCGGGACGGCATCGGTCGAAGATAAGGAAGCTTACTTCGCCGCCATTGATTTTGATACGCTGGAAGCTTTTTGATCTGCTCCGATCAGCCAGATCGGCATTGAGGGGCGATGTCGGCGTCTAACCGCGACACCGACATCGAAACCCAGCGATCCCGTGACATGCGATAAAGGCAATGGCGGCGAAGCGGACTGCCTTCCTCGATCCCCGGATGATCGACGTTGCCATCCGTGTCTCGGACCATGCCGATCCGTTCCATGGCTCTGGTCGAGCGCCGGTTGTCCTGAACCGCAAAGGCAAGGACCTCATCCGCGGGCAGACGATCGAAGGCGAAGGTCATAGCGGCGTTCGCCTCCTCGCTTGCATAACCATGGCCCCAATAAAGCCAGGCAAGGCGCCAACCGGTTTCGATGCAAGGAGTAAAATGCGCTCTGAACGGTATGATCATCAAGCCAACGAAGCCGATAATGGGTGCCACACCGGGAACCTCGATCGGCCAATAGCCCAATCCAAAGGTCTCGTTATGGCTTTTCATGATCTCGACGATCTTGGTGGTCGCGTCCCGATCAAGAAGCCTTGGGAAGTAGCGCATGACCTCAGGGTCGGTATTCAGTGCCGTCTACGGCTCAATATCCTCTTCGCGCCAATGGCGGAGGGCGAGACGCTGGGTTCGAAGGATGGCCGTCATGATGCGCTACTCCATCAGCATCATGCGCTCGTTAGCTCTTGAAACGAACTCGACAACAGGCCGTCAAGGACAGGGTCTGACGAGACAGATCTGCCCTTACATCCCGTTATTCAGGCGGAGGCTCACTTGCGGCAATTTTCGGCTTCAGATTTTCGATGACATCGAACGCCGTATAAGCACCCTGCTCGTCGCCAGGCTTTTCGCCATCATACATGACGATATCGAGATAAGCCGCATAGCTTGCATTGGCGCGCCCGACGCCGCCAAAGCCAGACGACACGCCAAAACCGACATTGCCCCCGCCGACGCCGATCCCAATGCTCGGATAGACCCCGCTTGAACGCTGTGCAACCGGCTCAATATCTCTCGAGACGACCTTGAAATAGTCACGCCCTTGTTCAAGGGTCAGTTCGGCTGCTCGGTAAAGAGCAAACTCTTCGACCGCATCACGCGAGGTTGCGCTGTTGCCTTCGAATTTGACGCTATAACGGTCATCCTCGATCTGCTGTTCGCTATAGCCCCCATTGTCCGCGATCACTTGATAGGGAGTGGGCGAGCTGGAACAGGCAGCGACAGCCGACAAGGCGACCATGACGATAAGCCAGCGTCCGAGATTGTACAGATTAAGCTTCATGGACAGAAATCCGATTAACGGGAGTGATCAAACGAGCTCGTCTCGCTTTGTTACTCCTCGTTCTCACCTGGCAGTCGAATGGATGGTTGCAACTGTTGCAACACGTCCAACGCATCATAAGCCTGCGCATCCTCAACAGGTTTCTCACCCTTGCCCATGACGATATCAGCCGTGCTCGAATACTCGTCAACCGGGTAGCTGCTGCTCGACACGAAGCGCGGCCCGAAAAAGCGCCTGTTGTTGCGTCGCCCACGGAAACGGCGGAAGCCGAAGTCGTTGACAAAGCCTTGGTTGTAATACCGCGTCGACCGGTCGAGATCACGATCGACGATGGTGAAGTAATCGAAGTCCTTTTGCACCGTCAATTCTGCTGCGCGGTAAAGCAGGTAGTTTTGAACATCGTCGCGATCGGTCGATGCATTGCCGTCGAAGGACACGCGATAGCGGTTTGCCTCAAGCTGTTGCTCTTTGTAGCCATAGCCGCCATTTGCCGGCTGATAGGGCGTCGGCATGGAACAAGCAGCCAGCACAAACAGAAGCGGCGCTGCCACAAGCCATGATCTAGCATTCGCATAACGTCGAAAATTCATGATATCGCCTCGGAGCTTTGACAAGTGAATATGGCGTTTCTTGCCCCCGAAACCAAGTCATTATCTAAAAATCGATCAATGTTCACCACAGCCGCGCATCATAAATTACACCGAGCGCTTTGTAGTTGCTTGAATCTTATTTTGCTTTGCATCGCCAGCCCTACCCAGCGACCCGATATGGTCCCGTTATGCTGTCAGGTGGTTGGACGGGGGAGAGAGCTCGCGATGTAAGGATCGAAAAATACGCTCATAATGCGACTAGATCGGAAGATTTAGTTGGCGAGGCGTTTAACGCATTGATTCAGCATGAAATTACATGATTCTGGATCAAACAAATGAGGTGGTCACACCACCTAGGAGCCTTTGGGGAGTAATTTGCGCAATTGGTAGACGAGATCCAGCGCCTCGCGCGGTGTGATATTGTCCGGGGCGATCGCTTCCAGCATCTCGTGAACAGGATCGGGTTCGCCCTGATCGGCAGCTGCCTGGCAGGCATGCCGCTTTTTTGAAGCTGCTGCAAAGAGCGGGAGATCATCGGCAAGGGCGGCAGGCGCGCTCTTCGCCTCGCCCTGTTCCAGGTGATGCAGCACATCTTCCGCCCGATCGAGTACGGCTGAAGGCAAACCGGCGAGACGGGCGACATGAATACCATAAGACCGATCGGCGGCCCCCTCACCGACCTCGTGGAGGAACACCACCTCGCCCTTCCATTCCTTGACCCGCATGCTGCGGCAAGCCAGGAGATCGAGCTTCGCGGCAAGGGCTGTCAGCTCATGATAATGGGTGGCGAACACGCCTCGGCAGCGGCTGACTTCGTGGAGGTATTCGACCACGGCCCAGGCAATCGACAGCCCATCGAAGGTCGCCGTCCCCCGGCCGATTTCGTCCAGAATCACCAGGCTTTTCGAGGTCGCCTGGTTCAAGATCGCCGCGGTTTCCACCATCTCCACCATGAAGGTCGAGCGTCCCCTGGCTAGATCGTCGGCGGCACCTACCCTGGAAAACAGCCGATCCACCACGCCGATCACCGCCCCCTCCGCCGGGACGAAACTTCCGGCTTGGGCGAGCACGGCTATCAAGGCATTTTGGCGCAGGAACGTGCTTTTACCTGCCATATTTGGGCCGGTGAGGAGCCAGAGGCGCTGATGGTCCGAAAGGTTGGCATCATTGCCAATGAATGGCTTTTGCTCACGTTTCAAAGCCTGCTCGACCACCGGATGCCGACCACCCTCGATCACAAACCTATCGCCGTCATCCACCTCAGGCCTGACATAATGTTGTTCGGAGGCTAAGGCGGCAAAGCCGGCAGCAACGTCCAGCCTTGCCAGGCCTTTAGCGGTTGTTGCAATCGCTTCAGCCGAGCCAAGCACGAGCGTTGTTAGGGTCTCGAAAACCTCAAGTTCGAGGGTCAAGGCACGTTCGGCAGCACTGGAGATTTGGGTTTCGAGATCGGCAAGTTCGGCGGTCGAGAACCGGGTCGCGTTCGCCATGCTCTGACGTTGGACAAAATGGTCCGGGACCTTGTCCCGATGGGTTGCGGTCACCTCGATGAAGTAACCGAGCATGTTGTTATGCCGGATCTTCAAGGTGGAAATGCCGGTTTCGTTTTGAATGCGGGCCTGCAGCTCGGCGATATGCCGCTTGGCCTGATTACGCAGATCTTGATAGCGGTCCAGCTCTTCACTAAATCCAGCGCGAACAAAACCGCCATCCCGAGCCAGAAACGGGGGTTCATCCACCAGCGCGTTGCCAAGCTTGTCGATGATCGCATGGTGATCGGCCATCAAAACACCTGTGCGGGCAAGTGCTGTCTCGGTGTCGATCAGCGCGCGCTTAATCATTGCAGATGCCGTCAGCCCCTGTCGGATCGACGCCAGATCCCGCGGTCCGCCGCGGCCAAGGGACAATCTGGAAAGTGCGCGCTCCAGATCCGGGCACCCTTTGAGACTTGTCCTGATATCACCCCGCAAATCGGGCGTTTCGAGAAGGGTCTGCACGGCGTCCAAGCGTCTCTTGATCGGCTCGACTTCGGCAAGCGGCGTCGCCAGCCTGGCCGCCAGCAACCGTCCACCTGCACCGGTGACTGTTCGATCAGCGGCGGCAAGGAGGCTGCCCTGACGCTCGCCGGTGAGGCTGCCCAAGAGTTCCAGATTTCGCCTGGTCGCGCCGTCGATCACCATATGGCTGCCGGGCATAACGCGTCTCGGCGGCGACAATCTCGGCAGCTTGCCCTTTTGGGTCAGCTCGACATAGTTGATCAACGCCCCGCAGGCGCCGAGTTCCGCCCGGCTGAACTGGCCGAAGCCATCGAGCGCCTTGACCTCGAAGTTCTTTTGCAACCGTTGTTCACCGCGTTGCGAATCGAAGTCGTGATCGGGAAGCGGGCTTAGGCGCTCATCCCAATCCGCCAGTTTTTCGCGAAAATTGTCATCGCCAAAAAGCGTATCCGCGACCAGAAGTTCGCCAGGTTCGATCCTAGAAAGCGTCGTCATCAAGCCACCGTTTGAGATCGGCTCGGTCAGGAACTCGCCCGTCGACATGTCGAGCCAGGCCAATCCCATCTTTTTTTGCGCCGTTGCCACAGCCGCCAGAAAGTTGTGACGCCTTGCTTCGAGCAAACTATCCTCGGTTAGCGTCCCCGGCGTCACCAAGCGGATGACTTCGCGTCTGACCACTGATTTTGGCCCGCGCTTCTTGGCTTCAGCCGGATCCTCGGTCTGCTCACAGATCGCGACCTTGAACCCCTTCTTGATCAGCCGTTCCAGATAGCCCTCAGCGCTGTGGACCGGCACACCGCACATCGGAATATCCTCGTCCCCATGGCGGCCACGTTTGGTAAGCGCGATGTCCAGTGCCGGTGCCGCTTGCTTGGCATCCTCGAAAAACAGCTCGTAAAAGTCCCCCATCCGGAAAAACAAAAGACAAGCCGGATGTTCCGCTTTCAAGGTCTGATACTGGGCGATCATAGGCGTCGCCCGGTGACCGCTCGCTGCCACCGTTTTCTCCTTTATTCGTCTCGTTGCCGGAGCCCTTCCCGGCAGCGCCCTGCTATATCATGGGTTTGCCTCTTAATACGAGCGGAACGAAACGTGACGAGATGGGAAACATGACAGTGGTTGAATGACAGTCGGGTTACCCTGTCGCGGGACAACCCGAAAGTCTGGACATCGCTTCGGCTGAGAGCAAGGATGTGCGATCAACAGCCATGGGAAGGGTGGAAATTGGCAGCAAACATCATTGTCGTCGGTGGTGGTCAGGCCGCCTTGTCGCTCATGGTCAAGCTGCGCGGTCTTGGGTATCAGGATAAGATCACCCTGATCGGTGATGAGCCCCACCTTCCCTATCAACGCCCGCCGCTCTCGAAAAAATATCTCGCTGGCGACATGCCGAAAGACCGTCTGCTGCTGCGCCAAGCGACGTGGTATGAAAAAAACCGAATCGACCTTCATCTCGACAACTGCGTGATCGCCATCGATCGACCGCAGAAACAGATCAGGCTCGAAACGGGAGCAAAGCTCGGTTACGACATGCTAGCGCTCACCACAGGCGCCAGGCCAAGGCGTCTGCCGCCTGAGATCGGCGGCGATTTGCCAGGCGTCTATCTAATGCGTGATCTGGCCGATGCCGATGCCTTAAAAGAGGTGATGGCAGAAGGACAGCGCCTACTGGTAGTCGGCGGCGGCTATATCGGTCTCGAAGCGGCAGCGGAAGCCTCGAAGAAGGGGCTTGATGTCACGTTGATCGAGATGGCCGATCGCCTCCTGCAGCGCGTCGCCTCAAAAGAAACCTCGGATTATTTTCGGGACCTTCACCAGCAACATGGCGTGACGATTCGAGAAGGCCTCGGATTAGCAGGCTTGGCCCCCGGAAAGACCGCTTTGATTGATGCGACCTTGAGCGATGGCTCGGGCCAAGCCTTCGACCTGGTGATCGTCGGCATCGGCATTCATCCGAATAGCGAGCTTGCAAGGGATGCCGGGCTTGATATCGAGCTCGATGCGATTGCGGTCGATACAACCGGACGAACATCGGATCCCGCCATCTTCGCCGCCGGCGACTGTGCGGCTTTTCCCCTGAAGGGCCAGTTCATCCAGCTAGAATCGGTACAGAACGCCACGGATCAGGCAACGCTGGTCGCCGCCAACATGCTAGGTGAGAACCAAACCTATGAGCCGGATGCCTGGTTCTGGTCCGACCAATATGATGTGAAGCTGCAGATCGCCGG
>JBOEHJ010000067.1:0-35689 GCA_050633905.1 Geminicoccales bacterium
GAATCGCAAGTTTTCAGAGTGTTAGCGCGATATACCATTCCCAAGAACCACCTTACAGAGCCCATTACTTGGTTGAGTTGACAATGCCGCCCCGAAACAGTTCCGCCAATGACGCACGATTTCATGACAGATACCCCGTTCGTGCAGCAGGTCATCAACATGGCGAAGCGACAGCGGACATACATCATCACCGCCAATTGGATGATCTCGAGCAATGTCTTGAAATAGCGAAACGGTGATTTGGTCATTGAACGAAGCTGGGGCAGGGGGGATGTTCGTTCATGTCAGATTCCTCTGACAAATCCCTGTAGACTGCTGCTGTTATGCCGTGTCAACCACTAAGCAGCGGCTACTTCTTTGGTGCCAGTAATGCAATACTAAGAGCGGGACCAGGGCAGATTCCACCAGCGGTGGCTCCAAGGAGGAATGAGATATGATTGGCGATCCCCCGAAGCTCGTTATCAAACGACCAGGCAAACGGCTAGCGGGAGCCGTCTTGGCACCTTTTGCCAAACATTCGACCTCATTCGTGGTCGATGCCATGCAAGGCCGAGGCGCCCTCGATCACCGAGTGAAACCGCTCGATCCGACGACCCGTTTTGTCGGATTGGCCCTTACGGCGAGAGCCGGTGCTAGGGATAACCTTGCTGCTCTCGCTGCTTTGGATTTCGTTAAGCCAGGTGACGTGTTGGTGATCTCGGCACAAGGCTTTGAAGAAACCGCTGTGTTGGGAGACAATATGGCGCGGATCGCGAAACAGCGTGGCGCTGTTGCCGTGGTTACAGATGGTGCAGTGCGCGACGTTGACGAAATCCGGGCCATTGGCCTTCCGGTCTTTTCGAGGGCTGTGACACCGAACTCGGCGTTCCCAAGCGGGCCTGGCGAAGTCGGCTTGCCGTTGTCGTTAGGCGATGTGGCGGTTGATACTGGCGATGTCGTCATCGGCGATGCCGATGGTGTCGTTGTCATCGGGCACGAACGCTTGATCGAGGTTACCAGAAACCTCGAAGAGGTTGCTGCCAAGGAGGCGGCTCTGCACGCCAAAATCGAAAGTGGCAGCTTCGAGAGTTTGCTGAGTGAGACGGTCAGGCGGGCAATTCGCTACGTCGAGTGATATCATTTTCAGCAGAAATCGACGGCGTGGATTCCGTGCTTAGGTTTGCATCACCTGGTGGAAACGGTTACCCTTCACATGAAAGCACGAATGATAGACAGGGAGGCTCAAACGTGTCGATGGGAGCGACCGGGCTTACAATGGTCAATCTCTGAGCGCGTTGCGATGCCGGTGAGGCCCGATTGATGCTGGAAGGGCGCTTGCGAGAAAGCGAAGCGGGGCGTGTCCCATCTGGGCAGGTAGGCCCGTTTGCTCGGCGCCCGAAGCCTAGTTCAAGCCAATTTTCGAACTGGCTGAACGATCAACGAATCGTCGGCACCCTCTTCGTTCTGCCCGCTCTTTGCATCCTTGCCTTCGTGGTGGTCTATCCCTTCCTCACCGCGATCTGGATGAGCTTCCAGAACAAGATGGTCGGCGCTCCCGCAACCTTCATTGGTTTCGGGAACTATGTCGAACTGTTCGGTGATCGACATTTCCTGAAGACCATCAAGAACACGCTCGTTTATACTTGCTTTGCCGTCGGTATCAAATTCGTCGTCGGCCTGGCGATGGCCATGGTACTCGCCCAGCCTCGTCGGCTAGATTTCATCTATCGCACCATCCTATTCGTTCCCTGGGCCGTGCCGACCATCGTCGCTGCGCTGAGCTTTCGCTGGATCTATGATGATTTCAGCGGCCTCCTAAACAACTTCCTAATCGGCGTCTTCGGCATGCAGGATGTGATCTCCTGGCTCGGTGACCCCGATTACGCCATGGCCTCGGTGATCGCGGTGGTCGTCTGGTCCGGTACGCCCTTTTACACCATGAGCTTTCTTGCCGGTCTGAAAGCGATCCCGAACGAGATGTATGAGGCGGCCCGCATCGATGGCGCCAATCCCTGGCAGGAATTCTGGTACGTCACCATCCCACAGATGCGGAAGGTGTTCACCGTGGTGGTGATGCTCTCCACGATCTGGACCTCGACCAATCTGGTGATCGTCCAGATCCTGACCAATGGTGGGCCGGCCAACATGACCCAGATCTTACCTAACCTCGCTTACAAATATGCGTTGCTCGCAAGCCGCCTTGGTATCGGCTCTGCAGTCAATATGGTGTTCTTCCCGATCCTGGCGGTACTCATCTACTTGCTTTCCCGCCGGATGCTGGCTGAGCGGGAGTAGGCAATGGCAGGGGTCAGAAGTAGCGCAGACCGTCGTCTCAAATGGTTCGGCAATCTGATGTTGCCGATCTTCATCATCTGGACGCTGGTGCCCTTCTACTGGATGTTGGTGACATCACTAAAAGAGCATAAGGAAATCTACGGCACCGAGGCGACACTCTGGCCAAAGGAGCCAACTCTCAAGAGCTATCATACTCTCTTCTTCGAGACTGACTATTTCCTGTTTTTCAAGAACAGTATGCTGGTGGCGCTGTCGACGACCTTTTTGACGGTGCTGTGCGCCTCGCTTGCCGCCTATGCCATTGCAAGACTGGATTTTCCGGGGCGAAAGATCTTGGCACGCGGGATGATCTATACATATCTAGTGCCGCAGTCGCTGCTTTTCATCCCGCTGTTTGCGATCATGGTCGCCGTCGGACTCACCAACAGCCTGACTGGCCTTACCCTTGCTCATCTGGGCTTCACCATCCCTTTCTGCACCTGGCTGCTGATGGGCTATTTTATCTCGATTCCGAAAGAGCTCGAAGATGCCGGCTTGGTGGACGGCTGCACGCGCCTTGGCGTTCTGTTCAGGATCATCTTGCCGATCTCGTTGCCGGCACTTGCAGTCGTAGCCTTCTTCTCGTTCACCCTCTCATGGAATGAATATCTTTACGCGATCGTTTTTAACTCCGTGCCGTCTGTTCTGACGATCCCGACAGGCCTCAGTAATTTTGTCGTCGAGGACGTATTCTTCTGGGGGCCGATCATGGCCTCCACGATATTCACTGTGATACCGCCACTGGTCGTTTATTTCTTTTTCCAGCGCTGGCTGATCACCGGCCTAACCATGGGGGCCGTCAAGACTTAAGTGTCCCCAACAACATCAGGGAGATGATCTTGATCAAAAAAACCTACAATCGCCGAAATGCTCTTAAAACAGGTGCTGCTGCCGGTGCTCTTATCTCGGCGCCAATGATCATCACGCCGAAGAAGAGCTGGGCCCAAAGAGCTGAGAAGTTGGTCTACTGGCATCTCCCAGCCTTCACGCCGCTCGCAGACGACGCCGCGCGCGATCAGTTCGAGGAATTCGCCAAGATGGCTGGCCTCGGCGAGGGCGAGGCTGCTTTTGTCCCAGTGTCCAACAAAGATCTGATCCCCCGCCTTTCCGCGGCACTCGAAACCGGCACGCCGCCGGATGTCTGTCGACTCTATGAAAGCTATGTTCAGCTCTATCGTTCCCAGGGTCACATGATGGACGTGACCGACATCGTCGAGAAGATGCAGGGTGAGGTGGGTGGCGTCTACAAAGCCAGCCTGACCGCAGTTGGTTATGATGGCAAATTCTGGGGCGTGCCGTTCGCAATCAACCCATGGCCAATGCATGTCAGGATGGATGTGCTCGAAGAGAACGGTCTCGATTACCCGCGTACATGGGATGCCTTCGTCGAGACTTGTCTCAAGATCCAAAAGCCGCCGTTCTATGGCTTCGGCATGGATCTCGGCCTAACCCAGGATGCCACTGACAATATCATGCAGCTCTGCTGGTGCTTCGGTGGCAAGACTGTCGACGAGAGCGGTGCGGTTGCCTTCGACAGCCCGGAAAACGTCGCAGGCTTCGCTTTCATCAACGAGATGTACAACACCCACAAGATCATCCCGAAGGGCGTGGTCGGCAATGGCGAGACATCCTGGAACAACAAGGCTTATCAGTCCGGCCAGGTAGCCTTCATCAACAACCCGACCAGTGTCTACGCCTATCTCGCCGGCGAAGACCCGGAGCTGATGGCGAAGACCGGGCTCTTCGGCGTGCCGGCCGGCCCGGCCGGCGCGGTTAACCAGATTGATACGTGGTCGCTCGGCGTCTTTAGTGCAGCGCCTGAGCCTGAGCTCGCCAAGGGGCTTGCCGAGCATATGATGCAGCCCGATCGCTACAATCAGGTGATCACCAACACCAATGGCCGCTTCGTGCCGGTCTATCCCGAACTCTTCAATGATCCCTGGTGGACTGAGCGCCCCGAGTTTTCGGAGTTCATCGAGATCGCGTCGACGGGTGTTCCGATCTCCTATGCCGGCGCACCGACCGCGGCCTCAGGTGAGGTGCTCGCCACACATGTCATCCCCGAAGCGCTGCAGCTTGTTCTGGTTGAGGGCGTCGATCCGGCCGAAGCAGTCGGTGAGGCGCATCAGAAGATCGCGGCAATCTACGATCGTCTGGCTGAGTAGTTTTTGGGACGAGGGGGCTCGTGCCTTGTGCATGAGCCTCCTTCTCAGCTCGCGTCCGTCTCGCGCATGATGGCTTCGGCCATACCGTATTTCAGCATGCTGTCGACGATCGATGAGACGGTCTCTCGCCAATTTCTGTCCTGCAAAAGCGCTTCTGGAAAGAGCCCAGGGAGTTCGTGAAGTGCTGCTGCAACGTCGTCTGAGGAGGTCCCTTCGAGCAGGGCTTCGATCTCCACGCCCATAGGGTCGCGCAAGGCATAGGTTTCACCATCATCCTTCCGTCCAAGGCTGTAACGCATCCAGGCGGCAACGGCGAACGCGAAGGGACGGACGTCCTGCCCGTGCTCGAGTGCATGAACCGCCGGTTCCAAAATCCGCTGCGGCAGTTTCTCCGTGCCATCCATCGCGATCTGGTAAGTCTCATGGGCGATCGCCGGGTTGCGAAAGCGCGCCAACAGGGAGTGGGCGTAGTCCTCGACATCGATTCCTGGTAACGGCTCTAGTGTCAGAGCGGCGGTCTTCATATGCCGTTCTATCAGCAACGCTAAAGGCTTGTCCGTCATCACGTTCCGAACCAAAGCATGGTCAGAGATAAAACCCGCATAGGCAAGCATGGAATGAGCGCCGTTCAACATACGCAGCTTCATGCGCTCGTAAGGGGCGACATCCTGAACGAACAGCGCGCCACCCGCTTCCCAGGTAGGCCGTCCGGTTGGAAACCGGTCTTCGACGACCCATTGGCTGAACGCCTCGGTCTCGACCGCGGCCTCGTCTCGGCAGCCAATGAGAGTTGCCGCGTCAGCCCTGGTCTGATCGGTCGGTGCCGGCGTAATCCGGTCGACCATGGTGGACGGAAAGGCGACATCGGTCTCGATCCAACGGGCGAGATCCGAATCGATGCGGCTGGCGAAGTCGATCACAGCTGCGCGCAGGAGCCGTCCATTATTCGGAAGGTTGTCGCAGCAGAGAATCGTAAAGGCCGGCATGCCCCGTGCCCCTCGTGCCCGGAGTGTTTCGGTGATCAGGCCGATGACGCTGATCGGTGATCTCGGCGCTTTCAGATCCGCTTTGATCGCGGGGTGGGCGGGATCGATGCCGCCGGATACGCGATCGATGCCATAGGCTTTTTCGGTGACGGTGAGACTGACAATCCGGGTCGTCGGATTGATCATCGCGTCCATCACGCCAGCCCGATCACAGGTTGCAGCGATCACACGGTCGATACTACCGATGACACGCGCGGCGGTTCCTGCTTCGCCGCGTTCGATCAGGGTATAGAGGCCGTTCTGCTGGTTAAGCGCATCGGCAACTGCCGTGCTCTGAGGGCTGACGCCGACGATCCGCCAGTTCCCGCCTTCGGCTGCTAGCGCGGCGTCCGTATAGACAGCCTGGTGCGCCCGATGAAATGCACCCACACCCAGATGCACGATCCCGGTCCCGAGGCGGGACGGCCTACACAAGGGACGGTGTATGCCCAGAGCGACGTCGTCCAGCGAGGTCAGCCGCTTGATCAAGTCGACGCTCTGTCTGTGGCAGCGGCGATTGGATGGCTGAGCGCCGTCATGATGCCGCGGAGTTCGGCGAGACCCTTGAGCCGCCCGATCGCAGGATAGCCGGACTGCGCCTGACGCTTGAGATCATCGAGAATGTCTTGGCCGTGATCGGGGCGCATGGGGATTGCATGATCGGCGCGGCCCACATCGCGGCGTCTTGCCTCTTCCTTCAAGATCGAAGCGATGAGGGCCACCATGTCACTATCGCCGCCGAGATGTTCCGCCTCGTAAAAGGAGCCACGGATCTGTCGTGTCTCCCGCTTGACGTTCCTGAGATGGAGAAAATGCACGTGATTGCCAAGGCGCTCCATCATGCCCGGCAGGTCGTTGTCGGCGCGCGCGTCAAGCGAGCCAGAGCAGAGCGTGATGCCGTTTGCCGGGCTATCGACCGTGTCCATGATCGTCTTGTAGTCCGCCTCGGTCGACATGATGCGTGGGAGGCCGAGGAGAGGGAAGGGGGGATCGTCTGGGTGGCAGCAAAGGCGGATGCCAACCTCCTCGGCGACCGGCACGACCTCGTCGAGAAACGCGATCAGATTCTTTCGTAATACCTCCGTCGAGACTTTTTCGTACTCGGCCAGATGTTCGCGGACGTCGCCAAGCGTGAAGTGCTCGGCCGCACCGGGCAGACCGCAAACGATGTTCTCGACCAATTTTTCTTTGCTGTGGTCATTCATCTTCGCGAAGCGTCTCGCAGCGTCATCGACGATCTTGTCTGAGTAGTCGCTCGACGCTCCGCCACGTTCCAGCAGGTGAATATCGATTGCGGTGAAGTCGGCATAGTCGAAACGCATGCAAGTGGCGCGGGTCTTAAGACGCCAGGCGAGATCAGTGCGGGTCCAGTCCAGGACAGGCATAATATTGTAGCAGACCACCTCGATCCCGGCGGCGGCGAGATGGCGGAGGCTGATCTTATAGTTATGGACGTGGCCGCGCCACTCGCCCTTCTGCTTCTTGATGTCCTCCGAGACCGGCAGGCTCTCGACCACCTCCCAGGCAAGGCCGGAGGGCGTGGCGTCTTTCATCCTGGCAATCTCGCTATGGCGCTGCTGGATCTCATCGGTCGTCCAGATATCGCCAGTCGGCACATGATGAAGGGTGGAGACCACGCCCTCGACGCCCGCCTGCAGCATGTCATCCACCGACACCAGATCCTTCGGCCCAAACCAGCGCCATGTCTGTCTCATCCCCGCCTCCCTGATGCCCGTGCCCAATTGCTCGTAGTTGTCACGTCATCTGAAGTTAACATCTGACATCGAGGAAGAAGAGACCGTTGCTCTCCAGCAGCCCGACCGAATGCTATAGAAACTCTCACTTGCCTGTTCACGATAGCGGGCGTCCCAACGCATTCGCCATACGATCGAGTGCTGTCATGGCGCTGACCGCATCGTCGATGGTCGGTGCTTGCGAAGGCCGTCCGCGCATGGCGTCCATGCTTGCCTGCAGAAGCGCCCGATACCCTTTGTGGTCTTCGCTTGCCGCAACGGTCATGTTGGGCGTCCAGTAAAGCGTATCCGCGCCGTCATGGAGGCCTGCGCTTGGGTTATTTGCCTTGAAGGCTGGATCACGCGTGTAGCTGACATCCGTGACGTTCTTGATCTCGATTTTCCAATGATCACCCATGATCTGGACGAACTCGACCGGTGCTCCGCGCGACTGCATCGTGCCCATGACCAGCGCACCGAGCGCGCCACTCTCAAAGGTGAGACCGAGATGGATCAGGAGCTTTCCCGGACTCGACTCGATCTCACGCGCGTCGAGTGCGGCGATCGGCGAACCCATCAGCCAAGGAGCGAGATCGAGATAGTGAATGCAGTGATGAAGGAAGAACGCGCAATAGTCCGCCTCGCCCTCGAAATAGGTGGGCGCGGTCATATAGCTGCCGAGAAAGCTCAACGGCTTCCCAACGTCCTGTTGCTGAGGGACATTCCTCGCGATCTTGTTGCCGCTGGAAAAACGCTTCATGAATCCGAGCAACATGGGTTGCTTTACCTGCGCTGCGGCGGCAGCAAGTTTGCGAGTGCCAGCAAGATCGGTAGCGGGCGGTTTCTCCATGAAGACAGGAAGTCCGTGCGCCAAGGCTGCAAGGCCGATCTCCTGATGCATCGAAGGCCCGACGGCGATGCCAATGCCATCAAGATCAGGGCTCTCCAGCAATCCGCGATAGTCGAGAAACGTCCGTTCCACAGCGTAACGTCCGGCAGTTTGCAAAAGCGCTTTTTCATTAACGTCGGCGATGGCTGCGAGCGTAACGCCTTCGAGCATGACGAGCTGAGGCAGCAGCATTTCGGTCGCTTGGCGACCGCAGCCGATCCAACCGATGCGAAAGGTCATCGCCGATGCTCCGCCATCGCGAGCGCTGCGCGCATGAAAGCAAGGCTTTGTCGAAGCTTTGCGCTTTCATCCGCTAAAGGTGGCCGCCAAAGGGCGATCGGCAAGCCAAAGCGGTCGTCATCGCGGCGAAACGGCTCGAGCGATATCGGGCCTTGATAGCTGACGTCATGAAGCGCGCGTGCGATCTCGCTCCACGGGAGATGACCGGTCCCGGGAAACCCGCGATGGTTCTCGTTCGCCTGGAAATGAATGATGCGCTTACCTGCCTCGCGGATCGCATCGGCTATCGAGGTTTCTTCGATATTCATGTGAAAGCTGTCGAGCAATAGACCGAGTGCCGGACTGCCGACTTCGTCGATGACCTCGATGCCCTGGGAGACTGTTGAGATGATGTCAGTTTCGAAGCGATTGAGCGGTTCCAAGGCGAGACGAACGTTGGATTTGGTTGCCAGATCGGCCGCTTCGGCAAGGCCAGCGACGCATCGATTGAATCGCGCCTGGCGCTCCGGCTCGTCGATCGACATAGGTCGGACGCCCGCGAACACCAACGGCCCGCCATAAAGTGGCCCGCCGACGATGTTAGCACCGATCAATGCAGCCGCTTCGATGCAGCGTTTCAGATAGTCGATACCGCCCTGCCGCACTGAGGGATCAGCACTCACGATCGAACGCTCAGCATTGACACGGGCGGCGAGCACGACGCTGAGATCGTAATCGGCCAGCACCTTCCGCACGTCGCCGAGTTCCAGATCATCCTCTGGCTCAGGCATGAGAAGTTCGATGAAATCAAAGCCGAGTGCCTTGATCCTTTCGAATAAGGGTAAGTCCTTTGTCTTAAAAGGCCGGACGAATTGCATCGAGATGATACCAATAGGATGCCTCAAGACGTTATCCTCGCTCACTTGCGTAAATAGCCGAAGATTAGGATACCAAATGTACGTCGTGAAGGGATCTGGAAAAGACGGGAAAGGCCTTTGCAGGAGAGAAAAGATCGTTGACACTCCTCGAAGCCTGGACAAAGAAACGAGAAGAATACATGGCTGTCAGTGACGCCCTGATGCGGAAATACCCGATGATCGATGATCTGATTCCCGTTGCTCATCGGCGTGTTCCGCTCTACGCGATCGACTATCTGGAACATGGGGCTGGTCGCGAACGGCTCATTCAGAAAAATTGCAGGGCCTTCGACGACGTTCGGATCACGCCGCGCTATCTGCAAACGCTGGATCAGCTCGATCTGTCGACGGAGCTGTTCGGGCACCGCTACGATCTACCCTTTGGCATCGCGCCCATCGGCATGGGAAGCCTAGTCTGGCCAGGCGCTGAAATAATCAATGCTCAAGCCTCTGCCCAGAATAACATCCCGCTGGTGCTCAGCACCGTCGCCTGCGCGTCGATGGAAGCCATGGCTGAGATGGCAGACGGTCGTCTTTGGTATCAACTCTATTCACCCAAAGACGAAGCGATTCGTTGGGACTTGCTCAAGCGCGCTAAGGCCGCCAGCATCGATGTTATCATCTTGACCGTCGACGTTCCGGTGCCGCCGAGGCGCGAGCGCACGATCAAAAGCGGCCTGTCGGTCGTGCCCAAGATTACCATCGGCAATGTCGCACGCGCCTGCCTCCATCCGATGTGGTCGCTCGAAATCCTGCGACACGGCATTCCTCAGTTTCGCAATATGGCACCCTATGTTCCAGATGGCGCGTCCTTTCAGGAAGCCGCCAACTTCGTTCGCGGCCAGTTCGGTCGCGGGATTAGTCTAGACGAGGTCAAGGCGATACGGGATCGCTGGCAGGGCAAGCTGATCGTCAAGGGCATTCTGCATCCAGAAGATGCAATCGCGGTCGTCGATATTGGCGCCGACGGCGTTCTGGTATCAAATCACGGTGGACGCGGCAGTGATGCGTCACCGCCTAGCATCGAAGCCTTACCAGGGATCGCGAACGCGGTGGGCGAGCGGGCCACCATCCTTCTCGACAGCGGGGTCCGAAGCGGGCTCGACGTGCTCCGCGCCTGTTCTCTGGGCGCCGACTTCGTCCTGCTCGGGCGTCCCTTCTTCTACGGTATTGCTGCGCTCGGAAAACATGGTGCCAACCATGTCATAAAAATCCTTCAGGAGGAGTTAGTTCATGCCATGCGCCAGCATGGCTTCGTAAGGGCGTCGTCGTCAGCGCAAAATCCATTGCTTGCCGGTAACCAGTGATGGCCGGGATTTCATGCAGCGGTCAATGACCGCCATGGGTGAAGGGCAGTATCGCGATTGGCTTAGAAGATGGGTCTTGAAGAGAGGTGGCGCTGGACGTTCAAATGGCGTTGTTAAAGGAAAATGTTTCGACTTGTGAGATATGACTGAGCAGATGTGTCAGACCGAAAAAATCGTTTTAATAAAGAAGGGCACGCTCTTTCAATGAACACCGAATACAGTATTCGATTTTCCTTTGACAACACCCTTCAAACAATTTTCTGCTGACAATGCGTAGCTCGATTGTATTCCCCAGCGACACTGGCTTTGTGTCGGCTGACTTGATTGACAACGGCTTCAATTCCATGCGGCTGGACACCGAGTTCAGCCATGCCAGTTACACGAGGTGCGGCACAGATCGTGTAACCGCCAACCAGCGATGTTCGCACGTTGATCAAGACACTCCTTCAACATGCACCAGCCCGAACATGATCCTTTCTGACTGCCAAAGGGCGCGCAATGAGAGAACAAAGCCCGATCGGCACTAGCCATGATCTGCTCTCATCACCCTTCCGCCTTGGCTCTCAATCTGATCGCGAAGGTTCGCATCGGGATAGGTGTCCGTGATCAGGGTGGTCTTAGGAGTCCATCCGGTGATCAGCTTCAGCGATCGATTGCTGAATTTTGACTGGTCAGCGAGGATGAAGGTTTGATCAGCGCTCTCGATCATCGCGGCATAGACTTGGGCTGCGGAGAGGAGCGCTTCGCTCACGCCCGCATGGTCAAGGGCGGAGGCACCGACGACCGCCATCTGCGTGTGGAATTGCGAGATGGCTTTCAGCGTCTCGGCACCGTGCACGAGCCGTTCTTGGGGCTCGACCACGCCCGGCAGCGACATAACTTCCATCAACGGGTTACCAGAAAGTTCGATCGCAACATTGAGAGCCGGCGTTAGCACGGTTAGTGGGTGATCGATTGATCTCAACGCCCGTGCGAAATGCATGGTCGTGGCGCCACCGCCGATGAAAATGCTTTGAACATCGGCTAGTAAGGCCACCGCATGACGCGCGATCCCCTCGCGCTCTTGCACGTAGAGTTTGAGCCTTTCGGCCAGCGCCGGCTCGAACGTCGTCTTGCGTACGGCACCACCATAGGTGCGTTGGATGCGGCCAGTCTCATCCAGCTCGGCGAGGTCGCGACGTACCGTTTCGGTCGAGACGCCAAGATCGTCGGCGAGGGCGTTCACACGGATCGTCGGATTGATCTCGAGAACGTCAAGAATGCGGCTGTGACGTGCCGACTTTTTCGATAATTTTTGTGTCACGGTAGTCTCCAACATTCTGGCTACCTGACCAGAATGAGCGATTCAATGCATGATTATGACTAACTTGCCACATTTTTTATTGCTAGGCAGGCGTTTTCTGATAATCTTTGACCAACTAAGCAGGGGAAACGCGTGTTCGATTACGGGTATTTTTCCTATCCTTCCAAAGAGGCGTTGCTTGAGAAAGCCGCCGAATATTGGAATCCTGGCAAGGTAAAATTCTGGTCCGATGCCGGTACGCCGATGGTCATCGATCGGCGCGAAGGCTACCAGCTGTTCGACATGTCGGGCAGACGCCTGATCGATCTGCACCTAAACGGCGGCACCTACAATTTCGGTCACCGTCATCCCGAGCTGGTCGAGGTTTTGAAGTCCGGGCTCGACTATTTCGACATGGGCAATCACTGGTTCCCGTCAGTGGCGCGCGCCGCGTTCGCGGAAAAGCTGGTGAAGACCGCGCCGCATATGAAATACGCCATCTTCGGCGCGGGCGGGGCTGAGGCGGTAGAAATCGCTTTGAAGACAGCGCGCTATGCCACCCAGCGGAAGAAGATTGTATCGATCGTCAAAGGCTATCATGGTCACTCCGGCCTGTCGGTCGCGACCGGTGACGATCGCTTCTCCAAGATCTTTCTCGCCGATCGGCCGGACGAGTTCCTGCAGGTGCCTTTCAACGACGCCGACGCGCTAGAAGCGGTCCTAAAGAAAGGCGACGTCGCCGCCTTCATCATCGAGACGATACCAGCCACCTATGGCTTTCCGCTTCCCAATGACGGCTATCTCAAGACCTGCCAGGACCTTTGCCATCGCTATGGCGCCAAGTTCATCTCGGACGAGGTGCAGACCGGCCTGATGCGCACAGGCGTGATGTGGGGGTGGCAAGGCTATGACCTCGAGCCCGATATCTTCGTCTGCGGCAAGGGGTTAGGCGGTGGCATCTATCCGATCAGCGCTTGCCTCGTGAACGAAGAATGCGGCCGCTGGCAGATCGAGGATGGTGCGGCCCATATCAGCACGGCGGGCGGATCGGAACTCGGCTGCTTGGTCGGCCACCATGTTATGGAAATGCTGCAACGTCCCGAGGTGATCTCGAACGTGCGCTTCGTTGCCAACTTCTTCGCCCAGTCCATGGCGGAGATGATGCAGCGGCACAGCGATCTCTTCGTCGGCGTCCGCCAACGCGGCGTGGTGCTCGGTCTGGAGTTCGATCATCCCGAGGGCGCGGTCGCGGTGTCGCGAGCACTTTATGAGAACGGCGTTTGGGCTATTTTCTCATCGCTCGACAAACGGGTCCTGCAGTTCAAGCCTGGTGTTGTGATGGATGTCGATCTCTGCCAGGAAATCATGGATCGTTTCGATGCCGCGATGCCGCGCGCGAGAGAATTGCTGAAGTCCCGCAGGAAGGCTGCTTGATGGTCGAGTCGTCGACCACGACACCGCTTCTGGCTGTCCCGGACCAAGCGCTTTCCCGCGCACGGATGCAGGTCAGCCGAAGCGCCTGGGCTGCCCGCTATTTTCAAACCTTCGATCGGGAAGCGGTTCTAGCGATCGCCGAAGCTGTCGCACGGGCCGGCCATGAGCGCGCCGCACATTACGCAGATTGGGCGGTGCGCGAGACCGGCTACGGCGTGGTCGAGCATAAGACGACTAAAAACCAGCTCTGCACCCATAAATTGCTGGACTACTACCGCGATCTCGATCTGGTCACGCCGCGTGTCGATGCCGAGCGGAATATCGTCGAGATGCCCAAGCCGGCCGGCGTCATCTTCGCGTTGGCGCCAGCGACCAATCCGGTGGCGACGGTCTATTACAAAGCGATGCTCGCGATCCTCAGCCGCAACGCCATCGTTCTAAGCCCCCATCCTGCTGCAAGAGAGTGTTCCGCCGATGCGGCTCGCCATCTCGCCGAGGCGGCCGAGGCTGCAGGCGCGCCTTCCGGGACCATCCAGTGTGTCGAGGAGCCGTCCGTGCCGCTGGTGCAGGACATCATGCAATCGGACAAGATCGACGTGATTATGGCGACGGGCGGCAATGCGATGGTGCGCGCCGCCTATTCCTCCGGCAATCCGGCGCTCGGTGTCGGGCCGGGCAATGCCGTTGCTTATGTGGACCCGAGCGCCAAGGTGGACGCGGCGGCGAAATGCCTGGTCGACAGCAAGAGTTTCGATAACGCCATCCTCTGCACCAACGAGAGCGTCGTCCTCACGCTCGAGGCCAATCGCGGCAATATGGAGCGCGCCTTACGCACGGCTGGCGCTCACATCTGCAACGAGGCCGACACCGATCGGCTGCGTGAATATCTTTTTGCCGCCGCCGGATTCAATCAGGACGCCATCGGTAAATCGGCAGCCTGGATCGCGGACAAGGCGGGCGTCCGCGTCAGCCCGTCGGCCAAAATCCTCGTGCCGGTCGTGCCGACGCCGGGTCAGGATGACCTGCTGTTCCACGAAAAGTTGTGCCCGGTACTGACGCTCACGGCTGCGGTGGACTTTCAGCAGGCCGTGACCTTCGCCAAACACACCGCGCGGCGCGGTGCCGGTCACTCGGCGGCGTTTCATGGCGAGGACAAGGCCCGCCTCGTCGCGTTCTCGCAGGCATTGCCGGTCTATCGCATCGTGGTGAACGCTCCCTGCTCTCAGGGAGCCGCCGGCTTCGCCACCCATCTGCCGCCATCCTTCATGATCGGCACCGGTTATGCGGGGCGCTCGTCGGTTGGTGACAATGTCGGACCGCAGCATCTGGTTCACTGGACGAAGATCGCCTTTGGTCGCGACATACCCGCCGATCTGCAAGGGCTGGATTTCTCGACCGTCAGTCAATCCCGACCCAGAACGGCTGAGGCGCTCAAACCATCCGCTGCGGGCGATCCGCCGGATCGTGACGAGTTGCGGCGGTTGATCCTGGAAGAATTGAAGAATCTGACCGGGGATAAGACGTGACCGAGCTTCGCGCCTCCATCTTCATCGATCAATTGCAGCCGCAGACGCTCGCCTATATCGCGACCTGGATGCGCGGCAGTCTGCCGAGGCTTCGGATGGCAGCGCAGATCGTTGAAATCGCGCCGGGCCTCGACATCGAGGTTCTGACCGACATCGTTTTGAAGAGCGCCGAGGTGCGCGCGGGGCTTCTGGTGGTCGAGCGGCAGTTCGGCACGCTCCAGTTCCACTCACACTCGACGGCGGAGGTTCAATCCGGCGCTGCCGCCCTTCTAGAAGCGCTTGGTCAAACGATGGACGATGTCGCCAAGCCGACGATCCTCGCCTCGAAGCTCGTGACCAATGTCGATGACCAGCACGCGTTCCTGATGAACCGTAATAAGCTGGGCTCGATGGTAATCGGCGGCGACAGCCTCTATCTCCTGGAATGTCAGTCGGCAGCTTACGCCATTCTCGCCTGCAACGAGGCCGAGAAGGAGGCTGACGTCAAGGTGATCGACATGCGCATAATCGGCGCCAATGGTAGGCTCTATCTGGCGGGCACCGAGGCCGATGTGCGCCATGCACGGTCGGCGGCAGAAGGCGCGCTTCGTGATGCAGGTGCGGTTTGATGTCGGCCATACGGGACGAGATCCGTGCTATCCTGCGCGAAGAAATCGCCGCTCTCCGGTCCGAGGTTCGGGCCTCGGTGGAGACGGTGCGCATCACCTCGACGGCGGATCTCAACCGGTTCGCACGCGACCTGATCACGCGTGCCTCCTCACAAGAATTTTCGCAAAGGGTCGCTGCTGGCGAGATCTGCTTCGAGCTTGCGAACGCAGCCATGCCCGCAGCGCCGATAATGGCTACTCAGCCGCCAGGGTCCGGGCCGACGCTGGACAAGACGCTGATCACCGAGCGCGACATCGTAGGCCTTGGGCAGGCGCAGCGAAGCCTGCGCCTTATGAAGCACAGCCGGCTCACGCCACTGGCCCGCGACGAAGCGCGACGAAGGGGCATTCGGATCGAAAGGATCTCATCGTGATACGAGGCCGCGTCATAGGCAAAGTCTGGGCGTCCAGGCGTATCGATACGCTGCCGAAAGGCGCGTTGCTGGAGGTCGAAACCGAAGGCAAGAGCCGGCTGATCGTGTTCGACCCTTTGGGGTGCGATGCGGGCGAAGATGTTTTGATCACGCAAGGCTCGGTCGCGGCCGCTTTCTTCGGCGGCAAGGCGGCACCGGTGGATGCCCTGATCATCGGCTCGATAGACGAACAAACCTGACGGAAAAACGAAGGAAAACCTCATGGCCAATCATGCAATCGGAATGATCGAAACCAAAGGCTATGTGCCCGCTTTGTCAGCTGCGGACGCGATGGTCAAAGCGGCCAATGTCGAGATCGTCGAGCGCAACGAAGTCGGCGGCGGGTTGGTTTCGGTCGTCGTTCGCGGCGATGTCGGTGCGGTCAAGGCAGCGACGGAAGCCGGCGCAGAAGCAGCATCCCAGGTCGGTGAAGTTACGGCCGTTCACGTCATCCCGCGGCCGCATGCCGATCTTGGCAAATACTTCTCGGCAGCCAAAAAATAGGCATGATGCGCGCATGAGGATGCAATCGCCATGACGGAGCTTCGCGTCTATCTCCCGATCGAGGATCTGCAGCCGCAGTTTGCAGCCTATCTGTCGTCACCGACACGCGCACGCGCTTACCCGTCCTTCAAAGGGCAGCATTCGCTGATTGTCGAGGTCACACCCGCCTTGAGCATTCATCGGATCACCGATCTGGCGCTCAAGGCCGCACCCGACATGGAGCCGGGTATTCTTTTCACCGAGCGCCAGTTCGGCCTCTTGGAATTGCACGCCGACAGCATGGAGGAGCTGAACGCCGCGGGACAAGCGATCCTGCAAGGCATAGGCGCCAAAGCGACGGATCAGCTCGCACCCAAGGTGCTCTATCACGACATCATCGAGGATCTGTCGGATCAGCATGCGATTATTTTGAACCGCTCGCGCGACGGCTCAATCCTGGTGCCGGGGACGGCGCTCTTGATCTATGAGATGACGCCGGCGCTGTTTGCCTGCGTCGCCGCCAACGAAGCAGAAAAGGCGTCACCGGGTATGACGATCAACGACGTTCAGATGATGGGCGCCACCGGTAGGATCTTCATGTCCGGAAGTCTTGATGGCATGATGATTGCTAGAGATCGCATCACGGAAGTCCTGGCGAAAATCAAAGGTCGTTCCACTTGAAATGGTGACGAGACGAGAAGAAGCCCGAACACAACGACAAAAAAATGGAGGAAACTACCTTGACCAGAATGAACAGGAGACACTTCGTCCAGAGCACCGCCGTTCTCGGCGGGCTGGCTGCGATGGGGCCACTCAGCCCGGCATTCGCAGCGCGCAACGATCAGATGAACGTGCTTTGCTGGGAAGGCTACAACTCGGATCAGGTTCTCGGACCGTTCAGGGAGGCCAATCCAGGCGCTACGGTTCGCGCGGAAAGCGGCACGTCGGACCCCGACATGATCAACAAGCTGCGCGCCGGCGAGACGTCGGTCTGGGACCTGATCAACGTCAACCAGCCCTGGGCACGCGATCAGCTCTATCCGGAAGGCCTGATCAAGCCGCTCAACAAGGACAGATTCCTTCCCTATTTCGAGACGATGCTGCCGGAGTTTGCGGACCCGCCCTTCGAGCTGGCGTTTGCCGACGACGGCAATTTGATCGGCATGCCGCAGCGCTACGGCCCCTTCAGCTTCGTCGTGAACACCGATGTGATCAGTCGCGAGATGGCAGAAGACCAGGGCTGGAATCTGTTTCTTGACCCGGCCATGCAAGACCGTTACGGCGTTCTCACCTACGACAACTGGAACGTCATTCACATGTGCCTGACCGCGGGATTGAACCCGTTCGCCCCGGTCGAAGGCGATGACATCGACAAGTTCCGCGAAACGGCGACCGCCATCTTCGGCGGATCGAAGCTCTTGACCGACGATCTGGTGGCGATGAACACCGCATTGATCAACGGCGAGATCGACGCCTACTTCACCGGCGGCACCTACACCGCCTCGCCTGCGCGCTACGACGGCGCGACCAATGTTCGTGGGATCACGCCAAACTCAGGCCCGGTAGATGGCAAAGGCGGCGTCGTCTGGATCGAGCTCACCTCAGCGGTCAACAACCCGGATCCGAGCGATCTCGCCGAGGACTTCCTCGAATTCGTCCAGTCACCAGACATCTCCAAGGCGGTCGCCTTCACCGAGGGTACCTATAATCCGGTCAGCCAAATGGGCGATCCGGAGGTGATGGCGAAGTTTGACGAGGAAGAATTGGATGCCATTCAGATGGACAGCCTCGCAGACGAAATGGGCCGTTCGCTCAACTACGAGGTGGTGGCGTCCTACGACACGCTGATCGACATCTATACCGAAACGCGTCGTTCCTGATCGGCGCGACGATCACCCTGGGGCCATTCGTGCCTCGGGGTGCATCCTGACCAGCCAGGGCTTTCCCATGGATACACCCGCCTTCCTGCGCTTACGCGGCGTCGTCAAGACGTTCGGCGACTTCACGGCGCTGCATGGCATCGACCTCGACATCGAAGAGGGCGAGTTCTTTACAATCGTTGGTCCGTCCGGGAGCGGCAAGTCGACTCTGATCCGGCTTCTGGTCGGCATGGACGAGGTCACGACGGGCGAAATCCATCTGCGGGACACCCGGATTGATCAGACACCGGCCAATCTTCGCCCGACCTGCATGGTTTTCCAGTCACTAGCTCTTTTTCCGCATATGAGCGTCGGGAGAAACATCGAATTTCCACTGAAGATCAGAAAGGAGCTGCCGGAACGTCGGCGCGAACGTGCGCTCGAACTCCTGGACCTCGTCCGCCTGCCGCAAGACTTCTACAACAAACGCATCTCGCAATGCTCCGGCGGCGAACGCCAGCGTGTCGCTTTAGCGCGCGCACTCGCCTTCGATCCAGAGATCTTGTTCTTCGACGAGCCGCTGTCCGCCCTCGACTACCGTTTGCGCAAGACGCTGGAAAAGGAGCTAAAGGATCTGCACGCGCGCACCGGAAAGACCTTCGTGTACATTACCCATTCCCTGGAAGAGGCGATGGTGATGTCGGATCGCATCGCAATTATGAAGGAAGGCCGCTTCGAGCAGATCGCGATCGCCGACGAGATCTACGGCGCGCCCGTCAGCCGGTTCGTGGCCGAATTCATGGGTGAGGTGAACCTGTTCGCCGTGACCGGCGGTGACCGTGGAACGCTTAGCGGAACGGGGCTCACCGTGTGTGACGGCGTCACCCAGACGACGCTTGCCGAGGGGCAAGAAGGTCTTTTGATGGTGCGCCCAGAATATGTGCAGTTCGCCGCCGAGGCGGGTCAGTATGACTATGCTTTGCAAGGCAAGATCCTGAGCGAATATGCGCTCGGTTCGCGCATTCAGTATGAGATCGAAGGCCCGAACGGACAGACGATCACTGTCGAGAAGCTGCGGGAAGAACGTGTGGCCGGTGCGGAGAACAAAGAGGTCATACTCGGTTTCAACGCCGTCGGCACGCATGTGATCGAGGACGCTTGAGTGGAACGCATCGATCGCAGACTGGGACTGCTGTCGTCACTGCCGCTGGCGGTCGTGCTGCTCCTGGCCTTTCTGGCGCCGATGGTCGTGGTCGCCCTCTTCTCGATCATGCCGCAGAAGGTTTTCAGCCTCGCTCACATGCCGGACTTTTCGGCCTACTCGGTGTTTTTTTCACAAGGCTATTATAAGTCGCTGCTCTGGTCGCTCGGCATGGCGCTCGCGTCGACAGCGATCCTTCTGGTCATCTGCTGGCCGCTCGCTTACGGCATGGCCAAGGTCTTCGGACGCTTCACCCTGGTGCTGACCATTGCCGTGGTGATGAGCCTGTTCGTCTCGGAAAATATCCGCCTCTTCGGCTGGGTCCTCACCCTGATGAAAGGCGGTCTGATCGAAGGTCACGTTCGTGCATGGACAGGGACTGGCTTCGAAAGCCCACTCTACGGCGTGCCGATCATCGTCTTCGGCCTCGTTTACGTGTACCTGCCCTTCATGTTGTTCCCACTGGCGCAGGGCATCGCCATGGTGCCTGACGATACCCGCCAGGCTGCAACCGATCTGGGCGCCAATCGCTGGCAGGTGCTGACACAGATCGAGATCCCGCTGGCGGCGCCTGGAATTGTCGTCGGCTCGCTGTTGAGCTTCGTTCTGGCGGCAGGCGCGCTTGCGGAATCCAAAATCCTCGGCGGGCAGGTGGTCATCGCCATCGCCGACGACGTTGAGACCGCCTTCACCTTCGGCCAGAATTGGCCGCTCGGCTCCGCACTCTCGATGATCCTGATCGCGATCATCGGCGGGTTAGCGCTGTTTGGCGTCGCCCGTGTCGATCTGGACGCGATCATGGGAAGGAAGCGCTGATGCCCGCCAGCCGTTCCACCCGCATCGTCCTCTTCCTCTACGGCATTCTGGTCATCGCGTTCCTTTATCTCCCGCTGATCTCCGTCGGTTTCGCCTCGGTCTCACGCGCGCGCTATCTGACCTTCCCGATCAAGCGCTACTCGACAAAATGGTACGCCGAGGCCCTGGAAAGCGGCACCGTCCGGGACCTGCTGACAACCTCCTTGTCGGTCGCCATGTTGGTCACCGTGATTTCGGTGGTGATCGCGTTTTTCGGGGCGCTGGCCTTTGCGCGCTACCAATGGCGTTTCCGCTCGACTTTCCAAAAGCTGATCCTGCTGCCGATCTTCTTTCCACAGACCGTCTTGGGCCTCGCTTTACTGATGTGGTTCAACGCACTCGGCATCATCCCGACTTGGAAGACCGCCGTCGTTGCCCATCTCGTTTGGATCGCGCCGATCGCGACACTGATCGTGGCGATCCGCGCCTATAGCTTTGATCCGGCACTGGAGGAGGCCGCCCGCGATATGGGGGCGAACACCTGGACCATTTTTCGCGAGATCACCCTGCCGCTCTTGCTGCCGGGGCTGGTCTCGGCGGGCCTGTTCGCTTTCCTCCTGAGCTGGGGAAATTTTCCGTTGTCGTTGTTCACCACTGGCGCGGATTCCACCTTGCCGGAATGGCTCTATGCCAAGATGGTCTCGGGCTACTCGCCACTAGTGCCAACACTCGGCATCATGTCGGTGGTCGGGTCCTTCTTGATCATCCTGATCGCCCTTTCCGTCTCATGGCTGCTGCGGGCAAACAAGGAAAGCCAGGCGACACAGAATTGATTTTAGAGAAACAGGGAGCAAACCATGCTGACATCGATCAAAGGAAAAAGCGTCATCGTCACCGGAGGGTCCAAGGGGATCGGCCGCGGAATCGCCACCGTTTTCGCGCGCCAAGGCGCCAAGGTGACCATTACGGCCCGCGGTGAAGAGGCTTTGAAGAAGGCCGCGAATGAAATCGAAGGCGATGTCCGCTACGAGATCGCCGACGTCTCGGACTGGGCCTCGGTCAAGGCGATGGTCGACAGCACGGTAAAAGCAAATGGCGGTCTCGATGTCATCTGCGCCAATGCCGGCGCCTTTCCCCAGACCAAGATCGTCGACATGGATCCGGATGAATGGGATCAGGTCATGGCGACCAACCTCCGCTCCGCCTTCCTCAGTGTGAAAGCCGCGATCCCGCATTTCGAAAAAGCCGGAAAGGGCAGGGTGGTGCTGACATCCTCGATAACAGGCCCGGTCACCGGCTTTCCTGGCTGGGCGCATTACGGCGCCTCGAAATCTGGCCAGCTGGGCTTTCTCAAAACAGCGGCGATGGAGCTCTCTCGTTACAACACCACGATCAACGCGGTGATGCCCGGCAACATCTACACCGAAGGCCTGCAGGATCTTGGCCAGGACTATCTGGACACCATGGCCGCTTCGATCCCGCTGAAGCGTCTCGGCAACGTCGAAGACATCGGCAACGCCGCACTCTTTTTCGCCTCGGACGAAGCCGCCTACATCACCGGTCAGCAGATCGTCGTCGACGGCGGCCAGATCATCCCCGAGTCTCTCGAAGCCCTCGAAGAAATCTGAGGGGGGCGTTGCCTCCGGCATTGGCTTGTGGGCGCTTTCGAAGAACGCGCAGGGCTTTCGCGAGTATACGGGATTTGTCGGGGATGGATTTGGTAACGGAGAAGGGAGGAGATCATGGTGGGCTCGGAGATGCCGCTTGAGGAACTGCTGATGCATTTGCAGCGACTGGCGGAAAACGCGCTTTCCCTCTGGGAACTGCCAGCAGGGGCGTCGGTTCGCCTGATCAATGTCTCGGAGAACGCTACTTATCTGGTCGAGGCACCGGGTGGATACAAAGCTGTCTTGAGGGTGCATCGGGAGAACTATCACACCCGCCGCGCCATCGAATGCGAGCTCGCCTGGATCGACGCACTCAGCGCCGGTGAGGTCGTGACCACGCCTGGATATTTTCTTGGACGTGACGGCGAAGTGATTCAGCAGGCGGGTATCGATGGCCTCGACGCCGAGCGTTTTCTCGTGCTTTTTAACTTTGTCGAAGGGAATGCACCGGACGAGAGCGGCGACATGAGCGGTGGGTTCGAAGAGCTCGGCGCCATCGCCGCCCGCTGCCACGGCCACGTGCTCGTGTGGGCCAAGCCCGAACCATTCGAGCGGCTCACCTGGGACGTCGATGCGGTCTTCGGTAAGACGCCCACTTGGGGCGATTGGCGGGACGCACCGGAAGTCGATGCAGATGTCCGACCTATGCTCGAGAAGGTAGAAGCCACCATCCGCCAACGCCTCGAAAGCTATGGCAAGGCGCCGCAGCGCTATAATCTGATCCATGCCGACATGCGGCTTGCCAATCTTCTGGTCGACGACACCAGTACCCGACTGATCGACTTCGACGATTGTGGGTTGGGCTGGTTCATGTACGACTTCGCAGCCTCCATCAGCTTCATCGAAGACGATCCACGCATCCCTGACCTCAAGGCAGCATGGCTTCGAGGTTACCGCAGCGTCCGCAATCTGAGTGCCGAAGACGAAGCGGAGATCGAGACCTTCATCATGCTCCGCCGCATGGCGCTCCTCGCCTGGATCGGCAGCCATATCGAAGCCCCCGAACCCCAGGAACTCGCCCCCGGTTTCGCCGCGACCACGGCTAGGTTGGGTCAGGCTTATATCGAACGCATAGGAAAGGCCTGAGCCAATGCAGGACTGGAAAACTGCCTTTCGCAGTTTCTATTACGAAAACGCCGATGTGCCCGAGGACATCCACCTCAAACCCGCAAAGACCGCACTTTTGGTGATCGACATCCAAAACACCTATCTTGAGACGCCTGAGGATGACGCCGAAGCCGAACGCTGGCGCCCCTTCTTTGAGCGCATGAACGGCACGGTCATTCCCAACACCGCTGGGCTGATCGACTGGGCGCGAGGAACGGGTATCGAGGTCATCTTCGCGCGCATCGCCTGCCAGACGATGGATGGTCGTGACCGCTCGCTCAGCCAGAAGATGCCAGGCTTCAACTATCTCCTTTTGCCCAAGGGCCGCAAGGACAGCCAGATCGTCGACGCGCTCTCACCGAAGGGTGACGAGATTGTGGTCACGAAGACCACCGACAGCGCGCTGACTGGCACCAATCTCAGGCTGATGCTGCACAATATCGGCATCACTGACGTGATCGTCGCCGGCATTTTCACCGACCAATGCGTAAGCTCCACGGTAAGGTCGCTTTGCGACGAGAGTTTCAGCGTGGTGGTCGTCCACGACGCCTGCGCCGCGGCGACCGACGAACTGCACCGTCAAGAGCTCGAAATTATCAACATGATCTACTGCCATGTCGTTTCGGCTGACGAGGTCAAGAGTTTCGTCGGATAAAGAAGCACGAAATCCTGTTGGGCTCATCCAACACATACGGAAACCAATTCGCTATCGTCCTCACGATCTTCTCGCCATCAGAATCCGTGCACTTAAGACATCAGGCTTCTGGCGGAGTTGTGTTAAGAACCGCGCGCTCCGAGGCAGCGCTTGCTGTCAATACCACCTGCCAGCCCACAGTCGACGGCCCGTTTGGATGATCTCCCGCCAGACTGGTGTTTCCGGCCTATGCGTGAGACGCTCTGGTGGCGGAGTCTGTACTTCTGACGACAGGGGAAGGTTACATGACGCGTGGTACAGGAATCTTGGCGATCTGGAATCACTGTACGTCTGGGATGGAGGACGAATACGAGGCCTGGTATCAGACCGAGCATCTACTTGAACGCCTGTCAATCGCCGGATTTCAGCGCGGCCGCCGGTATGAGGCCATCGGGCTTGGCGGCGGCTACTTCACCTATTACGAAACGGACAGGCCTGAAGTGCTCACATCCGATGCCTATCTACACCATGTCAACAAACCAACACCCATGACCGTGCGCATCATGCGGGATGCAATGACCGAGATGAGCCGTACGGTCTGTAAGCGGGCCTACGTGCAAGGTCAGATGCGCGGCGCCTTCGCGGCGACACTTCAGACAGCACAGCTTCCACCTGAGGCCTACCTGAGCGACTGGGCTGGCTCAGCGGCACGGATCGTATCGATTGCGCGGCTCGAAGGCTGGCAAGCCATCAGTGATGGGCTCGCCGAATCCACCGAGGCCCAGCTTCGTGGCGGAGATGCTCGGATCGAGTCGTGCCTGTTGGTGGAAACGCTGCGGGAGTCGGATTGCCTGAAGGCGCTCGACCATCTGGTCTGCGAACTCGGGATATCCGACGCAAAGACCGGCATCTACCGCCTACTCTGTGACCTGACGTCTTACTAAGGATCCGGCTGGATGGATGCTGTTCTCGAAGATCCTGCGCGACTTGCCTCTGATTGGCTAGAGCGGCTTCAGATTGCGCTGTCGCATTCGTCTTCCGAGCGTTTGGAGGACTTGTTCCTTTCGGATGGTTACTGGCGGGACGCGTTGGCGCTGACCTGGAGCCTCCAAACCTTCATAGACGGCACGACCATTGCCGATCACCTTTGGAGCAGCGTCAAGGCAGCCGGCCTTGCTTCATTGCGGCTGGATTTATCAGCGCCTGCTCCACAACATGTCGAACGTGTCGGACGCTCATGTGTTGAGGCCTTCTTCACGCTCGAAACGACAGCAGGGCTTGGACGGGGCATCGTACGTCTTATCGTCGAGGGCGATCAGGCCTCAAAAGCCTGGACGTTGCTTACGGCGTTGGAGGGGCTTAAGGGTCATGAGGAAACGATCGGTGCCGACCGTCCGATCGGTCAGTCCTATTCGCGAGATTTCCGAGGCCCGAACTGGCTCGACGGACGGCTGGCGTCACAGGCCTACGCCGATCGCGATCCGACCGTACTCGTTGTCGGCGGTGGCCAAGCTGGGCTTTCGATAGCTGCGCGCCTTACCCAACTCGGCGTTGACACACTGATCATCGATCGACATGAGCGCATCGGGGACAATTGGCGCAAGCGCTACCATGCACTCACGCTGCACAATCAGGTCCACGTCAATCATCTGCCCTACATGCCGTTTCCTCCCAACTGGCCCGTCTATATTCCCAAGGACAAGCTGGCCAATTGGTTTGAATTCTACGTGGAAGCGATGGAACTGAACTTCTGGACCGGGAACGAGCTAGTCGAAGCGGTCTATGACGACGCCAGCGGGACCTGGTCGGCAGCCCTGCGCCGGGCCGATGGCAGCGTGGATACGCTTCACCCCCGCCATATCGTGATGGCATCAGGCGTCAGCGGCATTCCCAATAGGCCGGAGCTTCCCGGCCTCGGTGGCTTTAGGGGCGAGATCGTTCATTCCAACCGGTATGGTGATGGCGAGCGCTGGCGTGGGAAATCCGCTGTTGTCATTGGTACTGGCAATAGTGGCCATGACATCGCCCAGGACCTTGCTTCCAGCGGTGCTGACGTGACGCTGGTTCAACGGAGCTCAACATTGATCGTCAGCATCGAACCCAGTGCGCAACTTCCCTATGTCCTTTATGACGGCAGCCGCTCGCTAGAAGACACCGATCTCATTGCCGTCTCCATGCCGATGCCGCTCATGCGCGAGGCCCATGTCGGCTATACGAAAAGATCACGTGAGCTGGACGCAGACCTTCTAGCGAAGCTGGAAGCGATCGGCTTTAAATTGGACCCTCCCGAGGACCACGCTGGCTGGCAGTTTAAATATCTGACGCGCGGCGGGGGCTACTACTTCAACGTTGGCTGCTCGGACATGCTGATCGAAGGGCGGATCAAGCTGCTGCAGTTCTCGACCATCGACAGCTTCACGCGCTCGGGGCTGTGTCTGAAGGACGGTGGCGCGATGTCGGCCGATCTAATCGTTCTTGCGACAGGCTACAAACCGCAGGAAGACCTTGTCGAGAACGTATTCGGAACTGAGGTCAAAGAGCGCGTCGGGCCGATCTGGGGCTTCGGCGATGAGCTTGAGCTTCGCAATATGTACAACAGAACCGGCCAGCCCGGCCTCTGGTTCATCGCCGGCAGCTTCGCCCAATGCCGGATCAACTCGAAATTTCTGGCCCTCCAGATTAAGGCCTGCGAGGAAGGCATGATCCCGCTTGAGAAACCTTGCCAGAACTGAGCGTTTCAGCCCCAGGCGCCTCGCGTTAAGCCGTTGGAGACGCCTTCGTCGAGGCAATAACGACTTTGCGACGTCGCTGTACCCGCCCATGCTAGACGTGGTCGAATTCGGCGACCAGGCGCCTTAGGGGCGCGGAATCCAGAGTGGCTGTCGCAGTCGACGGGTCGGAAAATTCCTAGAAGGCAACGTGGATGCTTGGATCGATGATGCTCCAGCCACGCCATGCCCAGTCTGCGCCAAACGCATCCGCCAGGTGTTCGTCGCAATACCAGGCATCAAATGGTTTGTATCGGCTTCCGGTACGATGGTACGAATGCTTAGAATAGCTTTTCCCAACATGAGCCGATTTCCGAGCTAAGGTGGTAAAAGGAAGGGATGCCTCCGCTTCAATTTGAGAACGTTGCTGCAGGGCACTAGGATGCCTAGCTTCCGGCTTCGTCCAGAAAGCGATTTGGTTTCAAAAAGAACGACAGAACAAGCGCGCCTTCGGGTGCATGCGCCTCATGCGTGCTGCCTGCCGGTCGCCAGACGTAATTACCAGCTGTGGCGGTCCCTTCTTCATCGACCAGGGTCCCCTCGAGCACGAAGGACTGTTCAAGGTCGGTATGTTCATGCATCGGCAGCCTGGCGCCGGGCGTAAATCGGGTAAGAGCCGTCAGAAGTCCAGTTTCCGGATTCTGCATCAGGATCTTGATTTCGATGCCGGGAAAAGACGTTGGTTTCCAAGGTAACTCATCCACGTCGACGTAGCGCGAAGCAAGCGATGCTAAAGCTTCGTGTCCTTTGGCATACGGCGTCGTGGTGCCCATTGGTTTGCTCCTGTCGCCTAGTCTCTTTCAATGAGGATAGGCATTCTACGAGCTTTAGGAAACCTTGGCGCAGGAATTGGGCTAAAAACACTCTTCGGCTATTCGAGTACAGAACGGGGATGATTGATCCTGATCCGACCCTAGATGGCTGGTGACCGGCGTCAGCGCATAAGCTGATAGCGGACGCTTGAACGAGGCAGCCTAGAATCGCATTTTGAACCAGCCACCATGTTCTGGTGCCATGGCAGTTAGAATGAGTGCGAAGCGGACATCATCATCGCCTAGAAATCCAGCGAAGCGTTGTCTACTACCTCTTTCAGCACAAAGAAACTCCGTAGCTGGCGGACGTCGGGCAATGTCAAAAGCTGCTCTCTATGAAGACGGTTGAAGTCGGAGATATCGCGTGCCCGGACTTTCAGGAAATAGTCGAAGTCTCCGGCCACACATTGGCAATCCAGAATGAAAGAGAACTTGGTGATAGCCTTCTCGAACGCGGTAAAACTATCAGGCGTCGATCTTTCCAATACTGCGCCGACCAAGACCAAAGCACTACGGTCAACGGCATGGGGGTTCACGTCCGCTCTGAAACCTGAAATGACGCCTTCATCCACCAGTCGTTGAAGACGACGATGGCAGGTTGCCTGGCTAACATTCACTTTCTCGGCCACGTCAGCATTGGACATCCTCCCATTCTCTTGTAGGCATTTGAGGATCTTGCGGTCGATTTTATCGATCTCAGTGAGCATGAAAGAATCTTCCATTTTGTTTAGAAAATAGAAGCATAAGTAATTTTGCGCTGGAAGTATTTTCACAGACGTGAAGTTTTTGAGAATAATTTGAAAGCACATTTCATACAATGAGGGATAGGCTGTCTCCAATAAGGCCCATGAGGAGCAGACGTGATGAACCTTTCTCAATTTGAGCGATACCCGCTGACATTTGGCCCAACGCCGATAGAGCATCTGCCGCGTTTGTCGGAAGCCATCAGCGCCGATGTCGAGATTTTCGCAAAGCGGGATGATTGCAATTCCAGCCTGGCCATGGGGGGCAACAAGCTTCGAAAACTTGAATATATTGTGCCAGATGCCATGGCATCGGGAGCAGATACGCTGGTTTCTATCGGCGGCGTTCAGTCTAACCACACGCGCATGGTCGCAGCAACTGCAGCCAAGATCGGCATGAAATGCATCGTCATTCAGGAGAGCTGGGTACCTCATGACGATGCGGTCTATGATCGGGTTGGCAACATCCTGATGACGCGGCTGATGGGTGCTGATAGCAGGCTTGTCGATGAAGGTTTTGACATCGGCATCCGCAGAAGCTGGGAGGATGCCCTGCAATCGGTGCGTGATGCCGGCGGCGTGCCCTACGCGATCCCTGCCGGCGCCTCGGTACATAAGTTCGGCGGTCTAGGCTATGTGGGCTTTGCCGACGAGGTTCGTGCCCAGGAAGCCGAAATGGGTGTCAAGTTCGACTACATTGTCGTCTGTGTCGTCACAGGGTCGACTCAAGCTGGGATGATCGTGGGCTTTGCTGCCGATGATCGTGCGGATCGCGTCATCGGCATCGATGCGTCAGGCACGCCCAATCAGCTTCACGGGCAGGTGAAAGCGATTGTCGACAACACGGCTGACCTCGTCGAACTCGGACGAAAGGTCCGCGACGATGAGATCGTCATCAATCCGGATTATGCGTACCCAGCCTACGGTGTCCCAAGCCACGAGACCAACGAAGCTATTCGTTTGGCCGCGCGAACCGAGGCGATGATCACGGATCCGGTTTACGAGGGCAAGTCGATGCAAGGCATGATCGATCTCGCCAGAAAGGGCTTCTTTCCAAAAGGATCAAAGATCCTCTACGCCCATCTTGGCGGAGCACCAGCTCTCAACGGCTATAGCTATACCTACCGAAACGGTTGATAACGTCGATTTTCAAGGCGCGGACATGATAGATGATTAGATTCCTCAAGGCAGCTTTGTCTGCTCTTCTATTGCTTACTTGTCCCTGATCGCATCCGAAAATGGCAGATTTTACTGAAAAAGTCAGCTATTGACTGTGGATGGGCAAAATGATTCGTTTTCGCCAACAAAGTTGTTGGGAGAATAGATCAATGAAGGGCAGGCAGGTCAAATGCATTCTCAAGCTTGGACGACTTCGGTTACGCGGCCCCGTGCGGTGCCAGTGACGAATTCCTCCNNAACCTCCGAAAACTCGCCAAGCTCAAGCCGAAACTCAAACCAACGGCAGCTTTGGCATAACAACAAAGGAGAATTGATCGACCATGGACACCGAAAAATAACAAACCGGACCAAAGCCCTGCGCCAAGCCTATGACCTCATGTCAAACCAGGCAGCACGGCCCTACTAAAACCGACGTTCTCATCAAAATCGGCACCGAAGAGACCTAAGCACTTTGGGCTGCAAGGGGACGAGTTGCAGCGCTTCATATTCGGTTGGCGTTACAGTTAAAAATGCCTCGCAATTTCGTTGAGTGTCAGCGCGCATGCCGCTTGCAGCGTTTCGAGTACCTGATAATGTTGAGCGTATTCGTCGAAATCGGCGAGCACTGCAACGGCGCCCGAGTTCCGCGCGACATCATAACGTTCACCTTGTCGATAACCATTCATGTGAACATCGCGTTTCGAGTGGCAGTCGAAAACTAATAGGACATAAAGTGAACGCTTCCTCTATCAATATTGTCATCGTGGGCGGAGGGGCCGGCGGGTTGGTACTGGCAACGTTGCTAGGTAGGAAACTTGGCAAGGGCGGCAAGGCGGTTGTGACACTTATCGATCATGCGCTAACCCATGTCTGGAAGCCTCTCTTGCATGAAATCGCCGCCGGGACGCTTACTTCCGACAGTGACCGCGTCAACTACCTTAGTCATGCCAAAGAACATCATTTCCGGTTCGTCCAAGGTGAGATGGAAAGCCTGGATCGTGGCGATAAAACGATCTGGCTGGCGCCGATGTTGGATGAGGAGGGGCAGGAAATTGTGCCAAGGCGACCGTTCACCTACGACTACCTGGTTATCGCGGTCGGCAGTACAGCCAACGATTTCCACATCGAAGGCGTTAAGGAGCACTGCGTCTTTCTGGATGATCACTATCAAGCGGATCGGTTGCAGCAGCGCCTGCTACGCGATTTCTTGCGTGCCCAGATACAGCCAGACGCGCTCGGGCTGGGCCAGCTTCACATCGCGATCGTTGGTGCAGGAGCAACAGGTGTCGAGCTTGCGGCTGAGTTGCATCGTGCAGCACGTGGTCTTGTTGCTTATGGCCTTGATCGGATTGATCCGGAAAGAGATATCCACATCACGCTGATCGAGGCAGCCCATAAGGTCCTGCCAGCGCTACCCCCAAGGCTACAGAATGCGACCGACGCACAGCTGAAAAAACTCGGAATTGAGGTTCTGACCGGAGAGCAGGTGATCCGTGTCAACGAGGATCAGATACATTTAAAGAGTGGCAAAAGCATCGCTGCCGAGATCAAGGTGTGGTGCGCGGGCGTCCGAGGCCCAGCCTTTCTCGAAGGGCTTGACGGTCTTGAGCGAAACCATGCTCACCAGCTAGTGGTCGATGAAACCCTTCGAGTGGCAGGCTCAGAGGATGTCTTTGCCATTGGTGATTGTGCCGCCTGTCCCCAGTCCGGCAGTGACAAACCCGTCCCCCCCAGAGCCCAAGCCGCTTACCAGCAGGCCTATACACTCTCAAAGACACTGACGCGTGTGATCACCAATCAGGGGCAGGCGCAGCGTTTCGCCTACAAGGACTACGGATCGCTTATCTCGTTGAGTTATAGCGCCGTCGGCAATCTCATGGGCAATCTTTTCGGTACAATCATGATTGAAGGGCTGCTTGCCCGCTTGACCTATCTCTCACTCTACAGAAAACATCAGCTTGCTTTGCATGGCCTTCGCTGGGTGATCATGAACGTGGTCGCTAGGCTCTTCATGCGCGGCACCCAACCAGAGCTTAAGCTTCACTGAGTATCATGCACCTCTCGATGGCTGGACGACGGCCAATCTTATGGCCGCAAGGAATGAACTCAAGCGCCTTCGTCATCTACCCGAACGTCCGCTACTGCGCCAATCCAGTCCATGGCATCATGCCAAGTAATCTTGCTTGCCAAGCAATATCGACATGGCGCCTGGCCAGGACGCAACAAGGGGCGCTGGTATTGAGCAAGGTCGGTGCATGGGTAAGCGCTAAGGCATTGCAATAGCAACATCGGTGAGCACAGCGATGAAATGGCATGTCGCGGCTGCCAGCACAAAAACATGCCAGATAGCGTTCTGATAAGGTAGGTCGCTCCATTTGTGAAAGATGACGCCGAGACTGTAGAGGATACCACCTGCTACCAGAAGAATGATGCCGGAAACGGATAGGGAGGCTAGCAATGGATCGATCGCAATCACGATCGTCCAGCCGAGCAGGAGGTAGGCGGCAATGGATAGACCCTCCCAGCGCATTGGGCAGATGAGCTTCAGCACGATACCGAGGCCGGCGACCGACCAAACGAAGATCAGCAAACCTGTACCAAGTTTGCCACCGATCGCAATCAGCACAAAGGGCGTGTAGGTACCAGCAATCATCAGGAAGATTGCAGCGTGATCCAGGCGCTGAAACAAACTCTTTCTCCAACTATTGTCGGATATGTTGTAGAGCGCCGAGCAAATCAACATGGCGAGCAAGCCGAAGGCATACAGCCCCAGACTAGCAAGATAGATTGGTTCAGACTGAGAGGCAGCCATCATCGCAAGGGCCATACTTGCCCCAAGCCCACCTGTTATGCCGATAAGATGCACGATACCATCGGCGATTCGTTCGGGCTTGCTGTGTTGTGGAAATTGCACTTGGTGTCCTTTAACGATCTCTTAACGATGCTTACTGAAAACGACGTCCGAATAAACCAAAGGTTTGTCATGACAGACCTTGACTGTATAGCCTGATCCATGAACGGCCTTGTCACGCGCCTCCTATTGGGGCGGTTGATCAATCAAGGGCGCAGGACGAGCAGCAGGGTGATGGCTTGTCGCTTGAGATCATCAAAAGCGTGTAGCCGACGGATCACGTTCATACAGTCTTCGCCGCAACGCCAGAGCGTTCTCTCAGCGACGTCATGCGCCGCATAAAAGGACGCTTATCTTGTCGAACCCAACAAGAATTTCCCGTTGTTCGCAAGGGCTATTGGGGTTACCAATTCTGGGCCAGAGGTTATTTCTCAGCCTCCAGAGGGGCCGTCACCGACGACACGATCATGAAATGTCTTCATGAGCACATTGAACCAACTGACCACGATCAGTAGTCCTTCAATGCTCGTTGAACATTGCGCCTAGTCTTACGACCATATCGGAAAATTTCGTTGGCAATGACGATCATATATTGGTTCCAATTGCCCTTTTTAGGACTCCTGAATGCATCAAATGATGTGGTCAAAGCACTAGCGCCCACCTGCGACGTCAAGGATTTTGTCGGTACAATAGGAAGCATCCTCGCTACAAAGCCAAACGATCGATTTCGCAACTTCTTCTGCTGTTCCCGGTCGTGCCATATCTTTCTCCACCATTGAAAGGAGGCCTTCGCCGAGCCGCCAAAGAAGTGCAAGAAGGGGTTCTTCTGTCAGGAAAGGCCGCACAATCTGTCAGTTGCAGGTATCGACGATCAATCGGTCTTTGTCTCTGTTCGCTCGGGCACAACTGGAGGCAATTGGCGTCTTAGAAAATCGATCATGCAGCGCACTTTGTTTGGGAGGAATTGGCGGCTTGGATACACCAGCCATGCCGCAGTTTCGAAAGACGTCGCCGTGACGTCATGTTCAGGGAATAGATCAACGCAGTGACCATCCTCGATATCGCCGTCGATCAGCCAATTGGCGAGCAGGGCTGGACCGAGACCGTTCAGCATATTTTGCCGCAATGTCACGGCATTCGACGTGACAAGACTTCCATGAACGGGGATTTCGCTAACCCTGTTGTTGGCGTCACGGAAAAGCCAGCGTGTCCGATAGCCCGGGAGCGCAAACAGGAGCGCGTCGTGGGCATGTAGATCTTCGGGTGTCTTTAGCATCGGCGTCGTCGCCAGATAGTCCGGGCTTGCGCAAACCCGATAACAGGTCTCGAACAGCTTGGCACAGACCAGGTCACCCTGGATGGCTGGTGCCAGCCTGATTGCGAGATCGATTTGCTCAGCGATCAGGTCGACATTTTGATCGGTGAAGATGAGCTCCAGTCGGAGGTTGGGATACACTGCGCGAAATTTTGGAACCAGGGGCGAAAGGCAGGTCTCGCCGAAAGAGACGGATGCCGTCAGACGTAACGTTCCCCGCGGTCCTGCATGGATGGCCATTGCTGCGTCGCGCGCTTCGTCCAGCTCGTCGATAACCGCTTCAACGCGAGCAAGATAAAGCGCACCGGATTCGGTGAGCTTGAGGTGCCTGGTGGTTCGCTGAAAAAGGCGGAAGCCAAGTACGGCTTCGACACTTCCAATGGCCCGCGAGATCAAGGATGGGTCGACATTCGTCGATCGTGCGACTGCAGCAAAACTGCCGAGATGGGCGACCTGCAGGGCCAGTTTGAGCGAGTCGATATTCATTCGTGCGAAAACTACATGATTAACGTGCTGAAACGAGTATTTATCAATTTTTCTTCATGAAGCAATCTCCGTTCATCAATCTAAGGAGACGGCTAATGATCAATCCTGACACCGTTGCTCTCGTGACCGGCGCCAATTGAGGCATCGGCGCGGCTCTCGTTTGGGCTCTCGCCGACATCGGGGTAGCCAAAATTTACGCAGCTGCGCGCTCGCTGTTGTCGTTCGATATGATCGACATTCCGAAGGACGTTGTTCCCGTCGTGCTGGACGTTACTCGGCCAGACCAGTTGCAGACATGGTGGCGCTAGCCCCTGATGTTAAACTGCTGTTCAACAATGCAGGCGTGTTCGCCTTTGGGGATATCCTTTCGGCATCTTGGGACGAGGTCGAGGCCAATCTCAGCGTCAATTATCTTGGCACGCTTCGGGTGGCCCGCGCTTTCGCACCGGTCATCGAGCGAAATGGCGGCGGGGTCATCGTCAACATGCTCAGCCTGGTGGCGCTCGCCAGCATGCTGGGGCTCTCGGTCTATAACGCGTCCAAGGCTGCGGCCTGGTCGATGACCCAATCCTTGCGCGCCAGCCTCTCGGACCGCAACATCCGAGTTCATCGTGTTTTCCCAGGCGCTATCGACACAGAGATGCTGGCAGATGCTGATATGGAAAAGGCGAGTCCCATCGATGTCGCCAAGGCCACCCTCGACGGCGTGGTCGAAGGCAGGGAGGACATTTTCCCAGATGCCATGTCGACATCACTCTATGCCGCCTGGGTGAAGGATCACAAAGCCGTTGAACAACAATTCGCCAACATGTGATGCAGACAGGGAAATCGATCAATGAATGAGCTTGTGGGGAAGTCTGCCGTTATCACCGGTGCAAGCCGTGGAATTGGCAAGGCGATTGCAGAAGAGCTTTCGCGTCTCGGGGTTGCCGTCATCTTGGCGTCGCGATCTTCTAAGAGTGTTGAGCCGATCGCAGAGGCCATTGAACGCGCGGGTGGACGGGCAGAGGCAGTTGCTTGCGATGTTACTGGCTACGAGGATGTCGCTGCTGCGGTCAAGCATTGTCGGGACAGCTTTGGCAGCGTCGATATTCTTGTGAACAATGCAGGACTTATCGACCCCATCGCGCGCCTTGCGGACTCTGATCCAACGATGTGGAGAAAGGTGGTCGAGACCAACTATCTCGGCGTCTATCACGGTCTGCGCGCAGCACTTCCGGTCATGATCCAACAAGGCTTCGGGATCATCATCAATATCAGTTCGGGTGCTGCAACCAGCGCTCTCGAAGGCTGGAGCCATTATTGTTCCAGCAAGGCTGCTGCCCTGTCGCTCACACGATGCGCCGACAAGGAGTATCGAGATCGAGGCATCCGTGTGGTGGGACTAAGCCCGGGAACGGTCGCCACTGATATGCAGACGGTGATCAAACGATCCGGCATTAATCCAGTGAGCAAACTCGCCCCCTCGGACCACATTCCCCCCGAATGGGCAGCGCGCGCCGTTGCCTGGCTCTGCTCAGCTCGAGGCGCGGACTTCGCTGGCTCTGACTTCTCAATCAAAACAGAGGAAGGACGACGGTTGGTCGGATTAATCAAATAGCGGAGAACCACGTGAGGTCAGGCGTGAACGATTATCCTGTCAGCCAAATGCCCGCTTTCGGTGCAGTATCAGCCAGAAGGCTCACTGTTGCTTTGTGCCATGCGTGGACGTATATGGACCCCGCCCGATTGCAACAGGCTGGCTGGATCAGAATGATGGTCACAACTGCTGACGTATATCCGGCTTCTTGATGCGGCCCGATGTTTCGTCGCCGCGAGCCCCAATGGATTTTCGCGCGCCTCTACCTCATCGGCTCCAAGGCATTGGCATCAGCCATGCCGGTCCACACACCAGGTTCGAGAAGCGACGGGGGTGACCGTTTCACCATCTCCTGCCATTT
>JBOEHJ010000068.1:0-42366 GCA_050633905.1 Geminicoccales bacterium
CGCCGACCGAGGCGATGATCGGACGAAAGAAGATCCTGCTGGCCGGGACGAATAATTATCTCGGTCTTACCTTCGATGCGGGTTGCATCAGTGCTGCGGCTTCGGCGTTGGAGACTCAAGGCACAGGTACGACCGGGTCATCGATCGCCAACGGTCTGTATGGTGGTCATCGGGCACTAGAACAGGCTCTCGCCAAGTTCTTCGGTCATGAACATGGGATGGTGTTTACCACCGGCTATCAGGCCAATCTCGGCATCATCTCGACCGTTGCCGGCCCCGACGACTATCTTCTGATCGACGCTGACAGCCACGCCAGCATCTACGATGCCTGCCGCATGGGCTCAGCAACCGTGATCCGTTTTCGCCACAACGATCCTGCCGATCTTGATCGGCGTCTTGCTCGCCTGGCAAAGGAGCCTGGCAACAAGGTCGTGGTGGTCGAAGGCATCTACAGCATGCTCGGCGACACGGCACCGCTTGCCGAAATCGCCCGGGTCAAGAAGAAGCATGGCGCTTATCTGATCGTTGACGAAGCCCATTCCTTTGGCGTCCTTGGTGAGAATGGTCGCGGCCTCGCGGAAGCAGTCGGCGTCGAAGAGGATGTCGATTTCGTGGTCGGTACCTTCAGCAAGAGCTTAGGGGCTGTTGGCGGATTTTGCGTCTCCAGCCTGCCTGACTTCGATGTTCTGAGGATCGCCTGTCGTCCTTATATGTTCACGGCCTCTCTGCCGCCGTCGGTGATCGCATCAGTGCGCGCCTCCTTGGAGACGATCAAGCAGCGGCCCGCACTTCGCGAGAAGCTTTGGGCGAATGTTCGTCACTTCTACAACGGCCTTGAAAGTCAGGGCTTTTTACTCGGCGACCAGCAGAGCCCGATCGTGGCGATCCGCCTGCCCAGCCCCGAGCTTGCAGTCCATATGTGGCATGAGTTGTTGACTGCAGGCGTCTACGTCAACCTGGCCCTGCCACCGGCAACACCTTCGAATGAAGCATTGCTCCGCTGCAGCGTCTGCGCCGACCACTCCAAGGAACAACTGAGTTCGATTATCGATAAGGTGACGTTAATCGCGTACGAGGCAGGCGTGCTCGAGCCGCCGGCCAAGGTCGCCGTCAGCTAGGGGCAGCCCCCTTCATATGGTTTGGAGAAGGCGCGTGCCGGCGGGACGCGCCTTTTCTTTTGCTCTCCGACGGATGGGCGTTAGAGGCAACGCTGGGTCCGCGATAACCTTTATCGGATGGCGCTCAATCGATAGACCCGCCAGAGCAGTTTGGGAGACGTAAGGATCGGATGCCTGCGCTCGAAATTGCTGACCGGTACCTTAACGCCAGTATGCCTCTCGACCTTCCAAAGCGCATAATCGACACCACCGCTAAAGGTGAAGACGCTTTTCATCAGGCGCAGAACGTTCAGCGGCTTGCCCCAGAACCGACGACGACGCCAAAGACGCCGTGCACGACGCCTCTCCTTTGCCGAAAAATGCGTCTCGACACGGCCATCCCCGGCGATCTCGACCGGAAGCTCAGCGAAGGTCTTCAATGCAAGCGGCGTGATCGCATCATAACGCTTTTGATCGGCCTCATAGATCGAGGTCGCCCGCTCGGTTCCTTCCGGCCGGAGTTCGGCCTGATAGGTCTGTAGCAGCGCTGCTTGCCAGAGTTCTCCTGGTGAGGCCGGCTTCGCGATCAATGGCAGTATCGCGCCGAGCATGGTCTTGACGGCCTCCTCCAGGCCCCGGGCGATCTCGCCTGCGGCCTCGCTATCCCTGGCATAAAGAAGGGCCGTAGGCTGGGCGAACCTTGCCCATAATGTGGGATGGAAAGCGTTTGCTGATGTCCCATGACGCCACTGCTTTCGACTGATGACGGCATATTTGGCGCGTATTGTTTTGCCCTGCCAGCTACGCTCGATGAAGAAGACGTTCGGCGGCAAAAGGCAGTTCATAAAGGCCGACCACCTACTTCGATAGGCGCGCCGCAGACGGTCGACCACGACATAAAAATCCAAAATGCCTTCGGGTGGTTCGTCGCTCGGATCCTGACGCAGGCAGGAGCCGTAGAAGAGAATACCGGCGACAGTCTCGCCATGCAGGCGCATGATCGAATCGACCAAGGCATGGGCTGATGAGTGGCAGGACTTGTCGAGCTCTCCCTGAATGAAATCACTCAGTGTTTTGTTATTCTCTGACATTCTTACTCAGCAACGAAAAAAGGTTGCCTGACGATCGCCGGTCAGGCGAATGGGACAATCAGGTTCGGGATGAAAAATTTCACCGTCGAGAACCACCGGGCTTTTGATGTCGATGACCATATCCGCCACAGCACCGCTTTGGTACCCGTTATTTTCCATCCAATCACGAGGTTTGCCGCGGAGGACGGGCAGGATTGCTGATGCCAAACGCTTGGGTGGAAACGCGATGCTGGTATACCGAATTTTCTCGTCCCCTTGCCCCCAGAAGGGCATCAGCCCCAGCATCAAACGTTCGAGCGTCGTCGCGATCAGGACAAGATAGGGCGCCTCGTCAACGGCAACCCCGTCAAGGTCAAACGCCATGGTCTCGCCGCGGTAAAGCGGATCATCAGCACCTGGCCGGCCGAGCAGCAATCGAGCCAATACCCAAATAAGCGATGTGGCCGAGGCAGCGTTGCCAGCGAACCCTTTGGGACGCACATTGTTCTGCGCGAGCAGCACCGCCTGATAGAAACCGGCTGCCCCGAAGAACATGCCATAGACGATTTTTTTTTGCTCGCCGGTGACCAGACCGATCAGCGGTCTAGTGAGATCTTCGGGTGTTTTGCCCGCCCCATTTTTGGCTCCCGCGAGGCCCTCAATGAGGCGGTTCAGCCCCTTTGCGGGCTTGCCGCTGAAACCGACATCTTTCGCGATCACATTGGTCATGCCGCCTTGCAAAATTGCGAGTTTGGGCAGACGCCGCGTCTGGTCACGTCCAGCGAGCGCCGTCAGGACCGCTTGCACGGTGCCATCGCCGCCATTGACAGCGATGATCTCAACATCGTCACGCATCAACCGATCGACGATGTCATCGAGGGCCGTGAAATCGGACAAGATCTCATGCTTGAGGCCCGGACGATCATCGGCCACCGCAGCAATATCAGCCAGGCCATCTTGGCGATTGTATTGGCTATTCGGGTTGCTGATCACCCCAATCCTGGTCATCGGATCGTCAGGCGGTGGTCGTGTTCAACGGCTTGGCAAGATGAGAGGAAATCCCGCCATCGCCGCGCTGCAAGAACGCCTGCACGATACGCAAAGCGTGGAACAACAGAGAAAAAATCGTCCAAAGGGCCATCAAGAGAAAACCGATGCCGGGAGCGCCGAACAGCGTGGCGACCATCAGGATGGCGAGGTTCGGATTGCGGCGCGCGGTGATCTGGCGAAAGAACGAATCGATCGGTTGCCAGATATGGATCTGGATGCCGAAGCTATGAAGAAAGACCCCCTCCTCCAGACGGCCGACGACATAGCCGATCACCACGACGAGCAGGGCTGCATCGAGATAAGGCAAAGCAGCGGCCTCTGGCAACGTCTGATGCAGGCCATACCACCAGGCCCAGTACCAAAATGGCGGATGGATCAGATCGATGCCGTGATCGAAGATATTGCCCCAGGGGCTTGAGGTAAGCGTCACCCGGGCGAGCTTGCCGTCGACGGTATCGAGGAATGTCATGAACCAGCCGACCGCGAGCCCGGTGAGAAAATGGCCTTGCATGAACAGCCAAAGCGTCACGAAAACCATGACCAAGCTCAAGCCGGTGACCATATTGGGCGTCCAGCCGAAGCGCACGGCTTGGCGGGTCACCCAGCGCGCCGGCAGCGGCCAGCAATATTTGGTGACGAAGTCGGTGATGCCCTTATACGAGCCCGCGAAAATTCTGTTCTCGATCGTGGCTGTCGTCTCCGGGCCGACCTTAAGCACATAGGGAATTTCGCGCTTGCGCAGCTGCTTATTGTAATCGCCGCCAAGCTCGATCGGCGAGAGCAAGGCCAATCCTTTCGCCCGGCTACTCTCCTGGTCCAACAGCTCAGCCCTCATAAGGTCCATGACTGCTTCGACCTCACCGGCCTCGACATGGGCGGCCGCTGCGATCTTGGAATCGCCATCAGCTCCCTCGATCGCCAGAATGACGCCTGGCTCGTGGTCGACCAGCTCCTTCACAAGCCTGTCTTCAACGGCATAGTCAGCACGGATCAGAACGATCGAGCCTGAATGGGGCAGAGGCTCACCGTCTTGCAGCACGGCCTCGACCTTCAAGGCCTTGGTCGTCCGTTTGAGCCGTTCCTCCGTCGTCAACCCCCAGATCTTGGTCTCGGAAACGCCAACCATGGCCGCAACCGGGCGGTGCCTGTCCTGCGACGTCTCGCCAGTTGTCTTGCCCGCGACGTCATCCTTTGAATCGGAGGCTGCGGGTGTCTCATCAACGGAATTTGAGGAAAGGTTCATGAGGTTCTCGGCTTATCCATGTCAAAACGAGGAACAACGATGCTTGACTTGATCGATCAGGGCAGACATCAAAGGCAGGTTCATCACAAGCTGTGTGGCAAATGCTGAAACTGGCCCATCTTTCCGATCCCCACCTACCGTTGCCCGCCCAAGTCGATTGGCGGGATCTTATGAACAAACGGGCTACAGGCTACGTGTCCTGGAAACGGCATCGCCGATCGGTGCATGATCCGCGGGTGCTGGCTGCCCTCAATGTCGATCTTCAAGCCCTCGCACCCGACCACACGGTGGTCACGGGCGATCTCACCAATCTGGCGCTGCCGATCGAATTCGATCAGGCGATCGATTGGCTGGCTGAACTTGGCTCACCTGACGACGTCAGCGTCATTCCCGGCAATCACGATGCCTATATCGAGGTGCCCTGGACCCAGTCCTTCGGCAGGTTGTCGGCCTATATGGCGCAAAACGAACAGGATTTGAAGACGGAAGAGACATCTTTTCCGTTTGTCCGCAAGATTGGTCAAACAGCGATCGTTGGTGTCTCGACTGCCGTGCCCACACGCTGGTTCTCCGCTGCAGGCGCTCTTGGTGAAGGCCAGCTAAGCAGGCTCCAGACGATGCTCCACGAACTCGGCGAGGCCGGGATGTTCCGTGTCGTGCTCATCCATCACCCGCCCATCGATGGCTCGGCGGTCGTCAGAAAACAGCTGCGTGATGGTGCAGATTTCCGCAAGGTAATCGCTAAGGCGGGCGCTGAGCTGGTGCTGCACGGCCATAATCACCGCTATGATCAGGGCGATGTGAAAACGCCTGTTGGGATGGTACCGGTCATCGGGGTCCCTTCGGCATCGGCCTGGCCAAAGCATGGCTGCAAGGCTGCTGCCTATCATCTCTATCTCATCACCCCCACACCGGATGGCTGGCAAATCCAGATGGATGTCCGCCGATTTGACCACCGAAGCGAACGCTTTATCGCCGGCGAGAAGAAACGCTTTTCTATCCCCGCTACCGTTTCCGCAGCCTCCGCTGCCTAGCATTTGTGGCATGACCACGTCATTTGGTTCCCACTGTCTTCGAAGAACGTGCCAAGACACCAAAGGTATACTGGCTAGTCTTGGAAGCATCGTCGGAATCAAATGACGTCGACATGCCGCTGATCGGATGATCGAGCTGCTCATTCAGCTTTCCCATGGCCAAGCGAGCCGCGATAATAAAAGAGACCGAGCCGTGATGGCCTTCGACGATCGCGAGGCCAGCTTTAAGAATAACCTTGAGGAAAACTCATGACGGACCAGATGGACATCAACCCGACGCTCCAGCGTTTTGAATACCCTAAACTTCTGGTCAAAGAGTACCAGCATTGGGCGGTGCATCTAAGGCGGCACCAAGTGACCCTGGGCGCGCTGGTCCTGATCTCGAAATCTCATGTCACCGCCTGGCCCGCTATCGGCCAAGACGCTTTCATCGAGCTTGGCCACGTCACAGCTGCCATTGAGGCCACACTCAAATCATCATTCGGCTATGAGAAGATCAACTATCTCATGTTGATGATGAACGACCCGAACCCCCATTTTCATACCCTGCCACGCTACAGCCAGAGCAAGACCTTCGAGGGGCTCACATTCGAGGATCCGGGCTGGCCGAAGACACCCGATCTCGCCGCCGGCTCATCGCTGGATGATCAACAGGCCGACGCTCTTTTGGCCCATCTGAAAGCCGCCTGGATCGATCAGGCCTAACACCGGCAGGGATCTCGCCGACCTGCTTCGAGCAGTACCAATACACGGCCATGCCACGAATGATGCGTTTGATCGAGAAGATCCCCAACACTATCCCGACAAAGGACCACATACCCTGGGAAGCCAAAGCTCGTTCTTCGAAGGCAGCCACAATCAAATGATGTGGCCATGCCACTAGCTGACCTCTCTTGAAGATTATCGACCGCTATATCATTGGCCATACTGCCTCCCGCTTCGCGATCCTGCTCGGGCTGGTTCTGTTCATCCTCCTGATGGAGCGCTTGGTACGGCTCCTTGATCTGGTCGCGACCAAGAACACGCCGTTCGACGTCGTCGCCGGAATCATGGTCAACCTGATCCCGCATTATCTGAGCTATGCGCTGTCCACAGCCTTTTTCATCGCTGTCTTGATGGCCATCATCCGCCTGCGCGAGGATAGCGAACTGGATGCGCTTTACGCAGGCGGTATCAGCCTCTATCGGATTGCCCAACCGGTTGCGTGGCTTGCCTGCCTGCTTTGCCTGATCAGCATGGTCATTCTGGGCTTTCTGCAGCCCCATGCGCGCTACAGCTACAAAAATCTGATGCATCTCGCAGGCTATGGCAGCTGGTACAATGTTCTGGAGAGCGGCTCCTTCCTCACCGGCATCGACGACTACACCATGACGGTCGGCAGCATCTCACCGAACGGCCTGATGCTGACCGATGTCTTCTTTCACGAGCGCACCGAGGCCGGTGTGATGACGACGACCACGGCGGAGCGTGGGCGTTTTTCGGTCGAGAACGATCAGCTGGTCCTCACCCTCACGAACGCGACCCAGGTCAATAACGGCACACCCGGCCAAGACCCCGTCGTGGTGAAAGTAAAGAACTTCGCCCGAAGGATCGATACGCTGTTCACGCCGCCGCCCTTTCGTCCTCGGGGCAATAGCGAGCGCGAGCTGACGCTGCCGGAACTCTGGCAACAGCAGGACGCCCCTCCTAAAGGGACGACGGTTCACGAGATTAGGGCAGAACTCCATTCACGCATCGTTCGAATCCTATCCGTCCTGATCCTACCCTTTCTCGCCGTCGCTTTGGGTGCCCTCTCGCCCAAACGACGCCAGGGTCTAAGCCTGGCTTTGGGACTGTTCCTCTTGATCGCCTATAACGAATTCCTGCAATTCGGCGAAGCGATGATCGATGATGGCAAGGTCTCGCCCTGGCTCGGCCTCCAGTTACCCATGGCGATCTTCACGATCCTCAGCGGCTGGTTCTTCATGCGCGCATCGGGGCGCGCTACCGCTTCGTCAACGGGCCGCATCGCCGACCTGATCGATCAGCTGATCAGCAAGGTTCGCCTGCTGCGTCCCGCAAAGGAGCCCTGATGTCGGTGCTCGGACGCTATGTGACCAGGATCTTCATTAGCCAGCTGATGCTGGTGCTGATCAGTGCCGTTGCCCTGCTGCAGCTCTTCGACGTTATGAGCGAGGCTGATGGTCTCCTCGCCGACCTTGGCGGCGGCATCTCCATCATCCTTCAGTATTCCTTGATGCGCCTGCCCATCCTGGTGACCTTCCTCCTCCCGTTCAGCGTTTTGATCGCCGCATCCCTGACCTTCAGCAAGCTGCACCGCTCCAGCGAACTAGTGGCCATCCAGGCCTTGGGCATGCCGCTGCAAAAGGTTCTCCTATTGATGCTGCCCACCATGTTGGCGATGGTCTTCTTGCATTTCCTGATCAACGACCAGCTCACGCCTCGGGCAACACGCATCCTTGCCGATTGGGAAGCGCAGACCGAGACAGCGAAAGCGGGCGATATCGCCCTTTGGATTCGTGACGGCCAAGATGTTGTGAGCATCGGGCGCATCGACGATCAGGGCAAAAGTCTGGAAGGTGTGGTCATCTTCAATCGCGATCAAGACGGTAACCTGGTAAAACAGGCTACCGCCCGCAAAGCGATCTACGACGAAGCTGGCTGGTGGCTTGAAGATATCGACGAACTCGAGGTTCGACCCAAAGCTGGACAAGGCAACACCCCCATCCCAAGGCGGGTCTGGTCAACGAGTCTGCATCCAGCGATCGTCGGCGATCTAGCCCGACTACCCGATGCGCTCTCGATCAGCGAAATCAGACGCCTACTCGATCTCACCGACATCACCAGCCGCCCAGCGCATGTTTATCAAACCTGGTTCCACAAGAGCTTCGCCGTGCCACTCGCCTCCTTGTTCATGGTCATCCTCGCAACCGCCTCGGTACGTGGCCTGCAGCGCCAAGGAGGCGGCGCCCTGAATGCCTTGATCGGCTTCGGCGGTGCCTTTCTCTATTTCGTCGCCGATGGCGTCCTGACCGCACTTGGCGAGGCAGGATCGATCGCCCCTGCCCTTGCTGCCTGGCTCCCACTTGGCCTTCTGGCCCTCACCGCCAGCGCCGTGCTCTTCTGGGTCACCATGTTAAAGACTTAGTGGTGTGACCACGTCATTTGGTTTTCGCCGCCTTCGAAGAACCCGCCTGTCAATCGAACGGTAGACGGTCCTTTGTCGGGATATCGCTGACAGTCTTTCACACCAGAAAAACAGTCAATCCTGTCATGGGCTGTCAGGAGATGACTTGGTCTGATGACGAACGCCTGAAAAAAGCTTGAACTTCGGCAGCCTTCGTTTGATGGTCACTGCCCAATTTCAAAATGGAAGGAACGCGATATGTGGCAACATGGCCATTTTCATTGGAACGAGCTGATGACCCGCGACGTCGAGGCCGCAAAAACCTTTTACGGCGAGACGATTGGTTGGACGTTCAATGCTATGGAGATGCCTGAAGGCGGCACCTATTGGATCTGCATGGATGGCGAAAAGCCCGCCGGCGGGATCTTCGATATCAGCATGCCCCCCTTTGATGGTTATTCGCCTCAATGGATGAGCTATCTCGCTGTCGACGATGTCGACGCCCGAGCCGAAAAAGCGTTGAAGGCGGGTGCTAAGATCACTCAACCGGCCTTTGATGTCCCCGGTGTTGGGCGAATCGTCATGCTGGAAGACGCGGCCGGAGCGGCCATCGGCTGGATCACGCCTGCCGAACAGGGCTGAGAGCGGTTGCTTCAATGATGTAAGGGCGGCAAGCCTATAGTACCAAAACTGTTATTTGGTGCCGTAGAGCCTGTCGCCCGCATCGCCGAGGCCGGGCACGATATAGCCATGATCGTTCAAGCGCTCATCGACCGAGGCGGTAAAAATCGGCACATCAGGATGGGCTTCGCGCATATGCTCGATCCCCTCGGGTGCGGCGAGCAGGCAGGCGAATTTGAGTTGCCCTGCCCCATCCTCCTTAAGCTTGGATAGGGCTGCGACAGCCGAGTTGCCGGTCGCCAACATCGGGTCAACCACCACCACAAGGCGCTCGGACAGATCGTCAGGCACCTTATAGTAATACTCGATCGCAATCAGCGTCTCCGGATCACGATAGATGCCCACATGGCCAACACGGGCAGACGGCACCAGATCAAGCATGCCATCGAGAAGGCCGTTACCGGCACGAAGAATGGAGACCAGACAGAGCTTCTTACCGGCAAGGGCGGGGGCGGCCGTTGGCGAAACCGGTGTCGTGATATCGACGCTCGTCAACGGCAGATCGCGCGTCACCTCATAACCCAGCAACAAGGCGACCTCACGGGCGAGCTGCCGAAACTGAACGACGGCCGTTTCCGATTGCCGCATCAAGGTAAGCTTATGCTGCACCAGGGGATGATCGACCAGGGTGACATGGTTATCGGTCATATGATGCCTCCCAATGCACGCGTCTTAGCTTTCGACCAGACCGGCAGTTTCGCCAATACGCGCCATCTCATCGATCTTGTTGTAATGCTCAATACCAAGGAGTTTGGCGCCGCCAATCATCAGCTCATCACGGCAAGTCGCCAGATGAGGGTCGGAAAGCGCGTCGACCAAGCCATCGCGAATACGCTCTACGCTATCCGCCGGCATGTTGCAGTTGGTCACATAAGGCGGCGCCGGTGCTCGCGGCGTGCGGCCGAGAATACGAAAGCTGCCGAGAGCTTCGGACATGGATCGCTGAATAAGCCCATAGGTCACGGAATCGATCGCCGCGATATCCGCTTCACGCGCCTCGATCGCCTCAAGGCTTCCAGCATGGCTTCCCGTGATGATCTGGCGGCCGAAGAACTTTCCGCCGGGGCTGGCAAGCGGCGCAACCATGGAACGCAGCACATGGCAGCCTGAATGGGAATCTAGACCACTGATTGCGGCGATCTGCCCGCGCAGATCCTCCATCGATTGAGCACGACTTTCCGCGTGCACAACGATAACGCTGGAATAGTCCGGCCCGTCGCAGCCCGGCGCATCAAAGCATGGCGTTGCGATCAGTTTCGGTCTCGCCCCATGAAAGCGGATCAGCGGATAACCGCACATCTGCCCAAAGAGCAACTCAGGGCGCCTCCAGGCGCGTTCAGCACGCTCGCGGCTAAGGGATGTCGGCACGTCTTCGACCCCTTGAAGACGCAGCGCTTTGGCAAGCCCTTGCCACCAAGCGTCAGTCGCTTGGCGAACGGGGGCGAAGTCGTACATGGGCAAGGCGGCGATCATGGCCAATCCCTAATCGTTCTTCTCAAGAAAGTCGAGGATCGCCTTCGCCATGAAGTCGAAGTCCGGGTTATAGGTCAGCCGTCGTAGAATATAATTCTCGAGGTTTCCAGGGCTGGCTTCGCCGTAACGAAGATAGCGTTCCCCCTCACCAACAAGTTCACCCACGCATACCCGTTCTTCCGGCGTGTCCAGCTCCCACGAATAGTGCAGGCAATCTCGTCGCCCACTGGTCACACCGTAGCGGGGATTATCTGCCGCCGCCAGTAGGCCTGTGTGCGAGAGGTCCAAAATGCTGGCATTTGGCTTCAGTCTTTTGCCAGGCCTGCAATCCCTGGGGACTTCTAGATCAAAATCCTCTGTATTGCCATCGAAACTGAGATCATGGGCGATCGAACGATTGATGGCACAGACCTCGCGCTGATCATCGTTAGGATTGCGCGACCGGACGGTACAACGGCAATTGGGCACCGGGCGACAGGGATAGCTGGTATACCAGAGAAGCTTTCTCGGCGTGGTCGATTGTCCGCAAAACCAATCCTGGATCATCTGCGGATCGGTCACGGCATCATCGGCACTCCCCACAACGAAGAGGGGTATTTGCCTTGGCGCCTGGCGCTCGAACAGCGCCGCGCCCAGGCCGTTGACGGCATCAACACCTGGCTGAACCGTCGATTGATATCTCAGCACCTCTGTTTCGTCGAAGACATCACCCCAAAGGGCATCGCCACCTGGCCCGGTCGCCGCAGGTCCGAATTGAGGTGGATCATAGCGAAACGCCGGCGCCAACATCACGATACCATCAAGCTCGAGTTCCGGCGGAAGACCAAGATCGTGGGCGGCATCGAGTGCCAGATTGGCCCCAAGATCAAAACCAGCGATCACCAGCCGATCGACATGTCCACGAAAACTCCAGGCCGCCTTGGCCACCGCATCCCGCCAAGCCGGCAGGCCAATCTTGATCAGATCGCCCGGCACCGTGCCATGTCCCGGAAGCCGAATGGCCCGGACCATGTAGCAGGCCTCGCTGAAGCGCCTTGCCAAGTCCTTCATCGAGTAAGGCGTGTCGTTCAACCCATGGATCAGCAAAACACCTTTGTCGTAATCGCCGAAAGTCCCGCCCCGACAGTTTTTACCGGTGGGCGGCGGCTTGACCTCGAAGGGCCCGATGGCGGCAATACCTTCAGGTGAAAGCGGCGTACCAATGGCCTGATTGACGACGGCTGTCCGAGCGCGAGAAGCCTCTATATAGGCTGGAAAATCGCCACTCGGCAGGATCGGCGGCAAGTTCGTGGGCGCATAGAGCGAGGGGGCTGGCGGCGGTTTTGGCGCACAGGTGACCAGCGCAAACAGAAGAGCTGAAAACAGCGTGATAAGATAGAGAATACGTCGCATCGATATGGTGTAGCAAAAGCGCTTCAAGACAGCCAGCAAGGAACGTCGATAGCCTGCCTAAACACAAAGAGGGCCGTTTGTCAGGGCAAACTAGACCCTTGGCGGGCCCAGCAAGAAAGCCTCCAAAGGCTCCATCGACAAAGAACCGCATACCGATGGAAGCCTTAGCGCTTTCTTCGAAGCCGGTCCAACCGAACTGAGGTGGTCACGCCCCCTAGCGAATTTGGCGCAGAATTTCTCGCGATAGGGCCGAGATTTCCTTGCCTGCCATCGTTCTCGGTGCCGTTTCGGCAACGCCTCGCCCTTCACCGATTGAGGCAGCGAACGCCTGGCGATTGCCGAGCTGAGCTTTGGCGAGCGGCCATTTATTCGCCTTGATCGCCGCCTTGACCGCATCGGCCAAGAGCCCCCTTGCCGGCACGCGATTTAAGACCAAGAGCGCTTTGGTCTTTTCCACATCGGCGAGATCCAGGGTCGGCTTGGTAGCGAAGAGATCGAGCATCGTCGGCTGAATCGGTAAAATGACGAGATTGGCAAGGCGAATTGCCGTTTTTGCGTCGGTCTCGGCATGGGGCGGCGTGTCGATCAAGATGTAATCCGCGGACCATTTGGCGGCCGACAACTCGTTACCAAGCCGCCAGCCGGAGAGCGACTTGACCGTCAAACCCTCATCCTCGCCGTGAAGATCGGTGCGCATCCCGTACCAGGTACAAAGGCTCCCTTGCGGATCGACGTCTAGCATCGCGACCCGCTTTCCGCTTTTGCGCCAAGCCATCGCCAACTGAATCGCGAGCGTGGTTTTACCGACACCGCCCTTTTGCTGCGAGACCGCGATCACCTTGCCAGCCATCGAGTTCCTTTCATCTGGATAAACAATCACAGATAGAAGAAACTAAATTTAAGAAAAATTCCAGCGACAAAAGCGACAACAAACCAGCAAACATCGACAACGCCTGTGGGAATCCCCACAGCGCCCTCGCCAAGCCTTCCCTAACGTGGCGAAAGGTCAAGAAGGAGCGATTTCAGATGTTGGACCGACGCGCCATGTTCGCCTACGGCATGCCCATGGTAGCAACCACGGACGCGCAAGAGGTGTGCCACGCCTGTCATCAGGATGCCGCGACACGCCATGCCGATCACGGTGATATCCCCTGCCCAGCTTGCGGCGAGCGTCTCCATTACCGTCTGCGCCAGAGCGCCACCGACCCCAATGCAGCGATCTACGCCCACTGCAACCGCACCGGCTGCATCACCATCCTCGGCTAGGCGGGCGGGGGCGGACGCGCGCCCGCGTTGACTTGGGCTGGAGCGTGTACTGTCGTTGTTGCCTCATTCTGCCTATATTGAAGCTTGCAGTGGCGGTTTGGCAGATAGGACCAGAGGGGCAGCGGGATGGCGATGACCGATCACGACGAGGTTCTGCAACAATTGACACGCTGGCAGGATGCCGGCCGGAAGGTTGCGCTTGCGACCGTGGTCAACACCTGGGGCTCGTCCCCCCGCCCCGTCGGCAGTCAGCTTGGCATCAACGATCAGGGCGAGATGGTCGGCTCCGTCTCCGGTGGCTGCATCGAAGGCGCTGTGGTCAAAGAAGCCTTCGAGGTGATGGAGGGCGAGCCCCCCAGGCTTTTGGACTATGGCATTTCTAATGAGCAAGCTTGGGAAGTAGGCCTGGCTTGCGGCGGCAAGCTCGAAGTCTATATCGAGGCAGTCGAGTAGCAGGGGACGCCCTGCAACGTTGACTATCGGTCGGGAAGCGGCACCGGTGGGTGGGTCGCTAAGGTCATGATCATTGCTGCATGACCGTCTTATTTTAAGAGCCTTTCCCTCCTTTTCCCAAAACGCGTCATGGGATTGAGAGCAGCCCTCAACGATCCAGGCCTGCGTTCAACGCATTGACAACGCTGTTTCGGCTGCCTAATTGACAGGAAGGGTAAGAGCCCCGGCCGCTCGCAGGCGAAAGCCTTGGTGAAGCTCTTTCAAACAATCCGATCCGCCGATTTCAGTGACATGCGGGCCGATGGCAATGCGAGCACCCTTCTTTTCCCGCATGCAAACACTGCATGAGGCAAAATGATGAACGGATCTAACCCCACCTTTCCCTCGATCGAAGCCTTGAAGCAACAGGCCAAGCGCCTGCGCGCAAAGCTTGGCTCCGACGGCTCGCCGGTGACCCACGGCAGGTCCTTGGAATTACTGGCTCATCAATATGGCTACAAGGATTGGAACACGCTGCACGCCGCAATCGGTAATGCCCCGCCACCCTGTCCCGTTCATCTTGGTGCCCGGGTGCAAGGCAGCTATCTTGGTCAAGCCTTTGACGGCACGGTGATGGGTGTCCAGACACTCACGCCACCCAACAGATTTCGCGTTACCCTGCACTTTGATCAACCGGTCGACGTGGTCACATTCGGCAGTTTCTCCAACCTCAGGCGGCGGGTCAGCTGCATCATCGACCCATCGGGCAAAAGTGCTGAGAAGACCTCTGACGGTCGTCCTCATATGCAGCTGGCAGTCTAGTGGCATGGCCACATCATGTGGCTTCCAGCGCCGTCGAAGAAAGAGCCTGGAACCCCAGGACTCTGCGGTCCTTTGCCGTAAGCTGTCTGGGATCTTTCGAGAAGAGCGCACCATTTGGGTGCGGTGACCAATCTATCGGGTTTTTGTTTTCTCCGGGACGAACAAAGCCTTAACGCCTGGATAGTAAACGTGAAGACTTGGTCCATGCGACCCTGGGATACCGTCCGCCCGCCGAAGCGTGCAATGCGGCTCAAACTCTCAGGATCGCGTGGAACATTTCAAAGGGGCTCCGTCTCGTTAGAGACAGAAATGGCAGCCTGTTCGTGGTAGGACCACATCGGTTGATTCATCGCACGAGACGTACAACACATTGATTCTATTTATTATTTTCAATATTTGCATGAATAAATTGATATCGTCATACCACTAGAGGCGAAAATCCAAGACCTGGCCCGATGATTCGACGCTAAATCCAGCCTCACTTAGCTGGGACTGGATGCCCTGTTGATCGTCGCTGCTCAGACTATTGAGATCATTCTTCTCAAGAATGCTGGTCAGGGCCTCGATCGCCGCCTGATCAATCTGGCCGCTCCCTTGATCTCGCCTTGGCGGCGGAGGGCGCCTTTCACCCCCTGTTGCTTCACGCAGTTCACCAGGGTTGAAGCCAGCAGCCTTCAATGTTTCCCAAGTTCCTTACCAGGCTTGATCCCAAGTTCTTTGATCTGGCTGACAACGGCCTTGGCATCATCGCTCGAAAGACTGTTGGGATCATCTTGAGATAAAAGTGACTTCAGATCGGTACTTTGATTAGCCGTCAGGCTGGACGCATGGCCTCTATGTGCAGTTGCGGCATGACTGGGCCCAAGCGAGCTGATCAGAAGACCAATGTCCATTACCGATGATCAATATTCACGTGCATAGCGGAACATCTTCAATATGGCGTGGATCGACATTATTGGAATTCAGTGGCTTACGTCATGCCATCGTCAGCCCTGACCGAAACAGCGTAGGGCGGCTTTGAGGCGTTTTGCGGTTAGATCCTGTTTGGCGATGAAGAAATCGCCGCCGGCACCAAGCGCCTCTTCGATGGTCAACTTGCTCGCTTTCTCGCCGCTCACCATCAAGATGGGCTTCCGGGGGCCGCTTTCCATATCACGGACGGCACGGATGAACTCGGTGCCGATGATGCCGGGCATGTGTTGATCGACCAGCAGACAGTCAAATTCCTCGCAATCCAGTGCTTCAAACGCAGCGATGGCGTCCGGAGCCTCTTTGACGTCGACCGAAGGATCCGAATCCTTCAACAGACGGCAGATCAACTGCCGATCAAGGCGATCGTCGTCGACGAGAAGGGTTCGCATGCCGTGGCCAATCGGTTCGCGTTCACGCTTGGCGTCATGCAAGCGTCCATCAGGGTTGCGAACCTAACCCTTCTGACTTAACAGATCGTAAAGAAACGCATGAACCGGCCACGGAATCACCCCGATCAAGGTCTGTCTTTAGAACGGCGTCGTTGAGCCCCCGCCGTCAGCTCACACCGGGGTGGTTTGGCAACCCCGTCGCCAACTCGCGAATCACCTCCCAGGCAAACGCAACATCCTCTTCCGTTGTATAGAGTTGTCCCACCTGGAAACGGATGACATAGGCATTTTTGTGACGTGTTTGGGTGAGGTAGACGCGGCCGTCATCATTGATGGTCTGGAGCAACGCTGCGTTGAGCGTATTGAGGTCGTTGGCTTCTTTGGGCGTATAGCGAAAAGTCAGGAGCGAAAGAGACGCCGGCGTCACCAATTCAAAATCGGGCGCCTGGTCGATCTCTTTCGCTAAGTTACCGAGCCATTCGCAATGGCTGCGGATCATTTGGCGAAGGGCGGCGGTACCGTAACTTCGGATGACGAACCAAAGTTTTAGGGCGCGGAAGCGGCGGCCAAGCGTACGCCCCCGACTGCACCATGTAGGGCCGACGCGGCCCGGCGTTGACAAGTAGTCCGGTTGGATGCCCAGCGTACGGATGAGATCGTCCGGGTCTTTGACGAAATGGGCGGTACAGTCGAAGTTGGTAAGAAGCCATTTGTGGGGGTTGAAGACGAAGCTGTCGACAAACTCGATGCCGTCGATCAAGGAGCGATACTCCTCGCAGATGAGGGCGCTGCCAGCCCATGCGGCATCCACGTGAAAGTAAAGGCCGTGGCGCTTCACCACCTCACCTAGGGCACGGAGATTATCCATCGCGCCGATGCTGGTGCTACCGATGGTGGCAACTAAAACAGCCGGCAGGCGACCCGCCTCGCGGTCGTCTTCAATGGCGCGCTCTAACGCCTCTGGATCCATGGCATTCTCGGAATCAACGTCAACCCTGACCAGGTTGGTCTGGCCGATACCGGTGATCCAGATGGCTTTGTCAATGGAGGAATGGGCTTGGGCTGAGGTGTAGACGCGGATAGGTGGATGGGCGACGAGGCCGTCCTGGTTGCCTTTGAAGCCGAGCACCCGCTCGCGCCCGGTGAGGATGGCGGCGAGCGTTGCGGAAGAGGCACTGTCCTGAATGACACCCTGAAAACGCTCAGGCAAGTTCACCATCTGGCGCAGCCAGTCGAGGACGCGGGTTTCGAGTTCGGTGGCGCTTGGGGAGGTTTGCCAGAGCATGCATTGGGCTGCCATGGTGGCAGTTAGGTATTCGGCGATGACAGAGGGTGGGCTTGAGTTCGCCGGAAAATACGCAAAGAAACGCGGATGCTGCCAATGGGTCATCCCGGGCATCAAGATGGTGTCGACGTCCTCAAAGATCTTAGCCATGTCCTCGCCCTGCTCCGGCGGGCTCTTTGGGAGCTGGCTCACGATCTCACCGGGAGTTGTTTGCGCGCGAACGGGCTTTTCGCGGACAGTTTCGAGATAATCTGCCGACCAATCGGCGGCATGATGGGCCCACTTCCGAAATTGATCCCGATCCATGTCCCTGCCACTCCTCTAAAAGTCGACACGCGCCAACGGCGCAGGGTATCTTAGCTTGCCATCGCATGTTAGGGGTTCGCGATCATCAATCACCCGACGGCTCATCACGTTTTGGGAGAATTAATCCCACGCCGGGAGGACGGATCATGGAACGCTCCAGCGATCGACCGATCGACACCGCCGGCGGCAGCCGCCCCGACAGCTATGAGCGCCTCAAGACGACGATCACCGAGCACTATGACGACTTGAGCCGGCGGCTGCAGGAGGTGGCCGAATACGCGCTCGCCAATCCCGACGAAATGGCACTGGAGACCATTGCGGTTATCGCATCAAGGGCCAAGGTGCCACCTTCCAGTCTGATCCGCTTTTCCAAGGCGTTGGGCTTTGAAGGCTTTACCGAGATGCAACGGCTGTTCCGCGCCAGGCTGGTCGCCCATGCGCCGACCTATGGGGAACGGATTAAGCGGCTACGGGACCGTCGGGACAAAGGCGGCGAGCCCATGGCCGTAACGATGCTGGACGACTTTTCCCAAGCTGGGATCGACGGGCTCGAAAAGCTTCGCCAGGATCTGCCGACACAGCGTCTGGAACAGGCGATCGAGCTGCTGGCAGAGGCGTCTTCGATCCATGTCATCGGTCAGCGCCGGGCCTTTCCGGTGGCGAGCTATCTCACCTATCTACTGACAGAGCTTGGCCAAAGAGCCTTTTTGCTCGATGGCGTGGGCGGCATGCTCGGGCAACAAAGTCGGGTGATCGGCGATGGCAGCCTGCTGCTCGCGGTCAGCTTTAGGCCTTATGCGCCTGATGTGATCGGGCTTGTTGAGCGCTATCATGGGGAGGGCATTCCCATCATTGGCATCACGGATGGACCGCTTAGCCCCCTTGCCCGTTTGGCCAAGGTGAGCCTTGAGATTGTCGAGAGCGAGGTGCAGGATTTTCGCCCGCTCAGCACGTCAATGTGCCTATCACTAGCCCTTGTCGTAGCCCTCGGTCATCGTCTCACGCCCGCCTAGCAGTGGCATGGCCAACTCAATGATGTGACCACATCATTTGGTTGTCCACCGCAATGACCTGAATTGACGGTATGTGGCCAGGTTTTCGACGGTCATAGCCGACAGATTCGTTGAAGGCACGCCGCCTCAAACCGTGCTTTGGTCTGGCTTACCGCCATTCATGATCAGCGGCCGATCCAATTGACCGCGCCAGCAGGCGATAATCCGTCGCGCGAGATGCGGGTCGAGCAGCTTGTCGACATCGTCCCTGGTCGCGAACTGATAATCGACGATCTCCACGCCATCGCATTTGATCGCGCCGATCTGGTCCTCGGAGAGCGTACCGCCGTCAAACAGGAAATGCAGGCTGTCGTCATATTCATCATCGGTCGGTCGCCAATCCAAACCGATGAAGCGAAGCTCACCAACATCGATCCCGATTTCTTCCTTCGTCTCGCGTCTGGCGGCGAGCCAGGGCGGCTCTTCTCGTTCAACCAGACCTCCAGGGATCAGCCAATAGGACCGGTAACTCGGCTTGACCAGGAGGATCTGTCCGGCGTCATTAAAGACCAGCACGCCTGCTGCCAACCGCTTGGCAGGGAGCATTCGATGGACCCAACGGTTCAACACGCGATGTCGGAAAATGACCGAAGCCAGCACCGTTTTCAGCCGATTGATCCAGTTCATCGCCGCTTTGCCCCATCACTTTGATCGCTAGCTCAGCCAGCATAGGTCAGCCGCCCATCCATGTCGGCCATCACCAAGAAGTCAGCCGTCAACCAATGTCGCAGCCGAGGGTCCGGCTTTCTTCACCTGGAGATAGCGGCCACAGGTTTGAGCAGCGATCAGAACATTCTCATCACAGGCGCGTCGCGCGACGACGGCACTGATCGGGGCGATTGCAAAACCGCGCTTGGCAAGTGTCGGCAACCAGCCTCGAAGCGCTTCGATCGTTGCCTTATGAGGGTGTCCGATGGCGACAGCGCTTCCTGTCCGACGAGCGATACGTTCGACCAGAGCCATCTGACGTCGAATTTTCCCAAGATTGATCTCATGATCCAAGAACACGTCTCGCGTGGTGCTCGGCACGCCGTTTCGGTCTGCCATCTCATTGGCGACCGACCGTGAGCTGGTCTTGGAATCGAGGAACAGAACATCACGTTTCCGCAGGGTCTTCATCACCAGATCCATGCGCCCACGATCCGAAGTGAGCCTTGATCCCATATGATTATTAACCCCGACATAGCCCTTGATGCTATTGAGATTGGTCTCGAGCCGCTCCACGAACTCATTATAATCGAGGCTCGTCAGCAACGCGTCGGGGCCGGGCGATTGCGAGCCGAAGGGCTCCATCGGCAGATGGACCATCAATTCGTGCCCCGCCAGGCGAGCGGCTTCAGTCTGGGCTTCGATCTTGCCGGCATAGGGAAGAAAGGCGAGGGTCAAGGGGCCGGGCAGATCATTCATGGCCCGGGTACCAGCGCGGTTCAAGCCAAGATCGTCGATCACCACGGCAATTACCGGCCGATCATCGATCAAACTTGATGCGACGGCATTCTTCAGCCAACTAGGCGCATCATCCCGTGGTCGTTCGCGGACATGAGCCGACGCAGCACTCTCGATCGGAAAGCCTTCTCCGCCCGGGGGAAAAACGGCAAGCGCTGTATCGAAACCATCTTCAAGCTCGGCTTCGCTGTCCAGAGCTTCGGACGAATAGACGGCGACCTCTGTCTCATCGGTCAGATCATCCGGCTGGGGATCTTCGGCCGACTGGCGTTCTTTGGCGCGCAGATCAGCGGCGGCGCGAGCTTCGGCCTTACGCGCTTCGGCGACAAGCGCAGCAGCCGCGATGTCCTCTCGCCCGACCGGCGCTGCGGGCAGTGCCAGGCGCTCGTTCGCCGAAGAGGCACCGTCGTTCCATCGAACCCGATCGGCGAGTTCCGATGGTTTCGTCAGGACACGCCGCTCAGGCTCGGCAGCCCGGGATTGTCGCGGTTCGGGGCGATCAGGCCGAGATGCACGTGCTTTGGCCCGTTGATCCTCGGCCAAGTCACGCGCCCGCTGGCGTTCCGTGGCTCTCAGATGCTCCTCCCAAGAGGCGCGCTGGTCGATTTTCGGCTGGCTGGCTTCCGGCCAAAAGAGCCATACCAGCAGCACCAGCACCATGATGCCGAGAATGCCCTCAGCGGCACTGAAACGGCCTGGCGAGAAAACATGGCGAAGCCTGTTGGACACACGCACCCACTTTTTGATTGTCGACAATGCCAAGCGCCCACCGGCAAAGCTTAGCCCAGTTGAAAGGACACTCAAAGCTTTGCATGATCGGCGAGAAGTTCGAGGCGCCTTTGTATTACGATTCGAGGCTGTTGATCAAGTTAACAGACAGACCGAGAGACCGGCTGCCATACCCAAATAGAGCTTATTGGGGCACACTATCGATTGACGATGATCTTCATCATGAACAAAAGCGTAAGGATTGTGCATTGCAGGACACAGCCGCGGATTCCTGTTAACCACGGATGTGTCGTCTCGCGCGGATGCCCTGCCAAGATGGCGGGCTTGTTGTTCGGGTTGCCGCCCTGATCCAGGGTTTTCTCGATCGCCGACTTCAATCAATCCTTGACGTTGCCGGATACCAGGGCTTTCCTCTTGCGCCAAAGCCAGTGGTTCAGATCAAGATCACATGCGGTCTTAGGGAAAAAGACGTTGATACTGCTTTTGGATAACTACGACAGCTTTACCTACAACCTCTATCACTATCTCGGTGAGCTTGGCGCCGAGACGCTGGTTAAGCGTCACGATGAACTGAGCGTTGAGGAGGCCCTGGCTCTCACGCCTGAAGCCATCGTGATCTCGCCCGGCCCTTGTGATCCTGATAAGGCTGGGATTTCGCTTGAGCTGGTCACGGCTGCTGCCGGGCGGTGTCCGATCCTGGGCGTTTGCCTCGGCCATCAGGCAATCGCACAGGCATTCGGCGGCCGGATCGTGCGCGCCACTCAATTGATGCATGGGAAATTAAGCGCGGTTCATCATGACAGCACTGGCCTCTTCGATGAGATCCCCTCGCCGTGCACCGTCACCCGTTATCATTCGCTCATCGCCGAAGAGGCCAGCCTTCCAGGTTGTCTTGAGGTTACGGCACGCACCGACGATGGCACCATCATGGCGCTTCGCCATCGCGACCTTCCGATCCACGGCGTGCAGTTTCATCCAGAGAGCATCGAAACCAAACAAGGGCATCGCCTGTTGCAGAATTTTTTGAGCATTGTGCCGATAGGCATGGCGGCATGAGCACCAACCTTACCGACATCAAATCGATGATCGCCATGGCCGCAAGCGGACAAGCGCTGTCGCTCGACGAGGCCAAGGCCGCTTTTGACATCATGATGTCGGGCGATGCGACGCCCTCTCAGATGGGTGGCCTTTTGATGGCGCTCAGGGTGCGCGGCGAGACCGTTGACGAGATCACCGGCGGCGCCATGGCCATGCGCGCCAAGATGGTGCGCATCAAAGCACCGGCGCATGCCATCGACACCTGCGGCACCGGCGGCGATGCGTCTGGAACCTATAATGTGTCCACCGCGGCAGGCCTTGTGGTCGCCGCCTCCGGCGTGACCGTTGCGAAGCACGGTAACCGCGCCTTGTCATCAAAGGCGGGCTCAGCTGATGTCCTGACAGCACTCGGCGTCAATATCGAGACGACACCCGAGATCGTCGAACGATCGATCGATAAGATCGGCATCGGTTTCATGATGGCGCCAAGGCATCACGGCGCCATGCGCCATGTCGGCGGCACACGGGTCGAGCTTGGCACGCGCACGATTTTCAATCTGCTGGGTCCTCTCTCTAACCCTGCCGGCACCAAGCGGCAATTGATCGGTGTCTTTGCCAAGGAATGGGTCGAGCCACTGGCTCATGTCTTGAAAAAACTCGGCTCGGAGCGGGCTTGGGTGGTTCACGGCGCGGATGGGTTGGACGAGATCACGACCACCGCCGCCACCTATGTGGCCGAGCTTCGGGATGGCGACGTGACCACCTTCGAGATCTCGCCGGAAGTCGGCGGCATACCGTTTGCTGGGGAGAGCGCGCTTAAGGGCGGCGATGCGGCCTATAATGCCCGGGCCCTTATGGGCGTGCTCGAGGGACAGCCGGGTGCCTTTCGGGATATCGTGCTCTTGAACGCCGCCGCCGCCTTGATCGTTGCAGGAAAGGTCGATGATCTCCGATCCGGCGTCGATCTCGCCTGCGCAACGATCAGTAGCGGCGCTGCCAAAGCGACACTCGAGAGCTTGATCGCCATCACTAACAACAGCTAGTGGTATGACCCCATCATGTCGTTACCCGAGCTTTCCAAATGACGTAACCGAAGACCCCATCGATCAAATGATGTGGTCATAGCCACTAAGGGCAACGCCTTGTCAGACGTTCTCACTAAGATCTGCAATATCAAGCGCGTCGCTGTCGACGAGCGGAAAGTTGCAACACCACTTGTTGAACTTGAAGCCCGAGCGGCAGAAGCGCCGGCACCACGCGGCTTTATCGACAGCATCGAAAACACCATCGAACGCGGCGAGTTTGCGCTGATCGCAGAAATCAAGAAGGCCTCGCCTTCCAAAGGCCTGATCCGCAAGGATTTCAACCCGCCAAAACTCGCCAAAGCCTATGAGGCGGGCGGCGCCACCTGCCTCTCCATCTTGACCGAAGAACCCCATTTCCAAGGCTCAGACGCCTTCCTAAGTCAAGCCAGTGGCGCTGCCACCCTGCCCTGCCTGCGCAAAGACTTCATGATCGATCCCTATCAAGTGGTTGAGGCTAGGGTCATTGGTGCGGATTGCATCTTGTTGATCATGGCAGCCCTTGGCGACAGTGAGGCCAAGGCCTTGAACGACCTTGCCGCAGATCTCGGCCTCGATGTCCTGGTTGAGGTGCATGATGAGGCAGAGCTTGATCGGGCACTGGACCTGGATGCCCGGCTGATCGGCGTCAATAATCGAAATTTGAAGACGCTGCAGGTCGATCTGAAGACGACGGAAACACTGGCGCCCAAGATTCCCGATGATCGCCTGATGGTGTCCGAGAGCGGGTTCTACAAGCATCAGGACCTGATCCGCATGGCTGAGGCGGGTGCGCGCTGTTTCTTGGTCGGCGAATCGCTGATGCGCAAAACGGATGTCGAGGCCGCCACGCGAAAACTGCTCGGTCAGGACCGAGCGGCGTGAGCAAGTTCACCCATTTCGATGCCGACGGCAACGCCCTTATGGTGGATGTCGGAAAGAAGGAGATCACCGAACGCATCGCCACCGCTTCCGGCAAGGTTCTCATGGAGGCGGCAACGCTCAACCTGATCCGCGAGCGTGGCTTGAAGAAGGGCGATGTTCTAAGCGTGGCGCAGCTTGCAGGCATCATGGGCGCCAAGCGGACACCCGATCTCATTCCCCTTTGCCACCCGCTCTCACTCTCCTCGGTCGAAGTCACCTTGACAACGGCGGACGAGCCACCTGCGATCGAGATCACCGCCACTTGCCGTCTCAAGGGCAGAACCGGCGTCGAGATGGAGGCCTTGATGGCGGTCAGCATCGCGGCCCTCACTGTCTACGATATGTGCAAGGCGGTGGATCGAGGGATGCAGATGACGGAGATACGCCTTCGACATAAGTCCGGAGGCAAATCCGGCGTCTTCGAGGCCGATTGATGATCGCCGTCGAAGAGGCGCTGGAACGGATCACCAAGGCGTTCGCCCCCCTCCCGTCGGAATGGATCGCGCTGACTTCTGCTCGGGGCCGGGTGCTTGCGAGAGACCTGACAGCGCCGCGCAACCAGCCCCATCAGGACATCTCGGCCATGGATGGCTATGCGGTCTGTGCTGACGACCTTAAAAGCGGGGCAGCTACGTTGCACCTGATTGGCCAGGCTCCGGCTGGCGGACGGTTCGAAGGCGTGATGAAATCCGGTGAGACCGTGCGCATCTTCACTGGCGGACCGATTCCAGATGGCGCCGATGCCGTCGCCCTGCAGGAGAATGCTGAAACATCGGGCGATCAGGTTCATCTCAAAGGCAAAATCGAGCCCGGCACCTTCATCCGCCCCGCCGGTCTCGACATCAAAAAAGGCGATATCACGCTTCATGCCGGAACAGCGCTCAGCGCGCGCGATCTCGGTCTGGCGGCAAGTCTCAACAAAGTGTGGCTGCCCGTCAGACGACGCCCGCGCATCGCCCTACTCGCCACCGGCGATGAGCTGGTAAGGCCGGGTGAAGCGCTTGGCCCCGATCACATCGTGACCTCGAATAGTATTACCCTTGCAGCCATGATCGAGGCATGGGGGGGTATCGCGATCGATCTTGGCATCATTCCCGATCAGACCGAAGCCTTTGCCGAGATCATGCCCGACCTTACCGAAGCTGATCTGATCGTCACTTTGGGCGGTGCCTCAGTGGGTGAACGGGATTTGGTGCGTCAGACATTGGGCAAAGAAGGCTTGACCTTGGACTTCTGGAAGATCGCCATGCGGCCGGGCAAACCGNNTGATGTTCGGCAAGATTGGCGATACTCCAATGCTTGGCCTGCCTGGAAACCCCGTTTCGTCAGGTGTTTGTGCCATTCTTTTCGTCCGCGCGATCATGAATTGCCTGCAAGGTCTTGACCCAGAACCACCGGAACTGCCAGCCATCACCTCGATCCCTTTGGAGGCGAATGACCAACGACAAGAATATCTGCGCGCTTCAACCAAATGGCGTGATGACGGCATGCTCGAAGTGACGCCAGCGGCGCGTCAGGACAGTTCCATGTTCGCCGTGTTAGCTCGGGCCGACTGCCTCATAAAACGTAGGCCATTCGCGGAAAAAGCGGCCGCGGGAGCCTCTGTGACGATCATTCCTCTTGCTCCGGGGCCGATCGGTGTCTGAATTTTCCCAAAATTTCCACTGAGTTTTCCACAGGCGCGTCGCCGCAACACCTGTTACCAAAATGCCAAGGAACCGCTTGGATTTAACCCAATGTTTCTTTAGGCTCACTGTCTACAATGATTGACGCAAAACTAGAACTTAAGTAGAACATCTAAGCGCAGCCAATGGTACGCTGAGAAGAGAAGGGGGACATGGGGGTGCTTACACAACGTCAGCATCAACTGCTCAAATTCATCCAAGATTACCTCGACCAGTACGGTGTACCGCCCTCGTTCGACGAGATGCGCAGTGCCCTGAAACTGAAATCCAAGTCGGGCATCCACAGGTTGATAACGGGCCTTGAAGAACGTGGTTATATCCGGCGTCTTGCGTATCGTGCCCGGGCACTTGAGGTGGTGAGGCTGCCGGACAGCCTGCAGAAGGTCGCGGGCGGCGATGTCGTGGCGGCCGGTTCGCCCGGCGATCCCACCAATGTGGTCCATGGCAGGTTCGGGCTTCGGCCAAGCGAGCCCGCCAATGGTGATCTCCATCCCGTCGCCCTTCCCCTCTATGGTCGGATCGCGGCAGGTACGCCGATCACGGCATTTAGGGATCACGACACACAGATCGAAGTGCCGCCGCATATGATCGAGGCGGGTGATCATTACGCCCTTGAGGTCGTCGGCGACAGCATGATCGATGCCGGCATCCATGACGGCGACGTCGTCGTCATCCAGCGGACCGATACCGCTGACAATGGTGAGATCGTGGTGGCGCTGGTCGATGACGAAGAAGTCACACTCAAACGGCTTCGATGCAAGGGGGCGACCGTCGCGCTCGAAGCGGCCAACCAGGAATATGAGACACGGATCTTTGGGCCAAATCGCGTGAAGGTTCAGGGTCGGCTGGTGAGCCTCATGCGGACCTATCGCAGTTAAAGAAGTCGCCAACCATGTCGAGCCCGTCTAGGCTCGCGACATCAATTGAGAAGAACCAGCGGTCCACCCTCACCGACGAGGTGATGAGGGTGGACCGCTGGCTTTTAACGCATGACGAATGTTTCGCTCTTCCATGGCCTGGTCAACGTTCTGATGACGATACCCAGGAGCAGAAATGCGAGACTTATGATGACCGTCAATAACGCCACCATTGTTACTGTGCCGGCCTCAAGGCGGATGATTCCATCTTCAGTACCGAACAATGCGTAGAAGAGAACTGTTAATGCCAGGATGCATATGATCGTCGCTAATATGAGGAACGACGGTCTCCCCAACATACGGCACTCCTTTCCTCTCAACGTTACTGCGAGTACGGACTTTTTTTATCTCTTTATGCTATAGATAAAATTCATAACGAACAATTGCAGGTTTTTAAAAACATCATCTTGACAACCGTAGGAATCGGCAGTTTTTTGCGATTTTTATTGTAATTGATCAGTAATGAAGATGTAATTCTTCGCCTATTGGGATAGAGGAAGGGGTTGCATGAACGCAATAGACTTCCTAGTTGTTGGGTCGACGTTTTGAAATGGGATCACGGGTGATGATACTTTTCGACCTTCGCTGCTCGCAGGGTCACGATTTCGAGGCCTGGTTTCGGGATAGCAAAAGTTATGACCAACTCCATCAGGCTGGCGAGATCACCTGCGCGATTTGTGGGGACGATAAGGTCGAAAAAGCGCTTATGGCCCCCAATGTACGGACCAGCAAAGCGATCGCCCCGCCTTCGCCGATGGACATCTCAGCCAAGGATGGACCACCCGCCGTATCTGCTGCCGCTTCCAAGACGTCTTCAGAGAGCGCTGATAGCCCTACCGGCCCTTCGGTTCCTGCGGCTGCCCCAACGACGATGGAACCGGCGAAGGACAACAGCGCCTTTCCGGAAAAGGTCGTCGAGGCGATGAAAATGCTGCGTGAGGTACAGACCTTCGTCGAGAAGAACTTCGAGCCCGTCGGCAATAAATTTGCTGAAGAAGCCCGAAAAATTCATTACGGCGAATCTGAAAAACGCAACATCTATGGCGAAGCCACGAGCGAAGAAACTGAAACGCTCGCCGATGAAGGCATCGAGGTCAATCAGATGCCCTGGCTCCCTCCCCGCAACAGCTAGTCCTAACAAGACTTGGTGAACGTTTTCTTTAGTCTCGATCGATATAGGGGTGCTCTGGTCCCTGGGATCCCGGGAGTCCCATGCGAGCCGCTCTTGTCTCACGGGCGGATTCCCGGGATCCTAGGAACCGATAAACCGACCCTGCCAGGGCATGGTGACGACAACGTTAAGTCAGTCCAGCCAGGACCTGGCCCGGATTAGTCGAAATGTTGGGTTAGGGCGTTGTCGCCGCTTGGCCAGGTTCCTTTTTCGATCATTTTTCGCCCCTCGAACACGAGGTAGCTGTTTCGGCTGTAGTGGGGGAGCGGGCGTAGCAAGGCAGCGAGCGCGTCATCATCCCTGGCCTCGACCACCAGAACAGGTGGGGCATTCTCGCGTTTGGCGATCCAGCTTCTTGCGGTTCCCTTGCCCTTCAGCGCGTCAGGCAGAGGATCGAGGCCGATCTTGGACAAAACCGGCGCCACCTCCTCAACAAGCCCGATCAGCATCAAGGGAACCTCACCAACTTCCGCATCGGTGACATCGGCCAAACGAACCTCGGTATCGAGGGTGCGCGCGGCAAGCTCCTTGGCAATCTCATCAGCGCCTTGATCACCATTGGTCGCAATCACGGTGAGCGCCTGTTGGTTCAAGGTGACATCGCGGAGAATAGGCGGCGCCTCGCCGGGGGCGAGATGGCGAAAGAGGTCATGTTGTCGATCGATGCTGACCGAGACCGGCTTGCTCTCAGTGGCGAAGGTTGCAGCGCCCGAGCCACCTTGCAGGCGAAGCGTCACGTTCTCACTGCCGGTCACCGTCTCGATCAGGACAGGCACCAGCAGGTTATAGTCAGCAGGCTCACCGGAGAGCTTCAGATCCAGCTCGAACCCCTGATCGGTCTCCGTGATCGAGGCATGGTCAAGGCTCAGCCTCGGCGCCCCTTTTTGCTGGAGCCATGGCTCAAAAAAGCTACTGAGATCACGGCCGCTAGCTGCTTCGAAGCTCGTTTGGATATCCGACCAGGCCGCCCGCTTGAACTGATGCTTCGTCCAGAAGGCCTTCAGCCCCTTTTCGAATTCCGCCTCGCCGATCTCCTGCTTCAGCATATGGAGAACCATCGCAACCTTGTTATAGCCAATCACCTGATCGGCATCGTGCCCCTTGCTGCGAAAAGCGGTCAGTGGCTGATCGCGCTCGGCTGGAAGGGCTGCGAAATCACGAAGCCAGCCGAGACGCATCTCCAACGCCTTGTCCGGTCCCTCAGCTTCAGCCAAGGCGTAATCCGCCATAAAGGTCGTAAGGCCCTCAGCCCAATTCCCCTCGCCATAATCGACAAAGACGCCATTGGCCCACCAATTATGCAGGATTTCATGGGCAAGGGATCGGGTTTGCATGAACGGCATGCGCAGGATCTGGGCCGAGATATAGGTGAGGCCAGGAAAGCCGAGACCGACGGGAAGTGGTGCGGCAATCATCGAAAAACCATCGTAAGGATAGGCCCCAATCTGGCCATCATAGAGATCGATGTAAGTGGCCGCCTGATCGAGATAGGTTTCAGCCAACTGCTGCTGATCGGCAGGAAAATAGGTCCGAAGCCGGATCCCTCGGTGATCGCGCTCATCGATCTCAAATTGCCCAGCGAACAAGGAAGGGGGCTCGGTCGGATTGGCAGCAGCGAAGACAGCACGATAAGCACCATCCTCCGAGCTCTCTTCGATCAACTCACCTGTGGCCACCGCCTGATAAGGGGCCGGCACGGTAACACGGAGCTCATAGGTGACATCATCATCCTCAGCCCCCGCATTGGCGAGCCAGCCGAGACCGTAGGGTAGGAAATAGCCATCCTCACCCATGATCGGCGACAACCCCCTACGGCCGTCATCGGCCTCCAGGCTGCCTCCATAGGAAAGGACAACCTGGCTGGTTGCCTCGCTTGGAAGTTCGATCCAAAGGACATCGCCCTCGCGCGCCGGCGACATCTCTTCTCCATTGAGGGACGCCTTGACCAACGCCAGCCCCTTGGCGAGCTTAATCGCCAACGCGTCATGGCCGCTGACCTCAATCCGATCGACCACCTCCAAGGCGGCGGCCTCCGGATCGAGAATGACATCGAGATCGTGATGAAGCCTTTCCGCCGCCATGGCTGAAAAGGCCATTAAAGACAAAGCGCCAAGGCCCAGAAACGGCGCTCGCAGCATCGGTGACATAGGCATGTTACAAAAGACCTCAGGGCTTGGCGTGGCCATTCGGCATGGCCGGAAATTTCGCGACGATCTCCATCGACTCGCCATCACGTTCGATGGCAAGCGGCAGCCAAGTGCCAGGCGATTGCCGCTGCACGATCCCAATGAGATCAGCGGTATCTTTAAGTGCCACGCCGGCCGCCTCCAAGATCGCATCACCGTCCTGGATATCGGCGGCCTCGGCAACACTGTTCTCGACCACCTGCAAGACTCGAACATGCCCCTCGGCGCTCTCGATCATCACACCAAGGCGGGGCTTGGGTGCCGCATCCGCCTGCTCCACCTGGCCAGGTGCAATGAAGAGCGCATCAGCCACCTCTTCCTTATAGGCCTCACAACTCTCAGCAGGTGCCACCGGGATGAAGACGGTATGATCCTCGGCACCGAGATCGAGAAGCTGGTGGGGAACGCCGAAGCCACGTTCGAGATGGCCGGTTCCAAGAACGCCGACCACCAATGGCGCCTCTGACCTCGCCCCTGCTTCCGCCAATGCCTGGGCCATCGCCCGATCCCAGGTGGTCTGGACTTTGACGAACCGCTGAAAACGCGGATCTGCCTTAATGTCCAAGGGTTCGGTTTCCTCAGCAGCCTCGGTCGCCGTGTCAGTCTCCGTCGCCTCCCCTTCCTCAACCTTTTCATCCCCCACTTCCTCTTCAGCATCAGCCGGCGCTTGCTCACGCACATCCAAATGCTGACCGAACACCTCGGCTAGGCTGTCGAGATAGGCCTCCGAGGGTGCTGCGGGCTCCGTGAGCCCCCGCCGTTCCGCTTCGGGAATGTTCTCCAGCCCCTCGTCTCGAATTCTGGAGACGAAATCACGCTCGACATTCAAGGCGATCATCGGCACCCGGTGCAGGCGGGCAAAATGAAACATCGGCAGGTATAGCTCAGGATCGAAGCCCCAATTGCCGGTCCAATTGACCTCTTCAAGGAATGCTTTTTCGGACAAGTCACCCGCAACCCAGCGATCCAAAACAGACTGCACAGCCCGCGGAAAGGCCTCGAAACCGAGAACCATATTGGGACGACGGCCATGTAGCGCACTAATCGCCGAAAGTTGCCAGCGATGATGCTCGACATGGGGATGAACCTCGCCGAGCATGACGATCGAACGGCTGGCAGCAGCTTCAATCAACTGGTCAAGAGCCTTGGCATCGCCAGTCCTTGGGTCCACCCATTCACCGATCGTCGCGCAATTATGCTCAGTGGATTCATGCGCAGCGGCGCTCATAGCCGGCAGCGTCACCGCAGCCGCCAACAAACCGGAGAGAAGGGCCAGGGACGAGGTTCGGGAGAGAAGACCTGTCATCGATGAGAACTTTCCTAAGATCGGGCGGCGCTTAGCGCGGATGCGGCAGCAGGCGGCCGCCAGGAAATAGAGACCCTGCCCTTTCGGCATGTCATGCACCTGTCGGCATGGATCACAGGCCGACAACTTGCCATCTCAGACTGAAAAGGCAAGGCCAGGCGCGGCATAAGCGGGTTTTGACAAGGCTTGCAGGTAGGCTTCGGCAATCGACAGGATCGGGATTAGCGACATCAGCCCCCATGCCGTCAGGTAGGATCGCTCATCTTCTCAAGGGCGGCATTGGCCCGTTTAGTCGCCGCCTCAAAACGATCCTCGAAGCCCGCCATGTTTTTCCTTGGCTCTTTATAAAAGGCGGTCATCTTCAAAAGCTTGATGAAGGCCTTGGCGGCCAGGCGGCCAGGCCAGCGCATCGGTCGATCGAACTGAATGAGCAGAACCGTTCGTTCCTCATCCGTATCGTTCCAAACCTCATGGTCATAGCCATCGCAGAACATCAGAGTTTTACCCTCCTGCCAGTGCAACATCTGATCCTCGACGCGCAATCGACATTGCTCGCGCTGTTCGGGAATGATCAGCCCGAGATGGCAGGTCAGAATGCCTTTGGTCACGCCGCGATGTGCTGGAATATGATAGCCGGGTGCTAGAATGGAAAACCAGGCGGTCTGCAGACCGGGAATCTGCTCAAGGAGACCTGCGGTTGCCGGCGCTTTGGTGCAGTTCTTCTGTAGCCGCTCGCCGAAACCGAACAAAAAAAATGTTCGCCAGCTGCCGCCCTTTGAAATTCGCTGTTGATCGGGTGAGACCTGATCGAAGGATGGAATGCTGTCCCGATGCTGCAGGATCACTTTCGCCTCTTCGCGAATGGCCTGCCAATCCCCTTCCAATTTGCCCGTGAACGCGAAGGTTGTCGGGTCGAGAACGGGTGTATCGGGCACCAGCGATTGCCTGCCCAAAAAGTTGGACATCGACCGCGTGACACGTTTGCCCAGCCGCTTGATGAAGCGGCGCCTTGTCTGCCGCAAAACATGCTTGAAATCCTGTTGGACGTTTTCCATCATTCCTCCCCAGCAAGGAAAATTGAACAAAGCCGTACCACAGAAGGCCATTTATCTATCAACAGTCCAATACAGATATTTGGGGATTAGCTAGCCCAAGAAGGCGCTTGAGTAAAGCGATCGACTTCATTCATGAATGCTTACAAATGATCAAGATTGCGTGTTGTTACGAGGCCAACCTTCGCAAGCTGACATCATTGGATGGCAGGATGCGCGAGGCGGCTGCTTTCGCGATCTTGTCCGCAACGTCCTTGTTTCTGGCCACCAGTTTTTTGAAGTCTCGATGCCTTAGAACCAAAACGCGACAAAAGCCAAGGGCCACGACATCTGCATTGCGCCGACCTGCCGGTTTGAGAAGCGCAAGCTCGCCAAAGAAGCTCCCTGTCTTCAACTTGATCGGCGTCGGATCAACACGGACTTCAACAGCACCCGATGCGATAAAATACATCTCATAACCGCGATCTCCCTTGGCAACGACCGTATCACCGGGCGCGATCAGACGCGACTTCAAGCGCCGGCTAAGCCAGCGCATGTCCTTATCGCCAAGATCATGGAAAAGCGGCACGGCCGCGATCAGCGCCTCGGACCGAAGCCCAATATCCAGATGAGGACGCCGTTGACTTCGTTGAATAAGACGTTGAGCATCATCGATGAGGGCCCGATGCAGCTCGTCGCCGACGACGCCATCTCGAAATAAGCGGCCATAACGCGCCTCCTCCCAGCGAAGACCGGCCCGGTGCAGTGCGGCTACCCTTAGGTCCCTCGCGTACTGGGGATATTGCAGCTCCAATGCCTCAAGCTCATTGCCCAGCAGCAAGGCACGTTTATCCAAAAGCTTTTGCAAGTTGTCGCGCGCATCGTCACCGATCAAGGTGGCCATGCGTTCGGCATTGAAGATGATCAGTTCCTGGAGGGCGCTTTCCGTTTCCACGAGCGCATCGAAGCGCCTGGCCAGAAGACGGGCCAACGGACGTTCCAGCCTGGCCCACTGCTGCAGCAGGAGTGCTGGGCGGAACGATTTGGGAAAGGCGAGCAAGGCTGCCATGGTGTCTTCGTAGCCGATGCGCCCGCGCAACCTTGTGGCATCAACCAAACGGTCGGCATTGGTCTGCAGACGGCGCGTGGTGGTCACGCCGATCACCCCATCTTCGAAGCGCCGACGAAACAGGCGACGCTCCTGGCTGGCGAGGATCGTCAAACCGAGCCTCAACCGTTCGCCGAACGGCGCCTCTTCGTTCTTGCGCCCATGTTCTGCCTCCCATACCCGCGCCGCATATGCGCTTTCGATATCATCGAACTCGGCTGCATCGACACCGCGACGCTTGGCGAGATCCGCGACATGATCAAGGGCTTCTTCCAGCGTTGCCGCCACGACCCGCTCACGCAGCCGCTGATCGCCCTTGGAAAGCCGATCAAGGCCTAGCCAGTGGGTGACGGCGGCGAGCGTGGACGCGTTCAAGAGGAGCGTGACCAGAACGAAGCCACATCCCAAGCCGCCGAGGACCGTCCGAGCGCTTTCAGTCATCCCTGCCGTTTCGGTGAGGCTGAGCGTCAAGATGAGGGTGACAGCGCCGCGCACGCCACCCCACCAGATCAGCGTCTTTTGCCGTTGATTGAGGGAGGTCGTAAATCCGAGCCGGCTGATCGCCGGGATCATGAGAAACAGCACCAGCGCTCGCGCCGCAAACGCGGCCAATACGATCACCAGGAGGTAGCCGAGTTCGGCCAGACCCATTTCCATGAGAAACCTCGGCGCCATCGACGTGCCGATCAACAAGATGAGGCCATTGGCCCAAAAACCGATTTGGCTCCAAACGCCGGTCACCAGAGGCCAGTTGCGCGGCCCCATGCGCACCCCGCCAAAGACGACCGTGGTCAAACCGGCGATCACCACCGCGACCACGCCGGAGGCACCCAAGCCAAGCTCGGCCATCAAGAAGGCACCATAAGCAAGGGCGACGGTCAGGCTGGTCTCGGCAAGGACCGAGCCCTTGAACAGGCCGTAGAGCATGGCTGCGATCTCGGCCAAGATGAAGCCGACCAGAGCACCGACCACGAAGGCGTAGAGAAAGGCCGAGACAGCATCGCCAACACCGATCGTTTGATCATAGGAAAGACTGGCCGCCAGAATCGTAAAAAGAGCGATGGCAGCGGCATCGTTCAAGAGGCTCTCGCCTTCGAGGATCACCAGGAGCCTTTTGGGGGCACCCAGTTTTTTAAAGATGGTGATCACCGCAGCAGGGTCCGTCGTCGAGATCGTCGCACCCAGGAGAAGACAGACCACGATACTCAATGGCGAGACCGCAGCAAGCGCCCCACCGACCAGTGCTGTCGCCGTGAAAACGGCAACCACCGCCATCAACATGACAGCTGCCAGGTCTTCCAGAAGGCGGCGTACATCGACCGCAAGCGCCATCTCGAACAGAAGCGGCGGCAGGAACACGAATAGTAGGTGCCGGCTGTCAAAGGCCAAATTCTCGAAGAACCAGGCATCATAGGTATCGAGGGCCAGATCGGTCAGCGTGACACCGGTTATGGCTGCCGCACTCCCGATCAGAAGTCCAACCAGTGCTACCACGGTCGGCAAGGGCAGCTTCAGGCGCTCAGCCACCGGCACCAGCAACCCGATCAGGGCCAGCGATCCAGTCAGCGCTATAAGACCTGACGTGACGATATCCATCGTTGTATTCTGTTTCGCCCAGTTCGTGGGTGCCTGTTCGGCGTCTTCGAGACAATACAAGAAAACCAAAGTAGGTCGATGGTGGGCAACGCTTAGCCGCTCGGCGTCGGCTGATCGCTGTAGAAAGCGCTCAAACGGATTGTCGTCGCTGTCCAAACCATGCCAAGATCATTACGATGTCGAGCGTCAATCGGAGGAAATCCTTTGCAGCGTCACCATGATATGGGCGGCCTACCGGCCGGGCCGATCGAGCAAAGCGAGCATGATTATGCGCCATGGGAAAAAAGGGTCGATGCGATCTTGCGTCTGCTTTCCGATCCCAAACGCAAGATCATGACCGTCGATGAGCTTCGCCGGAATATCGAAGAGCTTGGCCCGGGTGCTTATGATGAGATGAGCTATTATCAGCGCTGGATGGCGTCGATCGGCAACTGCCTCATCGAAAAAGGCGTGATTGGGGTCGACGAGCTAGGACGCAAGATGGCGGAGGTCGAAGCGAGATGGCAGGCAGCAAAACAGGACTAAGCCCAACGTTCGCGGTCGGTGCGACGGTGAGGGTCAGGGCCGCTTTTCCGCCCGGCCATCTGCGCACACCTTATTACATCCGGGGCCATCTGGGGAAAATCGAGAGCATCGCCGGGCATTTCGCCGACCCGGAAGAATTAGCCTATGGCCGAAGCGGCCTGCCGGAGAAAACCCTCTACCGCGTCCGCTTTGATCAAAAAGATCTTTGGCCAGACTACGAAGGATCGGCTGATGATACCACCGTGGTCGATGTGTTCGAACACTGGCTGCAAATGGAGACAACGGCATGAGCACTGATCACGATCACCACCACCCTCATCCGAAGCAGCCCGATCTCGAAGATCAGCCTTTCGAGTATTACCAAGTGATGGCGGAAGCGGTCGGCGAGCTGTTGATTGGGAAGAACATCTTTTCTGCAGCGGATCTCCGAAAGACCATAGAGACCATCGATACCCGCTCACCGGTCGACGGCGCCAAGGTGGTGGCCAGGGCCTGGGTCGATCCCGTCTTCAAGCAAAAACTGCTGGTGGATGCCAATGCGGCGGCGAATGAGCTTGGCATCGATGTCGGCTTCATTCCGATCAGAGCGGTGGAAAACACTGAAACTTTGCACAATGTCATCTGCTGCACCCTTTGCTCCTGCTATCCACGCCTGCTCCTCGGCCTACCCCCCGATTGGTACAAGGCGCGGGCCTATCGCTCGCGCGTGGTGCGCGAGCCCCGAGCCGTGCTTCGAGAATTCGGCACGGTGATCCCGGATCATATCGAGGTGAAGGTCCATGATAGTACGGCCGATCTTCGCTATATGGTGCTCCCGCTCCAGCCGGCGGGTACGGAGAACATGAAGGAGACAGAGCTTGCGGCGTTGGTCACACGAGACAGCATGATCGGAACGGCGATGGTCGAGCTTTGAGCGATCCTTGGCCGATCTTGCTTGATGCGGGTTGAGACGACATGCTGACTGGCGGCTGCCAATGTGGCCATGTCCGCTATGAGAACAACAGCGAACCCGACCCCGGCTCGCTCTATGCCTGCCATTGCCGCGAATGCCAGAAACTAAGCGCCTCAGCGTTCAGCCTGTCACTGCTGGTGCCAAGAGCTGGGTTCACCATTACCAGTGGCCCCGCCAAGTCCTGGACCAGACCGACCGATAGCGGACAAATCCTCATCTGTTATTTTTGTCCGACCTGCGGCAGTCGTGTTTGGCATGATGCCCCCCATGCCCCCTTGACCGTCACGATCAAGGCGGGCTCGCTCGACGAACCACTCGATCTTGAGAAGGCGATCCATATCTGGACGTCGCGATGCATGCCCGGCGTCGTCATCCCCAGTGAAGCCGAGCAATGGCCTGAGGAGCCGGTCTAAAAAGCCTGGTTGTCATCCCGCCGGCGATCAAGCCAAGAGGGCAACTGAACGACTGAAGGAGGTCGGCAAAGTCTGGCGGCAGCCTGTCCCGGTAAGATCGATGGATATCTTGGACTTACCTTCCATTTTGATCTGATTCGCGATCAAGACAAAACAAGCATTGGTTCCCGTGATATTGGCTGAGATCAAGGAGGTAAATTTGCCATCGGGAAGATAAACGACGCCGGTAAGCGCTGAAGACGCCTTACTGTCCCATTTGTTGTCTTTATTGCCACCTTCATCTTGAACGATGAGCAGGCCTTGCAAGTCACCGGAAAGCGGCGCGGTAAGGAATACAGCACCTTTTTCTTTGATATCAAATTCAGCTTTTTCGCCATGGAGCAAGATGGTAACGCCATCGCCTTCAAGCACGGCTTGATCATCAATTTCAAGCTTGCCGTTGTCGATGACATAGAGCCCTGGCTGCAGGGTCACTCTCGCCTTCCCCGACAGTTTCAGGCCGTCGCAAAAAACACGACCTGGCGTCAGAGTTACCGCTTCGTCCCGATATTCAACGTCATTGTCTGTGCAACCACCAAACTCAGGCGCAATAAACCACGACAGCGGGTCTTTGTGCAGCGGGCAAAATTCGATCGGTGTCGGCACAATATCGGCATTCTTGTCGATTTTTGCACGGCCACTGACGCAAATCCCCTCCGTCGTCATCCGAACCTTTTTGCCGTCGACTTTTAGACTTTCCTTATCCGTCGAATTGCTCTGAGCACCGCAGCCAATGAGATCGAGCTGCGCGTCCCCCTTGATCTCGATCCCTTTCTTGTCGGCATCGAGGGCGATCATGCAGGTCACACCTTGCTTGCCGGCAACCGCACTGGCTTCGACGTCCACGACACCACCGCCGAAAACTCCAGCAAACAAGGTATCGAGACCGTTACCTCGCCGCGCGCTGAGACGAACAGTAAGGCGAACGGCGCTCGCGCCATTTTGATCGCCATCAATCCTCTGATTGAGAGCGTCCCAATTGCCGAACTCAAAATCCTCCGTCTGCAGAATGTTCGGATAATTCGGAAGATTGATGGCGGCGTAACGGCTGGCTGCTGTTCGGGCTGCTTTACGATCGGGCAACTTGATGGCAGCGGCGAGTGCTGCCGCATCAGCAGCCGATTGAAGCTGCACCCTGATCGAGTAAGCTCGCGTCATATCAACAGCGAGGGCAGCGCCAGCGGTCGTCATCATGACCAGCGCCGCCATCAACGGCAACATAGCACCCCTGTCATCCCTAGGGAAAAGAGCTACGGTCCGCCTCGGCAGCGTTCCCAACACCATCTGTCGAATTGATCGTCGCTTGCTGCTAAACAACCTCTAGAGCCCCTCTTCTTCGAGATCGATAGCATCATAATAAGAATTTATTGAATTTTCCGTTAACACCGCTCTCGACGATCAGCGAAACGCCATGTCTCCCAGAGAGATCTCCTCAATTTAGATTGAAATCCATGGAATGCCTGCTTAACGAGCACATCAGCATCCATCAGTAGAGATAGGCGCTGTTTAGCTTGTCGACTGCGAGGCCGCTCATGGCCCAGACCTGCTCCTCATCATATCCCAACAGGTGGCGGCCACGCGTCGACCACGGACAGAAGAGAGAGTTCGGCGACAGGATCAAAGCTCAACAAGAGGGTTGACCAATCAACACCCGTTACAGGAGAGTTATTTCTGATCGAACGACGCCATCACCAGCCCACCGCCACCATCAAGGGATCTATCGATGCCAACAAGTGGGCAGGAGCTGCGCGGTATAACCGGGGCCATTGCGCGTTAGGTCTATCCAAGCTTTCCCCGGTGCGCACGAACCACTCGACACACGCCAGCGCTTGCCAGACAAGCTAGGCGTGCGCCGCGTCAACTTGGTGCGGCATTAACTCTAATTTGACAATGCGTTAAGCCGGCGGCGGTGGGATGACGAAGTCAGTCCACTTATCCGCCGGTTCTTCGGGAAGAGCTTCTTCTGCCGGTTCTGCGGGTTTCACTACCTTAGCCGGCCTCTTATAAGGTTTTCTCTTAAACCAATCATCGTCTTCCGTGGCCTCGGCCTCGATCGGATCATCGATCGTGGGTTGTGGTTCATTGTTAACTTCCGGTGACGTCGGCTCGATTGGTTCATCCACGAGCTTTGCATTGACCGGCTCATCAGGAAGCTTCTCCGCCTCAACCGGAGCATTCGGGAATGTCGATCTGGCCTCCCCTTCATCCGGCAACGATTCTTCTGCCTGTTCGTCGGTAAATCCAGGGTTGGCGGGCGCTTCAAAAGGCTTATCGAAACTAGCCTTAGCCTTCACATTCGTCTCAACCCGCACCGCATCCGTCCTCAAGAAGGGGATCTGCGCTTTGACGACTTCGCCATCAAGCTCCAAGCCATGGAGCGTTTGCCACTGAACAACGGCCGCTCGTGTTTTTTCATCTGAAACGCCTGTCAATGAACCGCGATAAAAGCCCATTCTAGTCAGCAGCCGTTGCACCTCAGTCACTTCGTCCTTGGTCAAGGTCGGCTTCGGCGGCGTCACAGCGACAGGGTCGGTGAAATAGAAGTCACCGAAAACCGAGGAATTCTCCCAAGGTATTTGCTTGCCATCGGTTTGCAGCGCAACATCCTGCCGGACCTTCTTGAAGACCTCCTCCAGCTTAAGACCAGGTACCTCCAAAGCCTTAACGATCGCCGAGGTGTAAGGGCTATTTGCGCCGACCCCATCCTGCGCGATCTTACCCGGTGCCGTCGCGTAAGCAACGAACGTACCTCGCGGTGCCGATGTCTGCGCCAGTCCCCGTGACAGGCTGCGCGCGCCCTGGCTGAAAGGATTGTTACGGCAGGCGTCAAGAATTACGATGCTTAGGTCAGTCTCGGCATTCCCCATGCGGCCCAGGACATTTTCGATTTCAACCGTTTCGAGGGCAACGTAATCAGCGATAGCGTCCTCACGGTTACTGGTAATGTCAAGGTTGGCCCCTGTTGGTATCATAAAGTTCCGACCGTTCACCTGCACAGCATGCCCTGCATAGTAAAATAGGCCGACATCGCTATCGCGCAGGTTTCGATCGAATTCAAGAACAGCTCGTTGCATGTCCTCTCGGCCCACATCTGTCAAAAGCTGGACCTCAAATCCCTTACGTTGGAGAGCGCCGGCCATATCGAGGGCATCGTTGGTTGGATTACTGAGCCGACCGATACCCTCGCCATAATCACTATTGCCGATCACCAGCGCAACGCGGCGAGCGTCCGAGCCAATTGCTTCGGGCGGTTCACTCAAAACGCTGGTGTTTTGATAAGACGTTTGGTCATCGACCTTATCAGCCCCACCATCGAACGGCGTCCTGGTATTTTCCTTAACCGCACCGAAACAACCCGCCAGCGCAAGCGAGGCTAAGATGGGCGCTAAAACCGGCAGTCCTTTGGCAACACGGCGCGCAAGGACCTCATTTGTTTTCTTAGGTAGGTTCAAGGCCTTGCTCATATCGTCCCCGGTAGAACATTCGTCATCGGTCGTGGATCTCAAAAGCGGTATTTCAAATCGAACCTGCCGCGTACGGTTTTTTCCTTAAATTCTTCGACACCATCATCTCTGAACTCATAGGCGGAATAGTCGATGCCAAACGAATATCCGACACCGGATAGAGCCGAAGACAGAGGCCCCAATCCGCCGGCCCATGCTACGCCGATATTGGCACCAATCGATTCGCCTTTGACATCAGCCTCAGTTACATTGCCATTCAGCAGCAAATCAGCTTCCGTCTCACCGAACAGATAGGCAACTGAGCCACTTACGACAGCGGATCCAAGATTACGAACAGGCAGCGCATAAGCCGCGCCAAAAAATGGCCCGACGTATTCCACATCGATGTCAAATGTACTGACATCGTCGATGACGGCAGCTCCACTCAGATCGGTATCTATCTTAGTCCGCGCATATTTGACGCCACCGCTAACCGTAACCGATGGGATAATCGCATAGCCAAGGGCAAGATTGAGTTCGTAACGATCGATATCGGCGGCACTGTCGATACCGTCGACACCAGCTAAATTGTCAACATTGTCGTTGGCATCCGATAGATTGGTTTGGCCGTATAAATCAACGAAGAAACGATTATATTGGCCCGTCAAACCCAGGCCGCCGAAAAGATAGTCGGTCTCGTAATCAAAGTCGCCTAACGCATTGCCGACGCCGTTTTCCTCACCATCAAACTCGTAATATTGATAGCCGATCGTCGCCCGCGGTTGGATTGATAAGCCTTGAGCGAAGACGGACGACTCGATTGCCAGAAATAGCGTAAGGGCAGTAATCCCGACAGTGATGCGACAACGTTTCATCAGTGTTCAGACCAATCTCAAAAAATACGTTACGTCGTACGGCTTCTATGTAGCGCCCAGACTGACCATTACAGTCAAGATATCCAATAAAAAAGCATTAGAAATCGGTCAATAAAAAATCGCGCTCCGCCAATATCTCAGCTTCAACGTTGCCCTATAACCACAGCACTTGACCATATAGCAAGAAATGGCGCTAAAAGAAATAAGTTAAACTTTCAACCCAAAAGAGATTTTTACTGGATGCAGATGATGGTCTGGCATCTGTCGACTTTGCCAAATTCTAAGAACACGCAATGTAATTTTAAGGAGACATTTGCCTCGGTTAAATTCTACTTATTAGGTTAAAAATTCTGATCCTGAGTCGCCATAGCCGATCTACCCATAACATCCGGATCAAAATGGACGTCGCCAATGCAAACAGACGGAATAGGTTTAAGAACCACCAGCCTGTCAGTCAGATCGACCATGAACCAAGAGCCGAATTGAAGCGTTACGGCGTAGCATCATCGCCGCTATCGTCAAGGTCGTGAAAGGAAATGGGCACCGCTGGTGCCGGGAAGAAGACGTAAAAAATTCAATCGATCACGTTGAATCGTGCTTTGATGTCTTTGATCGTTGATGACGCCGTTCCGCGCTCGTTTACGTTGCGTTGTTCAAGATCGGCCGTTGGGTATTTAAGAGAGAAAACGAGAAGCCGCTATATCGATTTGACCCGGGATTGCTCCGGCAGAAATTAGCCGGCTGGCACAAAACAGGGCGCTACGGCTTTCTTGGGCTGAGACGACCGGCAGCCATTCCGATGATGCACCTGATCCGAAATCCAGCGCTAAAGACAACGTAATGTACCATCCTGCTAACGGTCAGGTTACCGGTTGCTCAACGCAATGCAGGTTGCAGCGAGAAGAAGCCTCTTACCATCAAATCAGAACGTCAAATCTGCAGCACTGTCCTCAATTCCAAAGAGAGCTTCCAGCTTCAAGAGGGCAACCATGCGGTCTTCCATCGCCACGAGGCCTGAAAGAAAACGTTGGCTGATGCCGTCATCAAGATCAGGCACCGGTAAGACATCGTTGTATTCGAGGGTAAGGATATCGGAAACGGCGTCGACGAGAACGCCGATCAAACGGTCAGCAAGTGCAACGATGATGACAACATGCTCCTCACTCGGCTGGGTCATCCCCTGGCCAAAATGTGCGCGCAGATCGAAGATCGGAACGATCACGCCACGAA
>JBOEHJ010000069.1:0-56474 GCA_050633905.1 Geminicoccales bacterium
GGACATCATCCAGAACGGATCATTGGTCATGATCCAGCCGCCGATGATGCCACCTGCAAAGCACATCAGCGTGTTGAAGGCGACCGCAGACAGTGTCGTCTGATTGCCGAAGATCGTCACCCACTGCTCGCCTCCCATATAGATGATGCAGCCGCCGAGGAAGCCGAAGAAGCCAACGATCAACACCATCAGGCCGAAAGTCGCCATGGGCACATTATGCGGGACGATCGCATTCGCGCTGCCATCGGCATTGAACTTGCCGATCCTGGGACCGAGATTGACCAAAACACCGAGCGCGAAGAAGGCCGCGACCATGTGGACACAACCGGCAGCGCCGAAGTCATGCCAGCCAAACTGTGTTAGAAGCCAACCATCGCCGTGCCAGGCCCAGCTTGCACCGAGAATCCAAACGACCGAGCCCAGCAAGATCGCAAGGATGATGAAGCCCGAAAGCTTGATCCGCTCAATCACGGCGCCAGAAAAGATCGATGCGGTCGTCGCGGCAAAAAGAGTGAAGGCGGCCCAGAAGATGCCTGTGGCATTGTCGGAAAGATTGGGGCCCATGGCGTCAGACCAGGGCACGCCACCTGCTCCTGCCTCGAAATCCGGTATGAGACCGCCAGGAAAAGCGAGATATATCCACCAACCAAAGAAAAAGAAGGTCGGTATCATGAACGCGAAAGCGAGGATGTTCTTGATGCCCGATGCGAGCACGTTCTTCTTTCTCGATGCCCCCATCTCATAGGCGAGAAAGCCCGCGTGAATGATGAACATCAACGCGGTGCACCACCAGTAAAAGACTTCGAGATTGACGGTCGTGGTCCAACCGGCTCCCTCCTCCAACGCCGCCACCTTGGCTGCGAGATCAGCAATTTCCTGCTCCATGGCTTTCTCCCGTCGATCCGTCTCTGTTTAGCCAGGACGGATTATTCGGAGGAATGCTTTGCAAAGATGGTGCCAGACAGGCGCTTTTCGTTAATTCGAGACTAACGCAACTGCCTAGAAGACCAATGGTGCTTAGACATTGGGCATGCTGACAAAACTCTGCGCGCTAAATCATGGTTTCAGATCACAAAACACTCGAAGAGGAAGCAACAATTCAGGCATATCCGGAATTCGTTAGATCCGCTCTCAGCAATTTCCGGCGGATTGTTATCTCCTACCTAGCCGCATTTGAAGTTGCCCATATTAGCGGCGGTCAGCATTGCCGCCCCCTCCTCGAAACGGCGGACGCCAAGCGCAGTTTTGCCATGAATGAGTGGGAGCTGTTGCCGACACGAGCAGGCGTTAGCCTGTCGTTCCGCACGGTGCGCACGAAGGCGCACAAGCTGACGGTCGATCTGCAGTCGGGAGCCGGCGAACTCTACGATCTCGAAACGACACCGGTGAAATGCGGAACCTCTTCGATGCCGATAAGGCCGGTGATGTCCAGGCGCAGTTGAAGGGCTTTATCAATGAGCGCCCCGATGACATCAAGCCAAATTCTGTGCAGGTCGGCATGGCTTGATCTTTCGTCGATAGGCGCTGTTCTCTTATTGCGCGCTTGTTGGCAGTTTTCCTAACTTCAATCTCTGCTCCTACGCGATCATCATCAAAAAAATAGACGGCCAAATGAGTTTCATGATGCGAAGATAGGCGTTATTCAGATCAAAAAATAACCATGAACGATTTGAATAGGAAATGTGACTACATCAAATGAGTTCGATAAAGGCGACAAGGCTTTGACACTGATAGCGATTTGAACCAAGCCTGACGTCCATAATGGGTCCAATTGTGGAGACGAAAAAAACCTTGGTTGACAGATGCCTTGATGCTCCAGCGTTCCATCGTAACCATGCCGCCATTGCCAAAGTGCTTCTGCGCCTGCTTGGCAACAAGACCGGGAACGTCATCGAAATCGGCAGCGGTACGGGCCAGCATCTGGTCACTTTCGCGGCTGCTTTGCCTAATCTCATCTGGTGGCCGTCAGATCCGGATCCTTTGCATCGCGCCAGCATCGACGCATGGCGTGCCCAACGTGGCCTGGCGAATGTCAGGCTGCCGGTAGATCTCGATGCTGCCGCCTCGGATTGGACACTCGGTCAAGGTGGAAGACCACCATGTAGAGACATCGATGGAATTCTCGGTATCAATGTGCTGCACATCGCCCCCTGGCCGGTTTCTCTAGGATTGATACGGGCCGCTGCACGGTACTTGAACGCGAACGGCATACTGGTCGTTTATGGACCATTTGTACGCGACGGCGTTCACGTGGCTCCGAGCAATGCGACCTTTGATGCTCATCTCCGTCAGCAGAATGACCAGTGGGGTGTACGTGACATTGCTGATCTCAATGCGGCAGCGTTAAAGAACGGCCTCAAGCTTAACGAGATAATCGAGATGCCAGCGAACAATACCACGCTTGTCTTCCAGCGTCCTTAACTCCGGGGCTGACTGGAAATTCCGCTAGATCGGCCGCGGCTGCCTGTAAGCGATGTCGAACAAAACGGTCTCCTGCATCGTTCACGATCTAGAGATTAGCATGCGTTGTCTGGCTTGGGCATTCAGTGCCTTGATGTCCTGCCGGTTCGACTGATCCGATGACTTGTCATCGACGGGCGTTTTCGCGTTCGATGTTACGGGTGAAGGAACTGCCATTGGCGATCATCATTAGTCTTTCGCAAAGATGGTGAGCCGACGTACTGCAGACCACATATTGATAATCTGCAAATCCTATCGGCAACATCCTCAACGCGCTCGCCGAAGTTGGATGCAAAAATGACGTCCGACATGCTGGAAATGCGTAAATCTGATCAAGAATTGTTCTGACATCCTGCTCTGGCCAAATGGGTCCGTGTCGGAGACAATGATGGGCAGACAGGCGACTTCGGTGACGGTGGAGGGTATCCCGTTTGAAAACAATTGCCGAACTACCGGCATTGGAGTTTAATTCAGCCGCGTACCGCGAAAATCCGTTTCCTATTCTTGCCGGTCTCGCGCGAAATTGGCGGGTTGCCCGCAGCAGCAGAGGCGTGGAGATTTTAGACTACGATTTGTGTCGGAAGATGATCGTCAATCCGAAGCTGGGCACCGGCCACCCAAGACTTATGAAGGTCCTGGGTTTACCTGAAGGTCCCGTGCTGACGTACAAACAAGGCTCCATCTCTTTTTTCAATCGTGGTGAAGAGCGGCGCAAATTGCGGCAACCCTTAACGCGTCTCTTGGGGCCCCAAGGGTCGGAGCGGTTTCGCGATGAGATCGCAACGATTGTCGCCGATATCGTCGGCGATGTTCCGAAGACAACGTCCGTCGATTTGATCCGACACATCGCTGACCCAACGCCGTCGCGCGTCTATTGCCATTGGATGGGTGCTTCCAAAAACGACGCCGCCTATATCGCCAGAACATCCCACACCGTGCAGCAGGTGCATGCTCGAGATCCGGAGCGTACAACAGAGATCGTTGCCGCATTCGAGGACTTTCTGGACTATGCAGATGAGCGGATCGCGGACGCCCGGGACAACCCGAACGACTCGTTGATATCGGGTCTTGTGAGCGCCTCTGACGCAGGTGAACTGACGGAAGCCGATTTGCGCAATTGGGTGATCAAGCTGGCTGAGGCGAACACCGACAATTCCTCACATCAGATCGCAAGCGTGATCATCGAATTGGCGTCGCGTCCGGAGGTGTGGTCGCGGTTGAGATCGGAACCGGCATTGATTCCGATGGCCATCAGCGAAGTGATGCGCCTGCACCCCCGTTCGATTTCCACGTCGCGCGAAGCGCTGGAGGATCTGGAAATCGACGGTGTCACTGTCCCCAAAGGCACGCAGGTCTTTGCCAATATCGGAGCGGCGCATTGGGACGAACGGTACTATCCCAATCCGGGTACCTTTTCGCTCGAACGAGAGGGTCAACCTGCGCATTTGAATTTCGGTGGCGGCATCTTTTCGTGCATCGGCCGCCACATCGTCGCGATCGAAATCGAAGAAGTGATCGCTCGTCTCACTCAGGATTTTCCGGATCTGAGAATCGATGAAGCGCGTTTTGACCATACGCCAATGTTTACCGATGTGATGACGCTGAGAGCTACGCTGCAACCCTGATCTTGGCTGTTGGCAGAGTCTTCTTGTTGGCCTACCCAAACGGGAGCTTTAAATTTAGCTTTCGAGCCAAGCGCATTTTCCTGCAGATGTTGCCTTCAAACAAGAAAGACCTCTGTCAAAGAACTCAGGGCCTGGGCGGGCTCGACCAGATAATGTCATGCAGATAGGTCACGCGATCGACTGTTTTCGGAACCGGCAAGATTTCGCCTGCAACCTTGGCACCTTCCTTAGTGAGCCAATAGAGAAGCGGCCCCAGATATTCGAAACGCTTCCGCCTGAGACAGCGAGCCCTGACTAGCGCCCCCAACTGATCAAAGCCGATCTGAATCCAGGTTGCTGCTTGCTGACAGTACCTGTTCCAGCACCTTCGCAACCTTGGAATGTTGGTTCTCAAATGCCTGCCTGAATGATGTGAAATTCTGAAACGCCAAATAAGAATCAAATCTGGGCCGCTCAACATAGGTTCCTTTGACAATACGTTCTGGCCAAGCTCACACAATAGGAAGCGAACATCATCATCGCTCTCGATCAGATTGCATTTCATGGGCCGAAGCGGCCGCAAGATGACGTGATCCAGCAGTCTCTCAAGTCGACGAAGATCTTCCACAAGGTCAAGGGTCTCCGTCGCAAATTTTGCCTCAACAGCGATGAGGGCGGTGGCGGCATCTACGAGTTCGCTAACCATGCCGATGCTGAGGCCTGATTCAACGACGACTGGGCAGACGAGATGGAAGATCGCTTTGGCGCCCGGCCGACGCTGACCATCTTCGACATTCCCGTGGTCCTGGACAACGACGTCAGCGAGGCCCATGTCGATGGCAGGCCTGTTCTAGCCCCTTGGAACGAGTCTGCGTGATCAGGTCCGCAGTTTTCGCTGCCCGAAGGTCGGTTGCACCTCAGGGATGGGAGGCATCTGCCAGGTGCCGATGACGGGCATGGCGGTATCGCGATTGATGATCACATCCAGCACGGTTGGCGTCGTCGACTTGATGGCTTCTGCGTAGGCGTCGCCGAACTGATCCGGATGCTCGATGCGGATGCCGCGGGCACCCATCGCCAGGGCCATAGCGGCGAAGTCGGGATTGTAGAACTCGCCGGTCGATTGCCGGACGAAGCTGGTGCCGAGCTCCCGACCATCAAGATAGACTCGCTGCAAATCCCGGATGGTCCCGATCGCATAATTATTGTGCACCACCCAGACCGCCGGCAGATCATATTCGACCGCTGTTGCTACCGCATGGCACCACATCGAAAAGCCGCCATCCCCGCAAAGCGTGACGCAAGGTTCATCCGGCCGTGCCAGGCGAGCACCCAAAACGCCATAGACCCCAAACCCCATCGCCGCAAAGCCGCCCGCGGTCATGTGCGTTCCTGGAACCTTTGTTTGCCAATATTGCTCTGACCAGACCTGACAATTGCCGATGTCGTCAACCATGATCGTGCCCGGCGGCGAGATGCGGTTCATGTCAGCCAGCGTCCGGCGTGGCTCGATCGGAATTTCCGAGCTGGTTTCAAAGGGCCTGCAGAAATTGCGCCAGTCCGTTTGCCAGCCAGCGATCTCGCGTTTCCAAGTACGGTCGTCTTTCATGCCAAGGTTTTTTGTCCGGGCGATCTTGACCGCTTGTCCAAGAAACTCTTTGGCGTCTCCAACGATTCCGAGCTCAACTGGATAGTTGCGGCCAATCTCGTTCTCGTCAATGTCGACCTGGATCAGCTTCGTCGGTGGGATGTTGTAGACGTAGCCTGGAATCCAGGAGCCAGTGTGCAGGTCGTTGAAGCGCGCGCCGATCGCCAGGATGACGTCAGCGTTGCGACAGGCTTCGGTCGCGGGATAATCGCCCCAGACGCCGCCAACGCCGAGATGCAGCTGATGATCGAACGGTAAAGCACCCTTGCCCATGAAGGACGTGTAGACGGGAATACCGACCTGTTCGGCGAGCGCCTTAAGCTCCTCATAAGCGCCCGCCACCCGAATACCGCCGCCCGCGAGGATCAGTGGTCGATCAGAGGAGCAAAGCAGATCCAGCGCCCGTGCTACGTCAAAGTCTGATAGACGCGATTGCCAGCCGCTGGGCTTCTGCTGCGGTAGGGGTTCAGGGGTGCTTACGGGGGCGGTTTCGATGTAGAGATTGTAGGGCATATCGAAATGCACCGGGCCCGGCCGACCGGTACGCATCAACTGAAAAGCCTCGGGCAGGGCCGTGTGCAGATCCTCCACTTTTCTTATGCGGTAAGACTTCTTCACCACAGGCTGGAAGATCGAAGACATGTCGCCGTTGTAGCGATAGTCGTCCTGCAGCGCGCCGCTATTGACCTGGGTCGTCGGCACCTGACCTGTAATCAAGAAAAACGCCGAATTGTCATAGAAGGCGTTAGCCACCGAGATCATCATGTTCATCGGGCCGGGACCGGTCGATGCGTAGACCGCGAGCGGCTCGCCGGTCAGTCGGAAATAGACGTCGGCCATGAACCCCGCACCTTGCTCGATCCGCGGGGCAATATGCCTAATTTTATCGTTATGCTTGTGCAGGCCATCCAAAAGACCGATCGCGCCGTGGCCGGCATAGCCAAGGAGATAGGGAACCTGTTCCTTGACCAAATAGTCCGCGATGACATCGGTCCCGCGCATTTCGTTGCTGCCGGGCACGCCGCTGTAGCGCGTCGACGATATGGAGGAAGGGTAAGAGGAATAGCTGCGATGGTCGGCTCCTTTGCCATAGCCGGTCGCGGGGTAAGGTCTTCTTCTTTCCATCGGAACGTCCCCAAAATCTGTCTCTATGCCTGCAATGCTGTTGCCTTAGAAGATAGGGCAGTTTTGCGCTATCGGCATTCCAGCCAGTCTGGATTCCTATGCTGGCCGCGGATCGCAAATTCGGTGATTTGACAGATTAACTGCAATGAATCTTCACCCCTTCCATCGGCAGGTCAACAGGCACGCAGCAAGGGCCGCATAGCCGACAGCATTCAAGACACCTGGCGTAAGGTCGATGATATCCCTTCTTGTTTGTTCGGCGAACATGGATGCGCTTAATTTCTACTGGGTTCAAATCGTTAACTTCTCATTGGAAAACAGCTGGAATTCGCAACGCATCACGAAACTGGATTGCCAGTGAAGCGACCTCGGAATATAAGTAACGAAATGGTGCATTAACGAACCATAGAGGGAGGAAAGAACGATGTCGGAGAGAATTCGTAAAACAAACGCTATTCAAGCGTCGGCGACCCGCAGGCGCTTATTGCAAGGCACGGCGGCTGTCGCTGGTCTTGGCTTGATACCGGGCCTCTTCAGCAAAGCGGCCTTAGCTCAGGCGGACGAATGGACCCTAGCGATTTCCATGCGCTCGCTCGCCAATCCTTATCACGCGACGTTTGCCAATGCCGGCAAGGCCTTTGCCGAGTCGATCGGGGCACCCTTTGAGATGCTGGTGACCGAAGGCAATAGCGAAAAAGGCATGGCCGATGTCCGCGCTTTGCTCGCGCGCACCCAGGGTAAGCTGGTCTTGAACATCGATCCCAACGACAGCCCAGATGCCCGCGTGATCGTCGAGGAATGTGCCAAAGCAGGCGCCTATGTGGTTACCCAGTGGAACAAGCCGGATGATCTGCACCCCTGGGACTTCGATCCGAACTACGTTGCCCACATGTCCTTCGATGGTGTGCCGACCTCGACGGCGATCACCGAGGCGCTGATCAGCTCGATGGGTGGTGAGGGCGGCATCGTCGCGATCGGCGGCATTCTCTCCAACGTGCCGGCGATCGAACGAAAGCTCGGCATGGAACAGGCCATCGAGGCTACTGGCGGTAAGGTCGAGTTACTCGACTTCCAGCCGGCGGACTGGAACGAAACCAAAGCCTTCGAAATCATGCAAGCCTGGCTCACCCGGTTCGGCGATGACATCAAGGGCGTTTGGGCCGCCAATGACGGCATGGCGATCGGAGCCCTCGAAGCCCTTCGTCAGGAAGGCAAGGCGGGCGATGTTCCTGTGACTGGTATTGACGGCATTGACGCCGCGGTTCAGGCCGTCGAAGCTGGCGAGATGGCTGGTACGGTCGCCTGGGATCCTGCTTGGACTGGCGGCATGGGACTTTCGATCGGTTATCACAGTGCGATCGGCGAGATCGATATCGCGAACGAGCCCCAAGAGCACCGCGAGTTCTACGGCACGGGCATCATCGTCACGCCGGATACCGTCGAGGACTTCAAGAACATGGATACCAGCCTCGACTACAAGGACTTTTGGGGCAAGGCTACTGGCCAGATTCAGTATCGCGGTTAGTGGCGTGGCCACTTCATTGACCTGACGGTGTCTGTCTTGGGATGTTGTTGGCTCGGAACTCGTCGTCGTTGATGATGTGTAGCGTTGGTTAGCGGGAAAGCGGCATCATGAAGGGATGGGAGCGATATCGTTCACTCGCACCCGTGCTTGTCCTGGTGCTGCTTTGCCTGATCATCGCCTCGATCAACGGCAATTTTCTTTCCCTTTCGAACTTCATTCGCCTCTTCAGCTCTGCGGCTGTGCCGCTGGTACTGGTTATGGGGGCGACCTTCGTCATCTTGATGGGCAGCATCGATCTATCGGTGGAAGGCGTTGTCGCGCTCACCGCTGTGATCGTCAGCCTTTTGGTTCTGAACGATTTTTCCGGGCTCGATTTCGGTTTCTTTGCCGTGCCGATCGCCATTCTCGTTGGTGGGCTCGCTGGCTTCATCAACGGCCTCACACATGTCAGGCTGCGCATACCGAGCTTCATGACGACGCTTGGTCTGGGCTTTGCCTGCGTCGGGATCGCAACGGCGATCCTCGGCGGTTACACCGTCCGGATTGCCGACCGAGGCTTTCGCGAACTAACGCTTGGACGGTTTCTCGACATTCCGTTTTCGGTCTGGCTTGCCGCCGCTTCGGTGCTTGTCGCCTGGATCATCCAAGAACGGACCCGTATCGGCCGTTGGGTCTATGCGATCGGCACCGATGAGGTGACCGCCCGCCAGGTGGGCGTTCCGGTCGAACGGACAAGGATCATCGTCTTCACCATTGCCGGGCTGTTCTATGGTTTGGCAGGCGCCATGAGTGCTGCTCAACTCGGCCAAGGCCATGCGCTGATCAGCCAGGGACGCCTCTTTACGACCATCACGGCTGTCGTCGTCGGCGGCACGGCACTCTCAGGCGGCGTTGGCTCGGTCTTGAATTCGGTGATCGGGGTTTTAATCGTAGTTGTCCTGACCAACGGCATGGTGCTGATGGGCATTCCGCCCTTCGTGCAGCTCGGTGTTCAGGGCGTCTTGATCATCATCGCGGTTGCACTTGCCCTCGACCGGTCGCGTCTGGAGGTCGTCAAATGACCGCCGTCCTCGAAGTCAAGAACGGCTCCAAGAGCTTTCCTGGCGTGAAGGCCTTGGATGATGTCTCGCTACGCGTTGATAGCCATGAGGTGGTGGGGCTGATTGGGGAGAACGGTGCGGGCAAGTCGACGCTCTTAAAGATCATCACTGGCATTTACGACCTCGATCAAGGAGATCTTCTCGTCAACAATCGGAAAGCGAGCTTCGCCAGCCCGCGCGACGCCTTTGAGCATGGCGTCGCGATGGTGTTTCAAGAACAGTCCGTGCTGCCGACCCTGACCGTGGCCGAGAATATCTTTCTGGGCCGGGAGGCAGAGTTCGTCCGGTTTGGTCTCATCGATAAGAAGCGCATGAACCGGGCGGCGGCGGAAGAATTAGCCAAAGTGTCTCTCGATGTCGATCCATCGAAGCGCACCGCCGATCTCAACTTCGCCGAGCGCCAGATGGTCGAGATCGCCAAGGCGCTCTCTTTGGATAGCCGCATCGAGGGCGATGTCATCATTCTTCTTGATGAGCCAACATCGGTGCTCGAGCAGAGCGAAATCGACCTTCTTTTCTCGATCATTCGCGACTTGAAAAAGCGCGCCTCAATCGTGTTCATCTCGCACCGGCTCGATGAGGTTCTTGAGATTTCGGATCGGGTGTATGTGCTGCGCGACGGCAAGTTGGTGCAGGAGATTGCCGCAGCCGAGGCTAAGGTTCATGACCTTCATCAAAGCATGGTCGGCCGCCAACTCGACCATGAATATTATCGCGAACCGAGACAGCGCCTCTCAGGCGACCATGTTGCGATCGAGGTCCGCAACCTGTCGCTGGAGGGCGCGTTCGACGATGTCTCGTTTCAACTGCGCGAGGGCGAGGTCCTGGGCATCGCCGGTGTGGTTGGTTCAGGCCGTGAGCCGCTTGTCCGCTGTCTTGCGGGATTGGCGGAAGCCGACTTGGGCGAGATTGCCGTCAACAATCAGCCTGTACAGCTACGAAAGACCCATCAGGCCGTAGGTCATGGCATTGGCTTCGTACCCAGCGAACGCCGGGTCGAAGGTGTTGTTGCGGCCCTCAATGTCGCGGAGAATATGAGCCTTGCCGCGCGGCACCAGTTTACGCGTGGCGGCATCATTGATTTTGCAGCAGAGAACAAAATCGCCAGCAGCTGGGTCAAGCGGCTATCGATCAAGACCCCGAGCCTTGCGACGATGGCGGGCAACCTCTCCGGCGGCAATCAGCAAAAGGTCGTTCTCGCAAAATGGCGCATTGCCAACTCGGCGGTAATGATCCTCGATCATCCGACCCGCGGCATCGATGTCGGCGCCAAAGAGGAAGTGTATGAGCTGATCCGGGACATGGCTGATGCCGGTCTCTCCATCCTCTTGCTCGCCGATACGCTGGAGGAGGTGATTGGCCTGTCGTCGCGCATCCTGGTGATGAAGGATGGCAGGATCAGCGCCAGTTTCGATGCGCCGGTGGGCGGTAAGCCATCCCAGGTCGACCTGATCAAAGCGATGGTCTGATCGATGCTCACCAGACTGAAAGATCAACTCCCGCTTGTCTGTCTTATGCTGCTGGTGCTGCTTGTGGGGAGTATCGATCAGGGCTTCCTCGCACCCGGCAATCTCCTGGTGGTGACCGCGGACACCATGACCCTCTTTTTGATGGCCTCGGGTGCCACCTTCGTGATTATGACCGGCGGCATCGATCTTTCGATCCAGGCGGTTGCATCGATGACGTCCTGCATCGTCGCGGCCCTGCTTCCAAGCCTCGGCTGGATGGCCGTGCCAGTCGCTCTCCTGGCCGGCATGCTATCAGGACTGACCTGCGGCCTCGTCACCACGTATCTTCGCATTCCCTCTTTCGTCGCGACCCTGGCGATCAGCGGCGTGGTGACATCCGTTGCCTATATCGCATCGGATACCAGATCCGTGCTCATCTCCGCCGAGGATCGCGATGCCTATCTCGGTTGGGCGGTGGGTGAAATCGGGCCAATCCAAAATGAAATCCTGATCGGTATCGTGGTTCTGGTCGGCCTGACACTGCTCTTTAGTTTCACGCTATTTGGCCGCTTGATCCGAGCGATCGGATCGCAGGAGCGGGCCGTCATTGCCTCTGGCGTCGATGCCGACCGCATCAAGATCATGGCCTTTATCCTGTCCGGCACCATGGCGGGGCTCGCTGGCGTCGTCATGGCAGGCCGGCTCGGTTCAGGCTCGCCGACCCTTGCCAACGAGTTTCTTCTTCCGGCGATCGCCTGCATCATTGTCGGCGGTACAGCGATCACCGGCGGCGTCGGCAGCGTTTGGAAGACCTTTATCGGTGCGCTGATCATCGCCGTGGTGCGTATCGGCATGACCTTCATCGGCGTCAGCGTGTTCGTCCAACAGATTGTTTTCGGGCTGATCCTGGTCGCCGCGGTCGCCGTCACGATTGATCGAAGCAAAGTGACAACGGTCAAATAGCCTGTTGAGGCTCGTCTAATACCCTTACCAGGTGATTCGTCATATATGGCCACACCACGAGAGTATCTCGTTTACTCAGCGCTTCCCTTAACAAACGGTGCGGAAACGGTCGATCATCATGTCGAGTATGTCTGCCGGATCGCGCTTCCACCAGGTCTCAGCTGAAAAAATCTCGACCTCGCATGGTCCGGCATAGCCTGTTGCCTCGACGGCTCGGCGGATAGCTTTCAGATCGGCAACACCGTCACCCATCATCCCACGGTCGAGGAGCATATCCTCCGTGTCTTCGAGCCAGTCGCAAAGATGAAAGCCGAAAACGCGACCTTCGCCAGCCTTCTTCAAGCTGTCAGCGAGCGTCGTGTCCCACCAGACATGATAGACATCGACGGCAATGCCAACATTTGGCGCATCCACCAGGTCGCATACACGAAGCGCGTCTCGCGCCGTCATCAAGCAGGTCCGATTGCCGCCGAACATCGGATTGAGCGGTTCCAGCGCGAGATTGACGCCGCACTCCCGCGCATAGGCGGCGAGCGTGGCGATGCGCTCGGCCAGGATCTTCTGGCTCTCCAGCACGCCCTTGGTTTTTGGCTCCGTGCCACCCGATACGACGGTTAGGACTTCTGTGCCCAGTGCGGCTGCCATGTCGACTGCTGCCTTCGCATCGTTCAGCGTGCGGGGTGCTTCGGCCCCGACAAGATAGGGTGTGCGGCAAAGACCGACGACCTTGATACCGGCCGCCCGCACGCGCTCGCCGATCTCGATGGCGCGGCTCCCGATCTCGCGCCGCCAGAACACGAGACCGCCGAGCCCCCGCGCAGCACAGGCATCGATGATGCGCTCAGGCGGCCAGCCGGCGCCGTGGCCATCAAGATTGTGCCCCAGCGTCGCGGTGTTGAGAGCGAGCGCCGAATGATCGTTGGAGAAATCACGCATCAGAGGCCGTAAACCGCGAGCAGTGTCTTCATGCGTTTCACGGCAAGATCCGGATCACACAACAATCCGCATTGATCAGCAAGCTTGAAGCTCTCGACGAAATAAGGAAGTGGCCGCATCGACTGGGCGCCGCCGAGCATCACGAAGTGGCTCTGAAACCCATTTAGCCAGGCGAGAAAAACGACGCCGGTTTTGTAATATTGCGTCGGTGCTCGAAAGATCAGCCGAGCGAGGGGCACCGTCGGATCAAGAGTGGCGTGAAAGCCCGCGACATCGCCGGCGCCGAGCTGGCCTATCGCCTTACCGACCGCGAGCGCGAGCGGATCAAAAATGCCAAGCAACGCGTGGCTGAAGCCCTGATCGTCGCCTGCGATCAGCTCTGGATAGTTGAAGTCATCACCAGTGTACATCTTGACGCCTTCAGGCAGACGCCGGCGCATGACGATTTCCTTCTCCTTGTCGAGGAGGGAGATCTTGATGCCGTCAACCTTCGATGGGTTTTCGTTGATGATGGCGAGCACCGTCTCCATGGTTTCTTCGAACCGAGACGCCCCCCAATATCCAGCAAGCGCTGGGTCAAACATCTCACCGAGCCAATGGAGGATGACGGGTTGATCGCAGGATGCGAGGGCATCGCGGTAGACCCGGAGATAGTCGTCCGGCGAGGTTGCAACGCGTGCCAACGCTCGACTTGCCATGAGGATGATACGGCCGCCGACTTTTTGGATCGCCTCAATCTGCTCGAGATAGGCATTCTGCACATCGTCCAGCCCCTTGGCGTCGGCCGGATCGAGCTGATCTGTACCAGCACCATTGAACACCAGCGCATCAGGAAGCTCGGCGCGGGTGCGCGTGACCAGCTCCAGCGCACCCGGCCAATCCAGCCCCATGCCGCGCTGCGCTGTATCCATGGCCTCAGCAATGCCGATCCCGAGCGCCGCCAGGTGACGGCGAAAGGCCATGGTCGCTTCCCAGTCCACCGCTGCCGGTCCGGAAGGATCATTGGTCGTATACGGATCAGCGACGACATGGACCGCTGAAAAGATAACCCTGGCTGGATCGACCGTGAGCGGTGCGGCCTCGATCGGCGTGCCGATGAGGGTGTAATCATGCGGGAGACCCCTGGTATCGGGAAGGGTGATCTTCATCGTTGGGTCCTCAAAAGCGGGAAACAAGCATACCAGCATCGGCCGAGATCGCTTGACCCGTGGTATAGGGCAGCTTGCCTTTGGCAAGGGCGGCGATAATGCTACCGACCTCTTCGGGCTGACCGATGCGCGGAAAAAGTGTCAGGCCTGCTTTTGCACGGTCTTCATAAGACGCGATGACCGGTGCTGTCAGCTCAGTCGCGATAAGGCCTGGTTGCACGTCGTAAACGGCGATGTTCTCTGACCCAAGGCGTACGGCCCAAGCCTTCGAGACCATCGAGGCAGCGGCCTTCGAGGCGCAATACTCCACGCGCGCTGTTGCAACGGCGACGGCGTTGGCTGACGTGACATTGACGATGGCATGAAAAAGCTCTGCCTTCCTCGGGCGCCCAAGAAGGCGTTTGGCGAAGCTCTGGGTGAGAAAGAACATCGCTTTGGCGTTGACCGCCTGGCAACGATCCCAGCTTTCCTCGCTAGCCTCCAGAGGATCACCCCGATGCATCACCCCAACGCCGGCATTGTTGATCAGCGTGGTCAAGGGCCCAAGCGTTTCCTCGACCTGCATCAAACAGGCATCATGCGCGGCAAGGTCGGTAACATCGAACGGCATCGCCATTGCGGGCACGTCTTCTGAGCGCACCAATTCCAACGCGGCCGCCAGCTCATCATCATCGCTAGGACAGTTCACAGCGATCGAAAAACCTTCCTTCGCCAGCGCGATCGCAGCGCCCAACCCAATGCCCCGCGAGGAGCCCGTCACGAGAGCCACCTGGCCACTCATGTCACGGCTCCATGTTTGATCAACTCGCGCGCAATGATCATGCGCTGGATCTGGTTGGTGCCTTCATAGATCTGGGTAATCTTGGCATCACGATAGAGACGCTCGACTTCGAAACCTCGGATATAACCGGATCCGCCGAAAACCTGCACAGCATCCGACGTGCGCGCCACCGCCATATCGCCAGCAAAGCATTTGGCCATCGAGCAGGCTTTGGTCGCGTTCTCGCCGTTATCGATCTTGACCGCCGCCGAATGAACCAGAAGGCGCGCCGCTTCAATGTCCTTGGCCATGTCGGCAAGTAGCCATTGGACACCCTGAAACTCGGCGATCGCCTTGTTGAACTGCTTTCTCATTTGAGCGTAATCCACAGCCGCTTCCAGTCCCGCCTGCGCGATCCCGACCGCAAGGGCGGCGATGCCGACGCGGCCCTTGTCGAGCACGCTCATCATCATGTGAAAGCCACGGCCCGCCTCGCCGAGAAGCGCATCTTCCGGAAGACGCACATCGGAAAAAGCCAACGCCCCGACCTGGCTAGCCCGCTGGCCCATCTTTTCCTCTTTTGATCCGCGCTCGACACCATCCGCATGCAGATCGACGATGAATATCGACATGCCACGACGGCCTGCCTCCTTATCGGTCCGCGCCAGAACGAAACCGATATCGGCGACGGGGGCATTGTGGATCCAGATCTTACTCCCGTTCAGCACCCAGTCTTCGCCGTCCCGTGTCGCCTCGGTCCGGATGCCGGAAACATCCGTACCGGCTTCCGGCTCGGTGATACAATAGGCAACCTTGGTCTTGAGCGTCATCACATCCGCAAGCCAGCGCTGCCGTTGGCCATCATCACCATGACGCACGAGTAGGGTCGAGATCAGCTCGACCAGCCCGCACTGATCTGCAATGGATGCATAGCCGCGTGACAGTTCTTCCATCACAAGCGCATAGGTCAGCGTGTCGAATCCTGGGCCGCCCATGGCTTCTGGGACGCCGATACCGAACAGCCCAAGCTCGGCCATTTGCTGGTAAATTTCGGTCGGAAACCGCTCCTCCCGGTCCAATGCCTCCACCGCTGGCCGAATGGTCTGATCGGCAAAGTCACGCGCCATGTTCCGTACTTGAAGGTGAGTTTCCGTCAGATACACCTGCTGATCCCGTGTCTTGCTCAATTTTTAGTAACCAAACAGTTACTTTAGGTGATTTGTTGGCACAAGGTCAAGGGAAACGACCATATTCTCCTTGCTCAGTGAGGGCTCTCCAACTAAAGTAACCATACAGTTACTTAAAGATGACGGTATTGGGGAGATAGTCGCATGCAGCCCGGCGCCAAAATGAAATTCGGCCGCGTCGATCTTGAGGTCTCAGCATTCAGCTTCGGCACAGCACCGATCGGCAACATTTTTCGCGAGATCGACGAGGAAACGTCCAACGGGATGGTTCAGACCGCCTGGGATGCAGGTATTCGCTATTACGACACCGCCCCGATGTATGGCCATGGTCTCAGCGAACTTCGGACGGGTCATTCGCTTCGCTGGAAGAAGCGCGACGACTTCGTGCTATCGTCCAAGGTAGGCCGCATCTTGAAGCCGGCCAAGCGTGAGACCATTGACTTCTCGCCTTGGACCAATGCCGGCGCTTTCACCATACATTTCGATTATTCCTATGACGGCACGATGCGGGCGTTCGAAGACAGCCTACAGCGGATGGGGCTGGAGCGGATGGATATCTGTTTCATTCACGATATCGATCGCTTCACCCGCGGCGCGGAGCAACCCGAGGTTTTTGACCAGGCGATGGACGGTTCATGGCGTGCCCTATCGGACCTGCGCGATCAGGGTGTGGTCAAAGCGATCGGTGTCGGCGTCAATGAGTGGGAAGTCTGCCATGAGGCGCTCAAACAGCGCGATTTCGATTGTTTCCTGCTGGCTGGGCGTTACACGCTTTTGGAACAAGAACCGCTGAACGAGTTCCTACCGCTATGCGAGGAACGTGGTGCTGCGGTGGTCGTTGGCGGCGGCTTCAATTCAGGCATCCTTGCGACCGGCGCCGTTGAGGGAGCGAAGTATAACTATGCGCCGGCACCCGCCGAGATCATGGAGAAGGTGAAGAAGATCGAAGCCGTCTGCGCGGATCATCATGTGCCCCTGCCGGCCGCAGCCTTACAATTCGTGGTGGCCCATCCGGCGATCCCGTCCTTTATCGCGGGCACGCGAACGGTAGAGCAACTCGAAAAAAATCTCGCCTGGTTTCAGCATCCGATCCCAGCAGCCTTCTGGGCTGAACTCAAGGCCAAGGGCCTGCTTCGGGATGCTGCGCCCACGCCTTGAGCAACCCGTTCATGTGGCGATCCCAGCGCCTCCTCGCAGGCCGTTTATCAAAGTCGACGATGAAGAATCCTTCGGCTCTACTCTCTATCGCCGCCACGATTTGCGCTCCAGTCGCTTAACGACGAGATGGCGGATTATGAATTTTCCTTGCGGAAGTTTGCCGGTCGCTTCTCGCGAAAAGCGGTAAGACCCTCGTTAAGATCCGCCGAGCCTGCGGCGAGTGCGCCGGCAAGCGATTCCACGACGCGCTCGCGCTCCTCTCCTTCCGCAGCGTTAATCATCATCTTCGTGAGTTCGATCGCGCGCGGACCGCGGGCCAGCACGGCCTTCGCCACGGCTTCCGCCGCTACCTTGCCGTCACCGCTTGGCACAACCTTGTCCACAAGACCGATCTTCAAGCCTTCTTCTGCGGTGAACGTCTCGCCGAAGATCGCCATTCGCCGCACGGTCTGGGCACCGAAGCGCCGCACCGCGCGCTGGGTACCGGACCATCCGGGAATAATACCAAGTCCAGTCTCAGGCTGACCGATCTTCACATGAGCCTCGGCCAACCGGTAGTCGGCACAAGCCGCTAGCTCCAGACCGCCGCCAAGCGCGTGACCATCGAGCAGCGCGATCATCGGTTGACGGAGCCGGGCCAACGCGTCGAGTGCTGCATGCCCATCGCGGATCCAGTGACGGCCAAATGTTTCAGGGCTCTCGCCGCTCCAGGCGGCAATATCGCCGCCAGCCGAGAACGCCTTGCCAGCACCTAAGATGATAACGACCAGGGCCTCGGGGTCGCGCTCGATCTCTTGGCAGCGGCTGGCGAGCTCGGCCATCATCTCCGCATCCAGCGCGTTGAGTTTGTCCGGTCGATTCAATGTCAGCCATGCGATGCCGTCAATGACGGCAACATCGATCCGAGATGGGCTCATGGAGACAGCCCGATCAGGGCCGGCTGAAACAGTCTCTCATCCATCTCTTTGAGATCGGCAGCGATCTTGAGCGGGGTTGCAGCCTGGTCGATGATGTCACGATCCAAGTCGACACCTGGCGCGATCTCGGTGACGAGCAGGCCATCACTTGTGAGTTCGATGACGCAGCGCTCCGTGACATAGGTAACGTCCTGCCCCTGAGCCACGGCGCGGCGGCCGGAGAACGAGACCTGGTCGACCTTGGGCACGATCTTCGGGATGCGCCCCTCCTTATCGATCACCAGCTTACCGTTTTCGATATGCATCTTGGCGCCAGCGTTGAAGGTACCGGAAAATACGATCCGCTTGGCCCGCGCCGTGATGTCGACGAATCCACCGGCGCCAGCCGTGCGGTGTGGGGTTGCGGCGAGGCGCGAGACGTTGACCGATCCCTCGGCATCGATTTCGAGAAACGATAACAGCGAAGCATCGAAGCCGCCCGCTTGGAAGTAAGCGAACTGGTGTGGCGAGGAGACGAAAGCTTCCGCATTGGAGGCGCATCCGAACCTGAAATCGAGAAGCGGCACGCCGCCGACCGCACCCTGCTCAATCATCCAGGTGATGTCGCCATGATGACCTTCCTCGATAAAAATACGAGGCACGTTAGCGGAGACACCGAAGCCGATATTGACCGCCCAGCCCACACTCAATGTTTGAGCAACGCGTCGCGCAATGACCTTGCCGACGCCGAATTCCGGGACTTGGAAACTGTCGAGCGGTCGGATGAGTTCGCCGGAGATTGCCGGATCGTAAGGTGTTTCCGTGGTCTGCAGCATGTCGGGTGCTTCGACCACATGGTCGACCAAAATTCCTGGTACATGCACGTCTTTAGGTCGGATCGAGCCGTTTTTAGCGATCCGGCGAACCTGCGCGATGACGATACCACCCGTATTTCGTGCGGCCAGGGCCATCTCCATCGCGCCGAGATAAGCGCCTTCGCCCTCGAAGCTGAGATTGCCACGTTGGTCGGAGGTCGTGGCACGGATGATGGCGACGTTGGGCCTGAGCGCTTGGAAGTAGAGCCAGTCTTCACCATCGAAATGCTCAACGCGCACGATTGGCTCGGCCGCAGCGCTGGCATTCATCGCACCGCCTTCCTGGTTCGGGTCGACGAACGTCTCCATGCCGACCTTTGTCAGGACACCTGGACGATGGCCAGCACCTTCGCGCAGCATGTCGAAGATGATGCCCGACGGCAAATTGTAAGCCTTGACTTGATTGGCGGTGATCATCTGCCAGATCAGAGGTGGTTCGGCCTTACTGGGCCCGGACGGATAGGATCCGCCAATGATCCTTTCAATGCAGCCTGGCTTGGCGATGTGATCAATGCCTTTGGTGCCAAAGAAATCGCCAGCTGCGATCGGGTGAATCATGGCCAAACCTGCCGGGTGGCCGGTCTCATCAAAGCGCTCACCTACGGCCTTCAACAAGGCATCGGGACAGCAGAGCCCGCTCGATGAATTGACAGCAACCACCGCGTTGTCAGGAATAAGCGCCACAGCATCAGCCGCTGTCATCTCTTTAGTCAAAGGTTTCCCCGAGGTCGTGTCGTTGAGAAAAGTAACTATTTGGTTATATCACTATGCCAAGCGCCCAAGGCCGAATCAAGCGCCGAAGAGGACCGTAAAGTTGAACCTCTAACGGCAAGGGGTTTTTTCCAAGTAACCATTGAGTTACAGATAAGCCAAGCGATGAGGGAGCTCTCATGACCGTATACTTTCAAAAGACCAACCAGCGCGCCTTCGGCACCTTTCCTTTGAAAGGAGACGATGCACGGCAAGCTATTCAAACCGCGGTGGACATCGGTTATCGCGCCTTTGACACCGCGCAGATGTATGGCAATGAAGGGGAGACCGGCGAGGCGCTGAAGGCCACGGGCCTCTCCCGACAAGAGCTTTGCATTACCACCAAGGTGCATCCCGACAATTTCGGCGAGGACAAGTTTCTGGCTTCGGTCGAGCAGAGCTTGAAGAACCTCCAGGTCGATCACGTCGACGTGCTGCTGCTTCACTGGCCGCCTGTCGGCGGCGATATCGCGCCTTCGCTCAGGCTGCTCCAGCAGGGATATGATAGAGGATTGGCGAAAAATGTCGGTGTGTCGAACTATACCATCGCCATGATGCGCGACGCGGTATCGATCATCGACGCTCCCATCGTCACCAATCAGGTCGAGTTCCACCCGCTCCTCAATCAGGATAAGCTGCTCGCGGGCGCCAACGAGGTCGGCATTCCGCTATCTTCCTACTGTTCGGTCGCGCGCGGTGAGATTTTCAAGTACGCCGAACTCGCAGAGATCAGCAAGGCTTACGGCAAAACAGCAGCCCAGGTGGCGCTGCGCTGGATCGTCCAGAAGGGCGTCAGCGTCAACACCATGTCCACCAAACCCGAGAATATCCGAGCGAATTTCGACATCATGGATTTCACGCTCTCCAGCGTTGACATGGCACGTATCGAAAAGCTGACCAAAACCGGCTACCGCATCGTCAACAAAGACCTCGTCCGTTGGGCGCCCGATTGGGACTAACCCGGCAACGGCCGGGAGTGTTTGCAGATATGTGGGGCCTGGATGGGTCGATGACGGCATGCAGTTTGATCAACGCAGAACGAGCATGGACAAATGAAGCCCATCATCCCTTCAGATTTGCAGAACTACTATGATGATTGGCAGATGTCGCCGGGGCTTGAGTGCAATGGCTTCCTATTTCTGACTGGGTTTACCGGCGTGCGTGCTGACGGGTCTCTATCATCTGATCCGGAAACTCAAATCCGTGAAGCGTTTGACAAAGTCTGCTTGGTTCTGAGGGAAGCGGGATTAAGCTTCGGCGCCGTTGTCGAAATGACCACTTATCACGTTGGCCTGCGCGAGCATCTCGATATCTTCAAGCAAGTACGTTCCGAATACGTCAAAGAACCCTACCCAGCATGGACTGCAATCGACGTCGTGGGCTTAGTTCGTGAAGGCGCTTTCGTTGAAGTCCGCGCTATTGCAAAACGGGACGGCGACCTTCTTGCTACTGATTCCCGCGGATCAGGTCGCTCGCCTTCTCGGCGATCATGATGGTTGGTGCATTGGTGTTCGACCCGACCAGGCTTGGCATGATCGAGCTGTCGCAGATGCGGATGCCGTCCAGCCCACGAACGCGTAATTGCGGATCGACCACCGCCATGTCGTCGACGCCCATCTTACAGGTGCACGTCGGATGGTAGGAGGTTCGGCCGTACTGGCGCGCATAAGCCTCGAGGTCCTTTTGTGTCTTGACGTGATCGTTGGGGAAACGAAGGGCCTTGATGTATTTTTTGAGGCTCGGCTGTGAAAAAATCTCGCAGCTGATTTTCACACCTTCGACTGACGTTTTGAGATCTTCCGATTCGGCGAGGAAATTCGGATCGACGATGGGCAGATGGACGGGATCGGCCGAACGCAGGCGCACCGTGCCGCGGCTCTTGGGACGAAGCGTGTAGGAATTCAGCGTGATGCCAGATGATCCCGCCGGTACGCTTGGCACACCGGCCTCGGCCCCAGCACCCGCCAGGAAATGGAATTGAAGATCTGGCACCGGACTAGAGCGGTCTGCAAACCAAAAGGCGCCGCCTTCCACGATATTCGACGTCACTGGCCCGGATTTGAAGAGATAGTATTGAACGCCGGCCAATGCCGCCCAGTGCCATTTGTTGTATTTGTCCAGACTGTCATGGCCGGTGAGTTCCGCGACGATGTCGATGCCGAAATGGTCGTTCAAGTTCTCGCCGACACCTGGAAGATCATGCACGACGTCGATGCCATGCTCGCTTAGATGCGCTGCTGGCCCTACGCCCGAAAGCATCATGATCTTGGGTGTGCCGATGGCGCCCGCGGTTACGATCACCTCGCTGTCGGCGCGTGCGATCTGACTTTCCTTGCCGTTGAAATACCGAACACCACTCGCGCGGCTGCCCTCGAAGGTGATGCGCTCGACCATGCAGTTCATCTCGACGGTCAGGTTCGGTCGCGACATGACCGGCTTCAAATAACCCACAGCTGCCGAGCAGCGACGGTAGTTCTTGGTCGTGGTCTGGTAAACACTGCAGCCTGCCTGCTGCTCGCCGTTGAAGTCGGGATTATAGGGAATGCCGAGCTCCTGACAGGACTGCATGAAAGCGCGGGTCATCGGCTGCGGATCGGGAATGTTGGAAACACCGAGCGGGCCTTCGGCGCCATGCCAGTCGCCGGAGAGTATCGTGTTGCCTTCAGAGCGGATGAAGTAGCGCTGGATGTCCTTGAAAGCCCAGCCCTCACAACCTTCTTGCTTGGCCCAGCGGTCGTAGTCTACGGGATTGCCGCGGGTGAAGATCTCGGCATTAATCGAACTGCCGCCGCCTATCACGCGAGCCTGGGCATAGGGGATTTCCCGATCATTCGCATGTTTTTGGGGTGCCGTGGTCAGCCCCCAGGTATGCGGGCCGTCGGTCATCTTGGCAAAGCCCACGGGCATATGGATCAGACGGTGATCATCATCACCACCTGCTTCCAAGAGCAGCACGCGCGCCTCGGCATTCTCGCTAAGCCGGTTGGCCAAGACGCAGCCAGCCGAGCCGCCGCCGACGATGACATAATCATAACCCTTGTTGGCCATTCTCTGATCCGATGATCGTGATTGTTTGATGTCGACATGACGATCTTTATCGTCAGGTCCTGCGATTGGACGGCGAAGCTCTCGCACCCCTTTCCGAGGTATCAGTTCCACATGGCAATCCAAAAAGAAAAACCGCGCCATCGAATTGAACAGTAACGCACTAGTTAGTTACTTTTAATTTCATTTCTCAGTCAAGTCCCCTATAAGAGCGGATGACGTGCTAGAAGCTGATCCTGCCGGACCCGATACGAAGCGTTCAGATTGAGACCGAAAGGGGCGAAGCGCCCATGCTGAAAACAAAACCGCGTATTCGCGATGCAGACGCGACGAAGGCACGAATCTTGGCCGCTGCCAGGTCGGAATTTGCGCGTCTCGGGCTAGGAGGAGCTCGGGTCGATGAGATCGCCGAAAAAGCGAGCGCCAACAAGCGGATGATCTATCACTATTTCGGCAGTAAGGACGACCTCTTTCAAGTGGTGCTGGAGGAGGCCTATCTGGACATTCGCAGTGCCGAACAGGAGCTCAATCTTGACCATCTGGCACCGCGCGAGGCTCTCGAGACCTTGGTGCGTTTTACGTGGAGCTACTATCTGAACAACCCCGAATTCATTAACCTGGTCAATAGTGCAAACTTACATAAGGCGAGGCATTTGGAGAGTACGGATCGCATCCGAGCGGCCAGCCAGCGCTTCGTAAGCATGGTCAGCGACATCTTGGATCGCGGCGTCGCGGAAGGCGTTTTCCGGCCAGGTATCGATCCCGTTCAGCTCAACATCACCATCGCTTCCATCGGTTATTATTATCTTACCAACCGCTTCACCGGCGGCATTCTGTTCGAGCGGGATTTCATGACGAAGAAAGCGCTCGATCAGCGACTAGCCTTCAATATCGACACGGTCATGAGGCTTGTGGAGGCTTAAGGTGTCATCGACGGTTTAAGGCGCCTGTGAAGGTGATCGCGTGTCAGCACTTCGGTCATTTCGTTCATGCTCGAACATCACTGCCAGCAATGGGTAGACGCCGCGCACAAGATCGGATGCCTTCTCGCCGATCATGATCGTCGCCGCGTTGGTGTTAGACGAGGTGATGGTCGGCATGATCGAACTGTCGCAAACCCGAAGGCCATCCCATCAACACCCATGCGGCAGGTGCCAACGGGGTGATGATCCGTCTTGGCAAGCATACAGGCATCGTCGAAGAGACCGCTTTTACCGACCACACCAGGCCCAAGAAGCGCGTCGCGGGAAGATCATGTTTGACGTCGACGCCGACCGATTTCGATTCGTTGAGGACAAGGGCGGATGACGAACAAGCAGCGTCAATGACTTGGATTTATTCTCAAAACCACAGACCCGATTGGGACAGCCGACGGCGCCATCAAAGGCCCCCCGCTTGAACATGCCCCCCCTGCCCTAGCGTCTCCTGATGACCAGCTCGCCCTTACGCTATGTCAAGACATCGCCGACAGGGCAATATCTGAACGATCGGATCGAAAGTTCAGATCTGCCGTTTCGACGACGAGAACGAGCGGTGCTGACGTTTCGGCACATGCGCAACCTGCAAAAATTCGCCACCATGCATGCCTCAGTTCACAACCGTTTCAGCCTCGACCGCCAGTTCTCCTCCAGATCGGTTTTCAACGCCAACCGTGAGACAGCCACCGGACTTCTCCTGAGAGATGTTGACGAGGCCCGCAGGATATAATCTTTCTCGGGAATACAAATGAGTTGATCGACGAATCAGTTTTCTGATTTTCGATATAACAATCCAAGAAAAAGCTACGACCGTGCACGCCTCAACTATCTTTCCCAGACTGGCGGGCGACCAATTTTCTCAAGAAGAAAATCAATAAAGACCCGGACTTTGGCCGTCAGCACATTTGACTTCGGATAGACAAGCCAAATCGCAGATTGGTCGTCGACCTGGTAGTCAGGCAAGACTCGAACAAGAGAACCATCCCGAATGTCCTGATAGATGTTCCAGTAGGAGCTCATGGAAATACCGACGCCGGCCTTGGTAGTAAGTCTCATGGTTGCTCCGTCATCGCAGGTGACTCGGTTCTTGGCGTCTTGCGGTGGGAAGGTGCAGGGAGGCTTGTCACCATTTGCCGTCAGCTTTCGCGCCGTGCCGTTCATGAAGGTCAACAATTGATGTCGAACGAGATCATCAGGGCCTTCGGGTGTTCCATGGCGCGCCAAATAATCGGGCGACGCGCAAAGAATGCGTTTGTCGTCAGCCAGCTTTCTGGCCATTAGGCTGCTGTCTTCAATGGCATAATTGCGCAGAGCCAGGTCAAAACCGCCTTCAATCAGGTTCATCTGCGTATCGGAGAGCTTCAGCTCGAGATTCACACCCGGATACCGTTCGAGAAAGGCTGGTAGTATGGGTGCGATGAAGAGCTGGGCGAACGTGCTGGACGCCGCGAAACGCAACGTGCCTCTAGCCTCCGTACTGCCCTGCCCTAACGCGGCGAGAGCTGCGTCCTCCTGTGACAGGATTTCCTTTGCAAATGGAAGAAATTCAGCACCTTCTAGAGACAGCGTGACTTTTCTGGTCGAGCGATGCAGCAGGTCCGCCCCGACTTGGTTTTCCAACTTTGATAATCGAGCGCTAGCGACAGCAGGCGCTAAGCCAAGCTGACGCCCGGCAGCACTGATATTGAGCATCTCGGCGGCCATAACAAAGAGCCGCAAGCCGTCGGTGTTCATCTGAATTATATCCAAAATACGAATTCTGTTCTTTTACAACCACCATTTAAGGCGAAATGCAAACATAATGGATTGGCTGGATCGATGCATGACAGGGCTTTTCCGTCGCCACGAACGATGGGAGCCAGACTGATGTAAGACGTCGCAACCGTGAACTAACACATCAAAAGTGCTGAACCTCAAGCGTTTCGCTTTGATGTTGACGGCGTGGTTGGAAATCTTGTCTCTCCTGAGCTTGTCCCCACCAAGGTCGCCGTTCATGACTTGCGAGATGGCTTGTTCGTCGTCGACTTCGACAACGATGGCATCACGTTTGATAACCACGTGACGTAGGTAGAAGGCTTTGAAGCTTCGTCAGACTGGAAAGAGTCCTATAACGAGGAACTGCGCGCTCTGCTCGACGCAAAGGTCGGGGCCAAGGACATCATCGTCTTCGATCACACCGTGCGTATAGACGATCTAAATGCCAAGCGCAGACCTGCGCGCAACATTCACATCGAAACCTATGCGACCGGATCTGTTCCGGCTACGGCGCGGCACATTGAACGCGTCCAACTGGCAGAGACCTTTGAATTCTCCACAATCTGGCTCCGCGATATGCTCATCAACCATGCAGGCGTGTTCAAAATCCCAATCCGCTGACGGCGGATGGCGTCGATCTTTTCTTTATCGTCAATATCGTCGCCCCTTATCTGCTGACCAATCGGTTCCTTCCCTTGATGTCGTCTGAAGATCGTCTGATCAATCTCGCCTCGGCGGCGCAAGCGGCCGTGAGCCTTGAGGCGCTCGCCGGCAAAGCCCGGTTGGATGACAACGAAGCCTACGCCCAGAGTAAGCTCGCGCTCACCATGTGAACGTTCCATCTCGCCCAGCCTCTCGGAGATAAAGACCCCACGATCGTCGCCGTCAATCCCGCCTCATTCCTCACCAACAAGATGGTGAAGGATGCCGATGGCGTCCAAGGCAATGCCTCAACGTCGATGGCGACATCCTGGTTCGGACGGCTTCGAATGATGAGTTCGCCAGCGCTTCCGGCCGCTACGTCGACAATGACCGTGGCCAGTTCGCACCACCTCATCCCGACGCCCTCGATCACGGCAAAAATGAATGCCTCGTCCAGGCAATCGAGACGATGCTCCGGCAGATCAGCGTCTAAAGCTTGTCTATGGAGATGGGATTGGCGTTGCCTGCTTCTATGCCAGCAGGCTGCCCTGGACGTTGCGTTTCCCTCGCCTGAGCGCTGATCAGGCGTAGTCGCCATTATTATATTTAAAATCGAAATTCTGAATGCCAATTTTTGGCATTAATATGCATATAGAAGAAATTATATGACAGGACAGGCGCGGCGGACAATCCGCTGGAGCTGAACGAAATACTTCATTGATAACCCGCCGAAATAAGGACAAGACCATGAAATACGAAGGTTTTACGACGTTCAAAGCCGAACAGTATGGCGCCATTCTGACTGTCACTTTTGACTTCGGGCCCGTGAACGTACAGGGTCAGGAAATGCTGGCAGATTTGAACAGTCTGGCCATGCGGCTTGAGCGTGACCGGGAGACAAAGGTTGTTGTTTTCCAATCTGCCAATCCCGAAATCTGGGTTTGTCACTACGATACCGAACTGCTGAAGGACATGTCGACCGAGGCAGTTTCCCGCGATGAAGCTCAGCTTCTTGACCTACAATCCGTCTGTGAACGCATCAGCAAGGTTCCCCAGGCCACCATCGCCAAACTCGAAGGTTTTGCCCGGGGCGGCGGTCACGAACTCGCGCTTGCCCTCGACATGCGGTTTGCAGCCCGTGGCAAGTTCAAGTTCATGCAGATGGAAGTTGGGATGGGCATTCTGCCTTGCGGCGGCGGTGCATCACGCATGGCGCGTCAAACCGGCCTGGGCCGGGCACTGGAGATTATTCTCAGCGCACGCGACTTCGATGCGGATGAAGCGGAGGCCTTGGGCACGATCAACAAAGCTCTCGATCCCGATGAAATCGGCGACTATGTAGACAATCTCGCCAAGCGCATTGCCCAATTCCCAGCAGAATCGATCAATGCGTGCAAGCAGATGGTGTACGAATCCATCGACAAACCGATTGATGAAGCTCTTAAGGCAGAAGCTTACTGGCTGTATCAGGCCACCAGTAAAACCGCCGCTATCAAGCGTTTTACCATCGCCGATCAACAGGGCCTGGAACACGACATCGAAAACCAGCGCAATTGGAACGAGCTGGTCATGCAGGTTCAGGACATCAACGAGTAAGAGCTAACAACAAGCGAATGGCCGGGCGCAACATACAGCATTGCTTCCGCCCGGCCGGTTTGCAACAGGCTCAGACCGGCAACGGTTCTCGTAGAATGCGGGAGAGCTTGGCGACCGTCATCGTTGATGATGCGCATTCAGATGAGGGCATTAGCGTGGCCCTCACCGCGATCACATCCGTGAACATCGGCGTATGGCTAAACTGCGCTTCATCAAGATGCCGGTCCGGGAAACCTTGCATGAGACGTGCGATGACGTCGTCGATCTCGATCGTAACAATGAGGCAGCCCACGCATGAAAAAAGCAGCTCCGCCGAAGCGATGCACCGGCAGCAGTGACGTGCTCTGTCATGTCGCCGGCGAGATCTAAGACACCGTTGCTTCGAGCTTTTGCCAATCGAAGGTCACACCTGTCCCAGGCACGTCCGGAGCGACGGCAAGATGGTTCTCAATGACCAGCGGTCTGGTGGTATATTGGTCGATCGGGAATGAGTGGACCTCGATCCAGCCGGCGTTCTTTTGCGCGGCGACCAGGCTGACATGCAGTTCCTGCATGCCGTGGCTGCAGACGGGAACATTGTGTTTTCCCGCGAGCTCGGCAACCCGCAGCCAGCCGGTAATGCCGCCGCAATTCGAGCCGTCCGGCTGAATATAGGCAAGTTTGGAGTCCCGAAACGCGTACTCGAACTCGTGGATGGTATGCAGGTTCTCGCCCATAGCGAGCGGCATGCCGGTAGCATCGGCGATTTTTCCGTATCCTACATAATCATCCGGAATGGTCGGCTCTTCGAACCAGACGAGATCGAACGGCTTGAACGCGAGGGCAGCCGCGATCGACTGCTCGACGCTGAGTGCGTAATTGGCATCGACCATGAACGCAATGTCCGGTCCGATTAGTTTTCGTACGGCTTCGACGCGTGTGATGTCTTCAGCGAGGTCAGGCTTGCCGACCTTGATCTTGACCGCATTGAAGCCCTGGTCGAGATAGCGGCTGACGCTGTCGAGCAGTTTCTCGAGCGAGAAATTGAGATCGATGCCGCCGCGATAGGCCTGCGTCCGCTGGCCCGCACCACCAGCCATCTTCCAAAGTGGTTCTTTCCCGATCTTGCCGCGCAAGTCCCAGAGCGCGATGTCGACAGCTGAAATAGCAAAGGACGCGATGCCGCCGCGGCCGACATAGTGGATGTGCCACTGCATGTCATCATAAAGGGCGTCGATGTCGCCACTCTCTCTGCCGACGAGAAAGGGACCAAGGTCCTGTCGGATCATGGCGAGCACAGCCTCACCGCCGCGCCCTCCAGTATAAGTGTAGCCGGTGCCCTCTTCGCCGCTTTCAAGGCGGATGGTGGCGGTGATCAGCTCAAAGTCGGTGTGGTCGCCATGCTTGGCATCGCTCAAGACTTCGGGCAGCGGGACGCGAAAAAGACGCGCATCGACGGATTGGATGATCGGCATAATCTGTTTATCCAGCAGTTTTTCGAACGCCAGTGACACGTGTCTGTAGGAGAATGACGACAAAGAGGAAAGCGCCGCGGATCACGAGCTGCCAATAGGCACTGAGGCTGATCGTTCCCTTGCCGTTTTCAAAGTTCAGAATATTGAAGACCAGACCGAGAAGGAGCGCGCCTGCGACCGTCGCCGGGATGGAACCGAGGCCGCCGGTCAGGAGCGTGCCGCCGACCACGACTGATGCGATCGCCGAGAGTTCCCAGCCGATGCCTTCGAGTGGCTGGCCCGCCCCGAAGCCGGACGCAAGGATCACCCCGGCAAGGCCCGCACAGGCTCCACTGAAGATATAGACGAAGGCCTTGGCCCGATCGACACGAAGGCCCATCAGAACAGAGGCCTCCTCGCTACCGCCGACCGCGAGTACGGTCCGGCCGAGCGAGGTGCGCTCGAGGATCAGCCAGGCGAGGATGGCGACGCCTGCGACGATCACGATGCTCCAGGGCAGGATCTCGAAGGCCTTACCCATGCCAAGCTTGGTGAAGTTACTGCCCCAGTCGACCGCGATGGTTTCAGCCCCACTCAGCACGAGCGCGCCACCTTTGGCGCCAAGCATGGTCGCGAGTGTGGCGATGAAGGGTGGGACACGCATGGCGATGATGACGAACGCGTTGATCGCCCCGAACATGGCACCGGCGAGCACGCCGCCGGGGAGAGCGATTTCGATGCCAAAGGGGCTAAGATAGGCGGCGACCACCGAGGTGAAGGCGGCGACCGAGCCGACCGAAAGATCGATACCGCCGGTCATGATCACGAAGGCCATGCCGATGGCGATCACGATGAACATCGAGTTGTAATTGAGGAAGGACGTAATGTTATAGGCACCACCGAAATTGTCGTAGCGGGCAAGCCCGAACAAGATGAGGGCGATGAGTGCGATCCAGACGCCGGCGGACTGACCACCGCCGCGGAGATAAGGCCTGAGATCGAAGGTTGCCGCATCAGGCATCATTATTCCTTCCGGCCCTGCTGAAGATAGACGGCCAGCACGATGATCACGGCCTTTACGATCAGTGCCACCTCATCCTCGACGCCATTGGCGAGCAGCGTGTATTTGACCAGCTGGATAATCACCGCACCCAGAATCGCGCCGAAGATCGGTGCGCGCCCACCTTGGAGAACGGCGCCGCCGACCACGGCAGCGGCGATCGCGTCCAGCTCCATAAGATTGCCGTTTCGCGCCGCATCGGACGCGGAGTTGATCGCGACCACGATCAGTCCGGCGATACCAGAGAGCCCGGCGCAGATCACATAGGCGCCGATCTTGACGGTTCGGACAGGCGCTCCTGAAAGGGCGGCTGCGCGCTCATTGCCGCCGACCGCCAGAAGATAACGGCCAAACAATGTCCGCCTGACCAGCCACGTGATGAGGAGCGCCAAGACAAGGGTAAGCCAACCTTGAAAGGGCAGTCCCAAAATCTTGCCGGTGCCGAGATAGCTGAAGGCCGAGTTGGAAAAGGTCTGGAGATTACCGTTGGTCAGCACTTGGGCGATACCACGCCCGGAGATGAAGAGGATGAGGGTTGCGATGATCGGCTGCACGTTCAGGAAGCTGACCATCACCCCATTGAACAGCCCGCAGACCATGGCGGCGATCACCGGAAGAACGAAGGCGGCGATCAGCCCGAGCATGGGATATTCCATACCGAAGGCAGAGCCGAAGATCAGTGGTGCTAGTGCCCCCGCAAGCGCCATGACAGCACCCACCGAAAGATCGATGCCGGCGGTCGCGATCACCAGGGTCATGCCGATCGCCACGATCGCGATGGTGGCGACCTGGCTGATGTTCACGAACAGCGTCTGCAGCTGCAAAAAATTCGGCGTGAAGGCGATGTTGAATAGGATCAGCAGGCCGAGTGCTATCAGAACGCCATGCTGACGCCAGTCACCACCGAGGTCGCGCGGCGACCAGCGTTGACGGGGGCTCTCCCGGGCGTTGGTGCTCATGTTCGATCACCGGTATCGTGATGGTGCGCAATCGCGTTGACCAGGGCGTTTTCGGTGATGCCCGGGTTTTCGAGGACCGAGACCGAATGGCCGTCCTGTAGGACCACGATGCGATCAGCGCCCTCGACCAATTCTTCGAACTCAGATGAGATCAGGAGCACGCCGAAGCCTTTTTTGACGAAATCTCGGATGATCGCCTGGATTTCGAGTTTGGCGCCGACGTCGACGCCGCGGGTCGGCTCATCCAGGATCAGAAGATCGGGCTCGGTCGCCAGCCATCTCGCCAGCAGGACCTTTTGCTGATTGCCACCCGAGAGCTCTCGAACAGGCTGTTCCATGCTTGCCGTCTTGATACCGAGCACCTTGATATAATGCTCGACCAAGTCTCGTTCCCGGCCGCGCTGGATCTGCCCGTTTTGGGTAAGCTTGGGCAGCAACGCGAGCGTCAAATTTTCACGGACGGACATGTCGGGAATGATGCCCTCGGCCTTTCGGTCCTCGGTCAATAAACCGATGCCGGCCTCGATTGCCTGGGTTGCGCTTTCAGGCGCCGGTTTCTCGTCATGGAGCGTGATCGCGCCCGAGGTCAGTTGGTCGACACCGAACAACGCGCGCGCCGTCTCGGTTCGTCCGGAGCCGAGCAGCCCGCCCAACCCGACGATCTCGCCTCGATGCACGGTGAGGTCGACCGCGCGCAACCGGCGGCCTGTTCCAATCTCCTTAGCTACCAACAGCTGCTCACCGAGATCGGCGGCACCGGCGCCGAATTCGGTCATGCCTTCTGCTTCGAGCTCAGCCGCATCGCGGCCGAGCATGTCAGCGATGAGATCGAGCTTGGTGGTCTCGCCAATCGGCTTCACGCCGACGGTCTGGCCATCGCGCATGATCGTAACTCGATCGCAGATGCGAAACAGCTCGTCCAGGTAATGGGAGACGTAAAGGACGGAAATGCCATCTGACTTGAGACCGGCGATCACGTCGAACAGCACCTCGACCTCGCGATCGTCGAGGGAGGATGTCGGCTCGTCCATGATCACCAGCCTGGCGTCGAGGGAGACCGCGCGAGCAATCGCGACCAGCTGTTGGATGGCGGTCGAGTAGTCTCCAAGCGGTGCGCTCACATCGATGTCGATGCCGAAGCGTTCCAGAATGGCCCGGGTGCGCTTATGGGCTTTTCGCCAGTCGACGAAGGCGCCGAAGCGTCTCGGCTCGTAGCCCATGACGACGTTTTCGGTGACGCTTCGAAGCGTCACCAGATTGAGTTCCTGATAGATGGTGGAGATGCCGCTTTCCTGGGCGTCCCGCGGGCTTTTTATTACAGATGGCTTGCCATCGAAGATGGTCTCGCCGGCATCGCGGCGATAGACGCCAGTCAGGATCTTGATCAGCGTGGATTTGCCGGCACCATTCTGGCCGATCAGCGCATGGACCTCGCCCTCGCCGATCTCAAGGCTTGCCGCCTTGAGTGCAGCCACGCCGCTGAATACCTTGTCGATCGCGGTCATGGCGAGGAGCGGCTCGTTCATCGGCCCCCTTCCGATAGAGGAGAATGGGGCCGCACGAAGCGGCCCCGGATGGCGTGTCAGTAAGCCTCGTCGACGTGGTCGGCGGCGTTGTCAGCGGTGAAGATCCGATCTTGGACCTGCACCCAGGTCTCGATCTCTTCGCCATCGGCGTAGCGTTCCATGACCTCGCAGGCGAGCGGCCCGAAGAAGGGCGAGCTTTCGACCGTCACGCCCATCTTGCCGTCGATGATCGCCTGCAGCGCATCGCGCGTGCCATCGATCGAGACCACCAGCACGTCATCGCCGGGTGTGCGGCCAGCAAGCTCGAGCGCCTGAATGGCGCCGATCGCCATCTCGTCATTATGGGCGTAAACGATGTTGACGTCCGGATGCGCCTGAAGGAGCGTTTCCATCACCTGGCGGCCGAGATCGCGGGCGAAGTCCCCTGACTGGGACGCCACGATTTCCATGTTGTCATGCTCAGCCATGACATCATCGAAGCCCTTCTTCCGGTCATTGGCAGGCGACGATCCCGTCGTCCCTTCGAGCTCGACGATGATGCCCTTATCACCCTCGAAATTTTCGAGCGTCCATTCGGCGACCCGTCGACCCTGATCGATGAAGTCGGAGCCCAGGAACGCGACATAGTCGCGACCGGCCTCGGCGACGTTCGGATCAACGGAGCGGTCAACGAGAAAGGTCGGGATACCGGCAGCTTTGGCTTTCATCACGGCCGGGATGAGCGGCTTTTCCTCACGCGGGGGGAGGAACAGGACATCGATACCCTGGGCGATCATGCTGTCGACATCAGCCACCTGCTTGGCCGCTGACCCGGCCGCATCGGTTGCGATCAAGTCCCAATTGCAGTCTTCCGCTGTGTCGTGAAACGACTTGGTTTCGGCGATCCGCCAGGGATTGTTGCTCTCCATCTGCGAGAAGCCGACTTTGTAACGGTCCTTCTTCTCCAAGGGTGGCAGATCTTCGGCCGATACCGAACTCGCCATGGATGCGATACCCAGACCGAGCACGGCAACCGTCGACATAAGCGTTCTTCTGATCATGACAGCCTCCTTCTTCTTTGTGAATTTTTGTCGTACCAAACTTCTCTAAAGGTAGGCTCAGGATGCAGAGAAGGTCAATAAAATTTCAAAACTCTTGTAAATTTGCGCCGATTCGCTCTATGATTCACATGGTTTAGTCATACAAGAAAGACGATCTTGAAAACGACGATCTGGACGAACATGCATGGGCGATGATGCAGGCAAGGCCGCCGCAGGCGATGACCAGGAAGCCGGCGTGAAACCGGAAGAGGCGATGGAAACCGGCCAGCGCGCCGCGGATCTGATCGTCGGCCGGATCGAGCAGCGGATCATGTCGGGTGACCTTCCGGATCGAGCTCCTCTGCCCGCCGAGCGGCATCTGATGGCGGAGTTCGGTGCGAGCCGAACGGTGGTGCGGGAGGCGGTGACGGCCCTTGCCAATCGCGGCCTTGTCGAGAACCGTCCCCGCTTTCGCCCGATCGTGCGCAAACCCGGCTATGACGCCGCTCTCACTGCCGTCGGCGGGATCGTCAATCACCTGCTCGGCGAGCAGGGCGGGGTCAGGAACCTCTATGACAGCCGCGTGTTTCTCGAGCGGGCCTTGGTGCGCGAGGCCGCGATGCATGCGCGGAAAGATGACATACAAGAGTTGAAGCAAGCGCTTACCAAGAATCAAGATGCGATTGACCAATCGGAACAGTTCTACGAAACGGATGTCGCGTTCCACGGCGTCCTCTACAGCATACCGCAAAATCCAATTTTCCCGGCGATTCACAGTGCCTACACCGCCTGGCTTGCACCCCATTGGATCAAGATGGAGCGTTCGCCCAAGCGCAACAGGGTCAACTTCGAATGCCACCAAGCCATCCTCGATGCCATCATGGAGCGCGATCCCGATGGCGCTGAGGAAGCGTTGGTCGGGCACCTCCAAGCCGCCTGGGAATTTGTGCGCGTCACTTTCGACAGGGATCAGCGATGAGCGAGAGCTTCGATCACATCATCGTCGGCGGCGGCTCGGCCGGCTGTGTCGCGGCGGCAAGGCTCGCTGGTGACGGTGCAAAAAAAGTGTTGCTGCTTGAAGCTGGGCACGATCATCATCATCCGCTCCTCGACATGCCGCCCGGCATCTTCAAGATGATCAACGGCTCAAAATTCATGTGCTATCACCAGACCACGCCGCAGGCGCATCTGAATGGGCGCGTGCATGACATCCCGCAAGGCAACGTCCTCGGCGGCGGCTCCTCGGTCAACGCCCAAGTCTATATGCGCGGTCGACCCTCAGACTACGATGAATGGGACGAGATCCTGCGCGGCAACAATGATCGCGTCGGCTGGGGATGGAATGATGTGCTCCCGCACTTTCGTGGCATGGAGGACAACGACCGGCTCGCGAACGAGCGCCATGGCACCGGTGGTCCGCTCCAGGTTTCCGATCCCGGTCACATCAACGAGTTCTCACGCTGGTTCGTCCAGGCGGTGCAGGCGATCGGCGAGCCGTTCAATCCGGACTTCAACGGTGAGAACCAGCGCGGCGTCGGCTTCTATCAGTTCATGAACAGGCATGGCCGGCGCAGTTCCACGGCCTATGCCTATATCGAGCCGCAGAAGAACAACCCGAACCTCACCGTGAGGCTGCACGCTGCGGTTCAGCACGTCATCATTGAGAAGGACCGGGCCGTCGGCGTGGTCTATCGTGACCGGGGTGGCGACACACACACCATCTATGCCGATGGCGAGGTGATTGTTGCTGCGGGGGCGCTGGTCACGCCAAAAATCCTGATGCTTTCTGGCATCGGCCCCGCCGACCATCTTGCTGAGCACGGCATCGGATGCAAGGTCGACCTGCTCGGCGTCGGCCAGAACCTGATCGATCACCCCGAAGTGCCGATGACGGCACTCGCCAGCGGGCCGTATGGCTATTACCGCCAGGGCGTCGGCTGGCGCATGCTGAAAAATGGCCTTCAGTTCAAGCTGTTCGGCTCAGGCCCGATCACCTCAGCCGGCGTCGAAGCCGGTGCCTTCGTCAATCCGACCGACCCGGACGCCCCGCCCTGCATCCAGGCCTTCTGCGTGCCGATCGTCTATCTCGACCGCGACACGCTGGGCCTGGTCGAGGACGGTTACGGCGTGACCGTAACGACGGTCGTCGTAAAGCCGAAATCCCGCGGCGAGATTAGGCTGGCATCGGCCGACCCCGACGACATGCCGCTGGTCTCGCCTTGCCTGTTGAAGGACCCGGACGACATGCAGACGATGATCGAAGGCCAGCGCTTCTTTCTGCGCGCCTTCCAGCAAAAGCCGCTTGCCGATCGGATCAAACAGGTCGCAATCCCAAACCCAACTGACACTAGCGACGAAGCCATTGCCGCTCATTGCAGGCGCTTCGTCAAAACCAACTACCATCCGGCAGGCAGCTGCAAGATGGGCGCCGACGGCGATCCACATGCTGTCCTCGACGCCAGAATGCGTGTTCGCGGCGTCCACAATCTACGTGTTTGCGACATGTCCGTCGTTCCGAATATCAATGCAGGCAACACCAATGCGCCAGCCATGATGCTCGGTGACCGCTGTGCAGATCTGGTTATCGGCGCTTGATCCTTGGTCGTTTCCGACGCCTAAATCAGAATCGACGAAGACAGTAGTTAGGGGGCAGAACGATGTGCTGTCTCGACTTCAAGAGCGTCATCACGCGAATGAAATATCCAGTGACACCCCGTGATTACCTAGAACAGTTTCCTTGGTGGTATTGCCCATACATAGCCCAGAGGCAAGTTTTCTGGGCAACACTTCCAACCTATCTGATGTAACTCATTTTGATATTTGGCGCGCCTCGAAGGAGAAACGTCGACCTCGCTGTTCGATACCTTGCAGGCATGGAATAACCAGCTTAAGGCCGCAAAAATCGACCCAGACGAGCCATGATCTCTTCATACCGACGAGTGCGGTATCGGGGTCTGGCGAGAGCATACACACAGCTCAGGAGCCAGGCCCCGATACCGTTTGCAAGCGCCGAATGGAATAACCGGGACCGACTGCATCTGACAACTCGGCGACATCGCGTTCTCGACTATCGGTATACGTCGCCTCTGTCAGATCGAAGTGATTCGTTGGGTTCAGGTATCTTGGTTAAAGCGGTCCGATACAGCGTTGGCGTGGGCCTCGAAACCTTCATAGGTGGCAAGCCTTCGCGCATAAGGCGCAAGAGCGTGGTAGCCTCGGCGCGTCACATGAGCGATCGACGTGCGTTTCATGAAGTCAAGAACCGAGAGTGGTGACCAGGTGCGCGCGTGGCCGCCGGTTGGAAGGACGCAGTTCGGGCCGATCACGAAATTGCCAAGGGTGATCGGGGTGTTCTCGCCCAGCAGGATTTCACCAGCATGGTGTAGCTGGCCAAGATAGTCCATGGGCTCGGCGGCGAGGACTTCGAGATGTTCAGGAGCATAGTCGTTCGTGAAGCGGACAGCCTCATCCATATCGGGGGCGAGCACGATGCCGCCGCGCGGGCCGGATAGCACAGTCCTGGTGAAGCCTGCGCGTTGGTGGCCCATTTTTGCCCAAAGATTCGGTATGGCGCTTCGAACGCTGTCCGCGACGGACCGGCTGTCCGTCACGAGAAAGGCTGAGCTGTCCGGGCCATGTTCTGCTTCGATCAGGAGATCGAGCGCGGCAAGTTCCGGATTGGCGCTGCTATCGGCGAGGATGATGGATTCGCTGGGGCCAGCGGGAAGGCCTGGGTCGATCCGATCGGCGAGCAGCTTCTTCGCAGCGACGACCCAAGGGCTGCCTGGGCCGACGATCTTGACGCAGCGCGGGATGGTGGCGGTGCCGTAGGCGGCTGCGGCGACCGCGGCGGCACCACCACATTTGTAGACGTTCTCGATGCCCGCGAGCTTCGCAGCGACCAGGCTTGCGGCATCAATTCCTCCCTCTGGTGTCGGCGGGGTGAGGACGGCGATCTCGGGCACGCCGGCGATCACGGCGGGGATGGTGGTCATCATCATGACGGAGGGAAACGCGCCTTTTCCGCGCGGTACGTAACAGGCGACGGACGGTATTGGTGTCGTACGCTCACCCCCGTAGACGCCGGGACGTGTTTCCACCCACCACATGCATTCCGGCTTTTGCGCCTCGTGAAATTTTCGGATATTGGCGACAGCGAACTTGATCGCCTCCGTGACCTCTGCGTCGAGTTCGGTGAAGGCTCGTTCGAAATCGTCGGGAGTCGCTTTCAGGCTGTCGGCTTTAACGTCGGCCTTGTCGAACTCGCGGCCGAAGCGCGCCACTGCCTCGTCACCTTCGTCGCGCACCGCGTCGATGATCGCCTGGCTTGGCTCGATGAAGGTTGAAAGGTCGGCTTCCGTTCTTGTCATGAGCGCCTGACGCTCTTCGGCGGACAGTTTGATCAGCTCGAAAAGATTGATGGCGCGGGCGTCGGCGGCCATGGCGTTGTCCTTCACTTGGATTTCAAGAAGATTTCGAGGCCGACGATACGGTCGAGAATCCAGATCGAGAGGGCGGCGATCGCGATGTAGACCACCGAGAGGGCAGCGAGATCCGGTGTGATGATCGAGCGGATGGCATTGTACATCAGGACCGGGAGCGTGACGATGCGTGCGTCCACCAAAAGCAGGCTCACGATGAACTCATTGAGCGCCAGGATGAACATCAGGAGCGCTCCGGTTATCACGCCCGGCATGACGGCCGGCAGCGTGATGGTAAAGAAGGTGGTGATCGGCGGCGCGCCGCAATTGGCGGCGGCATGTTCGAGGTCGGGATCAAGATTATTTACCGACGCTGAAACCGCCCAGATCATGAAGGGCAGATTGATGATGCATGCTGCAAGGCCGACGGGCCAGACGCTGCCGAGCAATCTGAGCCAGCCGAAAATCAGCATCAGGCCGAGGCCGGAGACGATCAACGGCACGATGAAGGGAAGGAGGAGCACCACCTGGATCGTCGTCGCGTATCGAAGACGATAACGGGCGAGCGCAATCGCGGCGAGCGTGCCCGCAGGTAGACTGACGGCCGTGCAGATGATCGCGACTTCGAAGCTTCGCCAAAGCGCCTCGCTAAAGGCACGTTTGGTGAGAAGCTCCTTGTACCAGGTCAGCGAAAATCCATCGGGGGGAAAGGCGATGATCTTGCCGGTGTTGAAGGAAGCGATGACGATCACGATCGTTGGCAAGGCGAGCAGGATCAAATCCAGGACGACGATCGCAAACAGGATGCGGCGTGCGCCAGCGTTGCCTAGCATGGCTTGTCAACGCTGGCAGCTGAGCCCACGCCGAGCGTCCCGACGCCGATTGCCATGAAAATCAGGGCGACCACCAGCGTCCCGATCAGGGTCAGAACGATCGCGAGCGCGCCACCGAGGCCGGCATCGCTGAGTTGGAAAAAGCCGTCATAGATGGCATTCGCGATGAAGTCGTTGCCGCCGCCACCCATGATTTCGGGCATGGCGAAATCGGTGAGCGTCAGGGTGAAGACCACCACGCCGGCCGCCACCCAGCCGGGCTTGGCGAGCGGCAGGATAACATGGCGAAAGGTCGACCAGGGACGCGCTCCGAGGCTCATCGAGGCAAGCTCAAGTTCCTCCGAGATCGCGGTGAATGCGGGAGCCAAAAGGAGGACCGCAAAGGGCAGCATGTATTGGACCAGACCGAGCAGCACGCCCGGAAAGGTGTAGATCAGCTCGACCGCGGGCAGGCCGATGCCACTAAGCGCGCTATTTAAAAGCCCCTGCTTGCCGAGAATAATCAGCCAACCATAGGCGCGGATGACTTGTCCGAGAAAGAAGGGAAGAAACAGGCTGATCAACAGGAATTTTCGAAGCGTCGGGCTCGGTGTGCGCACCATCAGATAGGCATAAGGCATTGCAAGCGCCAAGGTGACCAAGGTCACGATGACCGCCGCTAGAAGCGTCTTTGCGATAATCCGCAGATAGACTGGCCGCTCGATCAGCGTCTCATAGTTCCCGAGCGAATAATTTTCGCCCAGACGAAACATATCCCGATCGAGCAGGCGCAGGCTGCTGTCGCCAATCAGCAGCAGACTGACCACCAGCGTCGCCACCAGTGCCAGTGCTGGCAGCAGTAAGATGTAACCGGTGTAAGGTTCAAGCCCAAAGGGCCAGACGCGACGACGCATGAGCTCTACCGCTCCATGCGCCGCCGACGTTCCGGGAGTCAAGGGTACCAAGCCCCTCGGTTAGGATTGCATGATTTCGTTGACCTTGGCGAACCAGTCGCTTTCATGTTCGACCAGAATTGGGGTCGGCACGCGGATCAGACGAGCGAGGTCCTCTTCGGTGGTCGGGTAGGCTGGGTCGCCAACGAGATCCGCAGGTGGCTCCAGGCCCGGGCGCACCGGCGGCAGGCCGAGACCGTTGCACCAGGTCTGCAGGCTTTCGGCGGAAAGGGCGGTCTCGATATATTTCTTCGCCCAGTAGAGTTCGTTTTCCGGCAGGCCTTTCGGGATCCAAAGACCGTCCGTGTCGAGCTTGGCGCCTTCCTTGGGCACGGTCCAGGAGACAGGAACGCCGTTTTGCTTGGCGGCACGCGCATTCGAGATGATGGTGCAGGCGACATCGATCTCGCCGTTCTGGAACCAGGCGGTGAAGTCCGGGTCTTCGCCGAGAAGCGGCTCGTTGGCTTTAAGCTTTTCGAAGAAGGACCAGGCGGCGTCCATATTGTCGGGGATGTCCTCAACGCTACCGCCACCCGCAATCTGTGCTGCCGGATGGAAGCCGATGCCGTCATCGTAGATGGCGACCCGGCCTTTGTATTTCGGATCGATCATCACCTGCCAGCTGTCGGGCGCACCATCGGGGAACGCCTCGTCCCGGTAGGCGAGCACGTAGACGTAGGAATAGGTGTTGACCAGCGGCCATCCGTCCATGCCCGAAGGCTGGGCGAGCGGCAGCAGCTCATCCAGACCAGGAAGGTCGCCCAGGTCTTCGGTGACGCCACGAAGGGCTGACTTCGACGCGTTGGTGGTCGTGTCCCAATTGATATGGATGGGCGGCACGCGGCCCTGGTCGACCGCAGCCCAGACCTTCGGACGGATTTCGTTGTCCTCGGTGAGATCATGACGAACAGCGATGCCGGTCGCTTCGCTGAACGGATTGGAGACGCCGTTTTCCAAGCTCTCCACCCAGACTCCGCCCCAGGCACGGATGATGAGCTCTGCCGGCTTGTCCTGGGCCATGGCTTGGCCGTGCTTCAGGATGACGGGCGCTGCGAGGGCGGCACTGGCAAGCGCCGAGCTGCCTTGCAGAAACCGCCGCCGCGGCAGGCTTTTTTGAAACTTGTCGAACTTCATGGTCACAGTCGTTCTCCCTTGGTTGGTTTTTGGTCATGGGTGCACATTTCTGCATCAGGACGGGAAGATCATGAGGTCCTCGGGTCGCCAGGCCACCCGGACCACATCGCCAATGGCACGTGGTTTCTCCACGTCTTGTCGATAGTCGAAGGCAAGCAGCGGATGATCCGGCCAAGCCTTCACCTGCAAACGGTAGACCAGTCGATCGCCTTCGAACACCGTCTCAACGATGGTCGCGGGCAGGCCGCTTTCCGAAGCCGGGTCGGTGATGCTCACTTTTTCCGCCCGGAGTGCGGCGACCACCTGGGCGTCCTGCTGGAGCGAGCAATCGGCAATGCAACCTTCGAAAGTTCGGTCTTGGATCGCAACGATGGCGCGCGCCTCTTCCTTAACGTCAACGAGCGTCGCGTCGAAAAAGTTGGTGACGCCGATGAAGCCGGCGACAAAACGATCGGCGGGGCGGCCATAGGTTTCGGTGGGCGGGGCGTGCTGATGGATCCTGCCGTCGTCCATTACCAGCACCTGATCGGACATGACGAGAGCCTCGCGCTGGTCATGGGTGACGTTGATGGTGGTGACGCCGAGTTCCTGCTGGATGCGCCGGAACTCGAGCTGCATGTCTTCGCGTAGCTTGCGGTCCAGGGCGGCAAGCGGCTCGTCAAGAAGCAGGAGATCCGGCTCGAAGACCAGAGCGCGTGCGATCGCCACCCGCTGCTGCTGGCCGCCGGAGAGCTGCTGGATGCGACGCGTGCCGAGGCCGGAAAGACGGACCAAATCGAGGAAACGCTCGACCCGCGCGCCGATTTCGCCTTTTGACCAGCCGCGCATTTTCAAGGGATAGGCGACATTTTCGGCTGCGGTCATATGCGGAAACAATGCGAGGCGTTGGAACACCATGCCGATGGACCGGGCATAAGGCGGATCGCCGGCAACGGGGCGGCCAGCGATCGTGATGTCTCCATGATCCGGCTCGATGAAGCCCGCGATCATACGCAGTACCGTGGTCTTGCCAGAACCACTCGGGCCGAGGATGGTGAGAAAGGCGCCTTTCTCGACGGTAAAGTCGACGCTGTCGACCGCAATATGGTCGCCGAAGCGCTTGGTCACCTCGTCCAGCCGGACCATCGGTTCAGAAAAGCCGGGCTCGCTGGGCTTGCCCGTCGTCGACTTGGTGCGCGCGCTCAATGGCCTGCCGTTCTTAGTTGTGCTTGATTTGACAGTGCCGAAGACGTGCTTGACGCGCAAGGGACAACCTCAAAGAGGAAGTGTTTGATGCTTGATCCGGTATTCCCGACTTTTTCGTTGGAAGGGCGGCGCGCTCTGGTCACCGGCGCAAGCCGCGGCATCGGCCAAGCTCTGGCCGTGGGTCTCGCCCGATTTGGTGCGGATGTCGCGATCTGCAGCCGCCATCTCGACCAACTCGATCCCTGCCTGGAGGCGATCGAGGCCACTGGACGAAAGGGCCTAGCATTCGAACTCGACGTGTGCGCGATCGATGAGATCGATCCAGCTATTCATCTGGTAGCCGAATCCCTGGGCGGGCTGGATATCCTGATCAATAATGCCGGCATCGAAGACGTCCGTTCCTCATTGGAGGTGGACGAGGCGCTTTGGGACAAGATCGTCGATACAAATCTGAAGGGCGCTTTTTTCGTCGCCCAGGCGGCCGCCAAGCAGATGCAAGAGAAAGGCGGGACGATCGTCAATCTCGCCTCGTTGACCTCAGGCGTCGGTGTGCCGACCGCTGCCCCTTATGGTTCCTCGAAGACCGGCCTTCTCGGCATGACCCGAGCACTCGCTGCCGAATGGGCATCGATCGGTATCCGCGCTAATGCGATTGCGCCTGGCTATTTCCGTACCGACCTCACCGAGGTTTTCTATCAGGACCAAGCTTGGTGCGATGCGATGCTGGAAAAAATCCCTGCTGGGCGTTTTGGTGATCTCAATGATATTGTGGGCGCAACGGTTTTCCTTTGCTCGGACGCTTCGCGTTATGTCACCGGCCAGATGCTATACATCGATGGCGGCTTCATGGCGTCTATTTGATCGATCCCGCGGCCAGAATTGTTGTTCTGCAGACGCCGCAACGGCGGCGCTGGGTTCCGCATCGTAGGGTCGTGATCGTCCGCCGCGCCCTCATGCCTCGCCGATGGTCATCGACCCGCGACTTCGGCTAAAAAAGACAGGCAAGCGGTCGCATGGGAGGTGTCACGTATCGTTCAGGTCTTACGCCACGTCACGTTCGCCAAAATGTTCGCAGCACAGGTCGTGGCCCTGCTGGGTACGGGACTGCTCACCATCGCGCTCGGGCTTTTGGCTTATGATCTCGCAGGTGGGCAGGCGGGGACCGTGCTTGGCACGGCGCTGGCCATCAAGATGGTTGCCTATGTAACCCTTGCACCAACAGCCTCGGCGCTGATCGGCAACCTGCCGAGAAACTATGTGCTGATTGCCATGGACGCCATCCGTGCCGCGGTTACGCTGGTTTTGCCATTCATCGATGCTGTCTGGCAGATCTATGTCTGCATCTTTTTGTTACAGGCGGCTTCTGCAACCTTCACACCGGCCTACCAAGCGCTGATCCCCGACATCCTCCCGGACGAAGAAGATTACACGAACGCGCTCTCCCTCTCACGCCTCGCTTATGATCTTGAAAACCTGATCAGTCCTGCACTGGCCGGCGTCCTTTTGCTCTTCGTCTCATTTCACGGGCTGTTTGTTGGTACGGCTCTCGGTTTCATCGTTTCCGCTTTCCTGATCACGCGCTCCGTTCTGCCCCGACGGCCAGCAGACGTGAAGCAGCGGTCCTTTGTCGATCGGTTGACCCGCGGCGCCCGCATTTACCTGGCAACGCCCCGCCTTCGTGGCCTGCTGTGTCTGAACCTCGCGGCCGCCGCCGGCGGCGCTATGGTGATCGTCAATACAGTCGTGATCGTTCGGGACAGCTATCTGGCCTCCGAAAGCGATGTCGCTACCGCCATGGCGGCATTTGGACTAGGGTCGATGCTGGCAGCTCTGACTTTGCCGCATCTGCTCGATCGGATCCGTGATCGGTCAGTCATGATCGTCGCTGCCTCTATCATGGCCTTCATTCTGTTACTGATCGGTCTGCTCTCGATCCCAGCCCTTATTATGTCTTGGCCCGTCCTCTTGCTCGTCTGGTTCCTGCTCGGCCTCGGCTATGCCCTGGTGCTGACGCCATCCGGCCGCCTCCTCCGGCGATCCGCTCATGACGAAGACCGGCCCGCCGTGTTCACCGCGCAATTCGCATTGTCCCACGCCTGCTGGCTTCTGACCTACCCGCTTGCCGGCTGGATCGGCCACGCCCTCGGCATGAGTTCTGCCATGCTCCTCCTGGGTGCCATCGCGCTGATCGGAGCCGTTGCCGCATGGCTCGTCTGGCCTGCGGACGATCCCGACGTGGTCGAGCATGTGCATGACGACCTGCCTGCCGATCACCCTCATCTCCGAAACGCTGTCCGAAAGGGCAAGGCCTGGCGCCATCGCCACGTCTTCGTGATCGATGACGAGCACCGCGCATGGCCAACCCAGGGATAGTGACATGGCCACCTCAATGATTTTTGGCAGCGTTGTCGATGATCGAATTCTTCTGGTCCATGCTATGCGGTTCTTTCCTTGGTGCAGGGACGTTGAGGGTGTTTTGCCGGTTTGGGTGGGATTGCGCTGTCGGTGACAAGATTGCAGGGTGAACGGGTGGAGATCGATAAGAGAAGGCCGAGGATGACCTCATCAGAACCAATCGCCGGAGCTGGGCTCGCCGCCCTGGAGGCGCGCGTGCGGAAAGACCTGGAGGATCTTTGCCGCCCGCCGGCTAACTGGGTCATGCCGTGCGAGGTCGAAGGCAAGGCGGTGCTCGATGTGATGATCGTCGGCGGTGGCATGTGCGGCATGCTGCTTTGGTTCGCCCTGCAATCTGCCGGCATGCGGAATGTCCGCATCGTTGATCGCAACCCGAAAGGTGTCGAGGGCCCCTGGGTGACCTATGCGCGCATGGAGACGCTGCGCTCGCCCAAGCATCTGACAGGGCCAGCCTACGGCATGGCGTCGCTCACCTTCCGTGCCTGGTTTGAGGCGATGTTCGGTGAGGTCGCATGGGAAGAACTGGACAAGATTCCGCGCACCATGTGGATGGATTATCTCCGCTGGTATAGGCGCGTTCTGAACATACCTGTCGAAAACAATGTCGAGGTTCGACGCATCTGCCCCGAGGGCGATTTTTTGCGACTTGAACTCGATGGCGACGGGACGATGGAGACGAGCATCCTTGCCCGAAAACTGGTCATGGCGACTGGCCGCGAAGGAACGGGACATCCTAATATCCCCACCTTCATGAAAGATGTGCCGCAAGGCTACTTCGCCCACTCCTCCGGCGACATCGATTTCACCGCGCTTCATGGAAAGCGCGTCGCCGTCATCGGCGTCGGTGCCTCCGCAGTCGAGAATGCGGCCGAGGCGGCCGAAGCCGGTGCAGCGGAAGTCCGTTTACTGGCACGTCGGAAAACCATGCCCACGATCAACAAGATGATGGGCATCGGCTCCTTCGGCTTTTCCGCGGGCTATGCGGCCTTGTCGGATGAATGGCGCTGGCGCTTCATGCATTATTCCTTCGCGACGCAGACACCGGCACCTCATGGCTCGACCCGCCGCGCCAATCGCCATGATGCCGTCAGCTTTCATTTCGGCGTGCCGGTGACGGATGTGACGCTTGAAGGCGAGGCGCTCAGAATCGACATCGAAGACGGACGCCGTCTGACGACCGATTTTCTGATATTGGGCACCGGGTTCACCACGGATCCGCTTGCACGCAAAGAGTTCGGCGAAGTCGCGGCCGAGATCCAGCTTTGGCAGGATGTCTACACACCACCCGAAGACGAGCGCGACCCGGACCTCGGCCGCTTTCCTTATTTGAACCCCGACTTCACCTTCCGTGAAAAGATGCCGGGTACGGCGCCCTGGCTCGCCAAGGTTTATTGTTTCAACTACGGCGCCACCGCAAGTTTGGGCAAGGTCAGTGGCGACATCCCCGGGATCAGCGAAGGTGCGTCCTGGCTCACCCGCGATCTCGCCGCGGCCCTATACCGCGAAGACATCAAGGCCCACTGGCAGCGGCTTCAAGACTACGAAAAGCCGGAATTGCACGGCGACGAGTGGACAGAAAGTCCGCTGCCCGACGATCTGAAGGACATCGCATCATGAGTAGTGACAGGATCACGTCCCTTGCAGGGCTGGATGCCACCAAAACACTCGCCCACCGCGCCGACATTTTGGCGATGACCGAGGCTGCCAGCGCTGCCGTGCTGCGACCCAAGGAGACGGGCGCATTTTCCCACGAAAGGCGCGCAGCCCTTGCCGCCCGGATCGCGCAGCTGAACGGCAGAGCCGCCCTGAGCGATCACTACGGCGAAGGTTTGAGCGACCAGGAAGCGAAGATCGCCGACCCGTCATTCGATGGCGGCGCAGACGACCAGCTGAAAGCGATCCTCGCCTTCACCGATCGCGTCGTCACCTCGCCGAAAGACGCCACCGCGTCGGATATTGAGAAACTGACTAAAGTCGGCATCGCCGACGCCGACATCGTGCGGCTGACCCAGCTGAACGCGTTTCTTGCCTATGAGATCCGGCTGATCGAAGGCCTCCGGCTAATGGGAACAGGCGCATGAGCGACGTCATCCACGCGTTCACTGCCGAGGTCCCGGCATGGCGACCACGGGTGACGCCGGTCGATCTTGCCGAGGCCACTGACGCTCAGCTCGAAGCGCTCAAGGTCACACCTTCCAATACCAAAGTTTCTGACTATGTCCTGACCCTTGCTCATGATGTTGAGATCCTCAAGGAGCGTTCACCGCTCTTCAACGCCATCATGTACAACCGTGGCGGCCTCGGCCGCACCGGCCGTGAACTCGGCGCAACAGCCGCCTCTGTGGTCAACCGCTGCATCTACTGTGCCGCCGTCCACGCCAGCCGCTACAACCAGCTCACCAAGAGCGGCGATGTCATGGCGGCCCTGTTTGAGGATGGCGAGAACGTCAGGCTCGCCCCCTACAACCAGGCGATCGTCGATTTTTCGATAAAGCTCTCGAAAGCACCACCCGAGGCGACGCCGGAAGACATGCAAGAACTGCGCGACGCCGGCCTCTCCGACGACGAAATCCTAGACCTGATCCTCTCCACCGCCCTCTTCGCCTGGGCCAACCGCCTCATGCACATCCTCGGCGACCCCGTAGCAACGGAGAGCGCAGACGTTGGCTGAGATGTCTATCTTGAAAGTCGGGATTGCAGGGGCGGGCTCGGTGGCCTTCGGCAATGCCGCCCTTTTGGAGCAGGCGGGGCATCGGGTGATGCTCTGGTCGCCGTCGGGCAAACGTACGGCTGAGCTTGCCGCTGGTGCTTCGCTGGTAGCTGAAGGCGCCGTCGAGGGAAAGTTTCAGCCAGCAGTTGCGAGCGATGCGGAAGAGCTGACGAGCTTCGCCGATGTCATCCTGATTGCGCTTCCCGCCTATGGCCATAAGGCCGTTTTCGATGCGCTCGCACCGCACCTAGAAAGCGACCAGACCGTCTTGATCAGCTCCCACGCCTCCTTCGGCGCGCTCTACCTTTCGAAACTCCTGTCAACACGCGGCGTGTCACTGCCGATCGTCGCCTGGGGCACCACGGCGACCACCGGCCGCCAACAAGACCCCTGCAGGGTGCTAGTGAACACGGTTCGAGCCAAGGTCGATATCGCGACGATACCCCATAAAGACTCCGCGACAGCGTCAGCCCTGAGCCGGCGGCTCTTTGGGGAAAGGTTTGTGGAGCGGGACGGTTTGCTGGCGATAGCGCTCTCCAATCTCAACCCGCAAAACCATATGGGCATCGCGCTCGGTAACATGACCCGGATGGAGCGAGGTGAGGCCTGGAGCCAGGGCCAGAATGTCACGCCGAATGTAGGACGCTTGCTCGAAGCGCTCGATCGGGAACGGCTTGCTATCGCCGATAGCCTAGGCCTGTCGGTGCGCACGATCTTCGAGCATTTCCATCTTTCGTTCCATGTGCCGATCGGCAGCATTTCGAGCATGAACCAGGAGATGCATCGCGAAGGCCGCGGTGGAACGGGACCGGCAACTGCGGACAGCCGTTATGTCACCGAGGATGTCCCCTTCGGCCTCCTGCCGACCGTCAAGCTGGGTGAGATGACCGGGCAAAACGCTAGGTTGCACCAAGCAGGGATCGACATCTTCTCCGCGATGTACGGCACCGATTTCGAGCGGAAGAACGACCTCCTCGCCCCCCTTGACTTGCCGGCGATCTCCCTTGCACAGTTGAAAAAACTGGCTCTAGAAGGCTTTCCGCTCAGACATGACCATTGAGACATGACTAAAAGGAAGTACGCGACAAGAACGCGGCCCAACCCTTGAGGAGATGCGACCATGACCAAGATCAATCGACGTTCCTTTATGGCGACAACGGCCGCCACAAGTGTAGCGCTGGCGGCACCCGCCTACCTGAAACAGGTCAGCGCGCAGGACGCTAAAGAAGTCAACATTTGGACCTACGCCAACTTCGTGCCCGACGATTTCAAGGCGGCGTTCGAGGCCGAAACCGGCATCAAGGTCAACGTTCGGCTGGTCGACGATCAGGGCAAGCAATTCAACCTACTCGCAGCCGAAGCCCCGAACCCGACCGCGGACATCGTGACGGTCGCCGGTCATCGCTTTCTGCAGTTCATCGATTCAGGGCTGCTCGCCCCGATGGACACGGGCCGCCTTTCCAACTGGGGTAACATCAACCCCGTCTATTCAGAGAGCGATTGGGCAACGATCAACGGCGAAAAATGGGGTGCCCCAATCCTCTCCGGCGCCGAGGTGATGGCCTACAACACCGAGGTGGTCACGCCCGAGGAGGCGCTGAGCTGGGACGTCATGTTCGACGAGAAATATTCGGGCCAGATCGCCTATATCATCCAGGACATGATGTCCGTGTTGATGCTCTACAAAGGCTATGACGGTAACATGGTCGAGTATATGGATGATCCGGACGAGGCCGCGCGCATCGTCACCGAGATCCGTGATCTGATGATCGAGCACAAGCCAGCTGTTCGGAAATATTACGATGCTGGCGCTGAGGTGCAGCAAATGTTCATCAATCAAGACATCGTGCTCGCCCATGCCTGGAACGGCCCGATCTCGAAGCTGATCATGGACGGTTTTCCTGTCGCCATGACCATCCCCAAGGAGGGCTCCTACGGCTTCGTCTACACGCTGAACGTCGCCAATAACGGGCCCAATGCTGACAACGCCTACACCTTCCTCGACGCGTTGCTCGCGAATTCTGAGCTCGGCGCGCAGATGACCAAATCGTCGGGCTTCATCTCCACCTACAATGGCGCTTCGGACCATCTGACCGAGCTGGAACAAAAGGCCTCGTCCTTTACCGAAGAGGAACTCGCCGGCCTCCAGTTCTTCCGCGCCGAAGCCAATGACATGAAATACAAGCTGGTCGATCCGGCCGTCGAAGAAGTCAAAGCTGCCTAGCGGCAGACGCTGGACTTTGCCTAGGAGCGAAGCGGGTGTCGCCGGTGGCACGATGAAGACGGCCGGCGAGCGCCGCCCCTTTTGGGGCGCAGTCGTCAGTAACAGCGGCTATCAGGGGATCACTGATCTGATCTTCAAATCGCCGCGCCGCGAATTCCTGCTGCTTGCATCCTTGCCGGTCGCCTGGGTGCTTGTCGCCCATCTTGGGCCGATCCTGCAGATGTTCTGGGTGAGCTTTCTCGACAGCTATCCGCCGACGGTCGGCCAGGAACCGAGCTTCACCGTCGCCAACTGGGGAAAATTTTTCCAGGAACGCATCTTCATGATGCCGTTCTTCCGCACACTGGCCTTCGCGTTTATCGTGACGATCAGCACGCTACTGATCACCTATCCCGTCGCCTATTTCCTGGCGAAGCATGTCAAGCGCCGGAACCAGATGATTTTTCTTTTACTTCTCCTGATCCCGTTCTGGGTCGGCGAGATTGTTCGTACTTACGCGATCATGATTCTCCTCGGTAATAACGGGGCGGTGAACCTGGTCCTGACATCGATCGGCCTGATCGAGCGCCCAATCCCTTTCATGTACACCACCTTCTCGATGAGCCTCGGCATCATCTATCTAACCGCTCTTTACATGCTGCTTCCTCTCTACTCGGCGCTCGAAAAAATCCCGGACAGCTACCGTGAAGCCGCGGCCGATCTCGGCGCTGGCGCCTGGACGCGCTTTTGGAGGGTGACGCTGCCGCTTTCCAAGGAAGGCATCACGTCGGGCTGCACGCTGGTCTTCCTGATCTCCACCGGCTTCTACGCCACACCCGTGCTCCTCGGTGGGCCGAGCACGACAGTCTTCGCGGAGACCATCGCCGGCTTCTTCCATGTCGCCGGTGACGAGTGGCCCGTTGGCGCCGCGTTCGCCAGCATCATGCTGATTGCGACGCTCGCTTTGACCGGCTTCTTCCTCAAGGTCATGGGCAGGGACGGCAAGGGATTGCTGCAATGACCCGCCACAGCCGTGTCCTGATGTCGGTGATCTACTGGGCGTTCGTCATCTATCTGTTCGTGCCGCTGATACTGATGGTGCTGATGGGTTTCAAGGACAGCAAGTTCATCGGCTTTCCCATCAAAGGCTGGACCCTTGATTGGTATCAGGGCGTATTCCAGAGCGCCGAGGTGATCGATGTCTTTCTCTACTCGATGGTCATCGCGATCGCGTCGACCGTGCTCTCCCTCGTCATCGGCACCTGGATCGCCCTTCTCCTCGGTCCGCATCGCTTTTTCGGCCGCGCCTTTCTGTTCGCGCTCACCTGCCTTCCAGCGGTCATCCCCGGCATCATCTCGGCGATCTCTCTTCGCATCTACGCACGTCTTTTGGAGATCGATCCCGGCATGCTGGCGATTATCCTCGGCCACACCGTGCACAACGTCCCCTTCGTAGCGCTCGTCGTGTTGGCGCGCCTCAGCACCCTGCCGAACAGCCAGCTTGAAGCCGCGCGCGATCTCGGTGCGGATCAGGCCATCACCTTCATGCGCATCACCCTTCCCTACCTGAAACCCGCGCTGATCGGTGCTGCCGTCTTCTGCATGCTCTTGAGCTTTGACGACTTCGTCCGCTCGTTCTTCCTCGGCGGCTACGAGCCGACCTTGCCAGTCCTAATCTTCGCCAAGCTGCGCTCGGGCATGTCGCCCGAAATCAACGCCATCTCCACCGTCGCTCTCGTGCTAACCGCCGTCGTCGGCCTATGGGCCGAACGCTGGACGAGGCGCATGAAGGCCACGCCATGACCAACCAGACTGACGTCGTCGTCCATCTCGATCACATCACCAAACGCTTCGGCGACGTGGTCGCGGTCGACGATCTCGACATGGAGATCATGGCCGGCGAGTTTGTGACCTTTCTCGGACCGTCAGGGTGCGGCAAGTCGACCACGCTTCGCATCATCGGCGGCTTCGAACGGCCGGACGCCGGCCGCGTGATCCTGGCAGGCGACGATGTGACAGCACGACCGCCGAACAAGCGTGACGTCAACATGGTGTTCCAGGACTACGCGCTGTTTCCCCATATGACCGTCGCCGACAACATGGCGTTCGGTCTGGAACTGAAAGGCAAAGGCCGCTCCGAAGTCGATCGCCGTCTCGACGAACTCCTCGACCTCTTGGAGCTACAAACTCTTCGCGAGCGCATGCCCAGCCAGCTCTCCGGCGGCCAGCGCCAACGGGTTGCGCTCGCCCGCGCGCTCGCCCCTGACCCACGACTTCTGCTGCTCGACGAACCGCTCGCAGCCCTCGACGCCAAGCTGCGGGCGCAGGTGCAGCTCGAGCTCAAAGACATTCAAAAACGCACCGGAAAAACCTTCTTCTTCGTCACCCATGATCAGGACGAGGCCTTGACCATGTCCGATCGGATCGTGGTCATGAACGAGGGGCGGGTTGAGCAAAGCGGCACACCGGAGGACCTCTACCATCGCCCGGCGAGCCGTTTTGTCGCCGAGTTCATCGGTGAGACCAATATCATGTCTGGCACCGTCACGAATGTCGCTGGCGGACGCTTGGCGATCGACTGGCAAGGCGTGACGCTCCACGCCGTGGCCGATCAACGCCCATCCATTGGCCAGATGGTCACTGCCGCTCTTCGGCCCGAGCGGATCGTCCTTAGCACCGGAAAGACTGCGAGCAGCGTGATGCAAGGGCGAGTCGCGAAGAGAGTGTTCAAAGGCAGCCGCACCGTGCTTGACATCGCTGTCGGCGACGAGGCAGTGCTGCGGGCTGTCGTCACCGCCAGCGCCTCCGATCATGTCGACGCCGAGCAGGTTTGGTTAGCCTGGGAGCCGGACAGCCTGACGCTATTGAACGATTAATCCGCGGGCGGTGTCAGACAAAATCCTTGAGGATCGATCTCCCCTCACCTAGCGTCCGTGAGAGAGAAACCAAGACAGTGCCGCGAAGACGCGATCAGGCGCTTCCAATTGTGGCAGATGGCCGACGTCGCGCCAGGTCTCGAATGAGGCGCGCGGGATCAGCGCTCCGAGAGCTTTGCCGCGAGAAAGCGGTATCCACGGATCGTCCTCGCCCCAGAGAATCTGAACCGGGCACCTGATCTCTCCGAACGACGGTTCGATCTCGGCCGTGTATCGCTCGTCGGCTTGCGCGAACTGCCGATAGAAACTCGCTCTTCCCTCCTCGGACAGCCAGGGCTCGACAAGCTGCCGAAAATCCTCGTCCGGAATATCGTTGACGAGCGCACCTTGGATATAGGCTTTGACCACCGCTTCGTGGATATGAGGCGGCAGGCCGGTGAAGGCATCGACATGCCGGCCGACGTGATCGAAGAAATCGGAACCCCATGGCCGCATGGCGACGACGTTCATCAGGACGTATCGCCCGTAGTCGCATCCATGCAGGAGGTGGGCGCGCAAGGTCGTCGCACCGCCGACATCGTGTGCGACCACGCGCGGCCTTTTTAGTTGCCAATGAGACAGCATCTCGGCGAAGACCTCGCCTTGAACGTCGAGTGAGGTGCGTTGCATCTCGCGTTTTTCCGATCGCCCATAGCCTGGCATGTCGTACCAATACACGCGATGCGTTTCGGCGAGCGAGGGGATGATCCGATGCCAAGCGTAAGAAGACCACGGCCATCCATGCGCGAGCACCAACGGTGGCCCGTCTCCAATAGCGCCGGCTGCCACGGTTCCCGCGGAGGTTTCAAACCGTTCGTCGAGGTGCCATCCAGTCATTTCATGACCTCCAGGGTAAGGGTGGTGCTGTTGGCACACCCGCTTTAATCGGACAGACGACACCGTTCTTTGCACTCATGTCACCCTCCAGGCTTTGGGGCTACAACCGCGACTGACGATAACGACCCACAACAACGCGATGCTATCGAGTAGCGAATCCACCGGACCGATGATGTCGCCGGCGAACACGATTCGTACAGCGATAGAACTACCCATCGTAGCAATACGCTGATGATCCCATTCACAAGCAGCCGGCCGAGCATAAGCGCATGATCGACCCCCACGTGAACGACCTCGCCAGCCGCGCCAGCGCGCCCGATCCAGCATGGCTCGCCCGCCAGTTGCTACTCCTGAACGAAGACGCGATCGTGATCGCCCATCTTGGACATTTGGAGAATCCAGCCATGGACACGAAAGCAGCAGCAAGCGATCTCATCGCTGCGGCAATGACGTCGTGACGTGCCTCTAACCAAAGCTCACAATCGGTCCGATGCGGCACCAAAGCCAGGCCCAGTGATTTGCTGGATGGCGTCTTTACCGCTCAGCACATTCATCTCAGGTCCAGATCTGAAATCATCTCACCAATATGTGGGGCCAATGCTTGCGAAGAACATGCTGGAGCGAGCTGCCTCGTGGCGTTGAGGTTGGGAGATAGCTCACCCAGCTCAGCGTTCTCTGAGCAAGGCTGCTTGACGATGGAGATGGATCAGAACCGGGAATCATGCCTTTTCTTCATCATCGTCTGTCCAGCCAGCCTATCCGACGGAGGTGCCGTATTAGCCGCTGACCATATCGAAAATCAGAATGCCAACGCTGGCAAGAGCACCGGTCGCCGGCACCCATAGACCGACTGTCATGTGCTCGCCAGACACCGGTCTTGGATGGCGCAACTTGATTTGCACCAGGGCAAGATTGACGACCGAGAAAACCATCAGAACAAGGTAGCTGGTTGTCTCTGCAAGGCGAACAATCGGCAAGGTCAGAGCTAGAATGATGACCGCGACGGCGACGACGACCGTTGCTAAAATCGGTGTCCGCGTTGTTGGATGCACATAGGCGAAGATTTGCGGTATCCATCCCTCCTTGGCGATCCCATAGAGGATGCGCGATGACATGATCAGCTGGATCATAACGCCATTGAGGACGGCGAACACGGCGATCAGGCTTATAAGGGCAGCCGACCTGCCCGTGGTGGTTTCAAAGACCAAGGCCAGCGGCGCGTCACTTTCCCCAAGCTGGTCGAGCGGCACCACCGCAACGGCCACGAGCGCCACCAGAAAGTATAGGCTACTCGATACGACCAACGTAATGATGATGGCGCGTGGCACGTTGCGAACCGGGTCCTTCACCTCCTCAGCGACATTCACGATGTCTTCAAAGCCGACGAAGGCGAAGAAGGCGAGAACGGCACCTGAAATGATCGCCGACCATTCAGGCCATCCAGCAGGGCTGAGAACCTCCGGCAATGCGCTTATCACCACGCTTGGCTCGATCATTCCGGCACCAATGATCAAGAGCAGACCACCCACCTCGACCGCCGTGAGGACTGCCGCCAAGCCAACCGACTCGCCGATCCCCCAAGCGGCAATCAGTGCAAGCAACATGACGACCCCGGCGATCACGAGACTTGGTGGAAGATCGACAAATTCCTTGAGATAACCGACGAATCCTATGACAATCGCCCCGCTCGAAACGATACCGGTCGTCATCACCAGAAATCCGATAGCCGTAGCCAAAACCGGTTTTCGGAAAGCAGCATGGACGAAGACCGCTTCGCCAGCACTCTGCGGCAGTCTGGCACCGAGCTCTGCATAGGATAAGGCGGTAAACCCCGCCAGGATCGTGGCTACGAGAAACGACAAAGGTGCATGGATGCCGGTACCGATCGCCACCTTGCCGATCAGCACATAAATCCCGGCACCGATGGTGACCCCGATGCCGTAGAGGCTGAGCATCTGCAGAGAAAGGCGCCGTCGGAGCTTGGGCGATGATGTGTGTTCGCCGCTCTTTGTTTGCGTCATGTCGACACCCAAATCATGTTCACCAAAGGCAGTTTAGTGATGACGATGTCATCCGACGGGTTGCCCGACCTTGATCCTGATCAAGGCCATTTGGCCGACGGGCCTGATCAATCGGCACCAAGGCGAAGATGATCGACATTCTTGCGCAAATCGTTGATCTACCGTCCGCCGGGTTGCCGAAGTCACACCATCGAGGAAGGTTTTGTGATAGGTCAAAGTAGGCATGGCACAATTTCGTCAATGTCCGCCTTGCAATGCCCTTAGATGTGAGGAGTGCTCGTGGCCCATGTGCCGTTTCTAACTGAAGTGATCGCCTTCCTGGTGGCGACCGTGGTGATCGTGCCGCTTGCGCGAAGCCTTCGCGTCAGTCCTATTCTCGGTTACCTCGCTGCCGGCATTCTGGCTGGACCGTCATTGCTCGGTCTCGTCTCGAATGTCGACGATGTGCGCGCCTTCGCTGAGCTCGGTGTCGTCTTCCTCATGTTCGCTGTCGGCCTCGAACTCTCCTTCGAAAGATTGAAGACGTTCGCCCCGTTGATTTTCGGCCTCGGGGCAGCACAGGTTATCCTGACGGCAAGCGCCATCAGCGCCTTAGCCTATGGTTGGGGCAACAGCCTTCAGGTGTCCGTCATTCTCGGACTTTGTCTGGCTCTTTCGTCGACTGCGATGGTCCTTCAGCTGCTTACCGAACGCGGCCAACTCGTCATGCGCCATGGTCGGGCGAGCTTCGCTGTGCTGCTGTTCCAGGACCTCGCCGTCGTGCCGATTCTGATGCTAGTAACCTTGTTCGGCAGCCAGGGCGAGACGGGCTCGATCGGCTTTCAAACCCTCTATGTCCTGATCAAGGCGGCCTTGGCCACAGGGGCGATCGTAATCCTCGGTCATTTTCTGCTGCCGAGGCTCTTTCATCTGGTAACGGTCGGCAGAACGTCCGAGATGTTCGTGGCGCTGGTGCTGCTCGTCATTCTTGCAACCTCACTGGCAACTGGCATGGCTGGCCTGTCCATGGCGCTTGGTGCGTTCCTTGCCGGGCTTCTGCTCTCGAAGACCGAGTTTCGCCACCAGATCGAGAGCGATATCGAGCCTTTCAAGGGCCTGCTGCTCGGCCTCTTTTTCATGTCGGTCGGCATGTCGATCGACCTTCATGCGGTCATTGACCGGGCCTCATTGATCGCTGTTTCCGTGATCGGGCTGATAGGGCTGAAGGCTGCGATCGCCTTCGCCCTTTGCCTTGCTTTCGGTCTGTCACGCGAGGTCAGTTTTCGCGCAAGCC
>JBOEHJ010000070.1:0-13244 GCA_050633905.1 Geminicoccales bacterium
GCTTTCGGCGAGTCCTGACCCGAAGCGGCCTCCATTGCATGGCGTTGGAGCCATCTGATCAGCCGCGGACGCCAGTATTAGCAGAGCCGAACAATTGGCTGTGGCGCTGCATGATCCTTGGCCATACATCGCTAATCTCGGGAACCTCTAGACCGAATTCGTTCCTCAAGCATGAAACAAGCTCATCGCTCGTTTCCAGCAGCAATTCGTTGCGGCCTTCTGGGCTTATTGTGCGGAGCAGACGCCCCCGCAATACCATGTGCCTGTTTTCATAGCGCCTCTGAGCGGTCAGCGTACGTCTAAATGGCGAGTCTTCATTCGTTTGGAGTGACAAGCTGATCTCGTCGAAGTATCCGCTGCCAACTGGTGTGAGCCTGAAGTCGAAAGAGGATTGACTCTCATCTGCCTCTTCCCTGAACCTCAGAAATCCATCTACTTCGTGGCTGATGGAGATCGTGTAAGGTGCCTGTCTCACCGTGATTTCACGCAACGGGACGGCTTCAATCATGCTGCCGCCAAATCCGACATCAACAAGCAAAGGTTCGCCACATTTGACCATTAGAGCCATGTGATCTGCTGGTTTGGCTCTGGCTGAGCCATCGTCGCTGACATGTCCTGCTAGCGTGTGGACGTCGAAGCCGATCTCGGTGAGCGCCCAGGCGAATAGACCATTCAGCTCAAAACACCAACCGCCTCGATGCTGCTCTACTATCTTGGAATAGATGATCGACACATCAGTCGAAACAGGCCTTCCGAGTTGCTGGTCGAGATTTTCAAACGATATGGACTGAAGTTGAGCACGCATTAATGCGTTCAGCGTCGATCGGTTGATCGTCGGCGATTCGATGAAACCTATCCGATCAAGGTAAGCCCGAAGTTCCATATACGTTATCTAGCAATCTGGACCGGACCAAACCAGTCCAGACGTCGCATCATCGGCTTGTTGCAGTGGCAGCTTGTGGCACAGAGCGGGAACTAGGCTTGTGGCCGGTCTCAGGTGTTGACCGGGCATTGGCGAGGAAGCTCTAGCGTCAAAAAGTGACCCAAAGCCGTCGGTTCGGAGAAATCCAAGAGCGCTGATCGTTGCAGGCTCGAAATACGAACAGCGCCGCTTCGTCACCTCCCAAACAGGGCAGGTAGCCAAAGTGCGATATCCGGTACAACGATCAGAAGCACGATCATGACCAGGAGCGTGATCACGAAGGGGGCAGCACCGATCATCACGTCATGGAGCTGGCCGTGGCCGCGGACACCCTGAACCACGAACAGATTGATCCCGACCGGCGGCGTGATCATCGCGGTTTCGATCAGCAGCATGATCAGGACGCCGAACCAGACCGGATCGAAGCCGAGTGAGACGATCACCGGCGTGATGATCGGCACGGTGGCGACCATCATGGTCAGAGTCTCCATAAACATGCCGAGAATGACGTAGAAGACGACCACGGCGAGCAGGGTCTGCATCGGGGTGAGGCCGAGTTCGAGCACCATGGCGTTGACCTGGCCGGTGAGACCGATCGAGGTCAGAACGAAGTTCAGAAAATACGCGGCGATCAGGATCGCCATGATCATCGCCGATGTGCGCATCGTGCCTTCGATGGTGTGCTTGAGCATGGTGAGATCGAGGCGTTTTCGCCAGGCTGCGAGGCCGAGAGCCACGATCACGCCGAGAGACGCAGCCTCGGTCGGTGTCGCAAGGCCTGCATAGATCGAACCGATCACCAGAACGAAGATGAAAAGCGGCGGCAAGAGATCCGGGAGAGTGCTGATGCGGGCGTTCCAGTCGGTCTCGACCCGCCTTCCGCCCCAGTCCGGCCGGAGCGTACAGCCGATTAGGATGGTCAGCATAAATAAGCCGGCGAGGATGAGGCCAGGGATCATGCCGGCAAGATAGAGCTGTGGGATCGAGGTGTCGGTCAGGACACCGTAGACGATCATGTTGATCGAGGGTGGAATCAGGATACCAAGGGTGCCGCCGGCGGCGATGGTGCCGAGGAAGAAGCGAGGGTTGTAGCCCTGACGGTCGATCTGCTCGACCGCGACCGTGCCGATGGTGGCAGCCGTAGCAACACTCGATCCGGAGACAGCGGAGAACAGCGTACAAGCGCCAATATTGGAGTGCATCAGTCCTCCCGGCAGCCAGGAGAGCCAGTGGCTCATGGCGTTGTACATGCGCTCGGCGATGCCAGCGCGCAGCAGAATTTCGCCGAGCAGCACGAACATCGGGATGGCCACCAGAATGACGTCTGTGGACGCACCCCAGACGACTTCGCCAAGTGCCAGACGGAGCGGCAGGAAAGAGTACAGCTGATCGAGGCTGAGGCCGACCAGGCCAAGCACCGCCGCTACCGGCAAGCTAAGGATCAAGAGTCCAAGGAGGAGAAAGAGCGTCACCCAGATCATCGGTGTGAGCTCTCATCGAGGGGCGATGTCGGATCGAGCTCGACGGCCAGTTCCTCCTGAACCGTGCGCGAGCCGACCAGCCGGCGAACGGTCTGGAGATCGCCGCTGATCAGCGCCAGCAGGGCTCTGATCATCAGTACTGAAGCGACCAGAACGAACATGACGAAACCCAGGACCCAAAGCGCCTGGGGGATGACCAGGGGTGTGCCGAGCGGTGAGAGCGAGTGGGCACCCAGATCGTAAGAGGTCTTGAAGACGCCGTAGCCATGCCAGGCGACCAGCGCGATGAAGCCGGTGAACAGGAGAAGCCCCAGCAGATCGAGCAGGGCGCAAAGCCGGATCGGCAGGTGGACATAGAGCGAATCGATGCGGATATGCGCCCGTTCCAGGAGAGCGAAGGCCAGCGCCCAGGAGGTCGAGATGCCAAGCGCGTAGCCGGAGAGTTCGTCCGCCCCGCCGATAGAGAGCGTGAAGGCTTTGCGGATGACCACCTCGATGCCGACCAGGAAGGCGGCGGCGATGATCAAACCGCCGCCGAACCAGACGCCAAGCCGGGAGAGTTTTCGCGCGAAGTCGAGGAGAGGATCCACCTAAAAGTCCACGATCAGGCCGCGCCCGCCGCTAGAGCTTGTCGAGGGAAATTTCCAGACCGACCACCTGGCCGACGGTCTCGTTCCATTCCGCCGCACAATCCTTGCCGCAGCGTTTGGCCCACTCGACCAGCACGACGTCCTGCATCATGGCTTTATGTTTTTCCCGGTCACTGTCGCTGACCTCGACCAGCGTCATCTCGGCCATCTTGCCCATCTCGCAGGGCTCCTTGCCGAAGTTGCAGTGCTCGGCATCGGCGGTCGCTTTCGCGGCCGTATCCCACATCGTGTCCTCGAAGGCCACGAACTGCTCGGTGAAGAAGGCCTGGATTTCGGGCGGGAAGCCGTTCCAGGAGTTGAGGTTGACGGACTGGTAGGTGATGCTCCAGCCCATATACATCGGGTAGAGGTGACTAGAGACTTCCTGCCAGCCCGCCGTGTTGCCGGAGAGCGACCCGGTCACCGCGCAATCGACGACGCCGCGCTGGAGCGCAGGCACAACCTCGGCAAACGGCATGCTGATGGTGGTGCCGCCGACCGCGGTGATGAAGTCGGACATGGTCTTGTTGAACACCCGGATCTTGCGGCCGGCGAGATCATCAAGGCCGGAAAGCTCTTCCCGACACCAGAACACCTGCGGCGGATTGGTGCCAAGCGCCAGAAGCTTGACGTTGAATTTTTCTGTCATGACCCGGTCCATCGCCGGTGCCCACGCCGCACAGGCTTTTCGCGCGGTGTCGATATCGAGAGCGAGACCGGCAAGGTCGCAGCCCTCGAACACCGGATCATCGCCCGCCATCTTGGAAATGTCGCCGGCGCCGAAATCCGTAACGCCGAGATTGGTCAGGCGCATGATCTGCTGATCTTTGACGCCGGCAAGATCGATCGGCGAGAACTCGGCGGTGATCTTGCCGCCCGATGCTTCAGGAATAGTCTCGTTCCAGAACGGCACCTCATCGCCGAACGACACGATCGTTTTACTGTTGAGCCCGATACCCTTGACCGTGGTTTCAGGAAGGTCGGCCGCACTCGATATGTGAGGCAGCATCAAGCCTACCAACATGGCGGCCGTCGAGAAGAGGAGCGATCGTTTCATGACGTTATCTCCCTGAAGATGTTTGATTGTCCACCAGCTTAGGAGGCTGGCTGGTATTGGCAAGCTCGTTGGCTACAACGTGATCTGGATATTGTCGTACCGATCGATTTCGGCCCTGGCACCCGGCGGGATGATGCAGGTCGCATCATACTCCTCTATGATACAGGGACCGGCTTTGGGTGTGGTCAGGTCGGAGCGAGCAAGAACTGGCGTCTCCAACCAGCCGCCGGACGCCGGCCCGTTATCGGTATCCGACCCAAAATAAGCGGAGCGAGCCGGCCGCTGTGAATTCTCGGTTGTCTCAGCCAGCGGCGCCGCTGACGCCAGAAATTGCTCGGACGGGACTTCCGCTACCAAACGGATCTCGGTGAGTTCGACCGGTTCCTCCTCGCCGGCGCGATGGCCGTAGGTGCGCTCATGCTCCTGGCCGAATGCCTCTTCGAGGGCGGTCATCGAGGTTTCCGAGATCGGGCCGTCATCGACCTTCACAGTGAGATCGAAACTCTGGCCTTCATAGTGCAGGCTTGCAAGACGGCTGATCCGGGTTTGTTCGGCCTTGTAACCGTCCGCCAGAAGAGCCGAGGCGGCTTCCTCGGCAAGCTCGGTCCAGGCCCGGTCCAGTTCTTCCAGATCGATCCTGCGCAACAGCCGCCGATAGGTGCGCGAGACGTGGTAGGCGACATCGGCGTAAAGCAGACCGAAGGCAGAAAACAGGCCGGGCGAAGGCGGCACGATGATCCGGCTCATCTGCAGTTCCTTCGCCATCGCTGCCGCAAACACCGGACCGTTGCCACCGAACGCAAAAAGGGCATGCCGGCGGGGATCGCGACCGCGCTCGGTCGACACCGCGCGGATCGCGCGCATCATATTTGCAGCGGCGATCCGGTGCGCACCGAACGCTGCATGCTCAAGCGACAGGCCGAGAGGTGTTGCGATCCTTTCTGCGAAGATTTTTCGCGCGCGATCGGCATTCAGCTTCAGGCTGCCGCCGGTCAGGTGATCGGGGTTGAGGTAGCCGAGGATCAGATTGGCATCGGTCACGGTCGGCTCAGTACCGCCCATGTCGTAGCAAAGCGGCCCCGGCAGAGCGCCGGCGCTATCGGGACCGACCACCAAAGAGCCGCCGGCATCGATGCGCACGATCGAGCCGCCGCCAGCGCCCACCTCGGCGAGATCAATCGACGGTACCTTCAAGAGATAGCCGGCTCCGGTCAAAAGCCGTGATCCGGTGAGGATGCCACCGCCCACCTGATGCTCCAGCGTGGTCGCAAAGGCGCCGTTTTCGATCATCGCCGCCTTGGCGGTCGTGCCGCCCATGTCGAAGGTGACGACGTCGTTGATGCCGCTCAACGCAGCAACCCGCTTTGCTCCGACTACGCCGGCGGCGGGGCCGGACTCGATGATATTCATCGGTTTTCTGGCGGCGAGATCGGCCCCCATCAGCCCGCCATTCGATTGCATCAGGAGCACCGGCGTCTCGATGACGGAGGCCGCCAACCCGGCTCTGAGGCGGGCAAGATAGCGGGCAACCACCGGCATGACATATGCGTTGATCGCCGTGCTGGAAGTGCGCTCATATTCCTTGATCTCCGGCAGCACCTCCGAACTCACCGAGAGCGGCAAGTCGGGTGCCAGGCGCCGAATGATCCGGGCGATCTCCTGCTCATGCGAGGGATTGGCAAAACAGTTAAGGAGACAGACTGCGATCGCCTCGACCTTCTCTGCGAGAAGTTTCTCGACGACGTCTTCGGCCTCTTTGGGATCGAGCGAGCGGATGATCCGGCCTTTGGCATCGACCCGCTCATCGACCACCAGCCGGAGAAAACGCTCCACCAGAGGCTCCGGCTTTTGCCAGGCGATGTCGTAGAGCCTGGGCATGCGGAGGTTTCTGATCTCCAGCACATCGCGAAAACCCTTGGTGGTGATCAGGCCGGTTTTAGCACCCTTCTGCTCCAGAATGGCATTGGAGGCGACGGTGGTTCCATGGCGAAATCCGGCGATCGCGCTGCCTTCAATGCCAAGCTCTTTGATCGTATCGTCCAAGGCCTCGATGATCGCGCGCGCGTAGTCGTCAACGCTCGATGATACCTTCTTCACCATGATCCCGCCATGCGGGTCGATCAGGACGATGTCGGTGAACGTACCGCCGATATCGACGCCGATCCGATATTTTTTGCTGGCGTTGTTCATGGCCTAGTCCCAGCAAACATGAGGCGTCTCGATCCAGCCACGCACCTCGCGGAGGTGAGCGCGCTGTTTCTCCGTCGCCTCAGCGTCGACAGCGAAAGTCCGAAAATCAATCACAACGCCATAGTCACGGACTGCCGCGTCGGCAGTCAACACCTCGTTCTTCACATCGCGCATCACCGCTTCCGGATCGCGCTCCAGAGAATCGCCGTAACCGCCTGCGCCGGCGACCTCGTGACGAAACACGTCGCCCTCCCGGATGGTAATGTTGAACTTGGAAGGGAGCAGTTGGTTTTCGCCGTCGGGGTTCAGAAAATTCCAGGATGGCTGGCCGGCGCCGCCGCCATAGAGACCATAGGGACGAACCGTGCGTCGATCAGAGCGTACCTGAAGCACGGCTTCCTTCTCCAGGAAGCGATAGTCCCGACGGAACGGCACACCACCCCGGAACTTTCCGGGCCCTGCCTTGTCCGGCACGAACTCGTAGGCTTCGATCCTGATCGGCTGCTCGGCCTCTGTGACCTCGACCGAGTGGGACGCCATGTTGGCGAACATGTTGGAATTTCCGTCCAGCCCGTCGGTCCAGGGGCGGGCACCCCAGGCACCGCAGGTGAAGTCGACATAGATGAAGGGTTTTCGCTCGCTATCGTACCCGCCGATCGAGATGCCGGTATTGCCGCCGTCCGAGGCGGCGAACACCTTGTTCGGCAGCATCATCGCCACAGCCCCGAAGGCGCAATCGACCATGCGAAAGCCGGTGAGGCCGCGGGCAGCGCAAGCCGCGGGCGGCAGGGCGTTAGCGATGGTGCCGGGCGGGGCCACCACCTCGATCGCACGGAAGACGCCTTCGTTATTGGGGATATTCGCCGGCAGTACCGAGCGGATCGCGGTGTAAGCGGCGGCCTTAGTGTAGGACAGCGTGTTGTTGATGGCGCCCTTCACCTGATCCGCGGTGCCGGTCCAGTCCACCACCATATGATCATCCGTCTTGGTGATCGTCACGAAGAGACGGATCGGCTTGTCGACATCGACGCCGTCATCATCGATCCAGTCCTCGAAGCAAAAGCTGCCGTCCGGCAGATCTTTCAGCGCCATCCTGGTCAGGCGCTCTGCGTAATCGATCACCTCTGCCATGTAGAAGCCGACCCACTCGGCACCGTAGCGTTCGATCAGTTCCAGAAACTGTCGCTCGGCGATGTGGCAGGCGGCGAGTTGGGCGCGTAGATCGCCGAAAACCTTGACCGGCAGTCGGACGTTCTTCTCGATGATCCGATCCATCGTCTTGTTGCGTACGCCGCGCTCATAGAGCTTGAGCGGCGGAATGCGCAGACCTTCTTGAAAAATTTCCGTGCTGTCGGACGCATTTGAGCCGGCAACCCGGCCACCGACATCGGTGTGGTGGCAGATGGTGGCGGCGAAGGCGACACGCTTACCATCGGAAAAAATCGGCTTGAACAGAAAGATATCAGGCAGATGCATCCCACCTTCGAACGGATCGTTCATCACGAAGATGTCGCCTTCGTGAATGTCGTCTGCGAACTGTTCGACCACGACGGCGAGGGCGGTCGGGATCGAGCCCAGATGGCCGGGCAGTGTCAGCCCCTGAGCGACCAGCCTGCCATCTCTGTCGGCGAAGGCGGTCGAGTAGTCCATGTTGTCCTTCAGGACACCCGAATAGGTGGTGCGGAAAATGGTGAGTGCCATCTCGTCGGCGATCGCGAAGATCGCGTTCTTGAACAGCTCGAACTCGATAGGATCTGATGCCTTCGGCTTCACGCCTTACTTCCCTCGTTAAGGACTCTGCCAAAAGATATAAGTCTGTCACAAAGTTCATCATCCCGCAGCCCACCCAACCTGGCGAGACCGTGCGCCAAGTTTGATTCCGAATGGAACACTGCCGGAATTGTCACGTTGCCGACCATTTAGCCGGGTGCTAGAGGTCTGGCCATGAAAAGGCCGAACACATGGCAGCTCCGACCAGCGGTGTGAAAAAAGATCAGAAATCCCTTGCCAACAAGGAGCTGTCCACACATGGCACGTTTGAGAAGCAAGCGTTGCTGCCGCCTCTGAGCGCAAGCAGACACTGGAGCAGGGCCGCTAGATTCCGCAGCTTACCCAAACTCGCCATAAGAGTTCGTGGACGAGTGATTTGGTGCCGACGGTCGCTGGCCAGCAGCTGGCCGATTTTCGATCGATTTACTGCGCCTTAACGTTGTGTCTGTAGTCTTATGATGCCGGAAAACTTCGGAGGCCATAGGGAGCGGCGGTTTTCCTAGTCTTTCCATCGTTGCAGCAACATCCGGCGTCTCTAAATTCACGGCGTGGGACGAAATGGGTAGCCAGCCAAATCGCAGTGATCTGGAAAGGAAGCAGGCTCAACGCCTGGAGCAGTACCAGAAGAAGTGTGAATTGTACGAGTGTTGGCTGCGTGCTATCGACGAACATGCCAAATTCGACGTTTGGTTCAAAGATGCTGAGAGTCGATATCAGTTTGTTAACCAACATTTCGAAAAGTCCATCGGGCGCAATCGCTCGGAGCTGATCGACAAGCATCCCAAAGAGGTGTTTGGCGGCGCGCGAGCGGAGCGCGTGGCTGCCATGGACAACAAAGTCATGTCAGAAAACCGGTTGGAGCGCGTGGTGCCTTGCGACGAGGCTGGTTTTCTTGAAATGCATGAAGAGCACCGGTTCGCCGTACGGGATCCCGAAGGTACCGCGATCGGTTTGGGATGCTTCGCATTCGAAACCACCAAGCAAAGTATGACCGAAGAAGCGCTCGCTCAGGCGCAGAAACTGGCGGAGCTCGGCAATTGGCGTTGGTCGGTCAAAGATGATTGCCTGATTTCCTGCTCTGAACAGTTTGCAACGATTCTTGGGGTTGAGCTGACCGAAGCCTTTGAGCTGATGCATGATCGGCTCAATCGGTTGGTTCATTCGGACGACGTTGAAGCCATCCGGCAGCTGCAAACACAGCTCTCCGATCCAAGCTTCGGCGGGTATGAAATTGAGTATCAAATCGTGCTCAGTAACGGCGAGCAGCGATATGTCCGCGAGATTGCCGAGCCGCTGCTTGGAAACAACGGATTGCCGGTAGAATATGCCGGCACGCTGCAGGACATCACACGTCAAAAGCAGACCGAACTCGAACTGCTTAGAGCCAAGCAGGATCTTGAGACCCGTGTCGAGCATCGAACAAGGGAATTGCAGTATCTCGCCCACCGCGATCCGCTGACGAGCTTGCTCAATCGAAGGCATTTTCGTGACTTGGTTCAACGAAGGTATGACGAATGTGACTCCGATGTCGCTGTCATTCTGCTTGATCTCGACGGCTTCAAATCTGTCAACGACAACCATGGTCACAGCGTCGGCGATGAATTGCTGAGAACGATCGCTGACCGCATAGTCGCTATCTCCGGCGAGCATGCGCTGACTGCGCGGCTTGGTGGCGATGAATTCGGCGTTGCGATTGGCTGCTCGGTCAATGCACAGCGGCAGGCCTTCGAGCTTTGCCGTCAACTGCGGACAATTTTTGAAAGCCGGATCGATGTCGGCTCGCTAACTTTCTTTCTCGGATGCTCATTCGGGATTAGCATCTTGGGTTGCGACGACAACGATCTTGAGGAGGTTCTGAAATTTGCCGACATCGCCCTTTACTGCGCAAAGGACTCTGACGACAGTATCGTCGTGTTCGAGCGGAAGATGGCCGAGGAAGTCGCCTTCAAAAAAAGGCTAGAGGAAGACTTACGCGACGCCATTTCAGCCGGCGCACTACACGTTGCCTATCAGCCCCAGGTTCTAACGAAGTGCGAATCCTTGATCGGGGTTGAAGCGCTCGCCCGTTGGCATCACCCACAATTTGGTGAAATTTCGCCAGTAACCTTCATCAAGGTTGCCGAAGATTGCGGTTTGATCGACGAACTCAGCGACCTCGTTCTCGACAGGGCATGTGATGAGATATCCGCTTTGATGTCGGATCTCGGCCGAGACATTCGTTTGTCCGTCAACATATCGACCAAGCAATTCTATGAGGGATGCATCGCTGCGAAGATCGCGCAGGCGCTGCAGAAATGGAACTTCGATCCAAAGCTGCTCGAAATCGAAGTGACGGAAACGGTGTTCATTCGAAATATGGAAGAGACGCGGAGCCTTCTCCACGCCATTCGAGATATGGGTGTGCGGATCGCGCTGGACGACTTTGGCACCGGATTTTCCTCGCTCAGCTATCTTCGGCAGTTCGAGGTTGATCGCATTAAATTGGACCGGGAGTTCATCAAGGACATCTGTTGGAGCAAGTACGACGAACAGGTCTTGCTGGGAATCCTCAAATTGGCTCAGAGCCTCGAGATCGAGACCATTGCCGAAGGCGTAGAAGATGTTCAGCAGCGAGATATTCTTGAACGCTACGGATGTGATGAAATCCAAGGATACTTCTATAGCCGTCCGCTCTCAATTAGTCGCTTTAGGCAGATGATCGAGCTCCGGTGGCCACGCCCCGATGCTGTGGTGGGCTCGCAACAGACCGTATCTGCGGCCTAGCCAGCAGAGGCTTGTTTGCCTTGCTCCATTCGGAATCTAGATCTGCGAATCCAAAAGCAGCGGCGGGTGACCATGTCATGAGCCATGGGGTCGCTTTTAATGGCACATTCGAGAAGCTAGCGTTTCGGCCGCTTCCGAGCACAAAGCAGGCATTCGACGGTCGGCGCTAGTGGCTTAGAGACCTTATGTTCCTGGCCTGAGTTGAGGCGCCCGTCTCCAGTATGCAGTGATCGAGGATTGCGCCAGGTGGTCTGGTGCCGAGCCTCATGCATAGGAGACGGGCAAGATGGATCATAGCACATTCGTGGGTCTGGACGTTCACAAGAAGAGCACGTCGGTGGCGCTGGCGGAAACCGGGCGAAACGGCGAGGTGCGGTTTCACGGGGAGATCGCAAGTACACCAGAAGCGATGCGACGGCTGGTCGACAATCTTGGGCGACGTGGCCGACGGCTTCACTTCTGCTACGAAGCCGGCCCTTGCGGCTATGGCATGCATCGTTTGCTGCGAGGGCTCGGTCAGGATTGTATCGTGGTGGCGCCGTCGCTGATTCCGAGCCGGCCTGGTGACCGGGTCAAGACTAACCGCCGCGATGCGATGGCGCTGGCCAAGCTGCATGGTGCAGCCGAGACCGATCGCAGGCTGACGTTCGACATCACGGAAAGAGGAGACCGTTCAACAACGACAAATTCCGGTACACGGTAGGGGAACCCTCGTCGCCTGTTATGAGCCGACCTTGGTCGATGCTCGCCCTTAGAAAGAGACAGCCCCGAGCCGAAACCGCGGTCATGCGGTAGCCAACCCGCGCATGAGAGCTTGCTCAACCGTCGTCTCAAGACCCTGTCGTTCGCCAGGCGTATCGCCATCAACAACAGACTTCAGCGCAGCTGGAGAAAATTGACGTGCCATGAAGGCTTGATTGTGAATATGAGAACAGGCTGCGGAAAAATTACTCTCTACAGGCTGTAAATCCGGAATCGTCACCGAGATGACGATAGAGTTGACCGGCGATTGTTCCGTCAGGCCTTTGTTGCGCGTGTCCACGGCCGCTGACGTCATCCATTTCGTCCTGACCTTGCCATGTGAACGCGACACCCTCCTTGTCGTACCGGCAATCGAGCTGGCCGGATACCGCGCCGAAGACGAACTCTCCTGAGCCATCACGGTCGAACTGAATGAAGGCTGGTTCGACCAAGTCGAGATAGTCTCGATCATATTCATCCATGAGGTCGATCCGCCAGCGACCTAGAAAGATCTTGTCCAAACGGCTCATCATGTCGCCTCCTGAAGGAGCTTGGACATGCGGATGAAGTTGTAGGCAGTGGGCGCGAAGGTGAACCTCATGCCGACACGCTCAATACCGCGGAATTTCGATTGGCGCAGACCAGCAACCGTCTTCAGCCAGCCGAAGATCTCCTCGATCCTTTTACGCTTCTTCTGGCTCACGCCATAGCCTGGATGACGGGTTGTACGGCCGTCGATCGCCGAACGCCGCTTGGCCTTGCCCGTGTCGTAAGCATTCCGCGCCACATGCGGCGTGATGCCGAGCTCGCGCAACTCCATCACGAAGTCCTGCGTGTCATACCCCTTGTCACCGCCCATGGTCTTACTCGACGATGGCAAGTCGGAAGCCATCGCCAAAGCCGCCGCACTTTCGGCGGCACCAGAGGACCGGGTGACCACGCCGTCGACGGCAAGACCATTGCGATTTTCCATCAAGGCATGCCCCATGAAACAGAGCTGGCTCGCTTGGCCCTTGCCTTTGCGATAGAGCCTGGCGTCGTTGTCAGTGGTCGAGCCATGCGTGTCGTTCGAGCGTGTCTCGCCCTTGAAGTCTAGCTCGCCATTCTTCCCGGGACCCGGTGGATCACCCGAACCATCCTTGGGTCGAAAGCTCTTCATCGAAGCCCAGGCCTGGATGAGTGTGCCGTCCACCGAGAAATGCTCGTCGGACAGAAGGCCGTTGATCCGAGCGTGGTTCAGTACGGCTGCAAAAAACTTGCCGGCAATCTCGCCACCAAGCAGACGATCCCTGTTCTTGGTGAAGACGGTAACGTCCCAAACAGGATCGTCGATACCGAGATCGGTGAACCACCGAAACAGAAGGTTGTAGTCCAGTTGCTCCATCAGCTGACGCTCTGAGCGCACCGTGTAAAACGCCTGCATCAAAAGCGCCCGCAGCAACTGTTCCGGCGGGGTCGATGGCCGCCCTATCGGTGAGTAGATTGCATCAAAATCCGCGCTCAACGCCGTGAGCGCATCATCAACGATCACACGGATAGCACGCAATGGATGCTTGGCAGGTACACGAGCCAAATCGACATAGCTGAAAAGACTATCAGAACGGATCTCACCACCGCGCATCGCAATCTCCAATGAATGCACGGCGAGAGAATCACATCAGATCAGATGCCGCTACCCTTTTTCCGCAACC
>JBOEHJ010000071.1:0-203968 GCA_050633905.1 Geminicoccales bacterium
GCCCAGGGGCAGGCGAGCGAGACATAGAGGTGATAGCGTCCGACCGCCGCCTTGAAGCCGCCGTCGCCTGATGGGCCGGGGCTGCCATCTGCCGTGATCCAGTTGCGCATCTGGGCGTCAGAACGCACGAAGCGGCCCTTTGTAGCTTCGGTGTCATACCATTGATCTTGCCAGACGCCGTCAACCAAGAGGCCCATGGTTTTTCTCCTACTTTAAGTCGTTTCGATCCATCCTGCTCACCCGCCCAGCCACCCGATATGATCCGGACGCTGTCGGGTGGTTGGGCGCGGAGAGGGGGGGGCTGTGTCAACCTCTCGCCGAAATACGCTGGTGTCGGCTTGGTCTGGATCGAGCTTGCCTCTACCATGCGCGCCACGATGACCTGATGAGGCGAACTTGGCAACGCCACCCGACCATCACAAAACGCTCCCACCGATGTTCCAACGCTGGTTCGAGCAGCGCGGATGGGCGCCCCATGAGCATCAATTGGCGATGCTGGAGAAGGCCGTTGCCGGGCGCTCGGCGCTGTTGATTGCGCCAACCGGTGGCGGTAAAACGCTTGCCGGGTTCCTGCCAAGCCTGGTTGACCTGTCGGAGCAACCGTCGAATCAAGGCCTACATACGCTTTATATATCGCCGCTGAAGGCGCTGACGACGGATATCGCGCGCAATCTGCAAATGCCGATCGAGGAGATGGGCCTGGAGGTCCGTTGCGAAACGCGAACCGGTGACACGCCGCAGAACCGAAGGCAACGTCAGCGCCAAAACCCGCCTGATATTCTGCTGACGACGCCTGAAAGCCTGGCGCTTTTGCTCTCCTACCCGGATGCACCCAAGATCTTCGATGGTCTGACCACGGTGGTGATCGATGAGCTGCATGCCTTGGCGGGCGACAAACGGGGTCAGCTCTTGTCGCTGGGCCTGGCGCGCTTGTCCACGATATCGCCTCGGACCCGCTATGTCGGGCTTTCAGCAACAGTGGAAAAGCCAGTTGAGCTGTTGGATTTTCTGTCCCTCCAGGAGGAACCTGCTGAGCTGGTTCTAGGAGCGCCCGGCCCCGAACCCGATGTGTCAATCCTGCTACCGGAGGGCCGGCTGCCCTGGTCCGGCCATTATGGAACCTACGCCGCCCCCTCCCTCTACAGCACGATCAGGTCATCGAAGACCACGTTGGTCTTCGTGAATACGAGGGCGCAGGCCGAGGTGATGTTTCGCGAGCTTTGGCACCTGAATGAAGACAATCTGCCGATCGCGCTGCATCACGGATCGCTCGCTGTGGAACAACGGAGGCGGGTCGAAGCGGCGATGGCGGCCGGCAAGCTGAAGGCCATCATTTGCACATCATCCCTCGATCTCGGCATCGACTGGGGGGATGTCGATCTGGTGGTGCAGATCGGAGCGCCGAAGGGTGTTTCTCGTATCTTGCAGCGCATCGGGCGCGCCAATCATCGTTTCGATCAGCCAAGCCGCGCGATGCTGGTGCCAGGCAACCGTTTCGAGGTGCTGGAATGCAGGGCGGCGATGGATGCCATCCGGGAGCACACGCTGGATGGCAGGCCGCCCCATCCGGGTGGCCTGGACGTCCTCGCCCAGCACATCACTGGTGTTGCCTGCTCTGGTCCGTTCGACGCCGATGCGTTGTACGGGGAAGTCATCAAAGCGCATCCTTACCAAAGCCTGACGCGCCGCGACTTTGAGGATGTGGTGGGGTTTGTGGCCAATGGCGGTTATGCGCTTCAGGTTTACGATCGGTATCGCCGTCTGCGCCAGCAGGAAGATGGATCTTGGTGTTTGGTCCATCCGAAACTTGCCCAGCGCTACCGAATGAATATCGGCACGATCGTCGAGGCGCCGATGGTGAAGGTGCGCCTTAAGGGCCGTCGCCAGGGTCTGGGCGAGGTTGAGGAATGGTTCGTCCAATGGCTTACGCCGGGCGATGTTTTTCAATTTGCTGGGCGGGCCCTCGTCTTTCAAGGCATGCGTGAGACCACCTGTGAGGTAACGATCGCTCCGCCTGGCAAGGAACCGAACGTGCCGAGCTATATGGGCACCCGCATGCCGTTTACCACCCATCTTGCCGAGCGTGTGCGTGGCTATCTGGCTGACCCAGGTCGCTGGCATGACTTGCCGGACCAAGTGCTGGAATGGCTTGAATTTCAACAAAAAAACTCGGTGATGCCAGGCGTTGATGAGCTGTTGATCGAGACGTTTCCGCGCCGCGGCAAACATTTCATGGTGATCTACGCCTTCGTCGGCTGGAACGGCCATCAGACGCTTGCGATGCTTCTGACCAGGCGAATGGAACGCTTGGGCCTGAAGCCAATCGGCTTTAATGCCAGCGATTATATTCTCTGTATTTGGGGCTTGGAGGAGGTCGCTGACCCTTCGGTGTTGTTTGATGTCGACATCTTAGGCGATGAGCTTGAGGATTGGATGGCGGAGAGTAGCCTGTTGAAGCGGACCTTTCGCAATGTCGCGGTCGTCGCTGGCCTGATCGAGAGGCGCCATCCCGGCCAGGAAAAAACCGGCCGCCAGGTCACGATCAATTCCGATCTGATCTATGACGTGCTCCGAAAATATGAACCGACCCATGTCCTGATGCGCGCCACCCATGCTGAAGCCGCTGTCGGTCTTCTCGATGTGAAGCGCCTTGCCGATTTCCTGGTGAGCGTGCAAGGAAAAATCCGTCATCACAGGCTCGAAAAAATTTCGCCGCTGGCGCTGCCGGTGATGCTGGAGATTGGCAAGGAATTCGTCGCCGGCGAGGCGGATGAGGATGTGTTGGCCGCTGCTGCCGACGAGCTGATCGAAGAAGCGATGGGCGGCGATACGCCGAGCATTTACGACGACGCTTCGGTCCGTTAAGCCTTGGCCGGCTGGTTTTTCTCCAGGGGGTCAATACAAAATCGTGCTCGATGACGTTTTGCGGAACACTATTCCTAGCGACCTCGCCGAGCAGACTATGCAGTTCATCAGCTTGAAACACAAAAAAACCCGCTTCGTCGCCGATCGATCTGGGGCGCTGATCTGGCCTGAGCAACGTCTTTTGGTGGTGGCCGATCTGCATTTCGAAAAGGGCTCGTCTTTTGCCAAGCGTGGCTCCCTCATCCCGCCCTATGATACCCGTTCCACCCTCAATCGGTTAGACGATGCCTTGCGGCGTTGGTCACCGGAGCGGGTGATCAGCCTCGGCGACGGGTTCCATGATGTTGAGGCGAGTGCGCGGCTTGCTGACGAGGATCGCGATCGCCTCAAGCAGCTGACCGCGCGCTATGATTGGGCCTGGATTACCGGCAATCACGATCCCTTACCGCCGAAGGATGTGGGTGGCTTGGTTTTGGACGAGCTGGAGATCGGCGGTCTGACATTTCGCCATCTCCCAGGACTGGTGGGCAGCGCTCAGGAAATTGCTGGGCATTTGCACCCCAAGGCCAGCATTAGTGCCCGTGGACGGCGTGTGTCGCGTCCGTGCTTTGTTGCCGATGAGCACCGCGTGCTCTTGCCGGCATTCGGCAGCTTCACCGGTGGCTTACACGTTGCCGATCCGGCCATAGCCCAGCTATTTTCGAGCGACTACCGAGCCTATTTGCTCGGTCGCGACCGGGTCCATAAAGTCGCCCGGCATCAGATCGAACGCAGTTTGCGTTGATCCTGCCTTGCTGAGCCGAAAAGTCTCGTCAAATCAGCGCCAACCATCAGACAAATGATCTGAATGAAACAGGATCACGTATTCCTGTCATGCCCACCAACGCTAATTGAGAGACAATTTCATGACACTTCTGTCAAAAAAATTCGATGGCGCGGCCAAGTCGCCGGCCCGGTTTTGACGGTGGGCTCGGTGAGGATTGCAGTGATTGGAAGCGGGATTTCAGGCATGGGGTGTGCCTGGCTTTTAGATCAGGCCTATGACATCACGCTTTACGAAGCCGATCACCGGCTTGGCGGCCATAGTCATACTCTCGGGATGCCCACAAGTGAAGGCATCATGCCGGTGGATACCGGCTTCATCGTCTACAACGAGCCCAATTATCCCAACCTGACCGCTCTGTTCGATCATCTGGAGGTGCCGACCAAGGCGAGCACAATGTCGTTTGGGGTCAGCATTGATGGCGGCCGCTTCGAATATTCGGGCAGCGAGAGTTTTTCGACGCTTTTCGCTCAGAAAAGCAACATCTTAAAACCTCGTTATCTCAAGATGTTGGGGGAGATTGTTCGGTTCAACCGCGAAGCCGCTCGGTTCCTGGAGGACAACAGGGCCGACGTTGACATAACGGTCGGTGATTTTCTGGATCGGGAACGTTATAGCGAAACCTTCTGCAACCATTATCTGCTGCCGATGAGTGCCGCCATCTGGTCCGCGAGCCTGGAACGAATTCGAGCCTTTCCGGCGATCGGCTTTTTCCAGTTTTTCAAAAATCACGGCCTGATCTCGATCAACGATCGCCCACCTTGGCGAACGGTCGACGGCGGCTCGCGCGCTTATGTCGATAAGCTGGCCAAACCCTTCGAACACCGTGCCCGCTTGAACACCGCAGTGTGCCGGATCAGACGCCTGGATGACGGTGTCGAGGTCCATGATTGCAAGGGCGGATCAGAGGTCTTTGATGCCGTTGTGCTCGCCTGTCATGCGGATCATGCTCTCGCCATGATCGAAGCACCCACCGGGGATGAGCGAGAGATTTTGGGTTCTTTCGACTACCAAGAAAATGAAACGATTTTGCACTCAGACCCAGGGTTGATGCCGAAGCGGAAAGCCGTCTGGTCCAGCTGGAATTATCTAGCTTCGAGCAAAATTTCGAGGGATGCTAAAGTATCGGTAACTTATTGGCTGAACCACTTGCAGAGCCTCTCTTCCGATCGACTAGCTCTGGTCACGCTGAACCCGGTTCAGGAGCCTGATCCTGCGAGTGTTGTTGCCCGACTGAGCTACGCGCATCCCATGTTCGATCGAAAAGCGCTCAGAGCTCAAGCACGTCTGCCGGAAATCCAAGGGCGCGACCGGCTCTGGTTCGCGGGTGCCCATTGGGGCCATGGCTTCCATGAAGACGGCTTGCTCTCCGGCCTGCAGGTCGCGGCTGGTCTTGGTGTAACCCCGCCATGGTGGGCCAATGTCGCGCCCCTGGCATCGGTGCCTGCCGAGGAACTTTTTTGGCGTCAAGCCGACCCGGTTCAGGCCGCTGGAGGAGATTGAGGTTGAGCGGCGTCGCGACCTCGTCGTTGCTAACAGGGATCGTGGGCGAGGATGCCTGCCTATATGCAGGGCAGGTCATGCATCACCGGCTGCAGCCCAAACGTCATCGCTTCACCTATCGCACTTTCACGATGTTGTTCGATATCGACCGATTACAGGATCTCGATCGGCGACTTCGCCTGTTCTCTTTTGAGCGCTTCAATCTCTTCTCGTTTCGCAACATCGATCATGGACCACGGGACGGCCAACCGCTCCGCCCCTGGGTCGAGGCCCAGCTTAGGCAGGCCGGCATTGAGCGCCATCCCGCACGCATCCATCTACTCGCCATGCCACGATTTCTCGGCTACGTGTTCAACCCGCTCAGTCTCTATTATTGTTACGATGAGCAAGAGCGTCTGTTCACGATCATTTACGAGGTCAAGAATACCTTCGGCGGGCAGCATGCTTATGTGCTCGCCGTTCCCGACATGCAGGCGATCAACGACGATATTCGTCAGCAATGCGATAAGAATTTTTATGTTTCGCCCTTTATTGAGGCCGGGGCTCGCTATTTCTTCCGGATGAATACGCCGGAAGAACGGTTGAAAGTCGTCATTCGTGAAGAGATCAAGAGTGGCCTTTTGCTGATTGCGACATTAACCGGGAAACGGCGAGCGCTGAGCGACCTCGAACTCGCTCGCCAAGTTTGGACCCACCCCTTCCTCACACAGAAAGTCATCGTATCCATTCATATCCAGGCTCTGAAGCTTTGGCTGAAGGGCATTGGCTTGCAGCCTCGCAATGCCGAAAAACCACGGGCGACCAGGTCGATTAATGAAGGAACAACTGGCGTCAAACCGGCTGGAGAACCGCCGGGTCTGGCATAAACGAACAAAGATGGAGGATGCGATGGCAAGGGGCTGGTTGACGAGACTGACGGGGTCGTCCCACGTGAAGGGGCGCTTGCTAGCATTCGCCTATGGGATCGCCGATAGGCTGCAAACCGGCGAACTGACCATCATCGAACCCAATGGATCAAGCCGCGTGTTTCGAACCGGCGATCCTGGTCCCAAGGGTACGATCAGGCTTCATGACGTGCGCGCCATCAGGCGGTTTCTCACCGGCGGCTCTCTCGGTTTCGCCGAAGCCTATCTCGACGGCGATTGGGACAGCCCCGACCTCGCAGGCCTCTTGACCTTGCTGGCGAGGAATGAGGAAGCCTATCTCGATCACTTCCACGGCAAGAGCTGGTTTCGCTGGATGGCCCGCCTGCAGCATCTTGTCCGGCCGAACTCGAAAAAAGGCAGCCGGCGCAATATTCTCGCCCATTATGATCTCGGCAACAGCTTTTACGGTCGCTGGCTTGACCCGAGCATGACTTATTCATCCGCGCGGTTTGAGCCTGGTCATCTGACGCTGGAGCAGGCGCAGCAGGCGAAATATGCGAGCCTGGCCAAGGGCTTGGCGCTACAGTCCGATCACCATGTGTTAGAAATCGGCTGCGGCTGGGGTGGCTTTGCCGAATTTGCCGCGCGCGAGGTTGGCGCCAAGGTCACTGGCATTACGATCTCGGACGAGCAGCATGCTTTTGCCGCAGAGCGCATCCAAAAGGCGGGGTTAAACGAAAAAGTCGAGATACGTCTTCAGGATTATCGGGAAGTCGAAGGTGGATTCGATCGGGTTGCTTCCATCGAAATGTTTGAGGCGGTCGGCGAGCGCTATTGGCCGGTCTATTTCGACAAGCTGGCCCATGCCTTGAAACCCGGCGGTATTGCCGGCCTGCAAATCATCACCATCGCGGATAGCTACTTCGATGCCTACAGGCGTGGCGCTGACTTCATCCAGCGCCATGTGTTTCCAGGTGGCATGTTGCCCTCGCCGCAAGCACTTGATCGGCAACTGACGCGGGCTGGCTTGCAAAAGCGATCAGAGACCAGTTTCGGCCTCGATTATGCCAAGACGCTAAACGTTTGGAACCAAAGGTTCCAGGAAGCCTGGCCGGATCTCTTGCCGCTTGGTTTCGATCAGCGCTTCAAGCGCCTTTGGGAGTATTATCTAGCCTATTGCGAGGCTGGTTTCACGGTAGGCTGGACCGATGTTCGCCAACTCTCCGTAACCCGAAATTAGTGGTTTGACCACATCATGGACTTGGACCGGGATTGCCAAGGTCGATGGTGTGCCGCCAAGTTTTTGCAGGCTGAAAGAGGAGGCAGGCCGGGTGTTTGGGAGCGGGCTAGTTTCGTGTGGTCGATAATGTTCTAGCTGTGAGTTCGAAACGACGCTATCCCGACAAGGGAGCACATACCTTTGGATTTCCAGGCTCTCTCTTCGAAGGCGGTGGAAACCAAATGAAGTGGCCACGCCATACAGGATTGAGAGCAAACTGCTGTTGCGGACAAACCGACTAAACTGGACGACGTTGCTCGCCTATGGCGCCCTTGGTTTGCCCTTGGCGGCACTCAATCTGCCGCTCTACGTCTATCTCCCGGCCTTTTATGCCGGTGACATCGGCGTTGGCCTGGCGACGGTCGGTTATGTGCTTTTCCTGGCAAGGCTGCTCGATACCATCACCGATCCCCTAATCGGCCTGTTAAGCGATCGCTATGAGACCCGCTTTGGGCGACGGCGGCCTTGGGTGGTGGTGGCATGTCCGCTCCTGATCATTGCGAGCTTCATGCTGTTTATCCCGGCCGGCAATGCGGGTGCCTTCTATCTCTTTCTTTGGACGTCCATCGCCTACTTCGCCTGGACCATGATGATTCTTCCTTTCACGGCCTGGGGTGCGGAACTTTCAGGCGATTATCACGAACGGTCGAAAGTCACCGGCACGCGCGAATCATTCGTGGTGATCGGTATTTTGTTGGCAGCGGCTTTGCCGACCATGTTTGGCTTGAATGCTGAGACCGAGCAGGGTGAGATCCTTCGCATTCTCGCTTGGAGCATGTCGCTCTTGTTGCCCATCGCCCTCCTGGCGTTGCTTGTCGTTGTGCCTGAGCCCAAACGTGCTGCCGAACAAGCGGCGGCAGGAAAGCTTTCGTTCAAGGAAGGACTTCGTCTCGCCCGGCAGAATAAGCCCTTTCTTCGCCTGGTCAGCGCCTTTTTCCTAAACGGGATCGCCAATGGCCTGCCGGCGACCCTGTTCTTGCTGTTTGTCGGCAATGTGCTGGATGCTGGTGGTGTGGCCGGTCCACTCCTCTTGCTCTATTTCGTGGCGGGCATTGCCGGCATTCCCCTTTGGCTCAAGATCAGCACCATCACCAGCAAGCATCGGGCTTGGGGGCTATCGATGCTCTGGGCTTCAGCGATGTTCGTCGTGGTGCCCTTCTTGGGCGAGGGTGATGTCTGGCCCTTCTTCATCATCTGCTGCCTCTCGGGCCTGGCGCTCGGCGCTGATATGGCCTTGCCCGCCTCAATCCAGGCGGATGTGGTTGATCTCGATTGGCTAAAGAGCGGCCAGCAGCGCACAGGCTTCTTTTTTGCCGTCTGGAGCATGGCCACCAAGCTTTCTCTGGCCCTTGCTGTGGTGATCGCTTTCCCGTTCCTGGATCTGATCGGCTTCGATGCTGGCGGCGAGAATAGCGATGGAGCCCTGTTCGGTCTTGCCGCCCTCTATGGATTGTTGCCTGTGGTGATCAAGCTGGTCGCTGTCTGTCTAGTCTGGAACTTCCCGATTGGCGCCGCCGAACAGGCCGACATCCGAGAAAACCTGGACCGGCGCCGGCAAATCGCTGAACCGCTACCTGCCAGCCCCTCTGGATGACCCAATGGGAAGCAAGCGATAAGGAGATCGGATGTTGCTGACGTCTCTTCTTAGGCCTCTGGTCCTAGTGCTTGGCCTCGGCCTTATTGGCTGTTCTTCAGGTCCGAAAATCGAGGATTTTGAAGGCACCAGCCCGGTTTTCGTTCCTGAAACCTATCTCCTGGGTGAAACCAGGGTTTGGGGCATTTTTCAGGATCGTTTCGGGACTGTTCGGCGGCAGTTCGTCGCCGATGTCGTCGGCACTGTTGATGGCAATGTCCTGACCCTCGATGAAACATTTGAATATGCCGATGGCGAAAAGGATAAGCGAATCTGGAAAATCACCAATCTTGGTGATGGCCGCTATGAGGGCCTGGCTAATGATGTGATCGGCAAGGCGGTGGGGGAGGCAAACGGCCAAGCCTTTCACCTAAGCTATTATGTCGATATTGAGGTCAGTGAGGACAGTACCTGGCGGGTGCATTTCGACGATTGGCTAATGCTTCAAGAGGATGGCGTCGTCGTCAATCGTGCCATCGTGACCAAATTTGGCGTCAAGGTCGGTGAACTTTCGGCATTCTTTAAGAAGATCGATTGAAATTATTGCGGGTAGGTCGATCTAGCCCTTTCCCCCGCCCAACCACCTGCGGTGTCCACCATATCGGGCGGTTGAGTGGGGGAAAGGGCTTGTGCCGCATGATTTTCTCTAATGAGTCTTCTTGGCAAAGCGCTCGAAAAGGAAATCGTTCAAATCGAACAGCGGCGTCTGGCCCTGGGCAAGGGCCGCCGTGGCATGGCCGGCCGCCGGTCCGAAACCGAAGCCATGGCCGGAGAACCCAGTCGCCACCAAAAGGCCTTCGAGACCGGCGACGGGGCCGAGGACCGGGCTCTCATCCGGGGTGACGTCGATCATCCCAGCCCATCGTTCGACTGGCTTCGCGTCTTTCAGCTGCGGATAAAGGTTTACCGCGCAAGCTGTCACCATGTCCAAAAGGTCGTTGTCGGGCGCAGGCGAGAGCGTGCGGATCAGCTCGAATGGGGTTTGTTGATCAGCATGCCAATCGAGAGAGCGCAGGAATTCATCGAAGAATGGCTGGCCGAAACGCAGCTTGATCTGTCCGTATTCTCTTTTCAGCGCGGGCCAGAACAGCTTGAAATGGCGCAAAGACGCGGGCGTGATGTGGAAGGTCGAAGCGCCAGCGCGCGCCATCGTGTAGCCGCCATCGGCGCGGCGCCTGAACGCAGCGCCTGCGCTTTTGACAGCGCTTTCCGTGATCAGTGGGGCAGGGGTGGTGCGCTGAACGGAAGCCTTCACCATCAATTGCGGGAAATCGATGTCGAGATGCCCAAGCATCATCGCCGACCAGGCACCGCCTGCCAGAACCACGGTCTTACAGGCGATCGGCCCCTTTTCGGTGGCTGCAGCCGACACCTTGCCGCCTGACTTTTCCAAGGTCCTGACGGCGCATTGCTCCAAGATGATGGCGCCGTGATCCCTGGCCGCACGCGCAATCGCCGGCACAGCCTTCGATGGCTCAGCGCGGGCGTCGCTCGGTGTGATCATGCCACCTCTGAAACGCCTGGTATCCTGACGTAGCAACCTGTCGACCTCATCGATAGACAACATGCGGCTGTCCATCTGATGATCCTTGGCATGAGGTAGCCAGTCCTCGAAACCGGCGAGATCGCCATCGGTCTCGGCGACAAAGGTCACCCCACCCATTTTCCAGCCGATATCCTCACCAACCTTGTTCGCAATCTCCTCCCAAAGGCGGAGTGATTGGATCATCGCCGGTATTTCGGCTGGCTTGCGGCCCTGCTTTCTGATCCATCCCCAATTGCGCGATGATTGCTCGGCGGCGACCTTGCCTTTTTCGCAGAGCACGACGGGCACGCCGGCAAGGGCTAGATAATAGGCCGTGGTCACACCGGCGATACCACCGCCGATCACCAGCACATCGGTCGAGGCTGGGAGCTCCTCAATGACACCATCTCTCGCCGGATCGCTCATGGTGAGGTGAACCCCAGGTTTCGCGGTGCTCCTATTTTGAACATGCGCTTTAACTGTATGCCGAACAAGGGCCATGAAGCTTCCAGGTCATTTTACGAGAGCTTGATGGGTGGCTATGATAGCCAGAGACAATGTACGAATGCTTATCAGATAAAAAGAATGGCGGGAGGCTGGTTGAATGTTGGCTTGTCTATTGATGAGGTTATTGGGGCGTCGCGCGGTTTTGAGCGCCTTGCTGACTATTTTATGTTTTGCTGGCACGCCGATCGCCCATGCTCAGGACATGATGAAAGATCTTGATTTGTCCTCGCCTGAGATGACCGAAGCTGAGATGAGCCGCGAGCAGGTGATCGAGGCGCTGAATGCTGCAAGCGCCGATCAACCCGCCGACTTTACCGGTAGAATGCTAAATGGGCTCGATCTCAGCGGACTGGATTTCTCGGGCGCCATCCTGCGTGCGGTCAGGCTTAACGATGCCAATCTCGAAGGTGCCGATCTCGAGGGCGCCATCCTGGATCAGGCCTGGATGCTGAACGTCAACCTTGCCGGCGCCAATCTGCGCAACGCTAATCTATTTCAGGCCCAGCTCATCGGTGGCAGGCTGGATGGTGCCGATTTCAGTGAGGCGCGGGTGGCCAGCGATCTTTCCAGAGCCAGCATCAAGGGTGCTAATTTCACAGGTGCCAGTCTTGGTGCCGATATGAAGAACCAATCCATGGGCCTGATGCGCGGCGTGCTCAAGAAGGCCGATCTCGAAGGTGCCGACTTCACTGGTGCCGATCTCAGCCGCGTCGATTTCGAATTCGCCTCCCTAAAAGGTGCCGATCTCACCGACGCCAATCTCATGCGTGCAAGCCTGGGCGGCGCTGATCTAACAGGGGCCAATATCGAAGGCGCCAATTTCAACGAGGCCGATGTCTCCTCAGCCAAGCTTAAAGGGCTGACTGGCGCTGATAGCAGCAATCTCGATAAAGCAATGAACCTAAAAAGTGCTTTTCGCGACTGAAGTGCCAACGAGTATTTTTTGTCTCTTTATAGGGACCTTTTCGCGAGAAGATTGATTTTGCCAGGAAGCAGCTCGCGGATTCTGTCGGCGCTGGCCGTCTTGTGACGGTTCTTCTTGCCAGAGATGATGCAATAACCAATTGAAAATCAGGGGAGTTTGCCAGCAAAGCAGCTCATATGGGCGTTGGTCTGGTCGACATAGATCTCCTTTGGTCCAAAAAACCAAAATTTTTCGCCGAAAACACAAAAAAACTAGCAAAAGCAGCTCGGACCTATCCCGAAGATCCAGTCATCAACGGAGGACTTGATCATGAGTGCGAAGAAAATTTTTGATGAATGCGAATCCAATGTTCAGACCTATGCCCGCGGATTTCCTCGTGTTTTCAATAAAGCCAAGGGCGCAGAGATCTGGGACGTCGATGGCAACCGTTATCTCGACTTTCTTGCTGGTGCCGGCTCTTTAAACTATGGGCATAACAATCCCGTCCTGAAGCAGGCGCTGATCGATCATATCGAGAGCGATGCGATTACCCACAGCCTCGATCTTCACACCGCCGCCAAGGCGCGTTTCCTAGAAGCCATGCGCGACATCATCTTGAAGCCACGTGGTCTCGACTATGTCATTCAGTTCACCGGACCGACGGGTACGAATGCGGTTGAGGCAGCGCTCAAGCTGGCGCGCAAAGCGACAGGGCGCACCAACGTTATCTGTTTCACCAACGGTTTCCACGGTGTGTCCATCGGGTCGCTGGCAGCGACCGGCAATGGCCATCTTCGCGGTGCCGCAGGCGTGCCTCTCCACGGCACCACGGTCATGCCTTACGATCGCTATTTCGGCGATATGAACAGCGTCGACTACATGGAACGGCTGATTAACGATCCTTCCAGCGGCGTCGACAAGCCGGCAGCCGTGATCGTCGAAACGGTTCAGGGCGAAGGGGGCATCAATGCCGCCAGCATGGATTGGCTAAAGCGTGTGGAAGAGGTTTGCCGTGCCAACAACATGCTGATGATTGTCGATGACATTCAAGCAGGTTGCGGGCGCACCGGGACGTTCTTCAGCTTCGAGCCCGCCGGCATCAAACCCGATATCGTGACCATGTCGAAGTCACTTTCAGGCTACGGATTGCCCTTTGCCGTGACCTTGATCAGCCGTGCCCTCGATGTTTGGGCGCCAGGAGAGCATAACGGCACGTTCCGCGGCAACAATCATGCCTTCGTCACGGCAACGGCAGCGCTCGAGCATTATTGGCGCAGTCCTGATTTTGCTAAGGAAGTCCAGGCTAAGGGCGATCATCTCGGCGCTCGACTGCAGACCATCATGGAGAAGTTTCTTCCCCATATCGTCGAGGTTCGCGGTCGCGGTTTGATGCGCGGCCTGCGCTGCGCCGATCCCAAACGGGCTGCTGCAGTAACAGCGAAGGCTTTCGAGCATGGGCTGATCATCGAGCGCTCGGGTTCGGAGGACGAGGTGATTAAGTTCTTGATGCCGCTCACGATATCCCTTGTTGAGATCGACGAAGGTCTGGATCTTCTGGAGCGGGCCCTTACCGATGAATTCGGTGATATCAGCACCCATGAGCCAGCCTTGGCGCTGTCCGTGGCTGCCGAGTAAGGAGGCAAATTATGTCGAGGAATTGCCCAAATTTAAGCGAAACAAACCATAACAACGGTGATCATATCATGCCTTCCTGCGCCATTCTCCAATTGACCACTCGCTCGGTTGCCAATCAGGCACAGGGCGTGAGCCAAATGCCAGCAACCAAAGCCATCGTTCGACGCGGACCCCAGCTCATGGTGGTGTTCCAAAACTGCCCGAAGGCTGCCGTGGTTGAGGCATTGCTCTCGACGGGTGTCGAGGTTGGTCTGGCCCTGGCGCCGCGTGATTTCAGCAAGGTGTCGAGGCTCGATGACTATAGCTACGTATTCACCGGGATGGGACGCAAAGGCTCATCACCGCTCAAGCAGGCGGTCGCCGATCTCGCCCATAATGGATGGACCATCGACGACGATGATGCCTCGGATCTCTATCAGGTCGAGCCCCGAGCACCAAGGGCGCCGGTGAAAGCCCATGAATTGGCGCTTGCTCAAGCCTGAACAATCAAGCCAACCTCCTGATCAGGAATATTTTTCCGACGTTGATAGCGCCGTGTTCGGTCCATCCGAACACGGTTTTTTTTGGAAGGTCACCACCAGCTTGGGGATGATCCTGCCAATTTCTCAGATAACTTTGGCAAAAAGCCGCGCTCCACGGCCAGCCTATCCCGAAAGGGAGGGGTACCAGCGAATTCAAGCCAGACATTTCGCAAGATGGAGCAAGCGTTATGGAAGACCTAGACCGTAAAACCAGCGAGATGATCTCGGCAGATGTCGAGACCGAAGCATTTCACCAGCCGATTACCAAGACCCCGCGTGATCTTTCCGATCTCGTATTGATGCCCGAGGGCAATAACGAGGTTCGTTGGACCCAGGGCGAGCGACTACATCATCTCTTTGAGCAGCGGGTTGACGAACTTCCCACCAGCCATCTCGCGATCGACAGCGACGAGGGTCAGCTAACCTTCGCCGAGCTGGACCAGGCGGCCAACCGCCTTGCACGCCATATGCTGAGCCAAGGCCTCGGGTCGGGCGACATCGTCGCTCTTCTCTTTGACCGGTCCAATCACAGCTATGTCTCGCTACTAGCGGTGCAGAAGATCAACGCCGCCTATGTACCCCTGGATGTTGGTTTTCCTGAGGATCGCATCAACTACATCTGCGAGGATGCCGGCGTCAGCACGATCATGACGCTTGATCGTCATGCCGAGAAGCTCGAAGGCCTGGACATCTCAATGCTTTGCCTGGACAGCGCCGGCGATAGGATCGCCGCCCAAGATTCGAGCCGCCTCAGCTTTGAGGAGACTGGCCATCCCGTCTCCGAGCTCTCCTACATCATCTACACATCCGGCACGACCGGGCGCCCCAAAGGCGTTCCCATCGAGCAAGGCAGCATCTGCAACTTTGTCCGCGTCGCCGCCGAGACCTATGGCTACGGCCCCGAGGATCGGGTTTATCAGGGCCTGACGATCGCCTTCGACTTTTCTGTCGAGGAAATCTGGGTTCCCTTGCTCGCCGGCGGCACGTTGGTTCCCAATCAGACCGGGCGCAGCCTGCTCGGCTCCGATCTGCACGCCTTCCTGGCCGATAACGATGTCACCGCGATGTGCTGCGTGCCGACGCTTCTGTCCACCATCGAGGATGATCTGCCGAAGCTTCGTCTCCTGATCACCTCTGGTGAGGCCTGCCCCCATGATCTGGTCAAGCGCTGGTATCAGGATGGCCGCACCATCCTAAACGCTTATGGCCCAACCGAGACCACGGTCACCGCGACCATCACCGAGATGGTGCCGGAAAAGCCCGTCACCATCGGCGCGCCCCTTCCAACATACTCGGTTGCCATCCTGGACCCCGATCAAAGCCGCGCTTTGCCGAAAGGTGAGGTGGGCGAGATCGCGATCGGCGGAATTTGCCTGGCGACCGGCTATCTCGGCCGTGAGGATCTGACCAACAAGGTGTTCATCTCTGACTTTTTGAACATTCCGAACAATCCTTCCAAGCGTCTCTATCGTTCAGGTGATCTCGGTCGGATCAACGAGGATGGCGAGATCGAATATCTCGGCCGCATCGACCTTCAGGTGAAGATCCGTGGTTACCGCATTGAGCTTACCGAAATCGAATCGGTGATCATGCAGCTGCCAGGCATTGCCCAGGCGGTTGTCGACACCTTTGAGCCTATGCCGGGTGCCAAGGAGCTGGTTGCATATTACAGCCCGGTTTCGGGAAGCGATCATATGCCTGCTGAGGAAATCTCCAAGGCGCTGGCCGAGATGATGCCCGCTTATATGGTGCCGGCGTTTTATGAGCCACTGGCCGTCATCCCAATGACCAGCAACGACAAGGCAGACCGGAAGGCGCTCCCGAAACCCTCAGGTCTGCGTCACAGCAGCAGCACCAAGGACCATGTCGAGCCCCAAGGCGACATCGAGCAGGGCCTCGCCCGGTTGCTCGCTGAACTCCTCGGCATCGAGCGCGTCTCGGCCGAAGACCACTTCTTCGACGATCTCGGCACCAACTCGCTGCTGATGGCGAGGTACAGTGCCAAGATCCGAAAAGAGCTCGGGATCAACGACGTTTCTATGCGCGATATCTATGCTAGCCCCACGGTTCGGGCGATGGCAGCACTCCTAGAGGCGAAGCCAAAAGCGGAGAAGCCCAAAGGCAACCAGGAAAAATTCCGCATCCCGTCCAAGTTCGAATATTACGGTTGCGGTGCCCTGCAGCTCCTGTTCTGGGGTGCCAATATCGCCCTAGGCCTCGGGCTGATGATCGTCAGCATGAACTGGATCTTCTCCGCTACCGGCATGTGGGACATCTATTTCCGCAGTGTCACCCTCGGTATGGGCCTGTTCGTCCTGGCGCTTCTAGTACCGTTCGCCGCGAAATGGGGCATGGAGGGACGCTGGAAAGAAGAGCGTTTCCCGATCTGGAGCCTGCGTTACTTTAGGTTCTGGGTGGTGCGCCAATACATCCAGGTCAACCCGATGGCCGCCTTTGCCGGTACGCCAATCTACAACATGTACCTGCGTCTGCTCGGTGCCAAGATCGGCAAGAACGTCGTGATCATGTCAAAGTCGGGTCCGGTCTGCACGGATCTCATCGAGATCGGCGATGACACCATTCTCACCCGCGAAACCATCATGAAGGGCTATCGGGCCGAGAACGGCTACATCCAGACCGGCCGCATTTCAATCGGCAGCAACTGTTATGTCGGTGAGGCCTCGGTCGTCGAGATCAATTCGGTGATGCAGGACGACACTCAGCTTGCCCATGCGTCATCCCTTCAGGCTGGCCAGGTGATCCCTTCTGGTAAGCGCTATCACGGTTCGCCTGCCGAAGAGGCCAGCACCGACTTTGATCGAGTTGAGCCCAAGAGCTGCAGTACGCTCAGAAAGGTCATCTACTGCACATATCTGGTGTATGGCATGTTTCTGCTGCTGCCTCCCCTTGGCACCATGGCACTGATGCACTTCCTGCCGTTCCTGTTCGCTGAGGGTGATGCGATTGCCCGCTTCTCGAGCCTGATCGGCGACTTCTGGCACCTGATCGCGCTTGCTTTGCCGGTCCTGTCGCTCACGTTCTTCATCATGGCCATTCCAGCGGGCTTGATCTGGGTCGCCATCTGGCCGCGTGTCGCCAATTTCTTCATGAAGGAAGACAAAGTCTATGTGAGATACGGCCTGCACTACATCATCTTTCAGATGATCCACGGTATGAGTAACATCAAGTTTTTCAACGATATGTTCGGTGATACTGTCTACATCACCCGTTACATGAAGTGGATCGGCTGGGATCTCTCCACCGTCATCCAGACCGGTTCGAACTTCGGCACTGCGCAAAAGCACGACAACCCGCTGCTCTGCAAGATCGGCACCGGCACCATGGTCTCGGATGGTCTCCAGATGCTGAATGCCAACATGTCGACATCTTCTTTCAAGGTTTCGACATGCGAGCTTGGCGATAATAACTATCTGGGCAACGCGATCTTCTACCCGGCGGAAAGCAGGACCGGCGACAACTGCCTGCTCGGCACCAAGGTCATGATCCCGGTGGACGGTCCGGTGCGCGAGAATACCGGTCTCTTGGGCTCGCCTGCTTTCGAGATCCCGCGCATGAGCCAGCGCGATCAGGAAATGTCGACCATCGACGAAGATGAGCGTGCTCTTGGTATCCAAAAGAAGACCGCTCATAATGTCCGCACCATCGGTCTTTGGCTGCTCGGCAAGTGGTTGTTCTCCCTGATCATGGCCTATCTCGGCCTGGCCAGCTTGCTGCTCTACAATGACTTTGGTGTTTGGTCGCTGGTCGGTGGGATGGTGATCGGTTTCGCGCTGACCATCGGTTACTTTATCGGCCTGGAATGGTTGAGCCTCGGCTTCAAGCGTCTCCAGCCGTTGGTGAGCACCCTCTACGACAAGCGTTTCTGGGGCGTCGAGCGCCATTGGAAGGTTGCCGATACGCCGCTGACTAAGATGTTCTTTGGCACGCCGTTCAGGCCGATGATCCATCGTGCGCTCGGTGTCAAGGTTGGCAAGCGCGTGTTCGACGATGGCTGCATGGTCACGGAAAAGACCCTGATCGAAATCGGCGACTTTTGCACGCTGAACGAGGAAAGCACGCTGCAGCCTCATTCTCTGGAAGAGGGCGTGTTCAAGATGGATAACATCAAGGTCGGAAACGGCGTCACGCTCGGGATCAACGCCTTCGCGCACTACGGTGTCAATGTGGGTGACAACGCGATCCTGGCCGCCGACTGTTTCTTGATGAAGGGCGAGACCGTCGGGTCGGATGAGGTTTGGATGGGCAATCCTGCCAAGGCTGTCTGACCCCCAAGGTTTCCGGCAAGCGGTGTCGCTCCACGCCGCCCCCGCCGGGAAAGCTCGCAGCGTGTCCCCCCACACCTGCCGAGCACGGCAAGAAGGAGGTCGGGTGCTGGTCCCGGCCTCCTTTCGCTGTTTCAGGCCAACGCGTTGATGTTCTGCCCGATGACAACGCCTTGTCGTCGAATGTTGAGATGGTGTTAACCAAACCCCTTATATGCTGCTGGCCTCTTCTTGGTCCATGCGACCCTGGGAGTCCGGGCCGTGCCTGAAGTAGCGCAGGGCGCGCTGATTACCAGGATCGCATGGACCAGAGCACAGGGCCTTTGTCGGATGAAGGTGTTAAGAAAATGTAAGCCCGTGGTATGACCACATCATTCGGTTCCCGGCATCGTCGAATAACGAGCGTGGAACGCCTTGGATATGTGCTCCTTTGTCAGGATGCCAGGACTGGTGCATTCAGAACTCGGTCTAAGAGGTGCGAAACCTTCCCCCGGTTCAGGAGCCTTAGGGGAAGAACGAGCTGCACTTGGATAAGCGGGGCTGTTGAGATCAGATAAATCCCTTTGCTGTCACGAGAGAACCTTTGTCGAGACTGCGAGATGGAGTGTTTGGCCCAAGACTGGAGCGGCTACGTGGAAAAAATGGTCTTGGTCATGGCGAGCCTTGGCGATGTTGTCCAACCCATCGATGATCGGGAGCGCTAAGGTGTTGATCTCACTGAATTCCGTTGCAAAGCCTAGGCCGGTTCGCTTGGCGATCGCTTCTTTCATTGTCCAAAGCCTGAAGAAGGCATCCGGGAAAGCCTTGGGTGCTGTGGTTTTCAAGAGCCGCTGTTCGTCGCCTGAAAAAAGATGCCAGGGAAGCTCCGGCTCTGGGATCTCATGATTGACCTCGATATCAACCCCGATGTCTGCCGTTCTGGAAACGGCGATGGCGGTGAAACATTCTGCATGGGAGAGGTTGAAGGCGACACGTCGGTTATTAGGTGTAGTAACGATGGGCTTGCCATTCGCTGCCGTCCCAAAAAGCCAGGCATTCTCGGCAACCACATGACCATCAAAAGCAGAAAGAATGAGCCGGAGAGCAGCGCGGCCCAAGAGAAAACGATGGCGACGTTCCGGTGAGGTCATCGTCATTGAACGAGCCTTCTCATCAACACTCAGGCAGGCGAGAACCTTGTCGTCCCATGACGCCGTGGCATCGGAGGAGATCAAAAAAATTGTCACGTCAGGCCAGCAAAACGGCGCTAAGACGAGGAGGTTTTTGACGGGGTCCGGCGTCTTCGGTGCTCTCTTATGATCATTCATCAATTGCGCGCTATGTTGATCGGCGCCATATCCATGTCATAGGATTTTGACATTCCACGCCTTGCCGGTTTCCCCATGCTTACAGGCTAGCCGATCTTGCCGTCGGGATCGACGGCCTTATGGCTTGGTCCGCAATCTGGCAACGCGGATGAATAGGTCCTAACACCTTGCGAAAAAGACGAAAGATACTGAAGACTGGATGGAATGTATGAAGCGCGATTTTCGATCACCTCGCCGCTCGGTGGTGGGACTTGCCCTGTCGCTTCCGCTGATGATAGGTGCCTGTGACGGTGCAGAAATCCTCAGCCCGGAGCGGGAAGGGGTCTGGCAGTCCAGGGGCTACGGGCTGCTGATGCAGATCGCTGGTGATGAGGCTAAATTGATCGAGCGGACTGCTGTCGGCTGTCAGCCAACCGACAACAGACCCATCGCCGCACTCGACATCGTGTCGAACGAGAAGCCTGATCTCGAAAATGGAACCTTTACCATCGGTGATCCCGCAACCTTGTCGCTGATGACCTTCGATCGCCTCGATGCCGAGGGGTTTAAGCGGGCCTGCCCCAATGGGTTGGCTGCGCAAACAAAGGATCCTCTGGCCAATTTCGAGGTGCTGTGGGCGACTTTCGAGGAGCAATACGCCTTCTTCAAGGAACGCAACGTCGACTGGGACAAAGTCTATAACGAGTTTCGGCCCCAGGTCACCAGGGAGACATCAAACCGAGAGCTCGCAAAGCTGCTCGGCAGCATGCTCCAAAGGCTCGGGGACGCCCATGTTTCCCTCTATGCAGGCGGTGACGATGTCGTGCCCGTTGGCACGCGTCTTGGTAAGCGCCTCCGCCAGGAATGCAGGCGAGAGCAGGGTGCTAGCTGCAACGTCTATCGCTATCAGAGCGACCGGTATGCGCAGATCGAACGCCTGCAAAAACAGTCCTATCTCGATGGCCAATTCAAGACAGACCTCCGAGGGGAAGCCTTTTGGGGGCAGATAGATGCCCAAACTGGCTATTTCAGGATCGACAGCATGTCGGGGCTGGCCTCCGATGGCTATTCCGCCGGCAGTGATCTAGCAGCGCTGGAAACGGCGCTTGATGCCATGCTCGCCGATATTGGTGACTTGCCGTCGATGATCGTGGATGTGCGGCTGAATGGCGGCGGGTATGACACGGTCGCTGTTGCGATCGCCAGCCGTTTTACCAATCAGCGCCGCGTCTTTGGAACGAAGCGTGCCTATGCCGATGGCAAGGAACTGGCCCCGACGGATCTCGTCATCCCACCCGCTGAGGGGCAGGGCTATGAGGGTGCTGTTGCCCTCCTGATCAGCAGCGAGACGGCAAGTGCCGCCGAGATCTTTACCATGGCCATGCGTGCGCTGCCAAATGTCACCCTGATCGGCACGCCAACTGAGGGCATTCTCTCCGACGAGCTTTATCGAACTTTGCCCAATGGCTGGGAGTTCAGCCTCTCCAACGAGATTTATCGCACCCACGATGGGGCACTGTTCGAAGCGACCGGCGTCCCTCCTCAGATCGAGGCTGCGTTCCTGTTGCGCGACGATCTAGAAAACGGCGTCGATCGAGGCATCGAGACCGCGCTAGGGTTCCTAGCCAAGAAGATCTAGTGGTGTATGACCACTTCATTTGGTTGCCCACCACAATTGTTTGGATTGACGGTATGCTGCCAAGTTTTCGACGTTCGTTGTAGATAGTCTCGTTGAAGGCGCTCGACCAGGCTCAATGATAAGGTCCATGGGTCACCTGGATTTAGAGCCTCAACCGCCGCCGAAACAAGGTCGAGCGAGGCTCGGATTCCCAGGGGCGCATGGACCACGAAGATAGCTGTCAGTGCAGGGTTAACAAGAGGTTAGGTGTCGTTTGGCTTCGCGCTAGTTTTGATCACCGTGTCTGCCTGGCCAGACATCACGCAGGCAGTATGCTTAGCCCGGACGCTCCCCGGCCCACCACGACGAAGGACCGTATTGCTCATGGACCACGTGGTTCGTCCTTCGAAGACAGCCGCAACTATATGACGTGGTCACACCACCACTAGGGAATGACTTTGAGGTCCAGCCTTGCTTCTTTGGTCTGTTCGCTGTCCAGATCGCGATAGGCTTCGACGATGTCGTCAATGGATTGGTCGGGAATCGGTGTCAGATCAGGCATTTTGATTGCTTCGGGTAGTCGAAGACCGATCTCATTGATCGAGGCGATGCAGGCGACTTGCTCGTCTGAGCCGACCTTGTCCAAGATGATATCGAAGCCGGCCTCGTCGCCAGGAACCTTGAGTGCTTGGCCTGCCGGGAGGAAGCTGTCGGGCTGAAACTGGTTGGGGAAGATGCGCGCCACATTGCCGCTCGCATCGGCGTAGTAGCAATAGACATGGGCATCCATGCTCGTCGAGGCCGAAAAATGCAGTTTTCTGTTGAGTTGGAACGTCCCATCGGCGGCATCGAGCGCCCAAATGTCCAACGCGAGCGGTGAAACTGGCAAGGGGAGAGCTTCGACTGCCACAACCGCCTTGGTCTCTTCGACCTCATCATCAGCATCGTCGATCTCGTCGTCTTCGACTTCGACGTCGTCTTCGTCATAAAGTTCTTCGTCGTAGTCTTCCTCGTCATGCTGTCTCTCGACTTCAGCAGCCGCGACGGTACGGATGGCGGCTGGCCTTGCAGCGACGTTCGTGCCGGATGAGGGCACGTCGTTGAGGAGACTTGCATAAAGATCAAAATTGATCCTGCCATCGGCAATCAGGTCGTTTTGCGCCTGGTAGCGGGCGATCGCGTCCTTGGTTGTCGCATCCAATTGGCTGTTCACCGACCCGCCATAGCCGCCGTTTTCCGACAATGCCTGCTGCACGAAAGCGATCTGGTCTTCGTCATCCATCGTCTCGAACCACTCCCGTGCCTCAGCGACCACGGCGGGGTTGGTGTGATCGATCTCGAGACAACGCCAAAACGGGACTTCGGCAAGCTTGCCCAACACCTCGATGGTGGAGAGCTCGATCAAGGTGCGCACAGCCTGGTGAAGCCCTTCGTTTTGGTTCATCGCCACAGCGAAACTCGCGCCGAATTTGGAAATCTGGCCGCCGAGGCCGCCGCCGGCTGATCGGCTGCTCACTGCAATGGAGTTATGCGCGGAGATGCCGGAGATGATCTGTCGGGTGGTCAGATCGCCTACATTCAGATCGAGGGAGACCACGGCGACATTTTGATTGGCATCGGCGCTGGCGCCATAACTAACGACGCCGCTTCGATCCAATTGTTCGGAATCTTCGCCGAGACCGAAATTGGCATCGTAACCGAGAGATGCAGAGACGGTTTCGTCGATGACGCCGTCGTCGAGCTGGGTGATTGCGCCGCGGATGTAGAAATCCGGGATTTCGAAGTCTTCGTCGAAGCCGGCAAGGCCTTGCAGCTCATGGACGTCGACCTGGGTCGAATCATAGTCGACAAAGGAGAAGGCGTCGCTTTTTCGGGACATTCTGGAGATTGCCGAGATCAGCATATCCTTGGTACCGGCCGAGATTGCGGCTGTCTCATCAGGAATGCCAGCACTGGTGATCACCATGCCGCTCCGGTCGAATTGTAGGAACAGGCGATCCATGCAGCGGAGCGATTCACTGAAATTGGTCAGATTGCGCGCCGGCAATGTCTTGGGCTTGGCAATCGTGATGGCCTCTTGCGGATTGGTCGCGCAGCCTGCGAGCGCCATGACGCCAATCGCGGCCGCGGAAGCTTTCATCAAGGCGTGAAATCGGCTGGACATGGTTTTCTCTCACGCTGCCTGGACAGCTGCCCCATCATTAATAGAGTCCCGGACGATTGGTAAAGTATAGGCCGGGGCTTGGTTTTTGCTCATGGATTGATGCCTGTACCGGCGCATCGATCCCTCCTGGGGGGCTTGTTCGGGATAGAAATCGCCTGGGTTCGATAGGCTTTTATCTATGCTTCGATAGGTTTTTATCTATAAGGCCGTAAAAAAAGCATTTCCGGTCGAGTTGTACGCGTTGCTTATCACTGATCGATCGAGCGGTGGCCTTACAACATGTTGAAATTGTTGAATTGTCACTTTCTCAAAAAAAAACGTACCAAAAAATGCGTTCGACGGCGTATGCCTATCCCGAATGTGGTTGGCGTGTTGATAGACCGACCCTTGGAGACAGCTGATGTTGCCCACAACCAAGTTTAGCACCGTGTCTTGTTTGGCTGCTCTGCTGTCCTTCGGCAGCCTTGCAGCAGCGCCGACGGCCAATGCCGGTGATGCGACCTATCTTGCTCCCGATGCCAGCCATTGCGACATTTTTCGGGTTCTTAGTCGCGATATTCCAGGCGAATGCCGTGGGACGGCCGAAGCGCCGAAGGGCTTGCGGACGCGTTCGATCAAGTTTCACGCCCCCCAACAGGCCGCTGCACAATCGATGGCTGCGGCCACGCCTGCTGAGGTCCGAGAAGAACCTGGCTATGACCTTGCAAGCATGACCGATGAGCCTGATGAGCTATCGCTTGCGATGCGCATTCAGTTCAAGCTCAATTCCGATGTCCTGACTGACGAGGCCATGGTGAGCCTAGATGGTATCGCTGCCGTTCTCAACAACGCCATCATGATCGACAAGGTCGTAATGCTCGAAGGTCATGCTGATGCTAGCGGTTCGGATATCTATAATCTGGACCTGTCTGTTCGCAGGGCACGCGCGGTCAAGGCTTACCTAATGACCGAGCATCAGATCGCAGATTGGCGCCTGCCGTTCACGGGCAAAGGTGAAGCCGAGCCCTTCGATCCGTCAGCTCCCGCTTCGGCGATCAATCGCCGAGTCGAGTTTACCAACATCACGGGCTGAAAAACTTCATCCGGCCGCTTCATTGGAGTGGTCGGATAAACCCATCGCCCTGCTCGGACGATGACCATAAGTATAGCCATAACCCACTCAAATGTTAGATTAAGGGCTCGATCAGATGTTAGTCTGCCAACGTCAGAAGATAATGAGCCCAACCTGGGAGGTTATGCGCATGCCCGAAAGCATTCGGGGTTTCAAGGTCACCGACATTGTCGACCGTTTGACCCTCGACGTCCTTCGTCTTCTCGAGCAGGTGCTGACCACCGGAAAGTTCGAGCAGGATCGGCTTTATCTCGGATTGTTGCTCACCCTTTCACGCAAAACCTATGTCAACAAGCTCCTGTTCAGGGACTTCAGTGCTGCCGGCCATACCCAGTGGTATTCGCTACCCATGCCGGATGGTGGCGAGGCCAAGGTGCATGAGCAAAGCGTCACCTATCTGCAGCAAGTGCTGTCCCGCCGCCCAAGGCTCGCCCGGGTCTTGAAGCATGAGCCCGGCAACATGCATCTTCTGCTTGGCGCCCTTTGTCGCTTCGGTGCCGAAGAAAAGGGCTGGAAGACGGCGGAAGTGAAGCGCGACAAAACGCTCACGCGTGCTGATGACGATCAGGACTTTCACAACCCGCTTGGGCGAGCACTCAATGCTCTTTGCAAGAGCCTCGGCACCGATTACAGCCCGGAATCGACCAGGCGCCGCGAGGAATACGGCCCTTTATGGCTGACCCGAACGCCCTCCGCCGCCGAGGTTCCCGAAGAAATTTCCCTCTTTGAGATTGCCGAGGCCGTGCCTGTCCCGCTCGATGCTAGCTTCGTGTCCAATCCCGATCTGCAACGCCTGATCGTCCGTGTCATGGATGCCTTGAACGAGCGCTACATGCTGCTGCGCGGTTGCGGTCTGAACCCGATGTTCTGGTTTGATCGCGACGAGCCCTCGATTGCCCGCCTGCGCGATCTGAAGCGGATGCGCCAAGATGCCGACGAGCTACTTCGTCTCGGTATCGAAAGTTCGAATGTCGATGCTTATCGGCGCACCTTCGACGACTTGAAAGCCGGTGCTAAGACATTCGGCGGTTTTACCACCTTCGACGATTTCACCAGCGATGAAACCGGCATGTCGATGCTGCGCTACACATCCTTGTCCCTCGACGATGCGATGGGTGACGACAGCGAAGGCGATTCCTGGCTTCGTCATGAAGCGATTGCCGATCCTAATGCCGTGGATATCGAGGAGGACCTCACCATGCGCGAGGCTGGTAGCCAATGGGTCACCGATCTGATCGAAGCCCGTCCGAAAATGTTCGATCCTGTCATGCGCTATTTCTTCGAGCAGGTGATTGGTGAAGGTCGCCCGATCTATGCGGGGGCCGGCGACGCTGGCGTCCTTCTCGACCCTGCCTTTCAGCAATTGCTCGACGATCATCCCGACTTTGCCGATCTCGATAACGACGATCGGGCCGACCAGCTCTCAAAACGCGCTGAAGCCCTCATCAAGCGCGGACTAAAAAGCCAGCCTGTGAGTGCATAAAAAACACCTTCCCCCAGGAGATCCGAAATGCCTTCCACCCTGAGTGACATTGACGTGAAAGTCCTTTGGCAACGAGCTAGAGACCGCCTCGAGTTGGTTGACACCGAACCGCCGGTCTCGATGACTGAGATCGACAAACTGCTTTCGGCTATCGGTCAACGCCCGGCCAATCAAACCGTTGCCGATTGGATCAAATCTGCAGCCGGCAAGCCAGAGTTCACGAATGCTATTGTGTCGGCTGTCGTCGTCCCTTTTGACAATCTGCGCGAGCAATTTACGCCTGTGGTCGAATTTGTCCGGCTGGCCGCTGACGATGCCGGTCAAGAGATACCGTTGCCCGCACGCTCTCTTGAAGACGATCAGGGTAGATTTCGGTTGAATGTAGCCAAAGAAAACGACGAACTTGTGATCCAGATCACTTCGCTTGGTAATGCCAGCGATGATTATGCAGGGGTAAAGGTAGGCTTGGCGGCGGCTGGTAAGGAACCGATTGCAGTCGTCACCCTTGATGAGGATGGCGATGGCACGATCCGTTTGGCGGACACGACCGATCTAAGATTGCTTCTTTTGCGTCCGGTCATCGGGACCGTGCAGGATATCTGAACGAAACTGGTAGGAGGTTTGGTACGTAGCGATGTCAAGAACGAGGCGGACCGTCCATATCCCGATCGTGCGGCCGAACAGAAACCAGGCTGCGCATGATGTCCAGGAAGACCGTCTGATCGAAATCTACACTGAGCATCATGCCCTTGAAGCGCTCACCAAGGCCGAGGAAGAACGAAATTTAGCAATCGATGTGAAGGCCCTGGACAAGGATTGGGACAGGGTCGCAGCACCGCTCCGCAAGGTTGGGCTCTATCAGGCCGGCTGCGCTGCAGCGAGTGCGGCGCGCAAGGTTGGTATCGATCCGCCGTTGACAGCGCTTTATCAGCGGATTTCACGGCTTGCCTGGATCGAGGGCCAACGGCTCCAGCCGGCTGTCGGCAAGGGACCGAGCGAAGGGCGGAGCGCCGAGCTTGGTCTTGCGCTTGTCCTTCTGATGAGCGCCAGCGGCAGCAATGACACGCAGATCATTGCCACAGGTGCTCTTGGCGGCCAGCCGCGCGGGGTTAGCAGTGACGACGTCGAAGTCATGCCGGTAGGCAGCGTGCCGGAAAAGCTGCGGCTGGTGGCCGCCCTCGCACGCAACAAGGCGTTGCCGAGATTTGACGAGCGCCGAAAACTTCTTTTCTTCGTGCCCAAGCAGTTCGAACGCGATGGGGCCATGCACGATACGACCTCGCTCTCCGAGGTTGATGAGCTTGCAGATCTCGGCGTTCGCGTCGTGCCCGTCGGCCGCTTGGGCGAGGCCGCCGCCATCCTGGATGCGCGCCGTTCCCGACATCTCTTCTATGATCGTTTGGCGCAGGCCGCCATGATCGGCCTGATGGTTCTCGGCACTGCTGGTTTCGCCTGGTCCCATTGGTCCACGCATCACAATATCCCCATACGTTTCATCGCAGGCGGCGGCTTGGCGTTATCGCCTGAGCCCTATCAGGCCTGTTTTACCAATGACGGCGGGTTTTACCCTATACCGCTTGGTCGAAGCGGCGTCGGGCGAAGCCTGCCCGCTGGCGAAACCCTGGGATGGCGGGTCCAAGTCGGCCACCCACCGGATCAGCAGGGATGGCTCGCCGGCTTTTTCGCGCCTGAGCGTTACCGTGTCGCCCATGCCATGCTTTCGCAACATTCCAGGGTCAAGGTGATCGTTCCTGAAACGCCTGGTGGCGGTCCGGTCACGGTGTCGCCTGGCGAAATTTGGGAATGGGGTTGGCAACTGAACGATAAGCCCGAGATAAATAGTCTGGTGCTGCTTGCGATCGCGGATGAGCCGATCGACGCTAATGCGCTTCGTTCCGATTTGATCGAGCGTTTCCCAAAAGCGAAGGGATCGCCGGTCGGTGAAAAGGGGTTGGATATTACCGCTGCAGCCAATTATTTGGCATCGAAGGCCATGGGGGCCACGAAATTTAATGTGCAGACCTTGGAAAGGACTTCCCAATGCGAACCCTGACCACGCTCTCGATCCGATCTCGGGACGGCGGCAGACCAACGTTTTTGGGTGTTGCTGTGGCTACCGGGATGCTGTTCGGGGTGATGAATGGCGCTTTGGCGGCCTGTCCCTGGATCGTTCAAACGCATTTCGACGGCGATCATCAAGCTTCGGAGAAGACGCGGGTCAATATCGTCTTCGACGGTCGGGATGATCAGGAAAGTCATTTTTATGGCTTTACCGTGACGGATATCGACCTTGCCTGGGATCTTTCAGCACCAGGTGACGGCACCATCATCGATCTCGAGCCTCACGGCCGCGCCTTGGACGTCATGGAAACGATCACCGGGCCCGCTTTCGAAATCAGCCCCGAATCGATCGAGCCGCATACCGTTTACCTGGTCGCGGCGCGCTCGCCGGTGGAAGAACTCGATCGACTCGAAGCCGCGATCGAGCCATCCAGGCCCTTCAATGTCAGCTATGCGAAGACAAGAGGGGCGACCGATGTCAGCGGCCCGCTGCCCGTGCGAAGCCTGCCGGGTATCGAAATTCGCGCGTCTAAGGAGGCGCATGAAGTCGATCAATGGCTGACGTCATTGCAGGGCCGTGGGCTCGATGTCGAACCCGATTTGGTCGAAGGTTTTCAGCCATCCGCCGAGACCACCTTGGCCATGAACGACATCGAACGCGCGAAAACCTTCGAGGGACAGGGCGATATCCGACATGATGTCCAGATCTGCGCCTACCAGGTCGCTGTTCGCTAACCCGTTGCGCAACAAGACGGCAAAACACTGGTCTCCTGGAGCACGACAGTAGGGCAGTACCATGGGAAGGCTCGCCCTTGCTCACGAGAAATTTAGCAATATCAATGAAATTTGTTCAAAATACGCTCGCAACGAGCTTGGGCGTCCATTACCATCGACTAACGGTGGATAGTTTGAAGGGGGGGATCATGTTGCATCATTTGGCCTGCGGCATCTTTATCGCATTGTTGGCTGCAAGTTCACCGGGCGTCGCCCAGAATATGCCTGCCCCTCCGAATGCCGAACTGACCATCATCTGGCCCCCCGACGGTGAAGTGATCCAAGGTGGCAGGCTTTGGGTGCGCATGGGCTTGAAGAATATGGGCATCGCGCCTGCCAATGTGCGTAAGGAGGGAACTGGGCATCATCATTTCCTGGTGGATACCGACCTGCCGCCGCTGGATGAGCCGATCCCATCCGACAAGAACCATATTCACTTCGGCGCCGGCCAGACCGAGGCTCGTCTCATCGATCTTCCACCTGGTGAGCATACCTTGCAGCTGATGCTGGGTGATCATGACCATTTCCCCCACGACCCGCCGGTGGTCTCGAAGAAGATTACGATCATTGTGGCGCCCTACTGAGCAGGGCCCGGCGCGATGACCTACAATGTTGACTTGATAATGCCCGTCCTGCCGGAGACATCGATGGCGACAATGAATAAAGGTGAAGGAGGCCTAAGGTGAAGCTTACTCTGTCGACTGTTCTCGCGATCCTCATGCTCATCGCGGCACCTGCCCAATCCGGCGACACGCCAGCACCTGAAGAGGCCTATCTCTATATCGGCTGGCCGAATGATGGCGAGATGATCAATACCGGTGGTGACAAGCCGTTTCGTGTCTGGTTTGGGCTACGTTACATGGGCGTAGCGCCCGCCGGCATCGATGTCCCCAATACCGGACACCATCATCTCCTGATTGATACGCCCTTACCGCCGCTGGATGAGCCGATCCCTGCCGATGAGAATCATATCCATTTCGGTCTCGGCCAGACACAGACCGAGCTGGTTCTGCCACGCGGCGAGCATACGCTTCAGCTAATCATGGGTGATCACGCCCATGTCCCCCACAACCCGCCTGTTGTCTCTCGCCAGATCAAGGTCACAATCCGATAGGTGTTGGTGCGGCCACAGCGGCAGGTAAGATGACTTCTGCGGTGGTAGCACCGAGATGGCTTACTCAATCCGATAGGTCTGCGGGTTCTTGATCACTCTGAGATGCGGACCTTGTGTCCTAAGAAATCAGTTTGGCCTTCAGTTTTTCCAGCATGATCAGACAGGCGTTGAGCTGACCGATGCTGAGGAATTCATCGGCTTTGTGAGCCTGGGCGATTGATCCCGGTCCACAGATGATCGCCGATAGACCTGCTGTCTGAAACAACCCGGCTTCGGTGCCGAAAGCGACTACATGGGTGCTGTTGGCACCGGTCAGTTCCGCAACCATCTCCCGCGCTTCGGAATGGGCGACCGGCTGCAGGCCATCGACCTCGCAGATGACCCGCGTCACGATATCGGCAAGCTCATCGACCTCCTTCATCGCGGGCCTCAGCGTGTTGTCGACAAAAGCGCTCATCGCGTTCTTCACAAACTCGGAATCTTCCGGGTGAACTGGGCGTATCTCCCAATCCAAGTGACAATGCTGCGCGATCACATTGCGCGCCGTGCCGCCTTCGATCCGACCGATATGCATGGTGGTATAACGTGGCTCAAACCGGCTGTCTTTGGGCGCTGTTGACTTCATCTCGTCGCGCAGGGCCAGCAGCTTTGTCGCAAAGCGGACAGCATATTCAACAGCGCTCACGCCCTGATCGGGCATCGAGCTGTGACCCTCCAACCCTTTGAATTCCGTCGTATATTCGTAGCATCCTTTATGCCCCTCGACGATCTGCATCTCGGTCGGTTCGCCGATGATCGCCAGGCTTGGGCGGAGGTTCTGCTGGTCCAAACTGTCCAACAAAGCCTGGGCGCCGAAACAGCCGACCTCCTCGTCATAAGTGAAGGCGAAATGCAAGGGCCGCTTAAGCGGCAAGGCGGCAAAGCTTGGTGCCAGCGCGATGGTGGCGGCGATGAAGCCTTTCATGTCGCAAGACCCCCGCCCGAAGAGACAGCCATCCCGCTCCATCATGGTGAATGGATCGCTGCTCCAAGCCTGACCTTCGACCGGCACGACATCGGTATGGCCGGAAAGGATAATGCCGCCATCTCCGCTCGGGCCAAGGGTCGCGAACAGATTGGCTTTTTTTCCGGTTTCATCGCGGAATATCTGCACCTCGGCACCGACATCCCTCAATTTCTCGGCAAGATAGGCGATGATGTCGAGATTGCTGTCTTCGGAGATCGTGGGAAAGGCGATCAGATCGCCAAGGATTTTTTTTGCCTCGATAAGCGGACGCTCTTCGGTCATGTCACTCGCTATTTTTTGCAACAAGGTGACCACCGCGCCCGATTGTCAGCCACGAACCATTGACGAGGCTCTTGATCGAGGTTTGCAAGATCGGAATCGTATCATACCCCATTTCCCGCCCCACCAGGACCGCCATGGCAATAATGGCCTCGGCCTCACCCAGAATGATCGCCGCCGGCCCCTTCTTGGTGAGCAGAAGTTCCAAAAGAATTTGACTGGACGAGCTGGAGCCGACAATCCGCGGTAAGGCCAGGACCTTGCCGGTCACGCTTTGGCCGTGCTCGGGATGATGAGGATCGGCAATCAAGCCGGTGGCCGGATCGAGGCCACCCCAAAAGCAGATGTCGGCGCCAAGTTTCAAAAGCTCGCCTTCAGCTTCGCCATCGAACAGAATATCGATCGGCACCGTCATGACCAAAGCCTCTCGTCCCGCTCAACCCTGCCGGTTTCCGCCGAGCACAGGCAGTCCGAAAGGGAACCATAAACCACTTCATGATTAACCGTGGACGGTGAATAATGGGCGAACTTGCCCGAATTGGTCATCAGTATCCCGCTGGATTGCTTGAGGATCGGCGTCACCACCACACAAGTGCCGATCACGAAAACGACCCCTGCCGCCTCCAGGGCGCGACGCGCGCCTGCAGCTTCAAGGAGTTGGAACACGTCATGACGGGTACAGACATAGACGGGTTTTTTGAACGTCTTGCCCTCGGCTAGGACTGCCAGGCGTCGGCATTCATCATAGGAAAAATGTGGGCTGCCGAGGGCAACGCAGTCGATATCCTGGGATGACGTGGTCGAGAGTTTGTCGCGGGTGGTGCGCATCATCTCTGGTGTCGGGGAAATGGTCGTTTCAGGCGGCATGCCGGCAAAGGCGGCGGCCTCGGTCTCGGCCTCAGGCGTGACGCCGATGACATGAAACAAGGCGACCGATCCGGTCGATGCAGCAGCGGCACCGAGTGCCTTCAGCTGGTCTTCGCTGACATCGCGGGAAAATCCCTTAATTGCGGCGATGGTCGAGCCCACCGTTTCGCCAAGCCAGGCCCCCAGAACCGGAAAAAAACTATCCTCGCGCAAGAGGGCAGGGGAGAGAGCGGCAAGATCGATCAGGATCTCGGCCTTGCGATTCCCTTCGACATGCAGGCCGACATAGGGTGCCCGGCCCGAGATCGCCGCGCAAATATCGAGAAAATCACCATACCGGTTGGTCCGCGCACCAAGGACCGAATTGGCAAAAACGATCGCATTGCTCTCCGCCCAAGCAATCTGCTCGCCGAGGCCCGGCCGATAACCCGCCTGATAGGGCGCACAAGTCCAGCTTTGGGTACAGCCGAGATCGACATATGCATCCATCAGTCTTTTGCTCATGATCTTGGCATGGGCATCGGCGATGACCAGGTCGGGATGCAAGAGATCCAGTGCCCCGACATTCAAGGATGAGGGAACGGCGACCTTACCGCCCAGATCCCGAAGCTTCTCTGCGAACAACACACCGGCATCGCCGAAATAGACACAAGCATCGATATGGGCCGATGTGATCGGCACAAGGCTTTTCGCCCCCATCAGTGCTGCCGTCTCCACCAGAATGCGCATCGCCATGGCGGTCGCTTTTGGCGCTGCCGGCGAGAGATATTTTTTTTCAACTTCGGTGAGGTCCATTCTTATCGACTCTTTCCTCTCGCTCCACAATTCTTAGATCAGCCGTCACCAACGAGAACAACCGTCTTTGAGGCGAGATGCAAGGCCTGACGCAAGAGGGCCAACAATCTTCCAACGGGGCGTGAACCTTAACCATCGATGTGAGGAGACCAAAGCCCATGATAAGTTATGACCTCAAAGGTAAGCGCGCTTTGGTCACCGGTGGCGCTTCCGGGATCGGCTTTGCTGCCGTCACCATGCTGGCGAAGGCCGGTGCTTCGGTCGCGATGAACCATCTTCCGGACGACGAGATGGCCCTGAAGAACGTGGCTTTCCTGGTCGACCAGGGCTTTGATGTGATCGGCGCTCCCGGTTCCGTCGCGGAAGCTGTGATCGCCGAGACGATGGTTGATCATGCTGTTTCAGCAATGGGTGGGCTCGACTTTCTCATCAACAATGCTGGCACGTCCGCCACGCCCGCGCCGATCCCACCAGGCGATTTTGAGCGCATGGACGAGGCCTTCTGGGAGAAAATCCTACAGACCAATCTGCTTGGCCCGTTTCGCTGCACCAAGGCTGCCGCACCCACCCTCAAGGCTTCCAAGGGGGCCGTCGTCAGCACCGCGTCGATTGCGGGCATGGGCACTCAAGGAAGCTCGATCGCCTATGCCGCGAGCAAAGGCGCTCTGGTCAACATGACTCGCAGCCTCGCCCGCGGGTTTGGTCCGGAGGTCCGCGTGAACGCGGTCGCACCCGGTCATGTCGATACCCCTTGGACTGCGGGCTGGCCAGCGGAGCGCAAACGTGAAAGTGGCGAAAAAGCCGTTCTCAAGCGTCGCTGCAGCCCGGATGATATCGCCGAGGTGATGATGTTTCTCCTCGCCAGCGCCAACATGATCACGGGCCAGACCATCGTGGTGGATGGCGGTCTTACCTTGTGATTTTTTGACGTTCAGCGGTGACCTGTGATCCAATCTCTTGACCATCATGGCCACTGAAGCACCCTAAGTGAGTGGCGATCTTCATCCACTTGCGGATGATGTGTCGCTTAAACAAAACCACGGAAATCAAACCGTTCAGTCATCAGGGAGCAGCGCATTGGCGATTTACGAACTTCGGACTTATGTCTTTTATGTCGGCAAGATTGGCGAAGCCATTGAGGTTTACCAGAACCTGGGATGGCCAGCCCTTGAACGGCTGCATGGCGGCAGGCTGGTAGGGTACTTTCTCGGTGATATTGGCGCCATGAACCAGATCGTACATTTCTGGAAATTCACCGACGACGCCGACCGCAGACAGTTCTGGCAAACGGCGTTCGCCGACAAGGACTTTCAAGCCTTCGGCAAGAAGATTCGCCCCCTCATCAAGACCCAGGAAAACAAATTGCTCCTCGCCTCTCTTTGGGGGCCCCATCCGTAGCTAGAAAGACTCTGTCGCGACAGACCATTAAGGTCGACCTGTCGCCCGGTATTTGTTGTCAGGGCGTCAACATCCCGTCAGGCTCAAACGGATCGCCATCAAAGATGGCCGGCTCCAAAATTTACGATGGAAGGGAGCAGGGCGCGCGGATCCTGATCGGAGTCGAATTGTCCGAGTTCGGCCTTTTCTGTTGGCTGCACTGGGGTTAAAAGTGCGCAACACAGACATGACGAGGTCCACCAATGATCCCCCGCTATTCGCGCCCGGAAATGACCGCCATCTGGGCGGCCGAGAACCGTTTTAAGCTTTGGCTCGAGGTCGAAGTCTCGGTCCTCGAGGCGCTGGCCGAGCATGGTAAAGCGCCGCAGGATGCCGCCCAAGCCGTGCGCAAGAAGTCGCGCGATAAACTGGATGAGATCATTAATCCAGAGCGAATTGACGCGATCGAGACCGTCACGCGTCATGACGTGATCGCCTTCCTAACCCATGTCGAGGAAACCATCGGCGAGGAGGCGCGTTTCCTCCATCTCGGTATGACCTCGTCAGATCTTCTGGACACGACCTTTGCACTCCAGCTCACCCAGGCAAGCGACCTTCTCCTCGAAGACCTCGATCGCCTGTTGAAGGCTCTCAAAACCAGGGCCATCGAGCACAAGAACACGCTCTGCATGGGACGATCCCATGGCATCCATGCCGAACCCGTCACATTCGGTCTGAAACTTGCTAGCTTCTATGCCGAATTTTCCCGCAATCGTGAGCGCATGATGGCAGCAAGGCAGGAGATCGCAACCTGCGCTGTTTCAGGTGCTGTTGGCACCTTCGCCCATATCGATCCTGAGATCGAAGCCAGCGTCGCTGAACGTCTCGGTCTTCGGCCCGAACCTGTCTCCACCCAAGTCATCCCGCGCGATCGCCATGCCGTTTTCTTCTCCATGCTTGGCGTCATCGCAAGCTCGATCGAACGTCTAGCGACAGAGATCCGTCATCTCCAGCGCACCGAAGTGGCTGAAGCCGGTGAAGCCTTTGCCAAGGGGCAAAAGGGCAGCTCGGCCATGCCCCATAAGCGCAACCCGATTCTCACTGAGAACCTGACAGGTCTTTCGCGCATGGTGCGCAGTGCTGTGGTGCCGGCTTTGGAGAATGTCGCTCTTTGGCATGAGCGCGACATCTCCCATTCCTCGGTCGAGCGCATGATCGGCCCGGATGCCACGGTCACCCTCGACTTCGCGCTGAACCGCTTGGCCGGTGTCGTTGAGCGCCTCGTCGTCGATCCCGAGCGCATGATGACCAATCTCGAAGTGACCCAAGGGCTGGTCCATTCCCAGCAGGTTCTTCTGGCGCTGACCGAAGGTGGCCTTGCCCGGCAACAAGCCTATGAGATCGTGCAGCGCAACGCCATGCGTGCTTGGAGCGAAAAACTGCCTTTGCTCGATTTGTTGCGCGCGGAGCCTGAGGTCAATGCCCATCTCGATGATGGCGAGCTGGAGCGTCTCTTCGACCTTCGTCATCATCTTCGCCACATCGACACAATCTTTGCGCGAGTTTTTAGTTTGTAAATCTCCCATTTGGTGTAAGCTGGACTCGTTCATGCTTGTTGTCACTGCAACGGCAAGTTGTGGCTAATACGTCCAAAGCGTGAACACGGGGTTAACGCATCGTCTGGCGCAAGCATGGACGGTGTTGAGATTTCCAGGAACCAAAAGGGGACAAACTGTATGCTCACCATGCCTCGCATCTTGCTGATGGCTGTCCTGCTCTCGTTGGCAATCCCACCGGCTGCGGCAGCCGCGCTTCTCATTGAGGGTGATCTCGGCGGCAAGGTACTTCGCATTTTGGTTGACGCAAAACGCGCGCAAGCCGATGTCACCCTTGGCGAAAATCGTCACCGGATCAACCTTGAGACTGAAGAGGCGCAGGCCGTCTTGAGCGATGGCTCCCTCGGTGAGCAGGAGATCGCTGAGGACACCGGCGCGACACCAATCCCAAGCATCAAGCCCTGGGGGCCAGGTCCCATGGTCGCCGGTCATGCCTCGGTTTATCATGTGATGACTCTTGGTGAGGAGATCTGTGGCGAGCTTTTAATCAGCCCCTGGATGAAACCGTTTGTCAGTCCTGCCGTCGAAGCTCTCACTATTCTTGAACGCATCAAGGGCGACCACGACATCAAATCCGCAACCATCGACGGCCCTTGCGGAGCACTGCCATTCTCGAGCTACGCGGTTGCCGGTTGGCCGCTCATGGCAGGGGGTATGAACCAGCGCCTGTTCACCACCGAAACCATCAGCTTCGACTACCAGCCCGGCGGAAATGAGCTCAATTGGACAAGGTAGCGGCAGATGTGATCCGCTGCATGAACTGGTTCTTCTCATAAGACGTAACGATCGGACTGTCCTGGCAGCGATGTCGGCTCTAAGCTTTTCTTACATGACGACGGAAAGTTTGGAGCCGATATGCCTTTACCCGACCCCTTGCCGCTGCCAGAAGGCATCCGTTCCCGCTTCATTGAGGAGGTAAACGGGCTCACCATGCATCTCTTGGAGGCGGGGTACGAGACGCCCGGACGTCCGCTTTTGCTCCTCCTCCACGGGTTTCCCGAACTGGCGTTCAGCTGGCGAAAGGTCATGGTACCCCTCGCAGAAGCCGGCTACCACGTCGTCGCTCCGGATCAGCGGGGTTACGGCCAGACCACCGGTTGGGACTCGTCGTACCACAGCGATGTCAGCCGCTTTCACCTGCTAGCCATCGTCCGCGACGCCCTGCAGCTCGTCGCAAGCCTCGGGTACAAGGACGTTGCCGCAGTGATTGGCCACGACTTCGGCTCCCCAGTCGCCGCCTACGCTGCCTTAATCCGCCCCGATATCTTCAAATCCGTCGTCCTCATGAGCGCACCCTATGCAGGGCCGCCAAACTTCAAGAGTAGACCCACTGTCGGCGGCAGTATTCATGAGGAACTTGCGAGGCTTCCGAGGCCACGAAAGCACTATCAGTGGTATTATTCGACGCTTGAGGCCAATGACGACATGATGGGCGCTGAGGACGGGCTCCACAAATTCCTTCGCGCCTATTTCCACAATAAAAGCGCCGACTGGCTGGAGAACAAGCCTTACCCGCTCAAAGGCTGGACCGCCGACGAATTGGCCAAGATGCCGACCTACTACATCATGGACCACGCCCAAACCATGGCCGAAAGCATCGCCCCCCACATGCCAACCACCGACGCGGTGGCGGCGTGTACATGGATGACCGAGGAGGAGATGGCCGTCTACACCGCCATGTTCCAAAAAACCGGGTTCCAGGGCGGTCTCCAATGGTACCGCTGTATGACCGACCCTTACCAGGCCGCAGCCCTCCAACTCTTCGCGGGAAAGACCATCGACGTGCCGACTATGTTTATTGCCGGCAAGCAGGATTGGGGCGTCTACCAAAAGCCCGGCGATTTCGAGCGCATGCAAACGTCAGCCTGCACTAGCTTCAAAGCCTGCCACCTAATCGATGGCGCCGGCCACTGGGTCCAGCAAGAGCAGCCCGAGGCGTGCCTGCGGCACCTGCTCAACTTTGTCAAAGAACACGCCCCAGTCCTACCAGGACTTGGTTAACATTCCTTCAAGTGCTGGCAGCATTTGCAGGCGCTTTAGCCAATTATGCTCATCCCAAAAGCAATCTCGAAGCAGGATCGGAAAAACCTCCAGATCGCCTCGGTCGCGCCGCTGCAGGAGGCAGGAAACTTTCTCATCCAGGCAGAAGGACGAACTCAGAAAGTCGGGCGAGATTAGACAGATCGCGACCTTGGTCCTGCTGAGCACATCGTGAATCTTGGCGTACCAATCAACATCTGCCTTGATGTCGCGATCGTCCCAGACCCGGAGAATGCCGAGGCCGTCGAGGTTCTTCAGCTACGGAAGGAGTTTGTCCTTCCACGCTTCATCCTTGTGGCTGTAACTCACGAAGACAATCGGTGGCTCGTCGGTTAGAGCGAGCGTTTGAAACGCAGCGGCTATCGCTCAATAACCCAAACGTTAATATCTAAGCTATGTATTAATGCGTTATTAACCTTAACGAGCTAATCGTGCCAAGATTTTCGCTGGATGAGCAGGCTGAAATGGACAGGTGCCAGGAGCACATGATCCAGGACCATCGACCGACATCTAAAACCCCATATCTGCGCGAGGTCTTCTAACCGGACGCAACGCCGTCACGTTGCAAAGGCTTCGTTGCAGTATAATCCTTGATCAGGCCTCCAAACAAGCGTGTGACGCCGATATCGACGAAGCCGGCCTGGGCGAGGGCGTCGGTGATCACCGGCATCGGCACGCAATGTTCAATGGTATCCCAATAATAGCGCATCAGTGTGTTGGCGCTTTGGTTCTTAGCACCCATGCCGGCGAGTGTCGGGACGAGCTTTTTCATATAGAACTTGGCGAAGGCGAGGCTCAAGCGCGATTCCGGGCGGGCGATTTCCATCAACACCACCTGTCCACCCGGTTTGAGCGTTCGAAAATACTCGGCGAAAACGACATTGAGATCGACCACGTGGCGAAGGGCATAGCCCATGGTAATGAGGTCAAATGTATTGTCAGGGAAAGGCAGATCTTCGGCCATGCCGTGCAGGAGATGCTTGCAGCCCTGCACCTTGGCTTCCCGGAGCATGCCGAGACTGGCATCGAGGCCGATCACGGACCCTTGGGGACCGACCATGTCTTGCGCTGCCCGCGTGACCATGCCTGTTCCGCAGGCGACGTCGAGCATTGAGGTGCTGGCGTTTACGCCGGCATTTTTGAGAACCTGAGCACGGTGCCAGCGCCCGGAACCAAGGGACAGCCATTGGGTGATGGCGTCGTAATGTTTCGCATTGCGGTCGAACAACATGCCGAGCATGGAACGCCGCTCGCCATCCGAGGCGTAATAATCCCTGAGTTGGGGATGAGGGGCTGTTGTTTGGTTAGAACCTACTGTCATGGTGGACTTACGCCAGATAAAACCTTGTCGAACACTATCATCTTCAAGTTGAAGGAACCCTGTCAGATCGTCATTCCTCTGTCAATATTATGGAACAACCACATCCTTCTCCACGCTAACCGGTTTTATTGGTATTGCGCTTTGAATGCCTCTGACTATAATCTGGCCGCCTTGTTGTACAGTACCGTTATCAAAAGAATTTTGCCGTAATGATCTCGACTACATTAAGCACGGAAGAGCTGGCTCTAGCTGGTTTGATCGTCGAGACGGTCAACCTGGAAGACATCGATATCAACGATATCGATCCAGACGCGCCACTCTTCAAGGAAGGACTTGGTCTCGACTCGATCGACGCCTTGGAAATTGCGCTAGCGATTACAACGACCTATGGCTTCGAGCTGCGCTCGGACGATGCCGACAACCATAAGATCTTCGCCTCAGTGCGCTCGCTTTCTGCCCATATCGAGAGCAAGCGGGGGAAATAGTGCCGAAGGGGTATGATGGCAACGACTCCCCTTTGATGCGTCTGCAAAGTAGCGTTGCACGGCCCATGCTTTGGAGCCGAAGCGGCCATCTCGATCGCCAAGAGCTCTTCGGCAAGATCGATGCTTTGGCCGGGAGGCTTCCTGATCGTCGTTATGCGATCAATCTCTGCCAGGAGCGAAGCAGCTTTATGGTCGGGCTTATGGCGGCGCTCAAGCGCGATCAGGTCGTGCTGCTGCCACCTTCGCGAACCATCGGCGTTCTCCGTGATTTGAAGGTCCGTTTTCCCGACAGCCATGTCATGATCGACGCGGATGCAAGGGACATCGACAGCCACGAAATCGCTGGACCTTTGTCGCCGCTCGATCTAGACGAACTCCAAGCGGCAGGCGGGACGATCCCCTTCGAGCCGAAACCCGATCAGGTCGCTGTCATCGCCTTCACGTCGGGGTCGACCGGTGAGACCCAGGCCCATGAAAAGACTTGGGAAAGCGTGAATATCGGTGCCTTGCTCGCGGCCGAACGCTTTCATCTAACCGAGGAAACCGGAATCGTCGCAACCGTGCCACCGCAGCATATGTACGGTATCGAGACATCGATCTTCTATCCGTTGATCGCCGGTTGTTCGGTGCATACCAGCCGCCCGGTTCTGCCGACTGAGATCCAAAGGGCACTGCTGGACGTGGCCAGCACCAAGCGACTTTTGATCACCACGCCTATCCATCTGAAGAGTCTTGTCAGGACAAATCTGGAATGGCCGGAGATCGATGCCGTGATCTCGGCCACAGCCCCGCTTAGCGCCGAACTCGCCGGCCTTGCTGAACGTCATCTAAAGGCGCCAGTCTACGAGATCTATGGCTGTACCGAGGTGGGCTCTATCGCAAGTCGCCATACGGTCGCCTCCGGTGTCTGGCAGTTTTATCGCGGTGTCGAGTTCTCCGCGACCGACACGGAAGGCCGTCCGATGGTCCTCGGCGGTCATGTGATGAAACCCACAGCGCTTTCAGATGTGCTGGATCCTCTGAGCCGGTCGCGCTTTCGCTTGATCGGCCGTGCAGCGGACCAGGTGAGCATTGCCGGCAAGCGCGCTTCGCTCGGTGATCTCAACGCCAAGCTCCGCGCGATCGACGGGGTGGATGATGGTGTTTTTATCAGGCGCGGTAATGACGATGACGGCAAGGTTCAGCGTCTCGCCTGCTTGTTTGTCAGCACCAGCCTAGATGAACGCGCAGTGATGACGGCGCTGAGGTTGGTCATCGATCCTGCCTTTCTGCCGAGGCCGATCCGTCGGGTTGACGAGCTTCCCTATAACGAGTTGGGCAAGCTTCCTCGTCAGGAACTTCTCCTCCGGTTGGACCCTGACGCCATGGCGGGTATGGCCAAGACGTCGACGTCTGCCGCCTGATCATGGCCACGATTTGGCTCGACCGGCGAGAGCGCGGTTCGTTGATGCTTCTAAAATTCATGATTTGGCTAGTGCGCTGTTGCGGTCGAACGCTGACCGCGCCTCTGCTTTATCCCATCGCCGGCTATTTCGTTCTGACCTCGGGTGAAGCCCGCCTTGCTTCAAAGGATTTTCTCGCCCGAGCCTATTCCAGGCCGCCTGGTTGGTGGGAGGTTTTTCTTCACATCCATTGTTTTGCGACGACGTTGCTCGACAGGGTGCTATTCTTTTCCACTAGCGGGCAAGACTTCGACGTCGCGGTCAATGATCCGGACGATCTGGTGGGACGTATGGAGCGCGGCGAGGGCTGTGTTTTGATCGGCGCCCATCTTGGCAGTTTCGATATGTTGAGGGCCTTCACCCTCAAGCGGACAAAAGTGAAGTTCAAAATCCTGATGCGCGCGGAACATAGCCAGATGATGACCAGCATGCTCACCATGCTGGATCCCAAGATTGCGGAAACCCTCGTGACGATCCGCGGCGTCGGCGATGTGCTTCGCCTTCGGGAATGGATCGATCAGGGATATATCATTGCACTCCTCGGTGATCGAGCTGTCGAGAAGGAACAGCAGATCAGTGTCGAATTTCTGGGTGACAAGGCCCTCTTCCCGGCAACACCCATCCAGCTCGCCTCGGCCCTGAACGCGCCTGTCTACACGTTCTTCAGTCTTTATCGAGGTGGGCGACGCTACGATGCCCATTTCGATCTTCTGGCCGAGCGCATCGAGCTGCCGCGGCGAGGGCGCAGCGAGGCGACGGCCAAGTGGCTTAAGCTCTATGCCGACCGATTGGCAATCTACGCTAGGCAAGCGCCCTATAACTGGTTCAATTTCTTCCTCTTCTGGCGCGCTTGACGCGTCCGTTACGACCGGTAGTCGTCTGGCTGGTTTGCCTGCTCGCAGCGATTGGCTGGATTAGCCAGAGCATCGAGGTCAGCCATGATCTTGCGGCCTTCCTGCCGGATCGCGATCGACCGGTCGAGAACCTGATGATGGCCAAGGCCAATCGGGGTGCGGTTTCAAGAACGGTCTTGATCGGTTTTGCAGGTGCTGAATTAGACCAACGCATATTGGCGAGCAGGGAGGCAGCTGAAAGGCTAGGCGAACTCACAGGTATCGAACGCGTTAGCAATGGTTCAGGTGGCTTCGATCTCACAGCTTTTGAGCCGCTTTTCGCGTCTCGGTACTTGCTGGCTGATGAGGCAACCTTCGATGCATCGTCTCTGCGCCGGGCCCTGGAGGCGCGCGTGAGGGAGCTACGCTCGCCACTTGGCAGTACCGCCAAGCAAACCCTTGCCAATGATCCGACGGCCAGCTTTCGAACGCTTTTGCTCAATTGGAGCGAGGCACATGCAGCGCCGGACCTGGAGCAGGGGCTTTGGGTGACGCCGGATCGTGAACGCACGCTCCTCTTGGCCGTGATCGAGGATACCGATGACGATCTCGACGAACATGAGGCGATTATACAGGCTATCCGCAAGGCGCTCACCGAACTCGCTCGCGAGCAGGACGTCGAGCTGCAGCTTGCAGGCCGGCCAATGCTCATCGCGGAAGCTGAGGGAAGTGTTCGATCAAACCTGATCTTTGGAAGTGTTGGGGCAGGCGTCCTGGTGGTCACGCTTCTCGTTTTAATCTATCGGTCCTTGGGTATCCTGTTCCTCGGCATCTTGCCTTTGCTGAGCGGCATTATCGCCGGCCTTGGCGCCGTACTCCTGCTGTTCGGTCCTGTTCACGGCATTGCGCTCGCCTTCGGCATGACCTTGCTCGGCATCACCATCGATTACCCGCTACATCTCTTTAGCCATGGCGAGCAACAGGAGAAGCTGACGACCACGGCAGGGCATCTGCAACGCCCGATCTTCTTGAGCGCACTGACCACGGCCTTCATGTTCGCGATCTTCGGTGTCGGCAGCGCGCCAGGTCTCGGCCAGCTCGCTTGTTTCACCAGCGTGGGCATTCTGATCGCTGCTCTGACCCTTCGTTTTGTCGTGCCGACTTTGGCCGATCTCATGAAGATCGAACCCTCGCCGCGCCTCGTGGAACTCTTGCCAGCTGTGGTACCTCGGTTTCTGTTGGGTGTCGTGATGATCGCAGCACTCGGTGCCACCATCTTGCTCATCGCCAGACATGATCGTCTTTTCCAAGCCGATATCGGCGTGCTCAACCCACTACCGGAAGCAGCAAAGCAGCTTGATCGCCGCCTACGCGACGACCTTGGCGCATCGGATCTCCGCCATTTCCTGCTGATCAGCGGTGATGAGGCGGAAGAGGTCCTGCAAACGGCCGAAATCCTGACACCCGCTCTCGAAGAAGCGAGGCTCGCCGGCGAGATTAGCGGGTTCGATACCCCAGCTCGTTATCTGCCTAGCCTGGCGAAGCAGGCGGAAAGGCAGGCTGCCCTTCCTGATATGCTGGCGCTCGAGACCGCTTTGGAGAAGGCCAAGGCCGATTTTCCCTTCAAGAGCGGTCTTTTTTCGCCCTTCCTCGAAGATGTGGCCCGGAGCCGAAACAGTGCGCCTTTGGATGTTAAGGCCGGCCAACGTCTATTCGGTGAAACGCCGCTTGGTGCCAAGCTCGACCAATTGTTGCTTGATCACGATCAGCATTGGTATGGTTTCCTCCCGATCAGCGGCGTGGTTGAAATAACCAAGCTCGGGGCACTCGCCGAAAGCGAAGGAAATGTCGAGCTGGTCGATCTGAAATCCTTCTCCGAAGATCTGCTGGAGGATTTTCGCGCGGAAGCTTTCACGCTTCTAGCCTTCGGTTTTGGTGCTGTTTTTCTCTTGCTTCTAGTCTGCCGCTATCCACCGCTCGGTATCGCCAAAATCCTGCTAGTCCTCATTCTGTCCGTCACTCTAACGGCGGCCATCCTGACGCTTATCGGTGAAGGATTGACGTTGTTACATATCTTGGCTGGTCTCCTTGTGGTTGGTCTTGGTCTCGATTACACCATTTTTTTCACATGGCCGGAAGCCGATCTCAACCAGCGCCGTCGAACCCGCCATGCCCTCACGATCTGTGTCTTATCTACTGTCCTCGTCTTCGGACTTCTGGCGCTCTCCAGCATTGACTTGCTGCGTGCGATCGGGTTGACAGTTGCCATTGGAGCCTGCACCACGTTCGCCATAGCTTACGTGATTTTGTCGAGGCAAGATGAAGAACTCTGAGGAAATGTCGGCATTGACTAGTCCGCTTGCCCTCACCAGCCAAACCTTGGTGACCGCCCTTGGCCGCAGCTTGGCCAACCACCGCCGAGCACTGCAGGAACGCCAAAGTGGCTTGACCCATTGCGATCTGCCCCATGCCGACCTCGATACCATGATCGGCCGGGTTGCCGGTCTGGAGGATGAGCCGTTAACCGGCGATTTGGCAGCTTTCGATTGCCGCAATAATCGCTTGGCCGTGGCCGCTCTTGAGGCTGATGGTTTCAACCACTCGGTCCAAGCCGCCATCGATCGCCACGGCGCCGATCGGATCGCGGTGGTGGTTGGTTCCAGCACGTCGGGGATCGATCGAACCGAGGCGGCCTATCGCGCCCGTCAAGGAACCGATGAGCCTTTGCCCGGATGGTTCGACTACCAGCATACGCAAAATGCCTTTTCGCCAGCGGACTTGACGCGCAGCTATTTCGGCCTTGAAGGCATGGCCCTTGCGGTTGCCACAGCCTGTTCGTCAGCTGCCAAAGCGATGGCGACAGCGGCGCGTTATATCGAGGCCGATCTGGCCGATGCCGCGGTGATCGGCGGTGTCGACTGCCTTTGCCTGACCACCATCTATGGCTTCAATTCGTTGGAGCTGCTCGACAACCGGCCCTGTCGTCCCTGGGACCAGACACGCTCAGGCATTTCGCTTGGCGAGGCTGCTGGCTTCGTATTGATGGAACGTGGTCAGGGTCACTGTGCTGATGGCGGCAACGGCTTATCTCTCCTCGGCTATGGAGAGAGCAGCGATGCCCATCATATGTCAGCACCGCCGCCCGATGGGGCAGGAGCGGCGCGCGCGATCGACGAGGCACTAGCAATGAGTGGCCTCGAGGCGCGTGACATCGATTATGTCAATCTACATGGTACTGGTACGGCTTCTAACGACAGTGCTGAGGATTGTGCGGTTGTCAGCAGGCTTGGTCGGAATGTGCCCTGCAGCTCGACCAAGGGTCTGACTGGGCATACGCTTGGCGCTTCCGGCATGGTGGAGCTGGTCTTGACCAGCCTTGCCATGCAAGACGGCTTCATTCCGGGCACCATGAACACCAAACAAGTCGATGAATCGCTGCAAGCAGCGATCGAACTTGATAACCGAAACCATCCGATCAACCATGCGCTCAGCAATTCATTCGGTTTCGGCGGCAGCAATTGCAGCCTCATCCTTGGCTATGGACCGAATGCCGGCTGCAAGATGACATGAGTAAGCCGCTGATCGTCGATATTGCCAGCTGTGGCCTCTCAGGACCTGGCCTTTTGGAATGGCAAGCGGCCCGGTCGATTTTGTGTGGCGAGCAGGCCTATCAAACCGAAGACATGGAAAAGCCGAGTGTCAAGCATTTACCGGCGCGGGATCGGCGGCGTTTCACTTTTGCGATCGCTCTTGCGATCACCACTGCGATGAAAGCGGTGACCCTGGAGGGGAAAGAACAGATCCCCGCGGTGTTTGCCTGTTCGGGCGGCGATACCGATGTCATCAACCGCCTCTGTACGACCCTGACCCTTCCTGGCTGCCCGGTCTCGCCCCAGCAATTCGTGAATTCGGTGCATAACGCGCCCGCGGGCTATTGGTCGATCGCTGAAGAGAATTATGCGCCGACCATGTCGCTCTCAGCCTTTGATGCGACCTTTGCTTCAGGCTTGCTTGAAGCGGCCGTGCAGATCCGATCCGGATGCGAGCGGGTGCTGCTGATCGCCTATGATGTGCCAGCCCCCCCACCGATCTGGTCATTCCGCCCGCTAAGTGCGCCCTTCGCCGTGGCCTTGCTGCTGGCGGCGCCGAACCATGATAAGGCAGCCATGGCGAGGCTGGAGCTCGAGCTCGTCCGTGATCAAGCCGAGACGTCCCTGGATGTGGGCGACCTTGAGAGCCTTCGCCTTGGCAACCCGGCTGCGCGATCGCTCCCGTTGCTTCAAGCCCTCGCCGGCGACCAGCCCCAAGAACTGGTGCTGCCCTATCTCTCGCCACAGTCGCTCGGCGTTTGCCTGACCCCAAATGCCTGACCCAATACGCTTAACCCGTGATCAGCTCTCGCCGCTGCTTCCCCATGCCGGCAGCATGCTCATGATCGACAGCGTGATCGCCTTCGATGAGACGTCTATAACCTGTGGCAGTGAGCGTCACCAGGCGGCCAATAATCCGCTCCGTAGGGAAGGCAGATTGGCTGCCCATCACGGGATCGAATTCGCAGCCCAGGCCTCAGCCATTCATGGTGGCCTTCTAGGCGGTGGCGGACAAGCACCACTTCGGGCCTTGGCTGCTGTGCGTAAGGCAAGCTTTGCCGGCGCCTGGCTCGATGAGATCGAAGGTCAGCTACGCATCGATGCCTCTATCGTAATGCTGGATGCGAACGCCGCGGTTTATCAGGCGATCTTGAGCTCTTCGGAGAAGAATGTTGCGGCCATGCGACTGACATTGATGACCATCGATGAGGAGATATCCGCCTGATGAAGCGCGCTATAGTAACTGGCGGCAGCGGCGATCTCGGAGCAGCGATCAGCAGGCGCCTTGCAGCGGATGGGCTTGAGGTCATCGTGCATGCCCATGGTCATCCGGAAAAAGCCCAAGTGATCGTTGATGAGATCCAATCCGCAGGCGGCAAGGCGACAACCATCACCTTCGATGTGACCGATCCCGACCGTTCGAAAACCGCCATCACTGAATTGTTGGCGGTCGGCCCGATCCAGGTCATCGTCAGCAATGCCGGCATTCACGCCGATGCGCCGATGGCCGGTATGTCATTTGAGCAATGGCGGCGTGTTTGCGCGGTCAGTCTGGATGGTTTTTTCAACGTGACGCAGCCGCTGCTCCTGCCGATGTTGCGAACCCGCTGGGGAAGGGTAATCGCCGTTTCCTCGATCAGTGGCCTCTTCGGCAATCGCGGGCAGGTCAACTACGCCGCCGCCAAGAGTGCTTTGCACGGCGCCATCCGCAGCCTAGCGCGGGAAATCGGCTCACGCGGCGCCACAGCCAATGTCGTAGCACCTGGGCTCATTGAGAGCAAAAGCGTGGATGAGCGTTTCGATGCCAAGACGATCGCTGAGATGGTGCCGATGAAACGAGCAGGGCGACCTGATGAGGTCGCCGATGTCGTGGCCTTTCTCGCATCGGAACAAGCCAGCTACGTCTCTGGTCAGGTGATCGCCATCAATGGCGGTATGGGCTGACAAGGCAGCAGCCCGCTAGAAAGCTGATCCCAGGTTTCACTCTTGCAACTACATGGAATTAGCGGGATAAAGGCGCCGAATTCTATTGCCTTTTTAGGAGAGTTGGAATGTCGAGATTGAAGGCCCTGGCTTCCCTGTTGATCGCTTTGGCGATTACGGCATGTGTGAGCCATGCGACCGATATCTACAATGTCGAGCGATCATCCTACAATGCCAGCGAGCCCCTTGATGCCAAGAGTGCTGAGAAGGCGATCAGATCAGCCGGCAGTAAGATTGGCTGGCAGATGGACACGATCAGGCCCGGCCTTATTCGCGGCACCTTGAACGTGCGTAGCCACCTGGCAGTGATCGACGTCAACTATGATGCTCGCGGCTTTTCGATCGACTATGTCGATAGTGAAAACCTGAATTACGATGAAGAGACCAATGCCATTCACAAGAGCTACAATAAGTGGATTGGCATCCTGGAGAGAAGGATCCGCGCCGAAGCGACCGACGCTTGATTGACGGTCGCCTCTAAGGAATTTTTTTACCTTACAGAGCCTGCTCGCTCCGCTGTCCGATCATCGCTATGGTAAGAACCTGCGTTTGGTTGGTCTGGGGAGTGAGCAGGCGATGATGTTGTTCAATCAAGAAATGCTCTAGCGGAGATGCGCATCCATCCCGAGCCATATCTGGTGACGATCCCTGCCGATCATCCCTGTCTTCCCGGCCATTTCCCAGGTAGACCGATCGTCCCCGCCGTGGTGATCCTCGATGAAGTGCGGGGCTCGATAGCCAAGGCATGGCCAGACCGTTCGATCGTGACCATTGATCACTGCAAATTTCAGGATTTCGTGCTCCCGGACCAGCTCTTTAAGATTGAGCTCGCCATGACCAAGGAAGCAGTGGTCCAATTCAGCTGTCGCGCCGTACATAACGACAAGCTTCTGGCCAAGGGCCAGGTTTCGTTGGACATGCGAAGAGGAACGGGATGACGGGCAGGAGCGCCGGATCGGAGGTTGATGTCGACGTCGTCATGATCGGCGGTGGTTTCGCCGGATCCACCAATGCGCTTTTGCTCCAGCGCGCCTTGCCGAATGTCCGGATCTTGATCTTGGAAAAGGCTACGGCCTTCAAACGCAAGGTCGGTGAAGCGACGGTCGAAGTCTCCTCGTATTTCTTGCACAACGTGCTCGGTCTCTACGATCACTTGTCACGTGATCATCTGCCAAAACATGGCCTTCGCTATTGGTTTACCGATGGGCCGAACAGGCAGCTCCGCGAGATGTCTGAAGTCGGGTCGTTTGAGCTGCCTCGCTTGCCCGCTTTCCAGCTGAACCGTCCCGTTTTGGATGAGCATCTCCTTTCCAAGGCCGGCAACAGCGGGGCCGAGGTGAAGCGCGGCGTTCGGATCGATCGGATTGAGCAGGACTGGCCAACAAGCGAGATCAGGTTCACGCATGAGGGCGAGCCGCAATCCGTCACAACCCGTTGGATCATCGATGCGAGTGGTCGTTCAGGCGTCCTTGCCGGTCAGCTCGAGCAGCGCCGTTACTTCGATGAGGTCACCACCTCATCAATCTGGGCACGCTTCAACAATGTCGCCGATATGGATGCGCCGAACAGCCCGTTATTCGACGCCGATGCCCCTGCGATCACGGCATCGAGACGTTTGGCCACCAATCATTTCTGCGGCTATGGCTGGTGGTGCTGGGTCATTCCTCTAAGCGATGGCCAGACCAGCATCGGTTTGGTTTACGACAAGCGCCTCTTCGATCCGGGCTTGGGCGAAAGCGGGGCTCGTGCAGCTTTTCTGCGCTTCTTGCGGTCCCAGCCGGGACTGAAGGAGCTGATTGCTGACGCCACCATGGTCGAAGGTGATTTCAACCTCCGGCACCGCCTTGCCTATACCACCGATGCCTATGCTGGTCGGGGATGGGCGTTGGTAGGGGATGCAGCGACCTTCCTCGACCCCTTCTACAGCCCAGGCCTCGATCACGCCTCATCCTCGGTGTTCGCAACGGCCAATCTGATCGCAAGAGACCTTGCCGGTACCACCAATGAGCAGGCGTTGGATCAGGCGCTTGATACCCATAATGATCTGTTCGCTCGGTCGATCAGGCGCTGGCTCGATGGGCTCTATACCGACAAATATGAGATCATGGGCGATGCTGAGTTGATGCGCTGTTCGTTTCTGGTCGATACCTCGCTCTATTATCTAGGCGTTGTCGGCCCGGTGATGCGCAATCAGGAGGCTCTTGGCCATCCGATCTTCGGCCTTCCGCTCCCGCAAACTCGCCATGCTGCTGCCATGATGCGTTTCTTCAAGGGACGTCTGGTTAAGCTCGCGCGCTATCGCCAGCAAACCGGACGCTACGGCCATCGCAATATCGGCTGGCGCATCTATGGCCGTGCTTTCGATCTCGGCTGGCCATCGGTGAAGATCCTGGCCAAGGGTGTTGGCGCTTGGATTGGCATGGAGCTGGAGTATCTACGCCACCGTCTGACGGGGCGTGCTGTCGACGTGTCGAAGCCGGTCAACCGCCTGCCGGCTCGCATGACACCCGTCGCCCCGCTCGCTGATTGACCGCAGTCAGCGTCTGAGCGTCTGGATGACGTGAACCACAACATCAGGGACTTGCCGGCGCTGACAGGCGCATGCTGCTGAGATCGCCTCCTTGTTCAATGACGTCGATGCCCGAGACGAACAGGTCTTTGCCGGTAATCTCGATCCGGTCAATGACGTGGCGGCTTGGGGAGGATGATTTTGGCTGGAGCGTTATCATCCAACCCTTACCCTGTTCCTTAAAATCAGGATCGAAGTCGTCGCTCAGGCCTGCGAGATCACCCGCAAAGATCGCGCGAAATGGGGTCACCATCGCAGCAAGCATTGGCTCTTGATCCAGCGCGACCTGACGCTCACCACCATCGGTGACGATGGTCAGGCTATTGCCCTCGATCTCGTACATCGCGGCTTCGGGCCAAAGGTCCTGACGGATAAGTTGGTCGGGTGCTTGATAGCTGAGCGTGCCCTCGGTAATCAACGTCTCATCAAGAATACCGAGCGTTCGTTTCTCTACGAAACGCGCCTGGCGATCCTCGACCCCGGCCAACCTTGACATGAGTTCCTCAAGCGTCCCGGCTCCCGCCGGGAAGGCAGACGATATGAAAATGGCCACCAGAATAAGATGTCGTGCCATGATCGATCCTGGCCCAGAGGCTACCATCATTTCGGATCTTTCCAGCAGCTGCCCAGCGATGGCGAAGTAGCATCCAGTTCCGGCAAAAACCTCAGCGGCTCATCGCCGGCATGAGCTCTTTTGACGTCTTGTCCTCGCTCGGCTGCGCGTTCGGGCCGACGGGGATCCAACCGCGACGATGCATCCAGTAAATCAGCTTGAAGAAGGTGTAGCGCCAACCGACGCTGCGCGCGCCGAAGATGTCGCCGGCCAGGATCGAGATCACCGCTTGTTCAACACCGAGGATATTGCGCGGTGCCAAGAAAAGCTGCTGCATACTGCGGGTTCTGACCCGGTAGATCAGCCAGGAGATATTGGCGAGGCCGCGTTTCATGCGGCGTACCGTCTTGCGTTCCAGCGCTTTCGCCTTTTCCGGTTCACGCAGGCGCGCGGTCACCACTTCGGAGGAGAGGAGGGCGCTATTAAGCGCGATATGGACCCCTGAAGAAAAGACAGGATCGATAAAGGCGAAGGCATCGCCGATCAGCACATGGTCCGGGCCGAACATGGTATCAGCGCTATAGGAGTAATTGCTGGCAGCACGGACGTCCGCGACCCGTTTAGCGCCCTTCATCCGATCAGCCGCGACCTTGGAGCGCTGGATTGTGTCGTCGAGGAATTGCTCAAGGGGCACGGATCGGCTTTTGAAATATTCGGTCTCGCACACGCAGCCGACACTCATGATGCCGTCCGGCAGCGGAATGAACCACATCCATCCGTGATCGAACCAGTAGATGCTGACATTACCAGCGGGACCACCCTCATGGCGCGGCACATTTTTGAAATGGCTGAAGACCGCAGCACTCTGATGTTCCTTGTTCGGCGTGCGTGTCGAGAACTTCCGGGATAGCAGCCCATCGCGTCCGGATGCATCGACCACCTGACGGGCCTTGATCCAGCGCCGATCGCCACCTGGCTCTTCGATCTCTAACTTGGCCTCGCCAGACCCCTCGAACTCTACCTGACGGACGGAGGTTTCCTCAAGCACCGCGGCACCCTGTCTCGCAGCATTCTTCAAGAGAATATTGTCGAAATCACTGCGCCTAACCTGGTAAGCACCTGGCGGTCCGGGCCGCAATGCGCGCTCGAACTTAATGCTGTGGCTGCAGCCATAGGCATCGGCGAAATCGGCGCCGAATTTGGGAATGCCGATCGCCTCGACCTCGGGAAGGACGCCTAACTGCTCCAGAATCGGCATGCTGTGGGGGAGCAGTGATTCGCCGATATGAAAGCGAGGAAAGGTGCTTTTTTCAGCCAGGACAACGTCGAAACCGGCCTTCGCCAGGAAAGCAGCGGCCGCGGCACCCGCAGGCCCACCGCCGATCACGGCAACATCATGGCTGGTCATGGTTAGTTCGGTCATCAACCCCTCGTTTGACAAAGATTTGGTTCACTAAGAGTTATAACGTCAAATTTTCAAGATGGATCAATCGCGCAGGGCCGCCATGTAGTCAACCCGGCGAAGAAATTTCAAAAAGTCCCAAAAACCCATATGTTCGAGATGATCCAGATAGGATCGACGGATAAGGTATTCGATGACTAAAAGTGCCAGATAGCAAGGTCCCTGGGTGAAGGCCGCGGTCATCGCGACCGGATACAGGCTATCGATCAGCAATCCTGTGATGATGAGCAAGGCAAACAAGCCTGCCACAAGCGCCCAGGCCGCCGTAGCCCACCTAGTGTAACGAGTGGTTTTGGCATCGAGTTCATGGCCGCGTGCCTGCATGGCTAGCGCCGTTAGCAATGCCTTCCTACCCCATAACAACCCCTTGGCAAACAGGATGAACAGCACACCGTCCAATAATAGTGGCGGCAGCAACAGCAGCGACGACATCGGCGTTATATTCCGTCAATCCTAGGCTATGGGCACCGAGAATTCACCGTGAATCCGTGGTTGCTCGGAGGCTTCTTGAAGGGCTTGGATTGACCCCTACGATTGCTTGACATAGCTTCTGTGGCGGCCATCGTCAAATTTGACGACGCGTCCACAGACCACGATTGGCATCAAAAACCATGGCCTTGCCAACGTTCGGCGATGTCGCTCTGGTATGGTGAGGAACACTGATCTTGCCGCTTCAACAAACCGTCGACTTCGATGGCAACACGACCCAACCGGATGAGCATGTGCTGGCCAGAATCGGCTTTGATAAGGCCCATGCGATCGGCGCTGACCCTCGTGATGTGACGATCGCGCTGCCGTCCTTTGCGTCATGCAAGGCTATCGAGTGTTGGCGCAGCGAGCGACCTGTCGAAACTGGACGTCATAAGGAAATCGCCTATGCCAGCGATGGCCGCTTCGTCTTCGGCCATTTGCTGATCGATGAGGTGGCGGGCAGCAGCCTCGAGATGCCGGCCTATCACGCCTATGTCGCGATGCTGAACAGCTTGAAAGCCTTTGGTGGCCTACATTTACTTCGTGTCTGGAACTATGTTGGCAAGATCAATGAAGACCAGGCCGGCATGGAGCGCTACCGCGCCTTTTGCGTTGGCCGCTCGCGTGCGCTTGCTGATCAAGGCTTGAGAGATGAGACGCTGCCTGCCGCCTCCGGCGTGGGCGCTTCAGCACCGGGCCTGATGATCTCCTTCATCGCCGCTACCGATCCAGGTGCGCAAATCGAAAACCCAAGGCAGGTCAGCGCCTTCCGCTATCCCGAGCGCTACGGTCCGAAAAGCCCCTCCTTTTCACGAGCACTCACCTATCAACTGACCTCGGATAGGGCGCTGCTGTTCATCTCCGGTACGGCCAGCATCGTTGGTCATGAGACGTTACATCAAGACGATCTCACGGCCCAATTCGAGGAAACCTGCCGCAATATCGACGCCGTTCGTGGGGCTACCGCTAGACAATCGAAACTGGAGACGCTTCGCCTCTATGTTCGCCACGAACGCGACGCCGCTGCCAGCATCGCCATGATGCGGCAGCATTTCGGCAATGAACTGCCGATCATAGCGCTCAAAAGCAACATCTGCCGAAAAGATCTTCTGCTTGAGATCGAAGGGGTTGCCTCGCTCCGTCCTTCGCGTCAAAGCAACGAGTGATCCTCAACGTCGCTATATTCTTTCTGACATGACCGATGGAAACTCGATGACAAGCCTTTCGGTTCGCGCGTTCGCCAGCACTATTTAATGATTGCTCCTCGCCTCTGCCTGGCACTCGGCATCCTACTCCCGACCCTCCTCATCGAGCGCGATGTCCGTGCTGAGCCGCCCGTACCTGCCAAGCGTCCGGCCGAGGTCGACAAGGCAGCTCCTGAAAAGGGTGAGGCAACGCCTAAAGAGGATGTGGCACCCGCCAGGACCGAAAGAAAATCGCTTTGGGAGGCTGGCCTCGGCGGTGGCGTCGGCTGGACGCCTGACTATCCGGCCGCTGGTCAGAACCATATTCGCGGCCTCGGCCTTCCCTTCGTGATCTATCGCGGTGAGTATTTTCAGGCTGGCGAGCGCTCCTTAGCGCGCGGCCTCTTCGTCAATACCGACAAGGTGGAGTTCGATCTGAGCTTCGCCGGCTCCCTTCCCGCCGACAGCAGCGACAATGACGCGCGAGAGGGTCTAGACGATCTCGATTTTCTCGGCGAAGTCGGCCCGAGCCTCAGTTATTTTATCGACCGGGACGAGGCCGGCAACCAAACCCGCATCGATCTCTCGCTCCGCGCCTTGCTTTCCACCGACTTTTCCGACTTTGACTATGTCGGCCTGATCTTGAACCCAGTCTTTGCTCAGGAATTCGTCGATGTCGGTGGAATCGAAGGTTTGGACAGCAACTGGTCGATCGGTGCCCGCTGGGCCGATAACGGGGTCATGGACCTCTTCTATGAGGTCCCGGTTTCGGACAGCAATGCGGCGGCCAACAGAGAAGTCTTCGACGCCGACGGCGGCTATCTCGGCACCACCCTCTATGGCGCCTTCAGCTATCCTGTCACAAGCTCATTTCGTCTCGCCACGGGCGGCTATATTGCGAGCTATCACGGCTCCAAAAATCGCGACAGCGACCTCTTCATCGATGAGTTCAATGTCGGTGTCCTCATGGGTTTGATTTGGACTCTTTGGAAAAGCGAGACCTTGTCGAAGGATCGCTGACTTGCCTGAGCCATTGATTGGTGAGGTCTGGGGAGGTCTTAGTCCACTCGATCCTGTGTCCTCCGACCTTCCTCAGTCCGAGAATCACCACCATCCAAAAACTAGGGCGCATACCCCAGAGCCCGGCGACAAAGGTCAAAACCAAATGAAGTGGCCACGGCACTAGTTTGTTCTGGCTTGGAGACCTCGCCAGAGCAGGCTTGGCAATCTCAGGAGAAACTCGACCACGAGGCGTGTATGCATCCCGATCAACAAAAAATTATCACGACCATAGCGGAAGTGGGAAACGCCGCCATCGGCCCGGTCGATATAGCGGCAAGGTGCCTCCATATTCACCGGCGATACGCCCGACCAGGCAAGGCGCACGACAGCCTCAGTATCGAAGTCGAAGCGCCGCATCCAGCGATGGTTCCGCATGATCGAAACCAAGGGCTCGATCGGATAGACTCGAAAGCCGAACAGTGCATCGTCGATCCCAGCATTCAGCGTTTCAAGATTGATGAACCAGTTCGAGATTTTTCGCCCCTGTACCCGGATACTGGGCGCTGATGCATCGAAGATCGGCTTGCCCAGCACCATCAGATCAGAACGCGTCGCCGCCGCCATGAAGGCCGGGATCCTTTCGGCTGGATGCTGCGCATCCCCATCCATCGTCAGCACATGGGTAAAGCCAGCCGCCTCCGCTTCGATCATTCCATGCAGCAAGGCCGCCCCCTTGCCCTGGTTCTGCTCCAGCACCATCACCCGAAGGCCAGGGTCAGCCTCGGCGAGGCCAAGTGCGACGTCGGTCGTACCGTCGTCACTGCCGTCGATCACCACCCAGACCGGGGACCAAACAGCCCTTGCCGCCGCAATCGTCTCTTCAAGCAGCGCCCCACTATTGTAGCTGGGAATCAGCACGAGATGGGTCGCGGACGGGTAAGGTTTTTCCGACAAGCTCACGTCCCTTCAACCTCCTGAAGCCCAGGCTCGGTCTCTACCGCAGGCATGTCTTTCAAACGCATCTCCGTCACAAAATAATCTTCGATCTCTTGGAGCAAGGCCCCATGATCCTCTATCGCCTCGAACCTCTTACCAAGCCGCACCTTGATGTCGATCGGCAGCGGCGGTGCCTTGAGGATCGGCCAGCCCTTGGTAAGAAAGGATGAGCCCGTCTCGATGAACACCGTCTGAATAGGCACAGCCGCCTTCTTTGCGATCAGCGTCACACCAGGCCTGAATTTATTGACCCGCTTGCCCAATGTCCGGGTACCCTCGGGAAAAATAATCAGCTGCGCATCAAGTTTCAGATCGGTCACCGAATCCTTGAACATCGAAAGCGGCTGATCCACGCAAATATACCGCGCAAATCGGGCTCCCGCCCCGATGAAGATATTCCCCAACAGCTTCGAGCTCATGATGCAACTCGCCCGTGGCAACCGGGACGCCAGCAACACCCCATCCAGCAACGTCGGATGATTGGCCACTACAACCAGCCCGCCAGGCTCATCCTTGAGTCGGTCCAGCGCCTTCACATCCAGCCGCATAACCCCGACGGCATCAGAGATCGTCCAAAACAGCCAATAGCCATAGGAAATACCGGCGCGGCCGATACGTCGGCCCCGTTCCTCTCCCATCAGCGGATGAAGAACCAGTGCAACCAAATTCCAAATCAACGACATCACGGCAAGCAAAATCAGCACCGCATAGAAAAGCAGCCCCTGCCATATCAAAATAGCCCAGCCCATCAGCCCGGCTCCCGCCACTATTTTTCATTACGCCAAAGAGCGCGGATCATGCCCCCAACCACCCAAAAAATCCAGCCCAGCTGCGAGCCAGGACGGTTACACTTCGCCTGCTGAGGCTTGGATGCGTGGTAATTTTACGATGTTATTCAAAAGAGCTAGTCGGAGAAGGCGGGGCCGGCTGTAGCCGCATCCTTCACCCAATCGGCAACGCCGCCAGTGTGAATGAGCGACACGAAACCCGAGAACGGGGCCGATATACCAATCAGCACCAACGTTGCGAAGAACCAGACACCTGGCTGCCCATTGGTGACATAGCGCCCGGCCCGCTGCGACGCCAGCTCTTGCTCTCATCCTGGTGATCCCATGCGTCCAGATCCTCTTCGAAGTGCCGGCGATGGGCGGTCACAGGCATGAGCAATGTCAGCGCGCCGGCAATCGCCATGGTTCTACGCAGCAGTGTTGGGATGAGCCTGCTCAACAACATCGCAGTAAGCCAAAAGCCCTTGCCAAAGGGCTCGGCGGCCCCGGCGCGATGATTGCGCCTGACCAAACGGGTCTCCTCGTCCCCAACGAAGACGAAACAACCATGGCGGACGCCCTGGATCACCTCATGACCGACGACACCCAAGCCGCCCACCTCGCAGGAGCCGCCCGAGAACGCGCCGAAGATTTCGCCATGGACAGGTCATGGCGCGCTGGACCGCAACCACAAGGCTCGCCAGCGCAACGATCAACCCCATAAGGGCGATCAAGTTGTTGCTCGAAAAAATCTCCTCCAATACTCGACCCAATAATGTCGAAATGCACAACGACCGAACTGATAAATCAGTTAGCAACAGGGCGGAAGGTTCCCCCATCCTCTATGCATGGATAAAATTCCTACGTCACGCTATACTGATATCGCCTATACCCACAAACACCAAACCAAAGTAACCGCCGGGTTGCGTCACCCCCCTGCGACCAAACGAACCCAACGGGTCTGGAAAGCTGGGTTTTTTGGGGGGTGGTGAATGATAGGATCGGAACTATTTGAGAGATTCATGAGGATCTCAATTGACTGATTAGGTGAAATATTTGCCCAGTTCACAATTGAAAATCATCACGCTGGCTTATTTATCACCATTGCTGATGGCATCATGTCGAACGAAATCGTTTGAACTTAGCTTAAATTCGATCTATTAGATGGCATGAATAAAATAACGATGCGCTATTGAAACGATAGTCAATTGAATTTACATCAATCCTAACTTCCACCGTAACTAGGAAATCAAATGGACGCTGAAGACCAATACGACCACTCCTCATTCGTTGCGATGACCGCCGAGATCACATCGGCATATGTCGCAAACAATGCTGTTGCCACCGCTGATCTGCCCCGTGTCATCTCAACCATCGCCGAGAACTTGCGGCTGCTGGGGCAGGAACCAGTTGAAGAGGTCAAGTTGGAGCCAGCTGTTCCAATCAAGAAGTCGGTTATGCCCGATTACATCGTTTGTCTTGAGGATGGCAAGAAGTTGAAGATGCTGAAACGGCATCTCAAGACTCGTTATGACATGACCCCCGATGATTACCGTCAGCGCTGGGGCCTGAAGGACGACTACCCCATGGTCGCCCCTTCCTACGCGGCGACCCGCTCCGAACTGGCGAAGAAAATCGGCCTCGGCAAGCCAAAGCCCAAACCCAAGGCCAAGAAAAAGACCGCCACCCGCGCCAAGCGCACCAAGTAAGCAGATAGAAAAATTGAGCGGCAACATTGGTGCCGCTCAATTGTTTCCCCACGTGATTACAGCAGACCTTTAGAAATTATAGCGAGCGCCCATGCGCACGACATGGCCAACTTGGTCATCGTCGAAGTCATCGAAGTCTGAACGTTCGTAGCGATAGGCCGGCACCAGATCGATATTCCGCCAGATCGGAAAACTCGCCCCCACTTCACCATGGAAGGTAAAAGCGGAAGTGTCATCTTCGAACCCTTCGATATCCACCGCCGCAACGCCTACGCCACCACCGACATAGGGGGTGATCGTCTTGACCAGCCCGACCGGAAACGTGCCAAGATCGAGATAAAGATTGGCCGTCGCACGAAAGATGTCGATGTCGCCATCGAACGCGGAATTCGACGGATCGAACTCGGTCCCCTGCGATCCGATCTCGGCTTCGATTCGCAAAGCGCCAATGCGAACCCCGCCGAAGGCGGTAATCTGGCCTCCCGTCTCGTAGTCCAGATCGAACGCGTCGATGGAGTTGTCTTCGTAGAAAACCGGTCCAAGGCTGCCGCCGACATAAACACTGTCGATCATCGCGGGCAGCTTTGATGAACGCGCCGGAGCCTGTCCATCCACACCGGGTGGAGGAAGGTCATTACCGGGCAGTGTCTGTTGTGCCGAAGCAAAGGACGGGACAAGGACTGCCGCCAGGCAATAGGTTGCGATGTTCTTCAAAATGCTAAGAAACTCCCTTAGGCAAGTATCGTCGAAAGAAGCGACTATTGCGTCGCCAGGCAGCGCGAATAGTATCAATGGTAGAGGTACCAGATCAGAAATCCAAGGCATTCTCGTTAAATTTGTGCCAGCATCGCCTATGAACCGCGGACGATCTATAATGGAGGCTTACCATCTGGTTCCTCATTGGCCTGCAAAGAGGTGAGGGGACAGACGTGATGAAGACGAGTGCAAAATTACTGGCGCGTGGCTTAAGCGCCGTTGTTCTCGGCCTCTTCAGCATCAATTTAGTAGAATCGCCACTTAACGCGGCATTACCTGAAGAACTAGGTGACTACGCCTTCGTGATGAGCAAACACTCCCATGATGTCACGATCTTGTCGACATCGGGCGACGACGTCGTCGGCAAAGTGAGCCTGGAGCGAATGCCGAGCCAAATCGTGGTCTCGGAAAATCATCGAAAGCTAATCGCCACCCATGCCGAAGAGAAGTCCTTGAGCTTGGTCGATCTGGATATGGGACGGACCACCAGGACCATCGATCTCGGCTTTCGCCCGGACCGCCTGCAGATCGATGACGGCAGCGGCGTTATTGCGGTGAGCGGGGTTGAAGCCGGCAGGATCACGATGATCTCGCTGGATCAGGAAGCCGTTCTCTTTTCGAGCAAGGATGTCCGCCATCCAAGCGACCTCATGTTCAATCGCAATGGCGTTTGGCTCTATGTCGCTGAGCGTGATGCCGGCACTATTGCCATCATCGATGCACAGCGTGGCGAGCTGATCGACCGCATCATCCTGGAGGATGCCGGCGACGACGTGGTTGAGCTGATCCGTACGCCGGGCGGTAAAACCGGTCTCGCGCTGCATGGGGAAAGCGGTTTGATCAGCGCGCTCGACCTGGAGAACGGTGTTCAGGTCGGAAGGACCGAATTACCTGGTCCTGTGGAGCGCGGCTTTCCCTCGGCCAACAGCCAATATTTTATGATCCCCCAAAGCGGCGGCAAGTCGATGTCGCTAGTCTCTTCCTGGACCTACCGAGAATCCGAGCGATTGCCGGCCCCTGCGGGAACTGCGGGTGTGATTTTTGCGATGTTCGATACGATTGCGTTCGCGATCGGCAGTGTCAGCCGGGAAATGTTGTCGATCAGTCTTCTCGAAGATCGCGATCCGCTGCCTCTGTCACTTCCAGGGCAACCCGAAACCGGCTTAACGGTCGATGCTGGCAAGAAAGTCTATGTGGCGCTGAGCGACACTAATCAGATCGCCGTCATCGATGCTATGAGCGGTGAGCTTACCAGTTTGATCGATAACGTGGGCGATCAGCCCTGGGCTATCACTGCTGCTGGTGGGCTCGGTTACTGCCACTGAGCGCTCACTTTAATACGCTCAGGATCTCTGGTGGCATGCACTTTAATGAGACTCTGGATGTCTCGAATTTAGAATCATTTTGAGACCAAAACATGTCTCAAGGCAGTCTGACGCCATGGCAAATCAGGTGCTACAGCGTTTGTCGCCGCAGCTGATCGATCCTATTAATGGCAATTAACGTTTCTTGCCCGCCTTTTCTAACCCTTTGGCCTTCCGTCTTTTTTTTGTCATAGGAGATGTGCTGTAAAGCTTGCTGTGAGGGCCTTGATAGGCTTTAAGGTGGCATGTGATTTGCTGATCTTAACTTACTGCATATCCCTTTAGCCTCAAATAAGTCGATTATATCGATGCGAGGAGGAGTGACGAACGCCATGTCTATTAATCTAGTCGACCTTGTCATGAAACAGGTCGGGGGCAACCTTCCCGGTGTGTTGGGTTCGCTCCTTGGAGAGAGCGCTGACAAGACGCAAGGTGCCCTTGCCGGAGCCATTCCGGCCATTCTTGGAAGTTTGATGGGGGCGGCGTCTAAAGGCGGTGATGCCGCTAATCAGCTGACCGCCGCGGTCGCTGGACAAGACGACAGTATCCTCAATGATCTCTCTGGCCTGCTTGGCAGCGGTAAGCATCAAGAGATCGCCGATCAAGGCAGCAGCATGCTGGGTTCCTTGCTGGGCGATGGTGCGATCGGCGGCCTTGCCGGCGCGGTTGGCAAATTCAGCGGCCTTGGCAGCGGTTCAGCAAAATCGCTCCTGGGCATGTTGGTGCCGGTCGTGATGTCGGTGCTGGGCCGTGAGCAAAAGGCGCAAGGGCTTGACGGCGGCGGCCTCACTAATTTGCTGATGAGCCAAAAAGACAACATCGCAAGCGCCATGCCTTCAGGTATGACAAATGCGCTGGGTGGTGCCGGTATGCTCGACAGCCTGATGGGCTCGGCTCAGTCGGCAACCGCATCGATCGGTGATGCTGTGGGGTCGGCAACCGGCGCTGTTGGTCAGGCAGCCGGTGCTGCTGCATCCGCTGCCGGACAGGCCGCTAGTGGCGCCAGCGACGCAGCTGGTCGTGCTGCTGATAGTGTGTCGAGAGGTGCCTCCAATGTTGCCTCACAAGCTGGTGCCGCAGCCTCTGATACGGTTGAGAAAGGCAGCTCTTGGATGCGTTGGGCATTGCCTATCATCATCCTTTTGGGATTGATTTGGCTGGCCTTCAAATTCCTCGGCGGTGACGCTGGGAATATGGTCGACGATGCGACCGACGCGACGAGCTCAGCGGTCGAGACCACGACGGAAGCTGCTGGTGACGCGGCTAGCGCTGCAGGTGATGCAGCAAGCTCAGCGGTCGAAGCCACGACGGAAGCTGCTGATGACGCGGCTAGCGCTGCGGGTGATGCTGCAAGCTCAGCAGTCGAGGCCACGACGGAAGCTGCTGGTGATGCGGTCAACGCTGCTAGCGATGCTGCAAGCTCAGCGGTCGAGGCCACGACGGAAGCTGCTGGTGACGCAGCCAGTGCTGCCGGCGATGCCGCTGGCTCGCTGGTGACGGCGATGGTCGGGGATACGGATGTCGGCGGTGAGCTGACCTCGATGTTCGGTGACATGACGACCACGCTTTCTGGCATCACCGATGTCGAAAGCGCCCAAGCTGCCGTTCCGGCTCTCGAAGAGATGAGCACCAATCTGGACGGTCTCACCGGCCTTGCCGATCAACTGCCTGAAGGAGCCTTGAGCGGCCTTTCGGGTATGGTCGATGATGGGCTCAGCAGTCTCGACGGCACGATGGAAACGCTAAAAGCCATTCCTGGTGTTGGCGATTTGATTGATCCGATCATTGGTCAGATCAAGGAAAAGCTCGCCGCGTTCACTACCGGCTGATAAGGACAGACGCCGGCTTGGCGTCTTATCCCAATTGGTTACGAACAGGGCTTCCCAGGCATGGGGAGCCCTGTTCTCTTGAAGGTCGTTTTTCAAAAAAGCCCCTGCTCGTCCGGACTCTGCGTTCTCGTTGAGAACAGATGGCTATCCATTCCCGGCTGGGAAAGCTGCGGGCCTGCTTCAATCTCACCGATTTGGCGCCAATCCAGATTGTTGGCGATGAGCCTTTGATAACGCCCGCCATTCAACTCCCTATCAGCGCTCAGCAATTGGTTGCCGACCTCACGAAAGGTCAAGCCTTCGGCTCTCAGAGATCGCCAGGTCGCGGCAAGCCCCAAGGCGGCTTCGTCGCGTGCATCGAGCAAGGCTTCTTTGAAGCCGAGAGGGTTGGCGATATAGGCGTCATCGAATATCGCCTGAATGATATCTTGCGCCTGGTCATCCCTTTGCAGGTGATCGGCCAGGTCTTCCGTCGATGCGCTTACCAGCCCTCGATTGAGCAGATGTTCGTGAAAGATGTCGACGAAAATGTCGAACATCGCCCCGGTCAGCGGCTGGGAGAGATGATGTTCCTTATGCCAGCCATCGGCGAAGCTGGACATGCGCTTTCGATTGCTAGCAAGGCGGATTTGTTCGCAGGATGATAATTCGGCAAACCTGGTCAGCTGATTATACGTGTAGAGATTACCACTGGTCTCGGCGAGCAGTTGATCCACGACCGAGTCGAAATGCAATGACGAGATCAGGGTGACGATGTCGGCGGCCGATTCGTGAAAGGCGAAGAACTCGCCGTCGATCCGGTCAAGATCGGGAACGCCAAGGAGGCTGAAGATAATAAGATGTCCGACCTCGTGCGCGATGATGTCGAAGTTCAGGCTAAAGGGGCTGATCTCTCCATCTTCCGTTATCGCCGTGCCGAATTCCATATAACCATAGCCAGCCGTAGCATTGTCGAAATGCCTGAGGAGTACGATCTCCAGGCGTTCGTATTCCCGAGCGAAATGCCAAGTGATCGGTTCGCCCAGATAATCCTCCCAGATGTCCAAGACATAGCGGGTGGCGCCGTAGACATGGGCGGCTTCGAATTCAGGCGTGCCGATCGGAATATGGTCGAGATGACCATCTGCGCTTGGCAGGACAGGCGCATGGAGGGGGCCAAACCAGGGGGGGATCTGGAAGATGGGATCGTGACCGGGAAGGGCCGCATTGCGCCCATAAGCGATTGGCTTGTCGAGAGGATCGATGACGTAGAGGCGGTCATCCGAGGGGCCGGGACCGATCTCCTCAGGGGGCGTCGAGAGGAGGATCGTCTCTGGCTCGATCATCGCGCCATCGACCGGCATCTGTGGAAAGAGCCGGACGCGGGTTCCTAGAGCTTGTTCTTGGGCATCTCGATGTCCTGGAAATTGCCCTCTTAATCCGCTGCGGTGAATCGGCCGCGCCGCTATCGACGACATGACAACAGTCTCCTCTGACAATCCGCAGGCTCCAATATCAAGCGAGCCTCATTCATTCAAAGATCATGGTCAAATCTATATTTGTAACCTAGCGTACTTTCCAATTATACGGAACCAGGCCTCTCCACCGCCTAACCACCTAACATGAACGCATCCATTCCCGACGTCAGAATACTTGGCCGCATACCGCCAATCCAGACATTGCGAATGGCAGCCGAATGACGTGGTCACACCACCCGATGATCGCTGATGACGTACAAATATTCCAGGCGAAGTGCTCGATCGAAGCTCTCACGGTTCTTGAAACCGATACGCCGCGCATAGTCGTCGATGTCGGTCGGTATCGGTTCGCGTCGCTGATGCTCAAAGAACCAGGCGCGGAGGGCTGGCGGTGGAAGGGGAACATCTTCGCTGCCGGGATCGCTTTTTCCGATCGCATCGAGACAGGCTTGTTTGGCTTTTGCCCGTTTTGCGAAGGCATCATAGCGGCCATCGAGCCTTAGCTGATCGAGAAGCTGTTTGCCCAGCTGATCCTGATCCAAGGCCAGGTGATTCTGCAGAGCTGCCTCCTCGATCATGAGCTGCTCGAAACTTTCTCGATCCAGATGATGCTGTTCGATCCACTGATCGAGGTCAGCGCGGCTGAAAAGGCCAAGGCGCTCGCGAAAAGCCACCTTCACACTCGACGCTACGCGTTGTGAGATGTCCTCGCTGAGTGAGGGGCTTGCCAAGCGACGTAACAAGGCCAGACGAAAAATCGGATCAGCGGCACTGGCATCAAGTCGGACCTCATCCAAAATGGCAGGCTGAATCGCTTCGTTACCGCGATCATGAAGCGATGGCGTTTGTTCATAGCGCCTGACCACCTCATCCCACATCTCGGTCCATTCAAAGTGATACTCAGTTGCGGGTGGAGAAAGCTGCTTATCGAGGCTTGCTGCCATCACGTCGATCATCTCTTCCGCATCAAGTCGTTTTTGATCGATACGGTTCTCGGTGAGCCAGGTCGACAAAGCTCTAAGGGTATCTCCATCGACCCCCTCTTGCTCAGCCATCGACAGAAGGCTTTCCCAACGTCGCTCCTGATAGAAAGTACTTTTTGCACGCTGTTCCAGAAGCTGTCTTGGCTCCTCCGCGATCACGCCTTGGTGTTCGGCTGCTTGCAACGTCGCTCGGATATTCGCCATGGGTTCTGAAAGTGGTAGGAAACCGGCATCAATCGGGGCATGTAGGACGGCGACTTCATCGTCGTCCTCGTAAACACCATCCCGATAAGCGTCGAAGATCCGGCCGATGCCCTGCATCCCGAAGACATGCAGCTCTGCTGCGCGAAGGGCGCCCATGCTGGCGCTGCCAAAGACATGGATACCCTGATCCATCGCCCAGAGAATTTCTTTGTGCCAGACCGAGGCCTGGCCTTCGAAATAACCATCGATAATGCCGATGGCGGCGGGTCGATCGCGGGCAGCTCGGTAGACGTCACCCTGTGCCGCGGGTGGCAAAAAGGCGATGCCTTCGGGGGGCGCGAGATTGCTTTTGGCCAATGTCGGACCGGTGAAGATATAGGCATTGGGTCTCATGACCTTGCCTCCGGCGCAACTGCCCTTGGGCCTGGAATATAGCCGTCATGATCATCCGCATCTTCGAGGCCGGGAATGACAACCTTAACCACGGCAACGTTGAATGCCGGCTTGGTCAGATCGACGGCCACAACCTGCTCGATCCCCGCAGCGTCGAGCCTCTCCAGGAGAAAGGCGAGGTCGTCTGCGAAGGTTTTACCCTGAGGCGGTGAGGTGGTCTCATGGAAAGATCGGCTTGGCTGGATTTCGCGCATCAGCCTTTGGACCGGATCCAGTTTTTTCGCGCGCCCGAGATCGGTGAATTCGTCCGGCGTAAGATCATCGCGGGCACCGGTGATATAGGTCATGCGCACCTGGATAGCCTCGGTCAGAGCGCGTAGCAGGGCGACTTCCGGCGCTAGATGACAGCCCGCACCAATCCCGGGATGAGACTGCTCAAAGCGCCGATCGAGTAAGGTCGCATAGAAGACGGGGATACCGAGATCACTGGTCGCGTCGAACGCCGCTATCTCCAGCCCGGCCTCATCCAGCCGCCTCAGTACCTCCCGACAAGCCGGATCAACGACTGTCCCCAAATCGAGCCGCGTCAAGTCAACGAGGTCGCCGCGCGCCCGCCACAAGGTGATGGCGTCGCGTTCGATCACTTCGAAGATGGCATGACAGGTGGCCTCGAGGAGGTGATTGCCCGATGCTAGGCCATTGGTGCTGGGGCTGAAGGAGCTGGCACCAGGCGGCGAGGGGAGGGTGAAGTTGGTGTGGATGGTTTCAAAAGGCAGCCAGAGTTGCCTCTGGTTCAAGAGATCATGACCCTCGATCCAGAGCATCGTCAGGTCAGGGTGGTAACGGCTGCTGGCCAGTTCCGCCAAGCGGTCCAGATCGACCAGGTCACGGTCGTTGTCGTGGCCGTGTGACGACCTCATGTCATTGTAGGAGGCGAACTTCAGTGGGTGTTGGATATGTTCTGCGTGGAAAATTTCGATTGCTTCCATCACACCGGATGCCTTGGCCGCCTCCAATGTCAACCCCTTGCCCTGGGAGACGGCGATGGAGCGCGCATTGGGGCGGGTCACCATGATGACCGGCACGCCGATGCGATCGAGCCCGGTGACATTGGCAACCCGCGTAATCCCCATTGCCGACAGCAATGGCGTTACTTTTTTCAAAGTCTCGCTTGGAGGGATTAGGCGGTGCGTGCCGTCTTGGAAGCGTTTCTTTCCAGGATCAGCCTCGACAGTAAAGGCATGTTTCATGGTGGTGCAACACTCAAATCAATGACGAGGGCAGTCAATAATGACATTTCCCTCAATGTCACAGAAACCAAGCATTGTGCAAGGGCGAGCCGTCAGGCGCGCTTATGGCGCGCCGTCTTTGTCATCACGTAGCGACGACAATGGACGAGCATCTTGCCGGTGGTGCGTTGTCGCTTACGAAGCGTTGGGTGTCGAGGATTGCTCGAGGTCACCATCCCCTGCAGTGATTAACTCGATTTCCACCAGACGATCATGAGTGAGGGCTGGAATTTTCCGTCTTGCCGCCTCGACCTCGGCAAGGTCCAGATCGGCGGTTACGAAGCCGACATCGTCGCCAGCATCGGCCAGCACTTCGCCCCAAGGGCCGATGATCAAGGAGTGACCGTAGCGCGCCAGCTTGCCTTTGATATCACCGCATTGAGAGGGAGCCACGACATAAGCCCCCGTCTCGATCGCTCTCGATGTGACCATGGTGTGCCAGTGAGCACTGCCGGTTTTCCGGGTAAAGGCTGCAGGGATGAAGATGATCTCTGCCCCTGCCTTGGCCAAGGTTCGGTAGAGCTGCGGGAAGCGGAGGTCGTAGCAGATGGTGAGGCCGAGCCTGCCGAAGGGGGTATCCACCAGAACCGCGCGATCACCGGCTTTGATACTGGCACTCTCCCGGTAGCTTTCCCCGCCGTCGAGATCAACATCGAACAGATGGATCTTGTCGTAGCGAGCCTGAATGTCACCTTTGTCGTCAATCAGATAGGAGCGATTGTTGATCAGGCCATCTTCTCGCCTGATACCGATCGAGCCGATCAACAGCCAGACGCCATGCTGCTTAGCCAAGGCGCGCAGACTCGCAAGGCCATGATGGTGCTCCTCGGGCTCGGCGCCAACTTGGAGACGACCCCGGCTCATTCCATAGCAGGCGGCATATTCCGGCAGGCAAACTAGACGGGCGCCATCATCGACGGCGTCACCAATCAATGTCTCCAGCACGACGAAGTTCTTGTCGGTGTCGGCGCCCGCACAATGTTGTATACAAGCAACCTTGAGCGCTTGGGTCATCGTTCTCTCCCCATTGACACGTTCGGACAACCTCTCCGTTGACAAGCAGCCCCGTCATTGAAGAGACCACCCTCATAGATCATGCCATATCAAGCGGAATGGACAAGGGGCCTGCGGTTTTTGACGCGGCATCTCTGACATCACCGGGAAGAAAATCTCGGGGAGAGGGGCTTCTTGGCAACGCTGATGGCTGATTTAGGGATGTCTGGATGATCCGATGAGCTTGTGAGGTCCTTGTCAGTCAATACAGCAACCTTTGGTAGCATAAGCATTGCGAGATAGAATTTTTCCGCCTCAACCAAAATGCACAAACCTTTGAATTGAGAATCGCGGAAACTATCACCAATATTGACTGCACCTATCGGGTTGACAGGCCTATATATTCGGGATTTCCGATCGCCAACGCCGGGCCGGGCCAAGGAGCCATTTCGCTGAAAAAGCACGGCTTTTCTTAGAAGATATCCTCCGACGTTAGTGCATCATCTTGATTCGCTTTATGCGTGAATGATTAAAATTTGCAGACAAAGGTTCGAAAAACTTTAGGTAGATAGCATTTGCGCTAAAATCTTCTTGACGGCTATTTTTCTCAAGTTTAATACGTATCACAGGTTGAGTTTTTTGCCGCGCAGCATAAACTGTACCTCCATGAACGGGCGGTGCTCGCGCTCCTCCTGTTCCTCCCGCTGACGAATCAAATTTAAGTATTGGTGGAGATCGACGTTGCCTCTCTATTTCAAATCTTCAGATCAATTGGAGTTTTGGGAAGAGGTGGTGCCGTTTTTTGCTGTGGAGCGAGTTGCCGATGAAATGGCGGATGCTGTCCGATTACATTCACGCTCCTTTGCGGGATGCGAAACACCTCGCACACATCAATCAAGGAGAAATCTTCTGGTACTGATGAAGTGCTTTCCGATTCAGTCACAGGCAGGCATCGGATCGTAGGTCATGGTGAGACATCATCAAGCGATGCTTCTTCTCCTGGCAATCCTTGTCGCGGTTGCTGGCTGTCAACAGCTGCCGCCACCGCCCGAGCTTACCGAGGACGAGGTCCTGAGCGCGCCTGAATATCTGATTGCACCGTTGGATCGCGTTCAGATCTATGTCTGGCGAGTACCAGATCTTTCCGTGACCGTGCCGGTTCGGCTTGATGGCCGCATCATCTTGCCGCTGGTTGAGGATATGCAGGCGGCCGGCAAGACGCCGGCAACACTGGCCCGAGACATCGAAGAAGCCATTCGCCCCTATGTACAGGAGCCCCGGGCGACCGTCGTGGTCGAAGGTCTTGCCAACGAGGCCGGGCAGATGATGATGGCTATCGGTGAGGTCGCCAAGCCGGTCACCGTTCACTACCAGATCCATATGAGCGTGCTCGTCGGGATGGCCCAAGCCCAGGGGTTTTCCGAGCATGCTGACGGCAATAACGCCAAACTCATCCGTAAATCGGGCGGTGAGGAGCAGAGCCATCGTCGTCGGCTCAAGGGCCTGCTGACCGATGGCGACATGTCGGCCAACGGCAAGGTTCGTCCTCGTGATCTTATCGTCGTCCCCAAGAGTTCAATTTGATGCATGATCGGCTGATGCAGCATGGTTGATTATCGCGAGCTTCTGTTACGCCATCTCGCGGCGCTTAAGCGCTTTCGTTGGCATGCTTTATGCGTTGCCTGGCTAGTCTGCCTCTCTGGCTGGCTAATCGTGGCGACGATGCCGGATCGATATGTTTCCAAGGCCCTCATCTACATCGATACCGAAACGATCCTTGGGCCTTTGATGAAGGGCCTCGCGGTCTCACCGGATTTCAATCATCAGGTCGAGATGATGCGCCGGACGCTCCTTTCCGTGCCCAATCTCGAAGAACTCATCTTGATGACCGATTTGGATCATACCCTCAGCAATGATGTGGAACGGGTGGAACTCATTGAGCAGCTTTCCCGAACCATTAGCATCCGCACGGAAGGGGCCAGCCTTTTCGAGGTCAGCTACGAGCATGAAGATCCTAAATTGGCGCAGCGCATCGTCGATTCGATCCTGCAGATCTTCGTCGAGCAAAACCTCGGACACTCGCAACGCGATGTCGAGGAGGCCAGGGACTTCATCGATAAGCAGATCGTCGGTTACGAGAGCAAGCTTAGGGAAGCCGAGCTCGCCATTGCCAGGTTCCAAAAGGAACATGCGGATGAACTCGGTGGTATCGACGGAAATCATCGGGTCCTCGAGCAGCGCGAAGCCGAGCTTCGCCGGCTCAACACGGAAATCGAATCGGCAATCTGGCATCGCGATCAGATTAAAGGGAAAATGTCCTCGACGCCCAAGACGGTCGCTGGCGGTGGGGCGGGCCAACCCTCACAAGCCATAAAGCTTCGCTGGTTGAGCCTGACCGAAGAGCTCGAAGCGAAAATGCTTGTCTACACGGAAAGGCATCCGGAAGTGATCGCACTTCAATCGCTCCTAAAGCAGACCGAGGAGAGGATGGCGAAGGAGCAAGCGGGTTCTGCCAATACGCCGGGGTCGAGCCTTACCAACCCGCTTTATGCACAATTGTTCGATGAGTTGCAGCTTGCTGAAGCCTCCGTTCGGGATTTGAAACGACGTCTCGACCTTGCTGAAGTGGATGTCAAAGATCTCTCGCAAACCGTCTCAGCGGCACCCGAAGTCAAGGCCGATCTCACAAGATTGACCCGCGAATACAATGTCATGCTTACGCAATATGAGCAGCTGATCAAGCGGCGCGAAAGTGCCAATCTCGCCCAGGATCTCGATTCCGATATCAGCCGGATCGAGTATCGCATCATCGATCCGCCGACCGTGCCAGTACGACCGGACGGGCCTGCGAGAAAGAGTTTCATGGCGATGATTCTTCTGGTTGGCTTCGGTTGCGGGATCGTTTTTGCGGTGGGACGACAATTACTGAGCAACAGCTTTCTTACCGTCGATCAGTTGAAATCGGTCTTCGATTTGCCGGTGCTTGGCGGTGTCGCCCAGGCGGAACTGCCGGAGCAGCGTGGCATGGTCATGTCTGGTTGGGCAGGCGTCGCCAGCGGCAGCTTGGCATTGGTCGGCGTTTGCGCGGTGCTTCTTTATCTCGCCCAGGTCGCGCCGTCGTCTTTTACTTCCAACAGTCTTGCGACGGGTACAACCCGCTCGTCCCTTCAATGGTTATGGGCAAAGCTCTGATGCTGTTTGCTGCGAAGAAAACCAAGGATCCGATTTCCGCCAATGTGCGCACGCCATGGACCGATCTTACGGCCAAGGTCAAAGGTGTGCCAAATGAGGAGGAAAGCGGCTTGGCGCTCGATTTCGAACGTCTTGCCAAAGCTGGCTTCATCACGCCGACGACGATCAAGCTCGATGTTGCGCTGGATTTCAGCACCGTCAAGCGCCGCCTGTTTCGCCGTTTGTGCTTCTTTGGCCCGGAGCATGAGCCTGGGGTCAATGGTGGTCAGCGGCGCTGCCCAACCGTGCTTGTGACATCGGGCAATCCGGGCGAAGGCAAAACTTTCAGCTCAATCAACTTCGCTCTTAGCCTCGCCATCGAAGAACAATTGAACATCTTGCTGATCGATACCGACTTGGCGAAACCAAGCGTGACCAATGTGATCGGCTTTCCTTACAGAAAACGCGGACTTTTCGATTGCCTAAGTGATGCGGATCTCCCGCTCGATGAGTTGATCCTCGTCTTCGATCAGCTCTCGCTCTCGGTCATGCCGGCGGGTGAAGCGACCAGAGCACCGTCCAAAATGCTGGGCGGCAAGGCGATGACGGATGTGCTGGAGCGGATCAAAGCGCTCAACAGGTATGATATGCTGGTTCTCGATGGCCCCCCGCTTCTCGCTACCACCGAAGCCGCCGTGATCGCTCCCCATGCTGATGAGATCGTCCTGGTGATTGGGGCTGGTGATGCTACCAGCACCCAACTGGATGCATCGCTCGATCTGCTGGATGGTTCCACTGAGAAGGTTAGCCTGCTCTTGAACCGTGCCGTGATTTCCGAACGGCGTGCTGGCTATTATGGATACGACTACGCAGCGGATCGACTATCTGCCTAGTGGTATGACCACATCAACGGTATCGGTGGCCTTCGAAGAATGAGCCCCGAAATTCAAGAGGTTGCGGTTATCTGTCGGGATGACGTTAGGGGCCTGTCGTCCCCAATGTATCATTGAAGATATGATGCGGATCAAACGCCTTTTGGGGGCCTGCTGCTCCACAAGACATCCATTGCCATTTCTCCGCAGCCTGCTCGATGGCTGGTTCGTCATGCCGAAGCCCTCTATAATGAAGGGATGAAGGTAGGCGGAGGCGTTGGGTGACATTGATGCAAAAGATCTCGTCGCAGAAATTCGGTGTCGGCCAGTCGGTCTCGCGTAAAGAAGACCCGATCCTGGTTCAAGGACAGGGATGCTACACCGACGATATCGAAGCTGAGGGTCAGGCTTTCGCGGTCTTTCTCCGATCGCCCATCGCTCATGGTCGGATCAAGGAGCTAAGAACGAACGCGGCTGTCGCGCATCCGGCAGTGCTCGCCGTCTATACCGCCGACGATCTGGTACGGGCGGGTTATGGCGAGCCGCGCTGCTCATTGCCCCTAAAGAACGCAGACGGTACCGCGCTGTTCGCCCCGCCCAGGCCATTGATGGCACGCCATGTGGTTCGTCACATGGGCGAGATCATAGCGATGGTCGTGGCGGAGACGGAAACTGCCGCAAGGGACGGTCTCGAGTTGATCGAGCTCGAGATCGATCAACTGCCTGCAGCGATCGATCCTGAAGTTGCCTTGATCCCAAACTCGTCGGAAGTTCACGAAGGCCATCCCAATCGATGTCTGGATTGGTCCTACGGCGATCAAGATGCGATCGATCGCGCCTTTGCAAGGGCAGCTCATGTCAGCCGCATCAAGCTTGAGAACAATCGTGTCGTCGTGGCCTCGATGGAATCGCGGGTTGCGATCGCTGACTTCGAGGCAAGCGAGCGCCGCTACAAGTTGCAGGTCGGCTGTCAGGGGGCTTACGGTCTGCGCGAGGCTCTGGTGGGCCTCTTGCGGGTGGAGCCCCATCAGGTCCGCGTGATGACGGGCCATGTGGGCGGCTCCTTCGGTATGAAGTCGGCGGCCTATCCAGAATATGTGCCGCTCTTACATGCTGCCAAGGAACTCGGCCGGCCGATCAAATGGCGCGATACAAGGAGCGATAGTTTCCTTTCCGACCAACAGGGACGGGCAACGGTGATCGAAGGCGAGCTGGCCCTCGATGCTGATGGGCATTTTCTCGGTGTTCGCGTCCATCATATTGCCGATATGGGCGCCTATCTGACAGCCTTCGGTCCTGCCATGCCAAGCGTCAACATGCAGAAAAACCTGCCCAGCCTCTATCGCACCGGCGCAATGCTGATCCGAACGGAATGCGTCTTCACCAACACCCTTCCCATCGGACCCTATCGCGGCGCTGGCCGTCCTGAAGCCAACTATATCATGGAGCGTCTGGTGGATCAGGCGGCGCGGGAGACTGGCCGCGATCCGGCTGCGCTTCGCCGGCTCAATCTTATTCCAGCAGATGTCATGCCTTACCAGGCCCTCTCGGGCCTGTCCTATGATAGCGGCGACTTTGAGGCGGTCTTGAACAAGGGACTTGATCAAGCGGATTGGGACGGGTTCGCCGCGCGACGTCAAGCCAGTGCCGAGCGGGGACTTGTCCGGGGCAGGGGGCTTGCGTGCTATCTTGAGGTCACCGCACCGCCTCGTCCGGAAATGGGCGGCATCCGCTTTGAGGAGACTGGACGCGTCAGCCTGATCACCGGGACGCTGGATTACGGCCAGGGACATGCGTCGGCTTTTGGCCAGGTCGTGTGTGATCAACTCGGCCTTCCCTTCGAGGCGATCGACCTGGTGCAGGGTGATAGTGATCAGCTGATCGCAGGCGGCGGCACCGGTGGCTCACGTTCCATCATGGCGAGCGGCAAGGCGTTCATCGAAGCTAGCAGCGAGGTGATCGAGCGCGGCCGTACATTCTCTGCTCACCATTTCGAGGCCGCCATTGCCGACATCGATTTTAGCGATGGCATGTTCAGGGTTGCGGGAACGGATCGCGCTATCTCGCTGATCGATCTTGCCAGCATCGTGAAGACCATCGCACCTCTGCCCGAGGACCCAGCACCAACCCTCGATGTCGCCTTAGTGTCAGAAGCACCGCCTTCGGCCTTTCCCAATGGTTGTCACATAGCCGAGTTGGAGATCGACCCCGAAACAGGCGATGTCACAGTGGACCGCTATGTCGCCATCGACGATTTCGGCGTCTTGATCAACCCGATGCTGGCTGAAGGGCAGGTTCATGGTGGTGTCATCCAAGGCATCGGCCAAGCATTGTTGGAGCGCACCATCTATGATCGGGAAGGTCAGTTGCTGACGGGCTCGTTCATGGATTATGCGCTGCCGCGCGCCAATGACGTATCGCTGATCGAGGTCGGCTTCCATCCGGTCGCGGCGACCAGCAATCCACTCGGGGTTAAGGGATGCGGTGAGGCCGGCGTGACCGGTGCGCTGCCAGCGATCATGAACGCGGTCGCTGACGCCCTTGCGAGCCAAGGTGCTGAACCAATCGACATGCCGGCGACGGCAGAGCGCGTCTGGTCCGCACTACGCGCGACCGCCTCTTGAGCCCGATCTACATGAAGGAGAGGTCGTATGGAAAGACGAGCGCAGATCATTCAACTAAAGCCCGGCGAGATCGCTGAATACAAACGCCTCCACGCTGAGGTCTGGCCGGGTGTGCTGCAGACCATCAAGACCTGCAACATCAAAAACTACTCCATCTTCCTGCGCGAACCGGAAAATCTGCTGTTCGCCTATTTCGAATATCATGGCGAGGATTTCAGCGCCGATATGGCGAAAATGGCTAGGGATGAGACAACGCAGCGTTGGTGGAAGATTACCGACCCCATGCAAGCCAAGCTAGAGAGCACCGCCGATGACGAATGGTGGGCACCCGCCGAGATGGTTTTTCACACGGATTAGCGGCATTTTCTGATCATTCGGAGCCGACCCGCTCCCCCCCAACCACCCAATATAATGACATCTTGCGGGTGATTGGGAGGAGGCTGGTAGTGCCGTCGTTTGTTCAAAAAATCGTATTAACGAAATCCCAGTTATGGGCCGTTACACTTAATCACCTGGTCCGTGGGCTTCCAGGAATCCACCCGGCCGTAAGGAAGGGTGACGAGGCTCAGACTCCCAGGGTCCCTTGGACCAGGTCGGCGAACCTAGATGCGAAGGGATAACATTGTCTTTCACGACGATCTGGTTGAGGGAAAGTTATCACCATAGCCTAACAGGCTCCGGGAAAAGGATCACGATGGCTGACACTAGGACCAATTTCGTCTGCCGAGACGGTGAAACGGCCCTATATCTGAGGATATGAGGCCGTTTTACCAGCGAAGGCAGGCGGGCAGGGGACCGTTGTAAGGTGCCTTAGGCTTTTTCGCAGCCTGCCGATGGCATGGCCACCTCATGCGGTTTCTGCCACCTTCAGGGCATGACATGAATAACCAGGGGCATGTGGGGCATGAAGGACCAGTCGAAGGAAATCATTGTCATCGGTGCTGGGATTGTCGGTGCATCGATCGCCTATCACCTGACACGACGCGGTGTCGAGGTTGCGATCCTCGACAAAACTGGCCCTGCTTCGGAAGCAACGGGAAAGTCCTTTGCCTGGATCAATGCCAATGAGGTTACCGATGATGCGTATCATCGGCTTCGCTATCAGAGCTTGAGCGAATATCATCGCCTTGATCGGGAACTTGGAGGCGGTCTTGGCGTTCAATGGGGCGGTGCTCTTTGTTTCGATGCGGACCGCGATGTCCTCGATGCGAGGCTGGCGCGTTTCCATACACTTGGTTATCCGGTCGAAGCCGTCAGCCATAACCAGTTCCGAGATCTTGAGCCTAACTATGAGAAGGCACCGACGTATGCTTTGCGTCTGGCGCTTGATGGCTGCATCGAGCCGGTTCGTGCAACCACTGCCCTGATCGATGCGGCGACAGCGTTGGGTGCCCGGACGATCTATGGGGCGAAGGTTCGAGGCTTGCTGCGAGATGGCAACCGACTGATCGGCGTTAACACCGATAGCGGTCAGCTCGATGCCAGATCCGTGGTGCTGGCCGCCGGCACCGGTGCTGCCGATCTCCTTGCCGATATCGGGATCGACCTTCCCGTAGAGAACAAGCCCGGCATCATGCTGCATAGCAAAGTGGTGGATCCTGTGTTGAACCATGTGATCTGGGGCGATCGCATCCATATCAAGCAGCAGGATGACGGTCGGCTGATCATCGGCGAAATTTTTAGCGACGAAAAGACCGGGAAGGACCAGACAGCGATTGCAGAAGCAATGCTGGCAGAGGCCAGGGCCTGCCTGCCGGAGGTTGATATCGACATCGAGCGAACGACGATCGGCATGAGGCCCATGCCGAAGGACGGCATGCCGATCATCGGGCATCTAGACGGGATCAATGATCTCTACGTCGCCGTCACCCATAGCGGCATCACTCTTGCCCCTATCATCGGGCGCATGTCGAGCGTTGAGATTGTCGACGACGTACGTTTCGATGCCCTCTCACCTTATCGCCCAGGCCGTTTTTCCTAACTCTGCACTCGACAAGAAAAACACCCAATTGAACCCTACAAAGGGCCGTATATCCTTGCACTTCAAGGTTCATTCTTCGAAGGCTACGGAAACCAGCTGATGTGGTCACACTACTAATCGCTGAGTACGAGGGGGCGACGCACGAAACGTAGTAGCGATCCGACGACCGGCAGGTGATCGTATAGCTGCTCTGCGGCGTCCCAGTAATCGACATGCTCGGTGATCAGGCCATCCTCGTTGAAGGTGATCACCGAAATGCCATCGACCTGCCAATTGCCTTTGAGAAAACGGCTCTTCGGTCGGCATGCAAAATGCCAGCGCAAGAAATAGACCCGCCCCTCACCAGCCTGCTCGCGCATGGTGAAGGCAACGTCGTCGGCGTCCTCGAACATCTTAGCCAGGATTTTGAGAAGTTTGTCGTATCCCCGAACGTCATTGAAGGGATCTTTGAAGCGAACATCGTCGGTGACCAAGGGGCGGACATTCTCGATCGTCTCGGGCTTGATGGTCTCGAAAAAGGCGCCGTACAGGCGAGCTTTGGCATCAAGATCGCTGCTCATTTGCCGGTCATCCGCGAAACCAGGGGAAAGTAGAGGCGATAGGGCAAGATCCTCAGCATCTTTAGAAAATAGGTAAAGCGTTTCGGGAAAGTAATCTCGAACGCGCTGCTCTCAAGGCCCTTTGCCATTCTTGCCGCTGCCGTCTCGACATCGATCAGAAACGGCATGGGAAATTCGTTCTTATCGGTGAGCGGTGTTTTAACAAAACCCGGATCCACCAGCTGGAGCTTGACGCCGTGGCGATCGAGATCAAATTTCAGCGCTTCCGCCATGTTGATCTGGGCTGCTTTGGTGGCGCCGTAATAGGTTGAGGTCGGTAGGCCACGATAGCCGGCGACCGATGCGACAATGGCGAGATGGCCACGTTTGGCTAGGATCATCCGTGCCAGTAATGGCTCCAGACAATTTCCCGTACCCAGGAGATTGACCTCGACCAGGCGTTTTAGGTCCGCTGCTTTGAAAGCATCGGCGTCGATGGGGTGATGCGTCCCAGCATTGAGCACGGCGAGATCGATATCACCAAGCTTCGCGGTAATCTCTTGCACCACCTTGGTGCATTGGTCGGCATCCGTGATATCCAGAGGGAAACTGTGGATCGAGCCAGCGGCCTGGTCGGCTTCCTTGGCAAGGGCCATGAGGCCGTCGCTGCTTCGGGCACTGACGGCCACCCGATCACCGCGTTCGGCTAGATGGAGAGCAAGGGCACGTCCGATACCTGAGCTCGCCCCGGTAACCCAGACAAGGCGACCCTCTCGTTGTTGGGAAATCGTGGCTTCGCTCATCCGTTCTGGCCAGGCGGCTCGATTGAGTAGTCGATGACTGACTCATCGGAGGCCGAAAAGCGCAAGCCCACCCATCGCTGATCATGGTACCAAAGCGTGCAGGTGATCTCCCCCTCGAGCTGATAGGCGTTCGCCTGGATGGGGGAGCCCTCGACCAGAATAGGGTCCGTCTCCTTGCGCGTCACCTTAGAACGAGCCAGTCTGCCATGTTGCGTGTCCAGCCACTCGCCGCGCTCAATGGTCTGCTCGTTCCAATAACTGGTGGAAGCCGTATCGCCTGGCAGATCGAGCTTGCCGTCGCTGCCCTCGACCAGGAGACGACCGCCTTCGGCCTTTCCGACGACTTTAAAGGGGGTGCCGTTGTCATCGGTCTCGGTGGTGATCTCGATCAGCCTGCCATCAGCCCAGACCTCGCGGTTTCGATGGCGGTAGCGATAAAGGGGAATGAAAGCGATCTTAAAAAGGAAGTCGATTTCAATATCGACGGTGAGCTTACCGTCATGCTCATTGAATGCCAGCCTGTGGTGACCAAACCAATCGCCATTTCGATAAGCGGTGAAGTCGATCATATCCCCGGATGCTGCTGTGGCAGACATCGCGAGACGCCAGGGCTGGAAACCTAAGCTTGCCGCCCCTGTGCAAAGAGCGAAGTGTCGCCGCGAGATTGAAGACATCGCTGGTCAGATCCTTTTCAATCCTCGGCGAGAACCACTTAGGACAGATGGTCGAGACGAGGTGGTTTATCAGTCCTGACTTACGTCGGTTAGGCTCATTTGGATCAATCTCCCGCCATTCGGTGCTTCATGACCAGGAGAGGCTTTGATCCTGTCGGGCATCAGGCTAGAGGTCTCTTGGCAAGGTTGCTGCAAGCCCTAGCTTAGGTCATAACAGCACTGCTGATCGAAGCGACGTTTTTTGGAAGTTCCTGATGACCCAAGCCACGACCATCGCCGAAGAACAGGCTGCCATCGCCGAGGACTTCGAGCTGTTCGACGATTGGCGCGAGAAGATTGAATATGTCCTGGAACTCGGCAAGAAGCTGCCTCCCTTTCCAGAAGAGCACCGGATCGACGACAACAAGGTTCATGGCTGCCAATCCCAAGTGTGGTTCATCGCCGAGACTGATAGTGCCACAGGCGAGCTTCGTTTGAACGCCGATAGCGACGCGTTTATCGTCAAAGGCCTGATCGCCCTCCTGTTACGTCTCTATGCGGACCGGAAGCCCGAAGAAATCCTGGCCAACCCGCCAAAAGTCCTCGACGATATCGGGCTCGGCAAGCATCTGAGCCCGAACCGCGCCAACGGCCTTCACGCGATGATCAAACGTATCAACCTACTGGCCACCGCCGCCGTCCACGGCCTCTCCTCAAAAGTGGTATGACCACATCATTTGGTTGCTGCCGTTTTAGCCAAGATCGACGGCATGCGGCCAAGTTTTCCACGTTGCGTCGTGTCCATTTGGATCGTGGATTTATCTCGTCTTATGGTGCTCCTTGACGCTTGCGTTCACAAGGGATGGTGCGACGATTTTAGTCTCGGTAACGGCTTAAAATGACCTTTCGAATACAAGCTGTGATATCCCGTTCATCATCAATCCCGCCGTTTCATCGCACCATCCACATTGATCACATCACCAGATCGTTTGCCCTCTTGCAGGATGCATCGGCATAACAACCGGGATTCCCGCTGGCGCGATCTGATTGCAACCTCAAGTGTCTTTACTCTAACGCTCGTTGGTAAACGAACCGTTAAACGCCGTTGGGATTGTTCGACGAAGTTGGTTGTGCGCAGCCCGCGGAGCGCCGATAAAGGTGGTATTAGGGATGTCTCAACAAGAGGCCGCGTCATGTCCGGTCATCTCATCGATGAAAGTGCCAAGGGCGTTTTCATCATCGCTGCCACGCCGTTTCACACCGACGGCGCCCTCGATCTTGCAAGCCTGGATCGGCTGATCGGCTTTTACATCGAAGCGGGTGTTCACGGCATCACAATCCTCGGCATGATGGGCGAAGCGCAGAAATTAACCTTCGACGAGCAGCGCCAGGTGATCGACCGTGTGCTCAAGCAGGTGGCAGGCGAGGTGCCGGTGATTGTCGGCGTAAGCGCGCCTGGGCTCGCTCATCTCTCCGCTCTCAGTCAAGAGGCGATGTCTGAGGGAGCGGCCGGCGTGATGATCGCTCCGCCGCCTGGTCTTGCGACCGATGAACAGATCGAAGGCTATGTCCGTCAGGCGGTGGATGCTGTTGGCTATGATGTGCCGGTCGTGCTCCAGGATTTTCCTCAAGCGACCGGTGTCCATCTCTCGGTGCCGTTGTTCAATCAGCTGATCGACGCACTGCCCCAGATCAAAGTCCTCAAACACGAGGATTGTCCTGGTCTTGCCAAGATCACCCGCATCCGCAACACAGCCGTTCGCGAGAACCACCGCCGGATCTCTATTCTCGCCGGTAATGGCGGCCTCTATCTCCCCCTTGAACTCGCCCGTGGCGCTGACGGCGCTATGACCGGTTTCGCCTTTCCCGAACTCCTGGTCGAGGTCTATGCGCGTTTTCATGAAGGCGAGGAGGACGAGGCCTTCGATTTGTTTGACGTCTATCTGCCGCTGATCCGTTACGAACAGCAGCCCGGCATCGGGCTTGCCATTCGCAAGCAAATCCTGCACCAGCGCGGCATCATCAAAAGCCCGGCCCTCCGCGCACCGGGCGCTAAGCTCGACCGCGACGATCTAAGGGAGCTCAATTTTCTCCTGACACGGGCGGAAACCACCCGGCGCTGACTCTTTTTGATTTCCAAGATGGAAGCCTCAATGGGCCTTGCCGCTGAGGACGCCGAGTTGGACTGAATAGTCGACGGCGATGCCGTAGTCGGGGTCGTCATCAGCATCGATCACAAGTTGACCGGTTCGATTGAGGAGTTTGTGGCAATCGCGGGTCAGATGCCGCAGCCAGACTGTTTTCCCGGAAGCCTGATATTTGGCAGCGACATCTTCGATGGCCTGCAGGGCTGACTGATCGACGACGCGCGAGCGCATGAAATCGATAATCACCTCATCAGGGTCATCCTCGGGCTTAAAAAGCTGGGTGAAACCGCTTGCCGACCCAAAGAATAGCGGGCCATCGATTTCATAGACCTTGGCGCCGGGCTTGCTTTTGCTTTCGCGTGTATCGGCATAAATGCGCGACGCGTTGTTCCAGGCATAAGCGAGCGCTGAAACGATGACGCCGACTACAACGGCGATCGCGAGGTCGTACATCACGGTCACTGCTGTCACCAGCACGATCACAAACGCGTCGGTCAACGGGATGTGGCGCATGATGGTGAAGCTTCGCCATGCAAAGGTGCCGATCACGACCATGAACATGACGCCGACCAGGGCGGCGAGCGGGATTTGTTCTATGATGCCGGAGGCAAACAGGATAAAGCCGAGGAGCAACAAAGCAGCAGATATCCCGGACAGTCTGGTTCGGCCGCCTGACTTAATGTTGATCATGGATTGGCCGATCATCGCGCAGCCGCCCATGCCACCGAAAAAACCAGTCACCAGATTGGCGCCACCTTGGGCCAGACATTCCTTGGAGGCGCCGCCGCGTGTGTTGGTCATTTCGCCGACGAGATTGAGGGTCAGCAAGCTCTCGATCAGGCCGATGGCTGCCAGGATCAGCGCATAGGGAAAGATGATCCGAAGTGTTTCGAAGGTGAGTGGCACGACAGGCAGATAAAAACTTGGCAGGCCACCCTCGATGGAAGCAAGATCGCCGACCCTCGGCACATCGAGGCCGAAGACAATGACAACAGCCGTTACCAGGCCGATGCCGGCAAGCGGGGCTGGAATGGCTTTGGTGAGTTTTGGCATCAGCCAGATCACGACCATGGTGATGGCGACCAGGCCGAGCATGAGGGCAAGCGGCGCGCCGGTCATCCAGACGCCGGCGCCGACCAGGACCTGATCGTTCCCCGATCCAGGCAGGCCTTGCTGTTCCGGCATCTTAAACTGCGAGAGTTGGGCCAAGAAAATAACGATGGCCAGGCCGTTCACGAAACCGAGCATGACGGGATGAGGAACCAGCCGGATGAATTTACCGAGCCGGAACACGCCTGCCAAAACCTGAAGCACTCCCATCAAGACAACGGTGGCGAACAGATAATCAACCCCGTGATTGGCAACCAGCGACACCATCACCACGGCCAGCGCACCAGTCGCACCGGAGATCATGCCTGGCCTTCCGCCAAAAACCGCGGTGATCAGCCCCACGATAAAGGCGGCATAGAGCCCGGAAAGCGGGTGAACACCGGCAACGAAAGCAAAGGCAACGGCTTCGGGAACGAGCGCCAGCGCAACCGTCAGGCCGGCAAGAAGTTCGATCCTGATGAGGGAGAAAGAATAGGCCTCAAGCCCAGAATTCCGCCAATCCGAGCTGACCAGACTGCTGGAAAAGGCGGCAAGTATCGATTTCGTCAAAACAACCCCATCAGTTGAAAGAATTCGGACATAGCTCTCTATATCCGAAGGTTATGCTGCGGTGCAACATAAACGTCGCTTCCACACGATTATGATGGTGAGTTTGACAAGAGTATCAGACCGTTGCGTTGCCCGAAGACGAGGTGAGTTGGGTCATTTGGGGCAAGGTAGGAGGAGATGCGATGGCGTTGATCATCAGGCCCCAAGTCAAGACTGCATCGCTGGAGCTCTGACGTAATTCTCAGGCTGATCTCATTCCCACCATCAAGTCGACCTCGCCGGCGGTCCCGGCCTCAGGCAAGGTAGGCTCCGCCGTTGACGTGGATGGTCTGGCCCGTGGTGTAGGCGGCGTTGGGATGACATAGCGAAACGATCATGTGGGCAACTTCGTCCGGTTCGCCCGTGCGTCCCAGGAGATTGGGATGACCGCCATGGAGCGCTGCACCGGCGGCGGCTCCGCGCACCGTGTCGATGCTGCCGGGAACGACGCAATTGGCGGTGATGCCGGCATCGGCAAACTCTGCGGCGAGCGCTCGGGTCATGCCAGTCAGCCCAGCCTTGGTGGTGGCGACGTGAACGCGGTCCTTGACGCCGCGGTGTGCGGACAGACCGCCGAGCATCACGATCCGTCCCCAACCGGCGCTTGCCATATGCGGAACGGCCATCTGTGCACAGAGGAAGGGGGCATCCAGGTTCGTGCTCTGGACAGCCTTCCAGTCCTCGAAGGTCGTATCGGCCAGCGACGTGTTCCGGCGCATGGCGGCGTTATTCACCAGGATGTGCAGACCGTTGAAACGTTCGACAGCGGTTTCTATTAAGGCCGTTGCACCGACTGGCGTGCTGAGATCGCCGACATAGGTGGTGGCGAGGCCGCCTGCGGCGGCGATCAGATCCGCGGTCTCTTCGGCACCCTCTCTATTTTCCTTAGCGTGGGTGACGACGGCGGCGCCGAGCTCGGCGAGCCTTATGCAGGTCTGGCGGCCGATGTTCATAGCGGAGCCGGTCACGATGGCGACACGTCCTTCCAGATCTTTCCTCATCGTCATTCCCTACCTATTCGCCCTCAGTCACCGCCTGCATTTTCTTTTCAGTACGCCGTGCTCGCAGCGCTGAATAGATCGGGGTGATCAGTGAGATGATCGTCAGGATAAAGAACAGGAGAACGATCGGGCGCTCTAGCATCGAAAGGATGCTGTTGTCGTGGATGATCATCGCCTTCGAGAAATTCTCTTCGATGATCGATCCGAGAATGAGGCCCATGATCAATGGCGCTGGGCTGAAACCGAAGCGCAGCAGAAAATAGCCGAGAATGCCTGCGGTTAGCATAACCCAGACATCGAAGAAGGAGGACGCTGCCGCATAGGATCCGACCACAGCGAGAATGAACACTGAAGGCCAGAGGAAGGTGCGCGGGATCAAGGTGACCTGGCTGAACAGCTTGGCGCCCGCGAGGCCTACAGCGAGAAAGGCAAGATTGGCGACGATCATTGCGCCGAAAATGGCATAGAGGAATTCTGGTTGATTCTGTAACAGGAACGGTCCGGGCTTGAGACCATGCATAATCATCGCGCCCAGGATCAACGCGGTCGATGTGGAGCCTGGAATGCCAAGCGCCAGCGTTGGCACCATGGCGCCTCCGGTGGCGGCGTTGTTCGCTGATTCTGGACCAGCGATGCCTTCGGGGACGCCTGTCCCAAACTCGTCTTTGTGCTTCGACCAGCGGCGCGCTTCGTTGTAGCCCATGATCGCGGCGACGGTCGCTCCTTCCGCTGGCAGGATGCCGACGAAGGTCCCGATACCGCTGGAGCGGAGGATCGTGTTCTTGATGCGGCGAAGGTCCTCCATGGACGGCAGTTTTACCACGTTGGCGCGGATGCGTTGATACGCGATGTTGCCGACGCGCGCCTGGCTCAGCATCTCGCCGATCGCAAACAGGCCGATCAGCACGGGCACGAAATTCAAGCCTTCTTGCAACTCGTTGACCCCAAAGGTGAAGCGCTCGATGCCGGTGGTGAGATGCAGGCCGATGGTGCTTAAGAAGACGCCGATAGCGCCGGCGATTAGATTGCGGATTGAGGACTTGCCGCTGACGGACGCCAGCATAGAGAGCGCAAAGACCGCAAGCGCGAAATATTCGGCCGAGGTGAATTTGATGGCGAAGCGCGCGAGCGTTGGGGCGGCGATCAACAGGATCACAAGGCCGATCAGACCGCCGACCACGCTCGAGAAGGTCGCGATGCCAAGGGCGCGTCCGGCTTCACCGCGCTTGGCCATGGGATAGCCATCGAGTGCCGTCGCCGCCGCCGGCGGTGCGCCCGGCGCATTGATCAGGATCGCGGTGATCGAGCCGCCAAAGGTGCCGGCGCAATAGAGGGCGGCCAGCATCGCAATCGCGGCCGCTGGCTCCATGCCGATGGTGAAGGGGATCAGGAGGGCGATCGCCATCGGAGAACTCAGGCCCGGCAAAGCGCCGACCAGCACGCCGATCAGCACACCAAAGACGATGGCTGAGAGGGTCGAGAGATCTGCCAACATCAATAGGCCGGCGATGACAGGTTCCATATCAGCGCCTACCTATATGTGATGCCGAAGACGCCGGGCTCAAAATAGACGCTCAGGACGCCGGCGAAGACGTAGGTGATCAGGGCGGTAAACACCAATGAATAGGCGATGACGACGAGCCAGCGGCGCTCGCCCCAGAGAATAGGCAGGGTCAGGCTCGATATGAGGATCGTCAGAATTGTTCCGAGTGCTGGCGCCAACCCTAGAATGACGATAAGGAGAACGATCGTCGCCCAGGTGGTGAAGCCGATGGGCCGGCTCCTGGATTTTCGAATGAGTGGGTGACGCTTGCGCTCAAGCAGATGCTCGAACGGCAAGGTCAGGGCCAACCCCCCGATGATCCAGAACAGCATGCGCGGAAACTCTTCCGGGAGGACATTGTCCCCCAGAAAAAGCGCGGGCTTGTCGAAGCCATATGTCTGATAATAGAGAAACCCACAGACCAGGATCAAGACCAGCGCCAGGGCAGCGTCGATCCAGTCCACCAGGCCGTCGGAGGGTCCGGCCTCCTCGACATTCCTGGCCGGACGATCGTCGTTACCAGACATGATGGACGTCCCAACCGGATACTGGCTGGCCGGACATTGCGCTTAATAATGTCTGGCCAGAGCAGGCATCTGCTCTCATTCGGCGGCTGAGAGGACTTCCAGGGCTTCGGTCGCCTTGACGTATTCCTCTTTTAGCTGGACGTCCCACACCTCGGTGCCAGCGACCGACGTCGCTGCTTCAAGACCAGCGCTTTCGAGGTAGTTGGCGAAGGTCTCGTGGTTCATCGCATCCACGAAGGCGCCTGAGAGCTTTTCGATGATCTCGGGCGGCGTGTCGGCGTGAACCGCATAGCCTCGGGTGGTGGAGGTGCTGACCTCGTAACCAAGCTCCCAGGTGGTCGGCACGTCCGGATAGCCGGCAAGACGCTCCTTGGCCATTACGGCAAGCGGACGAATGCTGCCATCTTCGATCATCGCGCCGCCTTCGGATACGTTTGGCAATGTCGCATCAAGCTCGCCGGACACCAGGCCCTGCACCATCTGCAGGCCGGAACCCATGGCGACCGGCTTGTAGTTCATCTCGGAAGCCTTGGCGAGCTGGGCAAGGCCGATGTGCTCGGTGCCCCCGATATTCGCGACACCCCAATTGAGAGCACCTTCCTTGCCGGCCGCGACCAGATCGTCAAGCGTCTGATAGGGACTATCCGCACCCACTGTGATGAAGGTCGGATCATCCATGGCGCGAGCGACGCCGATGATATCGTCGATTTTCATGTCCGACTTGCCCTGGGCCATCGTGTAGAGATGGGTCTGGGTCAGCGCCATGATGGTATAGCCGTCGGCGGGCTTAGAGAGCACGTAACCTTGAGCCGTGGCGCCGGAGCCGCCACGCTTCGAGACCACGAACATGTCGGTTTCGAGATTGCGTCTTGAGCGGATCATCATCATGCGCGCGGTCGTGTCGGTGCCGCCACCATAGCTCGAATGAATGACCACCTCGATCGGCTTTGATGGAAACTCGTCGGCGATCGCTGCTGCCGATGTAACCACCACCGTAGCACCGATAAGCAGTTGTTTTAGGCCCAGCATTATTCTAGCTCCCTGATTTATTTTCTATATCCCGACATGAATGGCCACATCCGTCAATACACGTTCGGGAGGAATGACAGGATGATCCTGATATCGGTATTAGCGCTCTGTCATCGGATGTATGGCTATGTGCAGATACCAGGGCATCGCAATAAGGAAATTTCGAGATGAGTGACTGGGAAAAGTTGTTCGACAATTTGCAATGGCGCTATGGCGACGCGCGACATGGCGGGCAGCGTGATGATTGGCCAACCGCGCTGCCGGAGCCGCCAGCTCTTTGGCAGGCATTGTCCGGGCGAGCGTCGGTGCGGGCCTTTCAGAAGACCAAACCAACACTCGACGAACTCAGAACGCTGTCGGCGCTAGCTCTTGCAGCGCCCAGTAAGAGCGATCTACAGCAGCGCGACATCATCCTGATCACCGATGAACGCCAAATGGCAAGGATGAAGTCCCTACTGGCCGAGCAAACCTGGATCTCAGGTTCACCGGCCCTCGTCATCTTTTGTGCCAATAATCATCGGCAGCGACTGTTGCACAAGATGCGGGGACACGCCTTTGCCAATGACCATCTCGACGCCTTTTTCAATGCCAGCGTCGATGCGGCGATTGCACTTGCGACCTTTGTCCTGGCCGCCGAGGCCGCTGGACTTGGGACATGCCCGATCAGCGCCATAAGAAACAAAGCCGATGAAGCTAGCACTATCCTAGACCTGCCCGACCATGTCTTTCCGGTCGCCGGCCTGGCTGTTGGGCAGGCTGCAGAAACACCTTTGCCGAGCTTGCGACTGTCGCTGTCCTGCACTGTTCACGAGAACAACTATAGCGGCACCGACCCTTGCCCTGAGATCGAAGTCTACGATCGACGACGTGCACGCGTTCAGCCCTATCAGACCCAAAGACAGGCTGGGACCTTCGGGTTCACGGAACCGTATACCTGGTCTGAGGATAAGGCCCGCCAATATAGTCGGCCCGAACGAGCGGACTTCGGCACCTTCATCCGCTCAAAGGGTTTTTCATTGGACTAGTCATATTAACGCACCGCATGATGGAAAGCGCTTCTTACCCAGATAGACGTCAACGATTTTTTCCTGACATACACGGTTTCTGAAGGTGCCGCTCTGGTTAAACCTGCTCGAACACAACCTGTTCATTCTCAGGCAAACCCAAGGTATTGATCGCATCTCGGGCGGAAGTGGAGGGGCTTGGATAGACAGTATCGAGCTCCAGGATGGCGACGGCTCTCTCGGCGAGTACGGAACGGATGGGACCATCTCTTTTGACGGCGGCGAGGTCACGAATTCCGGAAGCGATGGCGACAATAACTGACCCGACCTTACCGATGACGCATCTTGGGCCATAGCGATGCAGGATGGTTCAGAAGTCGCCTTCGACGGGATCGTACATATTTGCTGGTAGCCAATTTGCGCGCTCTCAGATTCGCACTACGCGTTGATTTGGCGGCGCTATTCTCGGCATGATCGTCAAGTGCAATCCAGCGGTTACTATACGCTATGGCAAGCGTACAGGCAGCCTGCGCGTTTTTGTCAGTAGTCGTCGCCAGCATAGAGGTTTGGCTGATCGACCGCATTCCTACATCCAATGAAATCAGCCCAATCATTCCCCGGCCTCCAAATACTGTCCATGAGGGCATGCGCTTTCGCTTCGGGTATGCCGCGTCCGATTTTGGCGTACCGGTAGAAGAAAGCGCTAACGCGTGCATTATAAAGGCAATGGACGTGGATTTGCGTGTCAGGAAGGCTTTCGATGGCGTCGCAGAAGGTTGCAAAATCCTGGTCTGTCGGATTGTCGAATTCCACGGGGATGTAAATATACGCCATGCCCAGCGCCGCAACGGTGCCCGCCTCATCTTCGAGCGCGCCCTTATTGTGATGAGGCCCGAGATTGATGATGTGGGTCACGCCGAGGTCTTTGATGTGGCCAAGTTGCTCTTCCGTTGGCTGACCCGACAAGGTGATCCTGCCGTCCAGCCGTCGCCAGTTCAGAACTTTCGGTAAATTGCGCATCGCGCCCTCCAATCGTCAGGCGTGCAGATGCGCGCATTCAGGGTGTGTTTTGGTAGAACGCTTGGTGGACGCCGGATTAGCCGGCAGGTGCTTTTCGGGTCGAATGGGTCGCACCACAAGATTGCCGCCGCAATTGGGGCAGCTCTTGCCGAACAGGTTTTCGGCGCAGCCCGCGCAGAACGTGCACTCAAAGGTGCAGATAAGGGCGTCAGCCGCCGACGGCGGCAGGTCTTTGCCACAACATTCGCAATTCGGTTTTAGGGCCAGCATGAGAGTACTCCTTTCTGTTCACCGATAGACTAACGGCATTCCAAGTGGCATGAATGACAATATGACCTCGTTTTCTGCCAAGCCTCAAAAATCCGATGATGCTCCGGGACTGGTGGTGTTTGTGGTGTATCCCGACATTGTTCTTCTCGATCTTGTCGGCCCGCTACAGGTTTTCAGCCATTCGCTTGATCCGGAAACCGGGGCCAATGGATATGAATGCGCCGTAACATCTATCGGCGGTGGGATGGTGGACACGAACACCGTGGTCTCTATTCCAAGCGAACCGATGTCCCGCTACTTGAACCGCCCAATCCACACGCTTGTGATTATCGGGGGCGACGGCGCCAATGACGCCATGGGGGACAAAGCATTATTGGCGAAGATCACGGCGTTTTCTAAGAACGCGCAGCGCGTTTGTTCGGTCTGTTCAGGTGCTTTGGTTCTGGCGGCAACCGGTATTCTGGACGGGCGGAGGGCGGTCACGCATTGGGATGATTGCAAAACGCTCAAAGAGGAATTTCCAGATGTCCGGGTCGAGTTCGATCCCATTTACATCAAAGACGATCATGTCTGGACGTCGGCTGGCATAACCGCTGGAATGGATATGGCGTTGGCGATTGTTGCAGAAGATCTGGGACGACCCACCGCTCTTCAGGTTGCAAGGTCGATGGTCACCCCGATGGTTCGCTCCGGCGGGCAGTCCCAGTTCAGTCCGATTTTGGGCCGGCAATTGCTTGATGTGACTGGGCGGTTCGAGGACCTTCATCAGTGGATTGCAGATAACCTCCAACTGACTCTTCGGGTCGAGGCGCTGGCCGAGCGGGTGTCTATGAGCGCCCGCAATTTTTCCCGCCTCTATTCCAGGCAGATGGGATTGACGCCTGCAAAGGCGGTCGAGGCGATACGCACAGAAGCTGCCCGGGATCTTTTGGAGTCAACGGACCTCGGCATGAAGCAGATTGCGGCAGAATGCGGGTTCAACGATGAAGAGCGCATGCGCCGCGCCTTTATGCGCCTGCTTGGCGTTTCGCCATCAGACTATCGGCAAGGCTTCAGAGCCGCATAGGGCTGTATCTCAGACTTCAGGCGCAAAGCAGCTTAATCCCGGACCTGACGAGACGGCCTGGCGAAAAAGACGATTTCGGGTGGTTGTGCTCCGGAGCATGATGGTTTTTGCCCCGATGTTTTGATCATCCCAGGCCCAGTAAGAGGCCGGGAAGGTAGAGTACGATGGCGGGAAAAGCGATGAGGCCAGCGACGGTGAGGGCGTCGGCGATGAAGGGGGAGGCGCCGCGGAAGACATCCTGGACAGAGATTTCGGGGCGGACGCTGGCGACCACCAAGCAATTCAGGCCTATCGGTGGGGTGATCAATCAGAGCTCGGCCATTTTGACGACGATGATGCCGAACCAGATGGCGCAGCCAAGGCTAGACATGCCAAAGGCGCTGTCAGCAGCAGTCACACCTTCACCGCCATTCAAAGCGATCATGGCGGGAAACACGACCGGCAAGGTCAGCAGCATGCCGATTGCGTCCATGAACATGCCAAGAACCGCGTAGGCGCAAAGGATCAGGATCAAGGTGAGCATCGGGCTCTGGTCGAGCGACGTAATCCAGTCAGAGAAAGCGGCGGGCAGATCGGCAAAGCCCAAAAAGCGCACATAGATCAGCACGGCCCAGATGATGCTGAAGATGACGACTGAGAGTTTGGCGGCCTCGAGCAGGGCACTTTTCAGTTCCGGCCAGCGCATGCCCCGGCCAAGGGCATGACGAACACGACGAAAGCCCCGAGTGCTCCGCCCTCCGTCGGCGTTCCCCAGGCATCGCCGCCAAAGGGGTTATAGATGAAGAAGATGATGATCAGGACCACAAAGAGGATCGGCAAGGCGGCCGGCAATGAGGCGATGCGCTGGCCCCAGGTGAAGCCGGCGACCGGTGGTCCGAGATCCTTGAAGAGAAGCGCCATGTCGACCACAAGCCCGCCATAGATCAACGCCGAGAAGGCGCCGGGCAGAAAACCCGCAAGCAAAAGAGCGCCGACATCCTGTTCGACGATGATGGCGTAGATAACGAGGATCGCCGATGGCGGGATGAGGGAGGCAAGCGTGCCGGCTGCGGTAACGACGCCGGCAGCAAAGCGTTTATCGTAACCGATCTTAAGCCTTTCCGGAATGGCGATCCGCACAAACACAGCTGATGTTGCGACCGACGCTCCCGATACGGCGGCAAACCCAGCGGTCGCGAAAACGGTGGCCACACCAAGGCCACCCGGCAGCCAGCCGAGCCAGCGTTTCGCCGCTTCGAGCAGCGCCTTGGTCAGACCGGCATCATAGGCGAGATAGCCGATTTGGATGAAGGTTGGGATGAGCAAAAGCGCCTGGCTCGAAACCTTGGAATGAGGCACCTGGCCGGCGGTCTTAGCGGCGACGGTCAAAGCCCAGAAAAATTCATCGGGCGCATAGCCTTTCTTGGACCAAAAAATCCAAATCAAACCGATTAACCCGGCAAGCGCTGCTGCAAAGGCGACGCGCATGCCGAGGATGACCATCAGGAACATAAACCCCGAAACGATCAGGCCGATATCGATCAACGCCATCATCCCACCTCCTGCTTGAAGCCGGAGACGCCGGCGGCTTCTTTGGCGGCGATGGTCGCGGCATCCTCGATCAACGGCACCGCGATCGGTGTTCGCGAGCCTGTGAAGATGGCTCGGACATACCCCCAAAGCTGCAGAACCAAGCGACAGCAGAGCACCGAAAAGGCGAGGGGTGCGAGCAGCTTTGCCGGCCAGAGCGGCAGGCGAATATCAAGGCTGGAATCGCGGCTCCAGAAAGGTGCGCTCCAATCAAAGGAGCGTTCGAAATGAGCGTAGCTTCCCCAGACGAGCAGTAGCATCAGGATCAGAATGGCAAAGGTCGTAAAAAACTCGGCGATCCAGAGCGGTCGCCCGCGAGGCTTTGGCCACCGCCTCCGAGGGCCGCCTCATCCCCGTGCCCGGTGGTGTTCTGATCGAACAGGCTGATGGCACCACCATCGGCGCCGTCGGCATCAGCGGAGACGCGCCTGAAAAGGACGAGTACTGCGCAGTCATCGCCATCAAAGCCGCAGGTTATGCAGGCGTCCCGCCCGAGCCCGACCCCAACTGGCAAGGTGCTTCGATGTCAGATGTCGACCACTGAACCCGGCTAATCCGATCTGATTCCTGCTGTTCATGTTCATCATATCGCTGCGAAGGCAGTCGTCGATCGCGAAAAAAAGGCCAGCATGTCTGCGACTCTCGGGTTCGTTTGGCTTTTTTGGGTATCTTGCAAGGCTGGCACAGACGGGAAGTCACATCGAGATGGAGAGCGGTTAGTACAGTAAAATAGGAAGGTTTTCGATAATTCTTGATGGAACCTGTTTTGACTGGTCCGTTCAGCGGGCGTGACGTTCTCGGTCCAGACTGGTCAACATTGCACAATTGAACCGAAGACGTTCAAGATCTTCTAAACCCCTACGGTCTTGACATGAGTTTTTGACCCAGAGAGGGGCATGAAAGATCGTGGCTCGCTGCTTGTCCTCGCAAATGGTCGTCTTTGGAATCAATCATCAGATGAATGTTGACACGCGGTGCGTCGCCAACGTTAAATCCCAAAAAATGGCCGAGCGCCTATCGCGTTGTCGGCAGGAGGTCCCTGATGAAACTGCACTTCGCCCTGGCATCACCATATGTGCGAAAAGTTCGCGCCGTTGCAATCGAACTTGGGCTGGATGATCGGATCGAGTTGTTGGAGCGAGCCATCACGCCGGTGAGCCCAGAAGAGGCGCTGAATGCCGACAACCCACTTGGCAAGATCCCCTGTCTGATCGCGGATGATGGGCAAGCATTCTATGATTCGCGGGTCATCTGTGAGTATCTTGACAGCCTCACGAATGGCAAAAAAATGCTGCCGGAGGAAGGTGTGGTGCGCTTCACAGCCCTTCGGCGTCAAGCACTCGCCGATGGCATTCTCGATGCGGCCGTCGGCAAGCGCTACGAGACCTTTCTTCGCCCGGGCGACGTTCAGTGGCAGCCTTGGATCGAGGCGCAAACGGCGAAATATAACCAAGCACTCGATCAGCTGGAAGGCGACGCGGCGAGCTTCGGCGAGACGGTCGATATCGGCACTATCGCGATTGCCTGCGCTGCGGGCTATATGGACTTTCGCTATGGCGGAGAGAACTGGCGCAAAGGCCGGGACAATCTTGCTGCCTGGTATGGAGCCTTCGCCAAGCGTCCATCGATGATGACCACGGCGCCGGTGTAATGCCAATCCCATCGCGGTAGGCGGGCTCTGCGTTGCTTTCCAGCTTTACTTTTTCTTAACCCAAGGCGTGCCATTTTACGTTGGTTGCCTGGTCCATGGGATCCTGGGAGTCCGCTCGCTTGCAACGCTGTTTGGGCTAGGCTCGGATCCCTCATGGTGTGACTACATCATTTGGTGCCCACCGCCTTCGAAGAAAGAGCTCGGAATTCCAGGGGTATGCGTACCTTCCGTCAGGACTCTTTCGTTTCGAACATATCGCTAGGATTCCTAGGACCATCAAGATGACAGCTACTTATGAGCAGCAGGTTTAGGCGAGATACACGGTTCCAGATGGTTCCTCACATATGGCCGAGATTGAGTTCGGTCGCTGTGATCTACCGTTCTGCGGTATCGGGCAAGAGATGCCACTTTCTGGCATCTAAACCTCAATCGAAAACCGGGCGGCATAGCGTCGATCCAGGTGCGGACGGTCGAAACCAACTGAGTTGGCGAAGCCACCTAGGCGGCGAGGTCTTCTTCTAGGTCGGTGCCGTAGGGATAGACCTCCTTTTTGGAGGTCCAGCCGCCATTGTCTCGTCCGACGCGGTATTCACCGGCGAAGGCGGGGTGAATGCAAAAGGTATTGTCGTCGCTGAATGCCATCGATCCTGGTTGCGTGTATTCGAATTCGCCGGTGTAGTAGATTTTGCTCTCATCGATCACGATGCCGAAGATGCCGAGTTCTTTTAAGGTCTGAAAGGCTTCGTAATAATCATTGACGATGCCTCGGCCATAATTGCGGTAGATCAGCCGGAACTCCGACATGGTGAAGGCATTAGACATATGAGGCAGCATGCTTGTGCAAAGATCCGAGGCGGAGGGATGAATTTGCCGATAGCTGCTGAGAATGCCCGCACAAAGGGAATTGGTGGCTAGCCGCACGCCACGCACAATATCATCCGCCGTCATATGAAACTTGTCGTCTTCGCGTGACAGGGACAGGCGGATAATCTGATTGAAGACGCCGATGATATGGCGTGGCAGGAGCTGGGTGTGGCGAAGGATATAGGCAAAGCTGTCTTCCTCATGCCCAAGTTTGTTGACCACCGACTTTGGCATGAAATGTCGCCAGAATTGAACGATGTCTTCGCGTTCCGGAAAATCGGGCAGGCCGTTATCCTGACGAATGCGGATATGCCGGGCGGTTCGGAGATATTTGTCGAAGCGAAGCGCGCTCATCTTGATGAGCTCGAAGGCGTTCCATTGGAGTATCAGCCGGCTTTCGAAATCCTTCTCGGGATTGGTCGAGATCTGACTGGTGAAATGATGGTAGAGTTCTGAGGGCACGCAAAAGCAAATATGCAGCGGTGAATAGGATAGGCGAAGCTGGCTTAGGAGATGAAGCAGGCCCGAGGCAGCCGCATCCATGCGGAAATCGTCGACCGGAAACTGTTCAACCGAATCGATCAGGACGATGACTTTCTGTTGGTGTTGTTCGCAAAAGGCTTCGAGTGCGCTGGTGGCATCGCCGACCCCGATCTGGTTGATCAGAATGTCTTCGAGATCGCCGGTTATGCCGAGTGAGGCATCCTCATCCATCTCCTTGGCTGCCTGCAGCAACTTGGTCATGATGGCGCGCGGCGACGTCTGGCGGTTGATACCTATTCGCTCCAGATATTCCCTCATCGTCACGAAGTCGGGGTCATGGGCGGCCTCGGACTTGTTGCGGAATTGAGCGGCGATGGCGGAGATCGCCGATGTGACGAAAATTGCCTTCCACAAGCGGCTGACGTTTTCGACAAAGGGGGCATAGCCAGGATTGTCATGATCCAACACGCTTTCGATTTGGCGGCCGACTGCGCGGAAGACCTGCGCCGATTCGATCACGACCTGATGCTCGTAGATGCCGCTGAAACAGCGTTGATAGAGAAAGGCGGTTTTCCCAGCACCGCGTCTGCCGACGATGACCCATGGGCGAAGATCGTCGCAGCGCCGGCTTAGCGTGGTTTGCGGATCGAAAAGAACATCGTGAAATCGTTTGGCGCGGTTTAGCTCGCCGATCGGCGTGGTGATCGGACCGAGAGGTGAATCGATCGTGAACATGTCATCGATAAGATTTAAATGATCGATCATAAGGCGCTCCTTGTTTAAATCGCGATTATTGTTAGGCAACTTTCAGTATATATTCAACCATCGCAGTCATTGCTTTTAACGTAAATGAAAACGATTGTTTGCCGATTTGTGGTTTATCAAAAATGACTGTTATTTGAGGTTGCGCCTAATGAGGCGATGTATCGGATCAAAGAAAGCGGGCTGCCCAATGGATGTCCTCAAAGACAATGCTTTTGGGAAGCCGTCAAACCTGCTAAGCAATCGCCTTCAAAAGCGGAGACGATCCATGGAATTCGTCGTTTGGCATGACGGCAACTGGTACGACAATGAGCAGCCGAAGCTGCTGGGTCCCCTCGATCATGGTATGTCCATGGCGAGCGTCGTCTTCGACGGTGCGCGTGGTTTCGATGGTTTGGCACCAGATTTGGATCAGCATTGTCAGCGTGTCGTTGCGTCGGCCGAGCGTATGTTGCTGCGTCCGAGCAAAACAGCCGAGCAGATCGAAACCCTTTGCCGGGAGGGGTTGGCGCGTTTGCCCAAGGATATGGTCACCTACATCCGGCCGATGTTCTACGCCATGGAAGGGTTTGTGCTACCGGTCTCGGAATCGACCGACTTCACCTTGGTGATATTCCAGCTTCCAATGCCGAACCAGGACGGCATGCGCTGCTGCTTTTCCAGCTATCGTCGACCGGCGCGTGACATGGCGCCGACCGACGCCAAGGCGTCCTGCGTCTACCCGAACATGCAGCGTGCTTTGCGCGAGGCCAATCAGCGTGGGTTCGACAATGGGATCACCTTGGATCCGTCTGGAAATGTTGCGGAACTCTGCACCGCCAATCTTTGGGTCGCCAAGGATGGTGTTGCGCTGACGCCTGCCGCCAATGGAACTTTTCTCTCCGGCATTACCCGGCAACGGGTCGCCTCTTTATTACGTGAGGACGGCGTCGAGGTGGTCGAAACGGTTCTGACCAACCGGGACATTCTCGAGGCCGACGAGGTCTTCAGCACCGGAAATTACGGCAAGGTAATCCCGATTATCCAAGTCGAAGACAAGACTTTTGACAAGGGACCGATCGCCAGACAAGCGCATGATCTCTATTTCGACTATTCGGCCAGCCAGCCTGCCAGTTGATCCACTGCCGGATGCGGCGCGTATCAAGATATGTGACGGACTAGCTGACGAGATCGAGGCCCTTCATGCCGTCACCTCCCCCGGGGTTGGGAAATCCTGTGGGAGAGGGCTGTCACCGTCGATCTTATCGAGAACGGCGACGAACCGGACCTTGCACCTTTGATCGTCCGTGAACCTGCGGACGATCCTTCTTTCGAGCGGGGCTAATCGAGGGTCCGCACCAGCTTTTCGTAAAGACGATCGGCGGCTTGATTGAAGTCGATCATATGATCAGCCGCTCTTACCTCAAATGTCGCGCTTGCATCGGGTCCGAGATGCTGTTCGAGCTGTTGTTTGGCGGTTGGCGAATCCAGCCATTCCCTGACAGTTTCAAGGCTAACCTCGATGTGGCTCTGCAAGCTCAGGACGTGGTCGTTCAAGGCGATCCCATGAATTGGACAGGCCTTCGAACTCGCCAGGATCTCAAGATTGGCCGGTACATTCTTGACCTCGGCTAGATGCCATTGAAGGAGAGCCAACGAAGGTGGCTGATGGGCGAGCAGGGGATGCGCAAGGCCGGCGGCATTCAGTCTTATATCGACGACACCCATCTCGGCTTCCGCTGACGGCCCGACCTCGCCGCCAAGTGCGGCTGCCAGCAATTGATGTCCTAGGCAGACGCCGAAATAGGGAAGGTCGAGATCCAGAACGGCCTCACGGATCACCCTTTTTTCCTCGATCAGCCAGGGATGTTTGTCATCTTCCCAGACATCCATCGGTCCGCCAAGGACCCATAGAGCCCGGTAGCGGCGGAGGTCGGGTATGGCGGCACCTTGATCCAGCCGCAGTATCTCGTAAGGGATGCCATCGGCGTTAAGGCGATCGAACAGATAGCCTGGATGCTCGGCCGGCATATGCTGAAAGACAAGGATCGGTTTCTGGCTGACCATCGGCGCGCTCCAAAGGGTGATGCTGCGATTAGCCTAGCAGTATTAGCGATATGACCACATCAGAAAATTTACTACGCCATGAGTATAACATGTTGATTCAGAATGTAATTCTAAGTTTTGACGTGGGCCAAATGATCTGGTCGTACCACTAGCAGCCAGGAAGCCGGTCTGTTAGCCTCGTCTCTTAATCGCGAGCTTTGGCGTTGAAAGAAGTGGAGTGAAAACGAGGATGAAAGTGGTAATGACCGGCGCTGCCGGCGGCGTGGCGACGTTGATCAGGCCCCATCTTCGACAGATCACATCGGAGCTGGTGTTGAGCGATCGAGGTGATCTCAACGATCTGGAAGACGGCGAGGTGTCGATGCCTGCCGATCTCACTGATCTGTCCTCGATGGAGCGCCTTCTCGAGGGGGCTGATGGGCTTATTCATCTTGGCGGCCAGTCGGTCGAAGCTGATTGGGAGACGGTGCTGAACGCCAATATCATCGGGCTTCATAACATTTATGAGGCGGCGAGGCGTCAGGGCTGCAAGCGGGTTATCTTTGCGACCACCAATCATGTCGTGGGCTTTTACCGGCGTCAGCAGATCATCGATCACACGGTCATGCCGAGACCCGATTCGCGCTACGGCGTGAGCAAGGCGTTCGGCGAGGCGCTGGGCCGGATGTATGCCGATAAATACGGGCTGCGTTTCTTAAATATTCGCATCGGCAATGTTGGTGACAAGCCTTTAGATATTCGGCGCTTGTCGATTTGGGTCAGCCCTAGCGATCTCACGCAGCTCATCCAGATCGGCCTCACTCATCCGGACCTTCATTTCGAGGTCGTGTATGGAGCCTCAAAGAACGCACGCGCTTGGTGGGACAATAGCAATGCTTATCGGCTTGGCTATGAGCCCAAGGATCGAGCGGAAGATTATGCGGATGTCGCCCATGCCGTCTCGGCCGCCCAACCCGACGATCCAATCACCGCGCAGTTTCAAGGCGGTACATTCTGTGCCCATGAATTCGCCGGCGATGTCGACCAAATAACCTAGTGGGTGGCGGCATGGCCACATCATTTGGTTTCCGGCGCCGTCGAAGAGAGAGCTCAGTACTCCCTATGTGTAAGGTCCTTTGTCGGGATTGTCGTCGGGGGGCTTCGTATCGAACGAACCACGAAAAGAGAGCTTGGTGATGACCACGATCGAAATGCTGTTCGAAGAAGGCGCCATTGCCGAGCGGGTCGAGGTTTTGGCGAAGGATATCGTCAACATACTAGGTCCCGACTTTGTCATCATCGGTATCCTTAAGGGAAGTTTCGTCTTCATGGCGGACCTGGTGCGCGCACTCGATCGGGCAGGGGCGGCACCTCGGGTCGAACTCATGCGGCTTTCCAGTTATGGCCGGTCCATGAAGAGTTCGGGTGAGGTGAAGCTGATCGGCAACACGCCTGACGATTTCGAGGGCAAGCCGGTGCTCCTGGTCGATGATATCGTGGATACCGGGCTGTCCCTTAGCTATGGGCGCGATCTCCTCGCCGGGCGAAATACGCAAAAGGTTCTGACCTGCGCGTTACTCGACAAGCCATCCAGGCGAAAAGTTGACATCAAGGCCGATTTCGTCGGCTTTGAAATCCCTGACGTGTTCGTTGTGGGATACGGCATTGATTACGCCGAACGCTATCGTCATCTGCCCTATATCGGTCAGGTAAATGAGACGACATGAGTCCAGGTGAAAAAAATATCTTTTCAGTTGAAAAATTATCGCTATTAGTAACTTAGAGTTATGTTGTCCATTGGAGCAATCGATCATGCTGAGATTTCCCACCGTCCTGGCAGCCATTGCCGCGACCTTCGTCGCCGGCAATGTTGCCGCTCACGATGCCGGTCCCGATGAGGGACGGCTTTGCAACCCGGTCCACGACAAGGCCACGTCACCGTTGATGACGGGTGATGGACGCTATGTCATCCACGGTGGCACCGAAAGCTGCCCGCAGTCGGAACCCGTTGTTGCGGCGGTTGCGCCGGCGCCAGCTCCGGTACCTGCTCCAGCACCCGAGCCGGCGCTGATCGCGTCAATTTCCTCAGATGTGGCATTTGATCTGAACAAGGCTGATCTGAAGCCTTCGTTTCATGCGCGTCTTGATGGCATCATCGAGACGTTGAAGGAAAGCCCTGAGACCAGGTTCGAGGTGATCGGTCACGCGGATAATACCGGGGAAGCCGACTATAATCAGGGGCTTTCCGAGCGCCGTGCTGCGGCTGTTGCCGACTATCTGATCAAGGGTGGGATCTCGCCCAGTCGGTTTACCACATCAGGCCGCGGTGAGATGGATCCGATTACCACGAATAGCACCAAGGAAGGTCGCGCGAAAAACCGTCGCGTCGATCTTCAAAGCGCTTCTTAGTGGTATGACCACGTCATTTGGTTCCGACTGTCTTCGAAGAAGGAGCCAGGTGATTGGTAGGTCTACAGCCTCTTGTCGGCATTGGCCCGGGGCAGTTCCGTACCGAATAGACCGATAGACGTTCATTTGTTTTGAGAAAAGGGCCGTGTGTTTGCGCGGCCCTTTTTCCGTTTCTCATCCCGGTTTTCGTCGCGTCTCGACCACGATGCCGGTTTCAATCAATGTACTGATCTCAGTCTTACTGAGACCTGCCTCCTCCAGAATAGCGCGACCATGTTCGCCGAAGCGTGGGGGGCGTCGGGTGATCTGTCCGGGCGTTCGAGAGAGCTTGATCGGTAAGCCCCAACCACGATAGCCATCTGTCTCAATGGCCATCTCCCGATGTTTTGTATGGTCGTTTTGCCAGACCGCCGCCATATCCCGAACAGGCCCTGCCGGTACGCCCAAACCGAGCAGACGTTCACAGAGCGCTTCGCCATCTTGTTCGAGAAGGCGCGGTGATAACGCCGCCGTCAGTTCGTCCCGATTGGTCACGCGATCAGCATTGCTGCGAAAGCGTGGGTCATCGGCGAGATCACCAACATCCAACGCCGCGCAAAGGCGCTTGAAGGTGCGATCATTACCCACAGCGAGAAAGACATCGACCGTTGCGGTCGCGTATTTGTCATAGGGCGAAATGTTGGGATGTGCATTGCCGGTCAGCCCAGGCGTTTTGCCTGAAAGAAGGTAATTCGGCAGATGCGGGTGTTGAAGCGCGATGCCGGCATCATGCAGGGTCATATCGATGAACTGACCGAGGCCTGAGCGCTGGCGCTCGACCAGCGCCATCAAGATCCCGATGGCGGCATAGAGGCCTGTTCCGATGTCGACCAATGGGATGCCGATCCGCGTCTGCCCAGCATCGGGTGCACCATTAATCGAGAACATGCCGCACATCGCCTGGATCACCGCATCATAGCCGGGCTTGGACCCCATCGGCCCATCGGCGCCAAAGCCGCTGATCCGACAATGAATAAGACCATCGAAGCGTTTTACCAGGACGTCCTCGTAGCCGAGACCCCATTTTTCAAGCGTGCCGGGTTTGTAGTTCTCGATCAGAACGTCGGCGCGCTCGAGCAGCTTCAACAGCACCTCGCGGCCTTCTGACTTGGAGAGATCAAGGCCAAGGGAGCGCTTGTTGCGATTTACGCCGATGAAATAGGAGGCGTCTCGCTGGTCATCGAAAGGCGGCCCCCAATCTCTGACCTCATCGCCTTGCGGCGGTTCGACTTTGATGACCTCGGCACCGTGATCGCCGAGAATCTGGGTGCAGTAGGGACCACCCAGCACCCTAGTCAAGTCAACGACCACCAGGTCACCGAGTGCCGTCATCGTTGCATTCATCATATTTTTCCTACCCAGACGGCGCCAGTCAGCTCCCGAAACCAACCTAAGCCTTGTCGAGCTTTTCCAATGTTTCCATTGCGTGACGGTAGCCGCATTCGACGCAGTAATCCAAGGTCTTCCAGGCACGAAGCTCGATTTGTTCGACTGGTGGTGTGAACAGGATGTCGGCTTGGTCGCGGCAGGACCTGGCGAACAACTCGCTGCTGACAGTGGCTGATCTCAAGAGGACACTGGCAATGCCAGGGGCGCCGGTTTTACGCCGGAACAGCGCTTTCCATCTGGGATAATGACGGTAGTCCTCGATCTCACAGGCGAAGGTCTCGACCTGGCCGACATCCACGCCGATCACCGGCCCGCGCGCCCAATCGCGCATGACATCCGTCGGCAGATTGTTCATCACGCCGCCATCAACCAGCACCTGACCGCGCTCGATCATCGGTGGCAGGATGCCAGGGATCGAGATACTAGCGCGGAGCGAACGCCAGAGTTCGCCGTCGCGATGCAGCTCAACATCGCCCTTGGTCAAATTGGAGGACACGCAATAAAAGGGCTGCCAGGTCTGATCGAAGGTGAGGTCGCCGAAATAGCGTTTCAGGCGCCGCGTGACCCGGTCGCCACGGGTCAAGGCGACGAAGGGGAGCGTGTAATCATTCACCGGGTTACTGTCGAAGAATGCTTCCTTGATATTGTCGTAGATATCCTTCCAGGACCAGCCGAGCGCCATGCCGCAGCCAATGATCGCGCCGATGCTCGAACCACCGACCATGTCGATTGGCATCCCCACTTCTGTAAGGGCTCGGATCACCCCGATATGGCTATACCCGCGAGCACCACCGCCCGCTAGAACCAGGCCATTGGCCTTGCCGGTCACCAGGCGCGCCAGGCGATCGATCTCGCCACTGCCATCGCCCTTAAGATTGAGGCGAAAATCGGCGGCGAGGCGAAGGATACTGGCATTCGGCACTTGGGCCCTGCCCACATCATGGGGCTGGAGCAGGACGAGATCATGAGGCCTCGGTTCTTCGCGCCGCTGGATGAGCTCCCGCACCATGCGATAGGGAAGATGGGTGCTAGGCTTTGCCAGAGCCAGCACATGGTCGGCCTGGCGGTGGCAACGCCTTGCCCAGGCCGGATCGACCATGCCCTGTTGATCGTAGAGCTGGGCCGAATAGATCAGGCGTTTGTGGATCGTTTCCAGCTCATGCAGCCGGTCTTCGGTGATCTCGCTGGCATCGCAATCGAGGACCTTGCTCGGCAGTATATCGCTTAGGGGCGGGTCGAGCTGATCGAGGCGCGCTGCCAGGCGATGCGCGATCTCCGTGCTGGACACATCGGGATCAAGCGAAATGAGAGCGATGGTGCGCGCCTGACGGCTGAGGGATGTTGGGCCCGACATGCGCACCTGACGTTCGGCCAGCATGCGCAGCAGCCGGCTCGAAGTATGAGGGTGACGCTCGATCAGGCGCTCGAAGGCCCCTTGGTCCAGTCCGAAAAGGGTCGAATCGCGCAGTGACGATACGGTCGCTGACCGGGGCTCACCCGACATCAGCGCGAGTTCGCCCACGGTCTCGCCGGCATGGATATAGCCGACCCGTTTTTGCTCGCCTGCCCGATCATTGACGGTAACCGAGAGCATGCCGCTGACGAGCACGAACAGGGCATCGCCAGCAGCACCTTGATAGAATAACGGCTCACCCGCCGGCAGGCTGAACCAGGTCAGCTCCTCCCCAAGTTCGTTTCGCGCCTTGCGATCGAGATCGCGAAACAGCGGCAGACGCTCGAAAATAGCCCTGAGGTTCTCATCTTCCCAACCTGCACTTGAGAAAAACCGCCAGCCGAACATCAGCCCGCGGCATCCTGCATGAGACGTTCGGCGAATTGCGGGTAGGTTTCGGCAACCTCTGGGCCGATGGTCGATGCGATCAAGCGGAGCGTGGTCTTATCCGGCTTGGGCGTGATGGTTGGTTCGGCGTCATGCTCGAACGCAAAGCCGGTCGTGTCGATCAGATCCTGAAGACCCTGGCCCGGATGAAGGCTGGCGAGGCGAAAGCGGCGTTTTTCCCTATTGAATGCAAATATTGCTTTGGAGGTGACGAGGGCGTGGGGTCCGCCTTTGCGGTAGACATTGGCTGGACTGGATCCGGGTGCGCTGATGAACGCGACTTTGGGCACCAGAATGCGCGGCGTATGGACGTCTCGAAAGAGAATGACCCGCGGGATGAGGAAATAGAGATAGGCGGAACCGAAGGAGCCTGGCCAACGCACCTTACTTTGGGGATATCCACCGACACCGACGAGGTTGATATTTGCTTGACCGTCGATTTCGCCGCCGCCGAGGAAAAAAGCATCGATCCGTCCTTGGGCCGCACAATCGAAGAGTTCCTTGCCACCGTCGGTAAACGGGTTGTGACGTTCGCTGCCGAGGATGGAGACATGCAGCCGGCCGCCGCTTCGGTGCTTTGCCAGCAAGGCAGCTGCGGCGGGGATGGGGGAGGCAGCACCGACGGCGACATGGCGAAGATCCCCCAGCATGTCGGCGAGGGTGGCGATCAACAGCTGGTCCAGATCAGCTCCGCTCATGCCGGGGCCATCTGCTGCTCGAGAAACTGCGCGAAGCCGTCGGGTGTTCGGGCTAGTGTCGCATAGTCGCGGAGCCGGTCGGCATCGGTGGGGTAGCATCCGCGAAGACCGAGAGGTTTGGCGCCATGTCGAACCGTCTCAATTGCCTCAATATAGAGTGCCGGGATGGTGCCGGCGGCAAGCGCATCCACCTCCAGGAGGCTGTCATCAACGATCGCCTCGACCGTGACCAGCGTTCGTCTCGCCGCATGGGCCATCAGCATCAGCTCACGCCTGACGCCGATCCAGACATTGCCATCCCGATCCGCCTTCGCGGCATGAAACAAGGCGATGTCGGGTTCGATCTTAGGAACCAGAAGGATGGGGTCGTCATCGCCATAAGGGTTGAGCATGACTCGCCAATCCGGCCGCTTACTCACCAGATCCGAGCCGAGAATACCGCGCAGCGGCATGAAGGGAATACCCTTTTCCGCCGCCTGCAAGCCTGCATGGATCACAGGACAGGTCGAATCGCGGATCTCGATGCATCCCTCCTTGATAGCGCGCACAAAACAAGGTGCTGGGCCGAATTCACCGAGGGTGACAGCGGCCGTCTCGATGCTGGCCACGCATCCAGCTCCGATCAGAAGATCGGCCTGAAAGCCAAGCTGCGGAACACCGATCAAATGCAAATTCCTGGCTCGCCGTTCGATCAATGCTTTGACCACGGCAAGGGAGCAGCCCGAATAATCGGGGGCCAGGGCCAGTCGTGCGCCATCGATGATCCGGCTTGCCAGGTCTGCGAGTGTCGCCATGATCCTCATGTCTCCTCTAACGATCGCCGAGCATGCCTTGTCATGCTCAGGCAACCCCGCTAGGCCTATGACCTCTTCATCTGTGACCGGCGAGGTTTGAGGTTGAGCTTGACATCAACGGGTCGAAATTCTCGTCAAAGGGCGCGTTCGACGCCGTCGCACCATTAGGCCGCCCCGATGATAGCCGCAATGATGATCGCTGGTCTTTTCTCTCTTGTCGTCTGGCTTTACCTCTTTTGGGCGCATAACCGCTTCTGGCGCGCTGATCAACGCCTGACCAGAATTGGCGACGACCCGCAGGCTTGGCCTCGGGTTCTTTCGATCATCCCGGCCCGGAATGAGGCCGATGTGATCGAAACGGCCGTTCGATCGCTGTTGGATCAGGACTACCCGGCCAGGCTCGATATCGTCGTGGTCGATGACGGCAGCAGCGACGGAACGGGCGATCTGGTCAAAAGGCTCAAGGTCAAGCGTGGTGCTGCCCGAAGCCTGCACCTGATCCGTAACAGTGAGCGCCCCAAAGGCTGGTCCGGCAAACTCTGGGCCCTTCATCAGGGTATCGTTCATGCCGAAGCCGACGGCCTTGATGCCCCCATCATTCTGCTCACTGATGCCGATATTGCCCATGATTCGGGAAGTCTAACATCTCTTGTCAAAAAAATGGTTAACGAAGACCGTGATCTGGTTTCTTTGATGGTGCGCCTCCGAGTAGAGGGGTTCTGGGAGCAGCTGCTGATCCCGCCTTTTGTTTTCTTTTTCCAGATGCTTTACCCGTTTCCCGCCGTTAACGACCCAAAGCATACCATCGCCGCGGCCGCTGGTGGCTGCGTTCTCGTGACATGGGAGGCACTTGAAGATAGCGGCGGTATCGAGGCCATCAAAGGCGATTTGATTGATGATGTGGCCCTTGGCAAGGCGATCAAGCGCCGGCCTCAGGGCAGCGGGCGTATCTGGTTAGGCCTGACCGCCGAGACGGTGAGCCTTCGCGCCTACGACACATTATCCTCGATCTGGGCCATGGTTGCCAGGACGGCGGATAGTCAGCTCGGTCATTCCCTAATCGTGCTCATTGGCACGATCCTGGGATTGTTCCTAGTCTATCTCCTACCACCCCTCCTGGTTCTGGGCCTGCCGTTCCATCAACGGATTGAGCTCGGCCTGCTCGGCATCATGGCTTGGGTCATCATGAGCATGACCTATTGGCCGACGATCAAGCTCTACCGACAGACCCCCGTTTGGATCTTGGCGCTGCCGATTGCCGCAGTCTGCTACGCGGCGATGACCATCGATTCGGCGCGGCAATACCGGCTTGGCCGAGGCGGGCTTTGGAAGGGAAGGGTGTTTCAGGATTGAGGCTGGCACCGGATTAAGAACGGTGTTGGCATTTCCCTTGATCATTATCGTACATCGTCATGTTATTTCTTGCGACAATTTAGCAACAATGCTGCTACACCGTCACGGACATTTGAGATGAAACTTTGAAGTCCAACGTTTAATTGTGTAATCCACCACAACCGGTGCAAGAGAAGCGATGGAAATGTCTGACGATCGGTCTGCCGGGCTCAGCGAGCTGTCATCATACGGATGGCAGTCATCGGCGAATGCCACCACCCTTTGTGACGAGCGCGACGATAATGGCGATCACGTCGAGCCCAGCCTCGACAAGGTGATCGACGAGGTTAGCGCTGCGATCGAGGCAGCTCAGCGTTCTGATGGTCATTGGTGTTACGAACTCGAAGCGGACGCCACCATCCCATCCGAATATGTCCTGCTCGGCCATTTTCTCGATGAGATCGATCAGGCCCTGGATGAGAAGATTGCGGTTTATCTGAGACGCAGACAGGCCGCGCATGGCGGTTGGTCCCTGTTTCAGGACGGCGACTTCGATATAAGTGCCAGCGTCAAGGCTTATTACGCTTTGAAGCTCATCGGCGACGACCCTAAAGCACCCCACATGATCAAGGCCAAAAAGGCCATCCTCGCCCATGGCGGTGCCGCGCGCTGTAATGTTTTTACGCGAATTACCCTAGCCCTATTCGGCCAGGTACCTTGGCGTGCCGTGCCGGTCATGCCAGTTGAGATCATGCTGCTGCCGCGATGGTTTCCCTTCCATATGGAGAAGGTGTCCTATTGGTCGAGGACCGTCATCGCGCCCTTGTTGATCGTGATGGCGAAGAAGCCTCTTGCGAAAAACCCTCGTGCTTTAGGGATCGAAGAACTCTTCATCACACCGCCAGAACAAGAGCGGCGCTATAATGTCAACCCGACCGGTAATGCCTGGGGCAATCTGTTTCTTGGCCTGGATAAGGTACTGCAGCGGGCAGAGCCCTTCTTTCCGAAATTTTCCCGGCAAAAAGCCTTGCACAAGGCGCTCGATTTCATCAAGGCGCGTTTGAATGGTGATGAGGGGCTAGGTGGGATCTACCCAGCCATGGCGAATGCGGTGATCGCACTCGAACTGATGGGCTACGATAAGGCTCACAAAGATGTGGTCTCGGCCAAGATCGCGATCAAGCGGCTCCTGGTGATCGAGGAGGACTTAGCCTATTGCCAACCTTGTCTCTCACCGATTTGGGATACAGCACTTGCAAGTCATGCAATGCTCGAAGTGGCGGATCGTGAGGACAGCGAGCAGGCGAGAAAAGCCCTGGACTGGTTGGCGGACCGGCAGATCACCGACGTCGTCGGTGATTGGGCGACGAGGGCACCTAAAGGAACCAGGCCTGGGGGCTGGGCGTTTGAATATGAAAACGACTACTACCCCGATGTCGACGATACGGCAGCCGTCGTCTGCGCCATGCATCGCGCCGATCCCGAGCGCTACAAGCAGGCCATCGATCGGGCGGTCGAGTGGATCATTGGCATGCAGTCCTCCAATGGCGGCTGGGGGGCCTTTGATGTCGACAACACCCACTATTATCTGAACAGCATTCCTTTTGCCGATCATGGTGCTTTGCTCGATCCGCCCACGGCGGATGTGACGGGACGTTGCTTAAGCATGCTTGCCCAGACTGGGCATGGTCGCGATCATCCCTCGGTGATCCGCGCTATTGCCTATCTCAAAAAAGAACAGGAACCGAATGGATCTTGGTTTGGACGCTGGGGAACAAACTACATCTACGGTACCTGGTCGGTCATGATTGCGCTGAACGCGGCTGGTGAAGATATGAAAGCACCTTACATCCGAAAGGCCGTGGACTGGTTGATGTCACACCAGCATGCTGATGGTGGTTGGGGTGAAAGCTGTGCGAGCTATTGGCATGAACGGCGTGATGAGACGGTGGAGAGCTTGCCGTCGCAGACGGCCTGGGCGGTGTTGGCGCTGATGGCGGCTGGCGAAACTGAGAGCGAGCCGGTGAAGCTTGGGATTGACTATCTTTGCCGGGCTGATCGCGAGGGGGGAATGTGGGAGGAGCGACTCTATAACGCGGTCGGTTTTCCCAAAGTTTTCTATCTTCATTATCATGGGTATCGTACATATTTTCCGCTCTGGGCGCTCGCCCGTTATGCCAATTTGATGAACCGCAATGACCGGCGCGTCAGCTACGGAATGTAGGACTTTACATGATCGGTGTTGTGACCGGTTTGGTTGCCGAGGCCCGCTGCCTGAGGCAAGGGCAAAATCGTTTTGTTTGCACTGGCGGTGATAGTGAACGCGCGCGCGCTGGAGCGGCGCGGCTCGTTAAACAGGACGTTTGCGCCCTCTGCAGTTTTGGCCTCGCAGGCGGCCTGCAGCCAGGTCTTACTTCAGGCAGTCTGTTGTTGCCCGAGGCGGTCATCATGCCCGATGGAAACCGCATCGAGACCGATACGGTCTGGCGCGAACGGCTCGACTATCTTGCGATGACCGAGGGGCTCGATCCGAAGGACCTGCCGATTGCCGGCAGCGATGAATTGGTGGCAACACCCTTAGCCAAAACGACGCTGTTCGAGACAACCGGAGCTGCCGCTGTCGATATGGAAAGCCATGCCGTTGGCCAGGTGGCGATGGACGCCAAGCTTCCTTTCGTCATCGTCCGGGTCATTGCCGATCCCCATGACGAGGCGATCCCCAACGCTGCGCGTCAAGGTCTTGGCGAGGATGGGCAAATCAAGCCGCTTGCCGTGCTAATGGAGCTGATGCGGCGGCCTGCGGAGACCGGCTCGTTGATCCGACTTGGCCGGGAAAGCGGACGAGCTCTGAGCGCCCTTCGGCGCGTCGCCTCCCTGGCACCCGATCTTGCGTATGTCTGAGACAAGGCCGAGAACCCGAAGAACCCTTTCGGTCCTAGGGCTCATCGCCTTGAGCGTCGTGGTGCGTTGTGGGGATGACGACGATGAGCGCGATGAGGAAAGGCAATCATCCCTCACCTCCAGCGCCTATGCAGCCGCAATGCCAGCCCTTCCCGAGCCTTCGCTAAAGGGCTTGGACGCCGCGTCAATCGCCGCTTGGCCTCATCTGTCGACCTCGGACAATCGATAGCCATCGGAGGCCGATCAATCGGGACTCCAGAAATCGGTATCAAGCAGTTTTCTCGCCACGCAGTTCGCCGCCGTTTCCAGCAAACGCTCGCCCTTCGTCGCCGTGGCGACCCGCGGATCTCCAATCGCGCCGGATGACGTTTTTTTTGCAAAGCTGACCCAACGATAGGAACCGTCATGGGTGGCGCCGTCGGTATCCCTGGGATCAGGACAGGCGGCTTCATCGAAACGAGATGCATTGACCAAGTCAGGAGCAATGGCCATCATCATCGAGGTTTCGGCCTCGCAGGCATGGCGGATGCCTCTTTGCCGTTCCAAATGCGCCGCCAATTCTTCGGCAGCCAGTGTCCAATAGGTGGCGGTAAGCAGCTTGAGATCGAGCTCTCGCGTCAGTTCCTCCACGACGGTCTGCAAGGCTGCGATGTTACCGCCATGGGCGTTCAGCAGGCAGATTTTGCGAAAGCCATGGCGATGCAGCGAGCGAACGACGCCGGCGATCATTTGAAAAAAGCTCGAAAAGTCGAGGGTCAGTGTGCCGCCAAAGGTCATGTGATGTTCGGATAACCCGGCCCAAATACATTCGGTCACCAGCGTTGGTGTGGTCGCCACCGAGCGTTGCGCAGCTCGCTTGGCGACTTCCAGGGCGAGCATCGTATCGGTCCCTACCGGCAGGTGAGGGCCATGCTGTTCGATCGCGGCCACCGGTATGATGACGATGGTTCTCTCATTGGCGAATCCTTTCAGCTCGGGCCAGCTGAGTTCTGAGAAAAGAACGGATCGCTGCATGCCTCATCTCCACTATCACGTCGCGATCCGACCATCGAGACGATCATCGGCGTTCGCCAAGGATCGATCCTATCAATTGCGTGACAGCCGATCGAGGGGGCTCATCGCTCATTCATCCGCCAGGAGGGGCTCACTGAGAAGTCTGATCGCCGCGGGTCACCAGGATCGCACCAAAGCGCCTTTGAGCAGTTGCCCTTTTGCCGCCTTGAGCCCTATCATTCAATGAAATGTCAAAAAAACGACCATGGGAGAGAAATGATGGCGGAAATAAAGCAATGGCTGGGCGGTGCCGCTTTGGTTGCCCTATGCGTTGGCCTGGGATCCGGTGCGCAGGCGGCAACCGAGGTGAGGGTGATCGTCTCCCATTACAGCGACCAGACCGGCCCCATCTTCGAGGCGATGGCCGAGGCGTTCGAGGCGTCCAATCCCGATATCGACGTCATCATCGAGGATGTCGCCTGGGGGGCGTTGCAGCAGCGCCTGACCACCGACATCGCCGCTGGCACAGCGCCGGATATCTCGATCATCGGTACGCGCTGGCTGGTGGATTTCGTCGAGAACGATATTGTCGAGCCGCTGGACCAGTATATGGACGACGACTTTAAAAGCCGTTTCATCGAGACCTTCATGGGACCATCCACCATCAGCGATCAGATCTATGGCCTTCCGGTCGCGGCATCCGCTCGGGCGATGTATTACAACAAAGGCCTCATGGAACAGGCAGGCGTTACCGAGCCGCCGACCACATGGGATGACCTTCAAGCGGCTGCGGAACAGATCAGTGCCCTTGGCGACGACATCCATGGCTTCGGTTTGCAGGGTGGCGGTGAAACCGAAACGGATGCTTATTGGTACTATTCGCTCTGGACCCATGGTGGCGATATCATTGATGCCGATGGCAAAAGCGGTGTCGGCAGTGCCGAAGCCATCGCGGCCGCGAGCCGCTACAAGGATTTAATCGATGCCGGCCTGACCCAGCCAGGCGTGACCAATTACAATCGGCAGGATGTCGAGGGCATGTTGAAGCAGGGCAAGGTCGGCATGATCCTTTCCGGTCCTTGGCTGCGCGGTCAGATGAAGGAAGAAGCGCCTGACGTCGATTATGGCATCGCCGGAATTCCAGCGGGAACGGCACAAGCGACCTATGGCGTGACCGATAGCATCGTGATATTCGCCGATAGCGAGGTCAAGGACGAAGCCTGGAAGTTCCTGGCCGAAGCAGCCTTTACCGATGAATGGCGTAGTGAATTCACGCAAAAGGAAGGTTTCCTGCCAGTCTTCAAGTCGGTTGCCGAGGATGCCCATTTTGCCTCGGATCCCGAACTCAAAGCGTTCACCGACATGCTGCCCCATGCCAGGTTTGCGCCGCTGATTGCCAATTGGCAGGAAGTAGCTGACACGACCAAGTCGGCCTTGCAGCAGATCTATCTCGGCGACGCCGAGGTCGAGCCTGCCCTTACAGCCGCTGCCGACAAAATCGATAGCATCTTGAACTAACTGGAAGATCTGGGAGGGCAGTCGCTCTCCCAGTCTTTTTCGAACATTGATCCGAGATAACGTTAAATGATGCGTGGCTCGCTGAGCCCCTGGGCTATGATCCTGCCGAGCCTGGCGCTCGCCTTTTGGATCATCGGCTATCCGATTTACGACGTCGTCATGGCGGCGGTCCATGAGGTTAACCGGTTCGGCAAGCTTAAGGACTTTGTCGGTATCGGTAATTTTCTGACACTTGCTGCCGATCCGATTTTCTGGTCATCGCTCTGGCGGACCTTGATCTGGACGATTGGGGTCGTCGTCGGCACCATCATCATCTCGGTGCCGATAGCCTTGATCCTGAACGACGATTTTATCGGCCGTGGTCTGATGCGCGTGATTATCATGCTGCCCTGGGCCGTCTCCCTCACCATGACGGCGATCGTTTGGCGTTGGTCGCTACACGGACAATATGGCATGGTGAACGACGTGCTGCAGGATTTGGGGATCCTGAGCCAACCGGTCGAATGGCTGGCCACCGCCAATCTTGCCTTCCCCATCGAGATTCTGATCGGCATCCTGGTCTCGATCCCCTTTACGACCACGGTTTTTCTAGGCGGTCTTGCGTCGCTGCCCGATGACGTCTACGAAGCCGCGCGGATTGATGGTGCGAGCGCATGGCAGCGCTTCACGCAATTGACCGTGCCGTTGTTGAAGAACTTTTTCAATATTGCAGTCGTGCTCAATATCATTCACGTCTTCAACTCATTTCCCATCATTTGGGTGATGACCAGAGGAGACCCGGCGAACAGTACTGATATATTGGTAACCTATCTCTACAAGCTGGCTTTTCGCTACGGACGGATCGGTGATGCGGCTGCGATGTCGCTGGTAATGTTTACCGTACTTCTCGCTTTTACCATCATCTATGCACGCATGATGATGCGCGACAATAGGGAGGCGGGCTGATGAGCAAAGGCGTGAGCCATCTCAAAAAATCGTTACTCTATTGGCTGTTACTGTCGCCGTTGCTCTTGGTGATCCTCTTTCCCTATGCCGTGATGCTTTCAACGGCCTTGAAACCGCGCCACGAGATTTTCGTCTTCGATCCCACTTGGTGGCCGAGCGAGCTTCAATGGTCCAACTTCGTCGATATGTGGGATGCGGTCGGTTTTGGAACGGCGTTGAAGAACAGCCTTTTGATCAGCGGCAGTTCGGTGCTGATTTGTTTGCTCGTCGCTATTCCGGCTGGCTATGCAACGGCACGCTTCTCGTTTCGAGGACAGCCAGCCTATCGGCAGTTCTTACTGATTACCCAGATGCTCTCGCCGATTGTCTTGATCATCGGCATTTTTCGCATGATGGCCAAACTTGGCATTGTCGACCAGCCTATCGGGCTCATCCTCGCCTATGCAGCCTTCAATATGGCCTTTGCCACCTGGATGCTGCAGAGCTATTTCGCGACCATACCGAAAGACCTCGAAGAAGCAGCTTGGATCGATGGCGCAACCTGGTTGCAAAGCTTAACGCGCGTCTTTCTGCCCATGGCGCTGCCCTCACTTGCCGTGACCGCGATATTGACCTTCATTAATACCTGGAACGAGTTCGTGCTTGCCTTTTCACTGCTGCGCAGCCAGCAAAGCTATACGCTTACAATACAGATCTATTCGCTGGTGGGCGCTGCCTACAAGATCAACTGGGAACATGTGATGGCAGCGACATTGCTCGCCACCTTGCCGGTCGCCATCGTCTTTGCCTGGCTGCAGCGCTATTTGGTCAAGGGCCTGTCGATTGGCGGGATCAAGTAGCTGGGCTGATCTGGCTCCTCGGTCACCATCTCCCGAGCTCTTTCAATTGTTCGGCACGGGCCCTACAGACAGAGCGTGGATGGGGCAGGGTAGCGGGACAGTACCGGTACGATGGGGTCGAAAATGCCCTAGCTGGCCAACTTTTTTGTTTGGAAGCCATCGTTGATGACGCCCTGACCATAGTTGATGAATTGGTCGGCGGGCATGGGGCGGCCGAAGAGGTAGCCTTGGGCTTCATTGCAGCCGAGCGACGTAAGCAATCGGCTTTGACCTTCGGTTTCCACGCCCTCGGCGATCGTCTTGAGATTGAGGGCACGTCCTAGCATAACGATCGCATTCACAATCCTTCGGTCGTCATCGTCACGTTCGAGATCGGTGACGAATGACTTGTCGATCTTGACCTTATGAACGTTGAAACGCTTGAGATAGCTAAGGGAGGAATACCCAGTGCCGAAGTCGTCGATCGCAAGCTGGACGCCGAGTTCACGTAGATGATCGAGTGTCGAGATGGCGCTCGAGGTATCGCCCATCAGCAAGCTCTCGGTAATCTCCAGCTCGAGGCGATTGGCGGGCAGGCCCGTTCGTCCAAGAACGTCCTCGACCGCTTTTACGAGATTCTGCTGGGTCAATTGCGCTGTCGAGATATTGACCGCAACGACCCCATCAATGCCTAGGGGACCCCAACTTGTTGCCTCTCGGCAAGATGTCTCGAGGACCCATTGTCCAAGAGGCAAGATCAATCCAGAAGCCTCAGCAATGTCAATGAAGACATCCGGAGGTATCGCGCCGAGGTCGCGGTCATGCCAGCGAACCAGGGCTTCAGCACCCACAAGGCGATGTGTGCTGAGATCGATCTGAGGCTGAAAGGCAATCGTCAGGTCACCCTGTTCGATAGCACGTTTCAACGCCCCTTCGATGGTCCGACGACGCTGCAACTGGAGGGTCATCTCACGGTCGAAATGAACCACACAGCCTCGTCCCCGCTCCTTGGCGCCATAGAGGGCGAGATCACCCGCCTTCATGAGATCCTCAACTGTAACCCCATCTTCGGGAAATCGGGCGATGCCGATGCTAACGCCGACAGATAGCTGGTTGCCGGCAACGCGGAAAGGCGATTTAAAGGCGGTAAGCAGACGATCGGAAAGATCTGCCAATTCACCATCGTCAGCGTTGTGACAACGCCAGACAATCGCAAATTCATCACCACCAAGTCGCGCAACCAAATCTATATCGCGAATGAGGCCGCTCAGCCGATCGGCTACGGCTAGAATAAGCGCGTCGCCGACGTCATGGCCAAAGGTGTCATTGACATCCTTGAACCCATCCAAGTCCAAGGCCAGAAGTGATCCTCGCCGATCACCTTCCCGGTCACTGTGCAGGATCGTTCGCAAATGATCCTGGAACACGGTGCGATTGGGTAGACCGGTGAGCTGATCATGTTCTGCCAGGTAACGGATACGTTCCTCGCGACGCATCACGATGGATATATCGGTTCCAACACCTCGATAACCCAGGAATACCCCTTTGGCGTCGAAGAATGGCTTGCCTGAGAGGCGTATGATCCGTGTTTCGTTCTCTTCGATCGTGGCGACGTGGCAGGTGATATCGCGAAATGGCTGTCGGTGGGCGGTCAACTCGCTCAGTCTTGAGTGGCCATTGTCGTCTGTTTGTTCCGCAAAAAGGCTGGAAATCGGCTTGGTCAGATGATCACTCACCTTGACGCTGATCGTTTGCTCTATCTTTTCTGAAATATAGGCGAAACGCAGCTCGGAATCGGTTTCCCAGACCCAATCCGAGGCAATCTCCGCGATGTCCCGAAAGCGTGCCCCACTGGCCGAAGCTTCATGACTTGCCTGACGGGCGCCATCCGCCTCCCACCATAGAAAGCAGGTGAAGATTGCGGCGATGATATAAAAGCCGACGACCATTGAGCGATTGAGATCACCCAGTGTCTTGATCTGGGCGAGGTCTCTATCCTGAAGTTGTAACTTAAGGTGGGTCAAATCAATCATGACCTGATGAAGTTTGGATAAGCCCTGCGTGAGGGACTGTTCGATGTCACTCAATCGCGCCCATTGCTCGGGCTGGGAGCCAGCTTGCTTGATCTTGGTCAGATCATCTTCCAGATTGCGGACGACTGTTTCGATGTCCAACGTGCTGGCCAGACCATCTCGGTCATGGGCATTCCTGAGCTGTTTCAGCGCATTAGCAGCGCGTTGTTGCTGCTGGCGGATCGCTGTGGAGGGGGAGGTTTCCTCGCTTGATCGCTTTGCCAGGACGAGCAGGAGCCTTTGAAGCTCGTACTCGGCCTGTTGCGCCGCCCAGATATCGACCCTGACATAGCGGTTGAGATCCTGGGCCTGATCTTGCAGGGTTGCGCTCATATGCCATGCTAGGATGCCACCAATAACCAGCAAGGCGCCAAGAACGAGGCGACCGGTTTCGCGCCAGCGTTCAGCGTATTGCCGTGACAACCATCCGCGGCTCTTTGGCGGCTCAGAAGCTGGCACGTGAGAATGCCTTTCGGAAAAGTTGAAGAGAAACCTGATAAGCCTGCGTCATCAGTGCTTGAGCATTGTGACGGAGACGGAAAGGTTCCGCGGCCCACCACCTGGTACTTTGATGGCCGATGCGACGAAGTCGAAAATCAGGATGTCCTGCACGGGAATATCTAAGGAGACGGTTACATCTGTCGTGTCGTCGGCTCCTTGTTCCGCTGATTCGGAGACCGTGATCTCACCTCGGGCATTGGTTGCTTGCGCGACCTGATCGGCGACGTATTGGCGGGTTTCGTCTTGCGTGAGGGCGTCAACTGCGAAGCGCCTCGTTGCATCTCTCACGATCTCGTTGAGCTCGCTGCGTACAAAGAACAGGTTGGTCATTTCAACAATGCCGCCGGCTAGCATGAGCAGAAATGGGATGATGAGCGCAAACTCAACGGCGCTTGCTCCGGCATCGTGGCGAACAATTCCCGAAAAAGGGCCTTGCGGCTTCGGCAGTGTATTTTGATGGTCGCTCATCAACCTCATATGCCGGGCCCCTCGACATCTCCAAATACGAAAAACGTCCTCTATCTATGGACCTAAGTTGGTAAAGATTGGGTTAAGCCGGGGTCATCAACGAGGACGCTCCCGGGTCGAGTTTCGATCCGCGCTGTGTTACAGCATTCTGCTGATCTGTTTCATCAACCAGCCATTGGAGCGAGGACGGCAACCGATGCCTTCATTCGATATCGTTTCTAAAACAGACCTTCCGGAGGTCGATAACGCCTTGCAGAGCGCCAAGCGTGAGATCGAGACCCGGTATGATTTCAAGGGAAGCAGCTGCTCGATTGAGCGGTCGGGTGAGACCCTGGTCATCAATGCCGATGACGATTTCAAGCTGAAGCAGGTGCAGGAACTCCTGCGCGGCCATATGGCCAAGCGCAAAGTCGACACGCGTGCTTTCGATTTTCAAAAGCCGGAAAAGGCTAGTGGCAACAGCTTGCGTCAGAATGTGGTGATCATGCAGGGTATCGAGCGAGAGCTTGCACAAAAGATCGTGAAAGCCGTGAAGGCCGCTAAGCTCAAGGTGCAGGTTGCAATCCAGGGGGATGAGCTCAGGGTTTCAGGCAAGAAACGCGACGATCTCCAGGACGCCATTGCCCTGGTCAAAGACCAGAAGATCGATCACCCCCTGCAATACATCAATTTTCGCGACTGACGGCGGGCCCCGTCGGCCTGGACCTCGGACACAGGCGGTGTGGCGGCATGCCGGGACTTGGTGGTCCCCCGGGGACCTGCCTCTCGGCAGAAAATGCCCCGGGGAGTCTCACAGGCCTGTCTCGTGGATGACACCAACATCAGGTCCCAGGTGACGATAGGTAAACCAAGTCCTGGCAGGACTATTGGAGGTAGACGCGCTCTTTGGCGTTGTCGACTTCCTCTAGGAAGAGGTTTAGAAGTTCTTCACCTTTTTCGCCGTAAGCTGATTTGATCAGCTCTATGACGGCTGGCTGGGCAGCTTGTTTGAAGGCTTCCTTGTCTTCCTGCGAGAGGGCATGGACTTCCATCTTGGCCTGAAGCTTAGGCAGACCGTTCTCCGATGCCTCGATTGCCCGCGCCACGCCGCGCGATGCGACCACGCCGGACTTTGCCGCATAGTGCAGGATGTATTTTTCGTTGTCGGTCAACTCGTCGTAAAAGGTTTTGTTAACCAAGATTGTGTAGGGTGTGAACAGATGTTCGGTCAGAGTCAGGTAGCCCTGGACCTCATCGAAGTTAGAAAAGGCGATGATGGGGATTGGGTTCATCTGGCCGTCGATGACGCCGGTCTGGAGCCCCGAATAGACTTCGGCCCAAGCGAGCGGGTAGGCCTCGGCGCCGAGTGAATTGATCAGGGTCTGATGGCTTTCAAGGGTCATGGTGCGGATACGCAGGCCTTCCAGATCCTCGAGCTTGGCAACGGGCTTCTTGGAGTTGGAGATGGAGAAAAAGCCACCGGTATCAGCAAAGCCGAGGACCTTGACGTCGCCGAGATCGGCTTCAATGTCGGCGGCAAGTGCCTGACCGAAGGGGCCGTCGAACACGTCATAGACAGCAGAGATATGGGGAAAGGCGAAGGCAACGTCGATCACGCCGATCTTCGGGTAGTGGGAAGCAAGACCGCCGACCGATGCCAAAGAGGCCTGGATCACGCCATCCCGCACCTGTTGAGCGATCTCAAAGTCCTTGCCGAGTTGGCCGTTGGGGAAGATTTCGACCTTGATCTCGCCATTGGTGGCGCTTTCGACGATGTTCTTGAACACCTTGCCGAAGGCGCCGGCAGGGTTTTCGAAGGCATCGTCATTATTGAGATGACCAAGTTTCAATACCTTCTCCGCAGCAGCGGGCAACGCGGCCCCTCCAAGGGATAGGGCAAGCATTGCGGATGCTAGCAAGGTTTTTCTCAGCATGGTCATGGATGTCCCCCATGGTTGCACCGGACCGGGAGTGGCCCGGGTGGATTGTTGAAGCAGGTTGATAGCAACACGTTTTGAACGTCATCTTCAGATGATCGCTCCTTATCAGAGAACCGACATTGGTTGTTGATCCTCCATCTCGGCCGAACCGTTTCCAAAGGTGGATGGGAAAGAAATGATGCGGTCATACCGTTAGAGACCAAAGGCGCGGGGCAGGAAAAGAGCCAGTTCCGGCCAATAGGCGATCACGACAAGGATCGCGACCTCGGCCAGGAGGAAGGGCCAGAGTGCTGCGGCGATGCTTTCGATACGCTCGCCGGTGACTGAGGAGAGGACAAAGAGGCAGGCCCCAACCGGCGGGGTCATAAGCGAAATGTTGAGCGCCAGTACAAAGACAATGCCGGCATGGATCGGGTCCATGCCAATGGCCAGCGTCAGGGGGGCTAGAACCGGTGCGAGAATGATGAGGATTGCGGTAATGTCCATCAACATGCCGACGGTGAGCAGGAGGATCAGGATAAGTGCGATGATGACGTTGGGGTTGTCAGAGACGCTGAGAAAGCCTTCGGCGATCGCCTGGGGAATTTGGGTGAAGGCAAGCCACCAGCCAAGGATTGAAGCGGATGCGATGATCAGGAAGATGACGCCGGTGACCCGGGCGGTCCTGATCAGCATCTGAATGAAGTCGTCGATGGTGATGGCGCGGTAGATCACGACGCCGACGAAAAGGGCGTAAGCGACGGCGACCGAGGCGGCTTCGGTTGGGGTGACCACGCCCCCCAAGATGCCGCCAAGGATGATGATCGGCATGATCAGGGCGATCAGGCTTGAGCGAAAGGCGGTGAGGATTTGTCTGAGACTTGGCGCGTTCTCAGCTTTGGGCAGGTTTTTCCTTCGTGCCACGCCAGCGATAATCGCCATGCAGACCAGGCAGATCAACAGGCCGGGAAGGATGCCTGCGGCGAACAGACCGCCGATTGAAACACCCATGATCGAGCCGTAAATCACCATGAGTGAGGAGGGTGGGATGGTGGGGCCGATGATCGAGCCGGCGGCCGTCACCGCGCAGGCAAAAGGGCGGTCATAACCTTGTTTGACCATGGCCGGCACGAGCGTCTTGCCAAAGGCGGCGGCATCCGCCGTAGCGGCCCCTGTGATACCGGCGAAGAACACGGAGGCCACCATGTTGCTGTGGGCGAGCCCGCCGCGCATATACCCGACAAGGGCCTCGGCGAACAAGACAAGTCGTTGGGTAATACCGGTGTGGTTCATGATCTCGCCCGCAAGGATAAAGAACGGCATGGCGAGAAAGGGAAAGAGATTGAGCCCGGCGAAGAAGCGCTTGGGGGCCATGGAGAGAAAGCTGGCGCCGCCCGCATCGATAATGCCTGCAATGCCGGCTATGCCCAGGACGAAGCCGATTGGCATGCCGAGGAACAAGAGGACGAAGAAGATGACCAAAACCGTGATCATGCCGACTCCTCGTGCTGGCGGCGGTCGATCTGGGAGAAATCCCGGATGCCGGTGAGCAGGATCTGGATACAGGCGAGCAGGGAGGCGACCGGCACCGACGCATAGGGAATGGCCATGCTCATGCCGAAAATCATGGCAAATTGCTTGGCACCCGTGCCGGTCATGCCGATGCCGTAGATGAAGAGGAAGCCGAATAGCGCCATGGCGAGGATATCGAAGGCTAGCAAGAGCATCTTTTGCAACGTGATTGGAAAACGTTCCAGCAGCATGACGAAGCCGATATGCTCACGCCGGGCGATCCCTGAGGAGATCGCGAGCAATGCCGCCCAGATCATCAGGTAGCGGGCCAGTTCCTCGGTCCAAGGGATTTGCACTCTAAGGACATAACGGGCAACGACGCCAAGCCAGACATCGGCGACCAGCAGCACCATTAAGAAGGCAATAAATCGCTCGACCAGCCAATTCAATCGGGAACTGAGGCGGGCCGCTTTATGCTGAAGTGACGACGCTGCGGCGATCACGGTCACTGCAATTCGCTGGGGTTGTTGTTGAGGGTAGATGGCCGTTTTTTCGCCATTTTCGTTCCTCCCTGCCTTTCTTGTATGCATGTGTCATTAAAAGCCTGTCAATGGCGTCTTGGGAATCGAGGCTGTGATGTTCATCATGCCAAGGAAACCCATGAGAGGTTCTCGACGGCATGCATTCAGGCGCTCAGCCAGCCATTTTCGAGAACCGTTTTCCTAAACCTACTCTGCAAGAAGTCAGCCAAACGCTTGGCAAGATCGATCTCGGGATCGAGATCATGGGGACTGGTTCGTCACATGGTGGCCGCGTCTAGGTAACCGATGAAGGATGGTCACCATGTCATGGGAGGCCTATTCATAGGCTGGATTCAGGTGCCTTGCCATCGGGTCAATATGATCGGCATCTTTTGGAACGAGGTTATAGTGATGAATGACCCTCTCGACGGACCTTCGCTTGCTCAAGGCATCGATCAGCTCGCCGTTATCGATGGGGATGTGGCCTCGGCGATCGAGCGCATCGGTTATCCCATTCCACGCCTAAGGCAGCCCGGTTTCGAGACTCTGTTGCGCATCATGGTTTCGCAGCAGGTGTCGACCAAATCTGCAGCCGCCATTTGGGGGCGTTTGGCGACGGCCTGCGGGGCCGAGGTGACGCCTTTTACATTTGCCGCTTTGGATGATGAGGCCTGCCGGGCGGTCGGACTTTCCGGGCGTAAGACCGATTATGGCCGCGGTCTGGCCAAAGCTATCCTCGAAGGCGTGCTCGATCTCAACAGCTTGGATGAGCTCTCGCAAGAGGAAGCGATCGTCGAGCTTTGCAAGCTGAAGGGTTTTGGGCGTTGGAGTGCTGAGATTTATCTTCTGTTTGCGCTTAGCCGAAGGGATAGTTGGCCTGCCGACGATCTGGCTTTGCAGATCGGCATGCAGCGTTTGAAGGGATTGGAGATGCGGCCAGATCGCAAGACGATGGACGCCTTGGCGGAGCAATGGCGCCCCCTTCGCGGCTGCGGGGCGATTTTTCTTTGGCATTTTTATGGGGCGGCAACCTTGGACAATTAGCGAAGGCATTGTCATGTTGACAGGCGATGACTGTCAAGCTGTGGGAGAACCAATAACATGAGCCCTGCTGAACGTTCCAAGTCAATGCCAATTGGCCGAAATGGTTTGTCTGTGCCGCCGCTTTGTTTCGGCACCAGTTCCCTTGGCGATATGCCCAATACCTACGGCTATTCGGTGGATGAGGACCGAGCAGCAGCCACAATTGATGCGATCTTCGACGGCCCGGCGAAATTTCTTGACACGTCTAGGAACTATGGAATGGGTCGAAGCGAGGCCCGGCTTGGTGCTGCGATCCGGGCAAGGGGTGGGCTCCCGGATGGGGTGATCGTCTCGACCAAGCTTGATCGGGACATGGAGACCGGCCGCTTTGATGCGTCTCGTGCGAGACGGTCCCTGGAAGAGAGCCTGAAGGCGTTGAATTTGGACCGCGTCCATCTCCTTCATCTGCATGATCCGGAATATGTGGCCGATCTCGGCGAGGTTAGCGGGAAAGGCGGGGCGGTCGAAGAACTCTTTAAAATTAGGGAAGAAGGGCTCTGCGATGCGGTCGGCCTCGCTGCCGGTCGAACAGACATCATGATCCCGATCTTGAAAGCCTTCGACTTCGATGCGCTGATCACCCATAACCGCTTCACGCTGGTTAACCGCCATGCCGAAGCGATGATGAATCTGGCTGTGGAGAGAGACATCGCGGTTCTGAACGCCGCTCCCTATGCCGGCGGCGTTTTCGCCAAAGGTTCTGCCAACCACGCCCGCTATGTCTATCAGGAGGCCAGCGAGGCGATGCTGGAGCCTGTCAGGCAGATCGAGGCCATCTGCGCACGACATCAGCTGCCGCCAGGTGCCTTGGCACTGCAATTTTCGATGCGTGATGAGCGTGTGACGTCAACGATCTGCGGGGTCAGCAAAGCCGAGCGCGTTCAGCAGACCGTCGATTGGGCGAATTTTCCAATTAGGGATGAGGTCTGGGCGGACGTAGCAGCCATTCCCTTCAGCAGGGATGATCCCGAAGCAATGCGGGTTTACAAGCCCGATTGAGCCCCGATGGGCGACGATCAGGTCTGGCCTCGCATAGGCCGAACTGATTGAGGTCATTGTCGAAGCGAGCTTGTGCCCCATAGGTCCGTTGAACGACCGAGAGCAACACTGCGGCGGGTAAGCCAGCAGCGCGGCGTTGTACCGGCGAACGAAATGGCTTTACCGGTATTGGTGTAGCTCGGCCGTAGGCATTTATCGGTGGAAGAGGGCGCGCTGTTTCCCGGGGGCATTGGTGACAGCCATTGATCCAGAGAGACAGGAGCTACCGATGACCGAGCAAGCTATCAGTCCGCTGCGCCACCGCATGATCGACGACATGCGAGTTCATCCGGCGCTTCCTGATCCACATCCTTCCCGATCGGTTCCATCGGATCGGCCACGACGGCCTATTCGTCAACGGCCAGCGTGCCGCCAATCTCAAGCGCATCCGAACCTTGCTCGACGCCCAAAACCTACGCCAGCCTGCCCAAGATCATGACGACCCGACCAACCACAGAGCCGATACCGGACGCCAGCATCGGTTCCATCAACATACTAAGCCCCCAACGCGTGTCGAGGTCCAGGACCCCGTGATCGTGGTGCGATCAGAAGGTCAGGGATTTGCATTGCATGGTGTAGGGGAGGGCGCAGATGGTGTTGAGGATGTCGGTTGGGACTTCCTGGTCGACCTCGACCATGGCGATGGCCTCATCGCCTGGAGACGTTCGCCCGACATGGAAGGTCGCGATGTTGATGCCGGCGTCGCCGAGGATTTGACCGAGAGCGCCGATGAAGCCGGGTTTGTCCTCATTTCTGACGAACAGCATATGGGGTCCGAGTTCGGCTTCGACAGCGATGCCGCGTACCTCGACCAGGCGGGGGCGGCGTTCTTGGAACAGGGTGCCAGCCACGCTTCTTTCGCCACGTTCAGTTTCGACTGTCAAGCGTATCAGGGTCTGGTAGCCTTCGATCTGGTCTTGGTGGACCGTGGTGACGCCGATATCACGTTCGCGCGCGACGAGGGTGGCATTGACCATGTTGACGCTGGCGAGCAGTGGAGTGAGCAGGCCTTGCAGAATGGTGGCCGTCAGTGGCTTGGTGTTGAGTTTCGCTGCCTGACCGGCATAGGTGATGGTCACAGCTTTTAGGCCTGTTTCGGTGAGCTGGCCGGCAAAGGAGCCGAGTTGTTTTGCAAGGCTCATATAGGGCTTGAGGCGAGGCGCTTCCTCGGCGCTGACTGATGCGGTGTTCAGGGCGTTGACCACAGCACCGGTCATCAGGTAGCTGCCCATTTGATCAGCGACCTGAAGGGCGACCTTCTCCTGGGCTTCCGAAGTTGCGGCGCCGAGATGAGGGGTGACCACGACTTCATCCAGTTCGAATAACGGGCTTTCGCGCGCCGGTTCGGCGGCATAAACGTCAAGGGCGGCACCGGCGACATGACCGTTCCGGATCGCATCATAGAGGGCGCTCTCATCCAGCAGCCCGCCACGGGCGCAATTGACGATGCGCACGCCTTTTTTGGTTTTGGCGATGGCTTCGGATGAAAGGATATTGCGCGTTTGATCGTTGAGTGGTGTGTGCAGGCTGATGATGTCGGCGCGCTCAAGGAGCTGGTCGAGTTCGACTTTCTCCACACCCAGATCTTCGGCACGTTCGGCGCCGAGAAACGGATCAAATGCCATCACGCGCATTTTCAGACCCTGGGCTCGCTCGGCGACGATTGAGCCGATATTGCCGCAGCCGATCAGGCCGAGAGCTTTTCCGGTAAGTTCGACCCCCATGAACTTCGATTTTTCCCACTTGCCGGCGCGCGTGGACCGGTCAGCATTCGGCAATTGCCGGGCAAGAGCCATCATCATGGCGATCGCATGTTCGGCGGTGGTCACCGAATTGCCAAAAGGCGTGTTCATGACGACAACGCCTTTATTGGTCGCGGCAACGACATCGACATTGTCAACACCGATACCGGCGCGGCCGATCACTTTCAGCTTCTTCGCATGATCGAGAACGGTCGGCGTGACCTTGGTCGCGGAGCGGATGGCGAGGCCGTCGTAATCGCCGATAATGGCGCAAAGCTCCTCTTCGTTCATGCCGGTACGAACATCGACCTCAACGCCGCGTTCTTGAAATACATCGACCGCGGCCGGGCTGAGATTGTCCGAGATCAGGACTTTAGGCATCGAATGTTCCTTGATTGTCGTCGTCATTTACGTGGTGTCGGGTTAAGCGATCTGCCCACGAGCATCTGCAAAAGCCCAATCCAGCCAAGGCGTGAGTGCTTCAAGATCGGCGGTTTCGACCGTAGCGCCGCCCCAGATACGGAGGCCGGGAGGGGCGTCTCGATAACCCGCTATATCGTAAGCAATGGCCTCTTCGGCAAGCCTGCCGGTCATATCCTTGATGAACGCACCTTGCCGTTCCTTTGAAAGGGCTTCGATCGCAGGGTCGACGATCTTGAGGCAGATGGAGGTTGGCGACCGGGTCCCTTCGTCGGTCGCGAGGAAATCGACCCAAGGCGTTTTCTCGACCCAGCTGTCGATCACCTGAAAATTGGCTTCAGTTCTGCCGATCAATCCCTCAAGCCCGCCGATGCTTTCGGCCCAGCGAAGTCCGTCCAGCGCATCCTCGACGGCCAGCATGGAAGGAGTGTTGATGGTCTCGCCGCGAAAGATGCCCTCATTTAGCTTACCGTCCTTGGTCAGGCGAAAGATTTTTGGGAGCGGCCAGACTGGTCTATGGCTTTCAAGGCGTTTGACGGCGCGAGGGCTGAGCACCAAAAGCCCGTGCTGGGCTTCCCCACCAAGGACTTTTTGCCAGGAATAGGTTGTTGCATCGAGCTTTTCCCAGGGCAGTGCCATGGCGAAGGCGGCGGAGGTTGCATCGCAAAGAGTGAGGCCGTCTCGGTCGGCATCAATCCAGTCGCCATCGGGGACCCGAACGCCTGATGTGGTGCCGTTCCAGGTAAAAACGACATCCCGCGCCGGGTCGACGGCACCGAGATCAGGTAGGTTGCCGTAATCCGCCTTGAAGACCCTAAGATCGTCAAGCTTAAGTTGTTTTTCGAGGTCGGTCACCCAGCCGCTGCCGAAACTCTCCCAAGCCAGCACGTCGACCCCGCGGTTTCCAAGAAGTGTCCACATCGCCATCTCGAACGCGCCTGTATCGGAGGCCGGCACGATCGCAAGGTGATAGTCGTCGGGAAGGCCAAGGATCGCTCGAGATCGGTCCAGAACCTCTCGCAGGCGGGCCTTGCCGATCGCAGCACGATGCGAGCGCCCGAGAGCCTGATCATCCAGTGCGCTCGCTGACCAGCCCGGGCGTTTTGAGGTCGGTCCTGAGCCAAATCGCGGGTTGTTCGGACGCAACGTAGGTTTCATGATGGCCTTTCCTTCGGCAGTGCAGCAAGGGTTTATGGGGCCGAATGAACGACGTCAACAGGCAGTTTTCGATGGCTGTCGTTCCAGGCTGCATGGCTGGTCCACTGAACGTCGATGGGGGATGGCGAACTATGCAGACGAAAGGTCGCAGGCCTCGTCTAAGCGGGATGGCTATGTTAAAGCTGAGTATGAGGAAGTTGCGCCGGCTCGGTCCCTGTTGTTTTCGTATGAATTCACCGATGTCGTCGGCGCCTGGCCCTTTGGGCTGACAGACGCTTGAATGGGGCGTGATGAACAAGACAGCGCTGACAATACTGCTCGCCAAGCCGCGAGGCTTTTGCGCAGGTGTCGAACGTGCCATCGACATCGTTGAAAAGGCACTCGAGAAGAATGGCCCCCCGGTCTATGTTCGCCACGAGATAGTCCACAACAAGCATGTGGTTGATAGCTTGAAGACTAAGGGGGCGGTGTTTGTCGAGGAGCTGGATGAGGTTCCGGACGATGCTATCGTCGTGTTTTCGGCCCATGGCGTCCCGAAATCGGTGCCAACCGAGGCAAAGCGGCGGCGTCTGATCTATGCTGATGCCACCTGTCCCTTGGTGAGTAAGGTGCATCGCGGTGTTGAGCAGCATTACAAGAGCGGGCGTACGGTCCTACTGATCGGTCATGAGGGCCATCCCGAGGTGGTCGGCACGATGGGACAGCTTCCCGAGGGGGCGGTTATTCTGGTGGAAGACGTTGCGGTAGCCGAAGCCCTTCAGGTCGATGATCCGGATAATCTCGCCTACGCTACCCAGACGACGCTTTCGCTTCGGGAAACCGAAGATGTGCTCAATGTCCTAAAGCGCCGTTTTCCAAGGATTGCAGGGCCGAAACGTGAAGATATCTGCTACGCGACCACCAATCGCCAGCGCGCGGTCGAAGTGTTGGCGCCCAAGGCGGACCTGACATTGATCATCGGGGCTACCAACTCCTCCAATTCCCTCCGCCTGGTCGAGGTCGCGAAGATGGCGGGATGTGGGACATCGTTCCTGGTGGAATCTGCTGAGACATTGGATTGGTCACAGTTTGAAGGGATCGGAACCGTTGCCGTCAGTGCTGGCGCATCGGCGCCGGAGGAGCTCGTGGATGGCCTGATCGATGCCTGCCGGGAGCGTTTTGATGTCACGGTGGATGAAGTGGAGATCATCAAGGAAGACGTCTTTTTCCGCACGCCGCCGACACCGCTTCGCCGGGCGTCTTGATGATGGGGCAGAATTTGTCATCGCATCCTTCGCTGTCTTTCGGTAGAGGATAGGCAGGCGGAATTACGGCGGCGACGATGGCGGTTTATACAGCGATTGATGACGACTCTCTCGAGTCATTCCTGAAGGCATACGATGTCGGTGACGTGGTAAGCGTCAAAGGGATTGCGGAGGGAGTCGAGAATACCAATTACCTGCTGATAACCGAGCATGGACGCTACATTCTGACCCTCTACGAGAAGCGTGTCGATCCATCGGACTTGCCCTTTTTTCTAGGCCTGAAGGAGCATTTGGCCGGTAAGGGAGTACAATGCCCGACGCCGATCCAGAGCGTTGATGGTACGTCGCTTCGCGAACTCTGTGGCCGGCCGGCAGCCCTTGTCAGCTTTCTTGACGGTGTCTGGCCAAAACGGGTTCAGCCCTTTCATTGCGCAGGCCTCGGCAGGGCGCTTGCCGAGATGCATCTTGCCGGCAGCGATTTTCTTCTCTCCAGGCCCAATGCGCTTTCCGTCCAGGGATGGCGGTCACTTGTCGATCGTTGCAAGGGGGATGCCGATCAAGTAGCTTCCGGCCTCGGATCGGAAGTCGTGGCGGAGCTAGACGCAATTGAGCGCAATTGGCCGAAAGATTTGCCCATCGGGGTGATCCACGCTGATCTCTTTCCCGACAACGTCTTCTTTCAAAAAGAAGCGCTCTCAGGTCTGATCGACTTCTACTTCGCCTGCAACGATCTTCTGGCCTATGATATCGCGATCTGCCTGAACGCCTGGTGCTTCGAGCCGGATGGTGCCTTTAATATTACCAAGGCGCGCTATCTCCTTGGCTCCTATCAGTCGGTGCGTCCGCTGAGCTCGGAGGAGCTACAGGCTCTCCCGCTGCTGGCGCGAGGAGCAGCGCTCCGCTTCCTGTTGACCCGTCTGTTCGATTGGCAGAACCAGGTCGAAGGGGCGTTGGTCAGACCGAAAGATCCACTGGAATATCTGGAAAAACTGCGTTTTCATCGAGGCGTTCGCGGACCGAGCGCCTATGGTTTGGACTGAGGCGATGACCGATAACCTTGCTGACGAGACGACGATCGATCCAAAGGAAATCGTTGAAATTCACACCGATGGTGCTTGTTCCGGCAATCCCGGCCCCGGCGGCTGGGGGGCCATTCTGCGTTGGCGCGGGCTCGATAAAGAGCTATCCGGCTATGAGCCTGAGACCACCAACAACCGCATGGAGCTGATGGCGGCGATTGGAGCGCTCGAAACACTGAAACGGCCGATGAAGGTTCGGGTCGTCACCGACAGCAACTATGTCCGGCGTGGCATTACGGGCTGGTTGGTGGGCTGGAAGGCGAACGGTTGGCGAACCGCTGACAAAAAACCGGTGAAGAACAAGGAATTATGGGAGCGTCTCGATGCGGCGGCCCAGCGTCACGACATCGACTGGCGTTGGGTCAAAGGGCATAGCGGCAACCCGGATAATGAGCGCGCTGACCGGCTCGCGACGGACGCCATCAAGAATAAAGGAGGCGTTCAGGCCGCCTAGGTGGCTAGTTGGTTTGGACCGTCTTTGATGAAAGCGCTGTAGATCCGAAAGGATTGCCAGGTTTTCTTTTCGACGGCAACGCTTGCACTTTGTCGAGTCAATTCCTGGTGGCGATTGGGTTGTTTAAATTGAGGGAAACGCTCGCTGCTTCCGTCCGAGCCCTGGTCGTGATCGATATCAAGGCATCGGACGGTAAGCAAACGCTGTCGGACAGGAAATTTTGGCTTAGAGAGCGGCCAGGATGGCGTTGGCGCTACTGTTTTCCGCCTGGGTCGGCACATCCTCGATCAGCAGAGTCTTCACAACGCCGTCCTCGACGATCATGGCGTAGCGTTGCGAGCGAAGGCCGAGCCCGAAGCCGCTGGCATCCAGTTCCAACCCGACCGCTTTAGTAAATTCAGCATTGCCATCGGATAGGATCTCAACCTTGCTTCCGGCACCGGTCGCCTTGCTCCACGCAGCCACGACGAAGGGATCGTTGACGGTGACGCAGGCGATCATGTCGACGCCTTTCGCTTTGATAGCATCGGCATGCTGCATGAAACCTGGAAGATGTTGTTCGGAACAAGTCGGCGTAAACGCGCCGGGCACGGCGAACAGAACGATTTTCTTGCCTTTCGCTAGGTCATCCGTCCCAACTTCATCGATGCCGTCGTCGCCGAGCTTTCTGAGCGTGGCCGAAGGTAGCTTGTCACCGACACTGATCGCCATATTGCACTCTCCCCATTTTTCCGATTGACCTTGAAACAAGTCGGCAATCTGACATGTAGGCTTCGCCTAGGCAATGGGATTGGATAAGGAGCATCCCACAATATAGTTGTCGTGATTCACGATGTTGTTTACCCATTCTTAAGGATAACCGGGCAGGATGATCGGACCCTCTTGCTGGGCCCGTCACGTCGGTTTAAATATTGATCATGGCATCTATTGAAACGACCCAATCCGAAATCTCGCTGAGCGGTCAGCTCCTGATCGCTATGCCCCAGATGGAAGATCCGCGCTTTGCTCGAACCGTGGTGTATATGTGCGCCCATTCCGATGATGGAGCGATGGGATTCGTCGTGAACCGGCTGCTCGATAATATGCGGTTCGATACACTGATGGACCAGTTGGGGCTGGAGACGGACAAAGAGCGGCCCGATATCCCTGTACATTTTGGTGGGCCGGTGGAGGCAAGTCGTGGTTTCGTCCTGCATAGCACCGATCTCGTTCAGGAAGCGACACTGATCATCGAGGACGATATTGCGCTTACCGCCACCACCGAAATGTTGAAAGCGATCGCTGATCATGAAGGACCCGAGCGCTGCGTTTTAGCTCTTGGCTATGCCAGCTGGGGAGCGGGCCAGCTCGATCAGGAAATTCAAGACAATGGCTGGCTTTTGGTGCCAGCGGACGATCATTTGGTTTTTGGATTGGACAATGAAGCCAAATGGGAAGGGGCTCTCGCCAAGCTTGGGATCGATTTATCCTTATTGTCGACCGAAGCCGGACATGCCTGACCCCATCAATCGAGCCTTTAAGAGTCGGTTCAACAGTTCTTTAAACGGGCTCCAAAATCGCTGGCTTCTCAAATGCCGGGACGACGGGTGGGGTGTGTGACCACATCACTTAGTACCCTCGATCTTTGAGGCGAGTGCTGGGAAGTCAGGTTAGGTTGCTTTTTTTCCGGCGCTGCCTTGAGATTCATCCCTTTGGCAAACAAGCTCAGGTCTCTACTCGGTCTTACCAGCGCTCGGTGTCACTGCCCATGGTGTCGACGAAATCATCATGCTGTTGTTCGGGATATGCGCCCAGCGCGCCTGCTCGTTGACCGAGTAATAAGGCAGGTATTGACGAACCCTTGCCTGGGGCAGGACGGCCTGGAACAGATTGTCCAGCACATAGAGGTCACCCTCGACATGAACGACGAGGACGGCATGGGCCAAGTCTCTTAGGGTGTCGCGCACAACCACGATGCGCAGATCCTCGGCGGGGAAACCCATCTCCCGCAAACTCACATATTTGATGATGGCGTAGTCCTCGCAATCACCGGATCGTCGAAGAAAGGTCAAGGGGGACGACCAGTAATCCACTTGATCATGATTGACGCTGTCTGATCGGTGGGGCCATTGGTTAACGAACCGATTAACAGCATGAAGCATGGCCATTTTCGGTTGTTCTGCTTGGCCCTTCATCATGGCATACCAGGCAAGGAGGCTTTTTGAAGGGCAAGGGACGATGCCATTGCCACAGGCGTGATAGAGGGCTTCTTCCTCTCTAATCTCGTCGAGGACACGGCGCCATTGGGGCAGGGCATCGAGGGAATTATTCCGATAGCCCACCGTGTCGAAGAGTGGTGGGAATTCGGCAGGATCGGCCGAGGCGGGCATTGCCACCATCATGACCGCTAGCACCATGAGTAAGCCCAGTTTCTTCATTGATTTCCGACTTCTTAGCTTCTGTCATCAGGCGTTGATGAAGGAATTTTAGTGTTTAAAGCTTAAGAAAGTGTTGAGCGTTGGCAGCGTATCATCCGTGGCATCGACAAATAACGAAGGGGCGGTGCGATAGAATGGCCCTTTGTTTGATTGTCTCATATTGGCATCGCCTGCCGTGACAAATTGCATCCATCGGTCAGGACCGGTGGACATTTGATCACCTCCAAAGGTAGTAGAAAGCCGAAATGGGAGAAGCCATCTCTTGAACGCCATTCATGGCGCTGTTTCGGAGTGAGAAGATTACGATGATCATCAAGTCGATCGATCAGGCACGCTTAGGCATCATCGGACTTGGCTATGTGGGCCTGCCGCTTGCCGTCGAATTCGGTAAAACGTTTGAAACACTGGGCTTCGACGTCAATGTCGGGCGGATAGGGCAACTTCGTGACGGGCTGGATGTCACCCGTGAAGTTAGCCGTGAGATGCTGTCGGAAGCGACGGGATTGTCGTTTCAGTCCGATCCTGAGGCGCTCGCGGCCTGCAACACTTATATCGTCACCGTGCCAACACCTATCGACGACTATAAGCGACCGGATCTCGGTCCGCTGGAAGCGGCCAGCCGGACAGTAGGCGCCAGTTTGTCGCGTGGCGATGTGGTGGTCTACGAATCGACGGTCTATCCCGGGGCAACCGAGGAGGTCTGCGTTCCGATTCTGGAAGCTGTCTCTGGCCTGACATTCAACGAGGATTTTTTCGTCGGCTACAGTCCCGAGCGCATTAATCCGGGCGATCAGAAGCATCGCTTGCCTGACATCATGAAAGTAACATCCGGATCGACGGAGGAGGCCGCTGACTTCGTCGATAAGCTCTATGCCTCGATCATCCGTGCCGGAACCTATCGAACCAGCTCGGTGCGCGTGGCGGAGGCCGCCAAGGTAATCGAGAACACGCAACGCGATCTCAACATCGCGTTGATCAATGAGCTAGCGCTGATCTTTCATCGCCTCGATATCGATACTGAAGAGGTGCTCAAGGCGGCCGGTACGAAGTGGAACTTTCTGCCGTTCCGTCCTGGCCTTGTCGGTGGTCACTGCATCAGCGTCGATCCTTACTATCTGACCCACAAAGCACAGCATGTCGGTTACCATCCCGAGGTTATTCTGGCGGGGCGGCGGATCAATGACAGCATGGGCGCTTATGTGGCCGAGCGGGTGATCAAGCTGATGACCAGAAAGGAAATCCATGTCGTTGGATCGAACATTCTGGTTCTCGGTCTGAGCTTCAAGGAGAATTGCCCTGATCTGCGCAATACCGGCGTGATCGACATCGTCCGGGAGCTTCAGGTCTATAACGCCAAGATCGATGTTTACGATCCCTGGGTATCGAAGGAAGAAGCGGAGGAGGAATACGGGCTGAAGCTTATTGACGAGCCGGCGATCGGGCAATATGACGGCATCATTCTTGCGGTGGGCCACGAAGACTTTCAAAGCTCGGGTGCAGAGGGACTTCGGAAATACGGCAAGTCGACGTCCATTCTCTTCGATGTGAAATCCATCTTTCCATTGGGCAGCGCCGATGAGCGTCTATAGCATATCAATCTAAATGTCGTGATTTTCGATGGTTGGGGACATTGACGTCAAATCAAAGAGATCCTGCAGAGGTTCCTGAATCATCAGCAGGCGCCGCCGTATGGGGACAGAAAAAACATATCGCTTAAGGGTCGTACATTATGAAGGTTCTGGTGACGGGCACGGCTGGTTTCATTGGGTCCGCCGTCGCAAAACGGCTGTTGGAGCGTGGCGACGACGTTGTCGGCATCGATAATCTGAATGATTACTATGATGTCGATTTGAAGCAGGCCCGATTGGACCGGCTTCTATCCTTCGATGGGTTCGTCGATTTGCGTCGTCACCTGGAGGACAGAGAGGCGATTGATGCAGCCTTTCGCGAGTTCGAACCGGAAAGGGTGATCCATCTGGCAGCCCAAGCTGGTGTTCGCTATTCGATAGAAAACCCTCATGCTTATGTCGATAGTAATCTCATTGGGTTCATGAACATCCTTCAGGGCTGTCGCGAACGGAAAGTCGAGCATCTCGTCTATGCCTCGACAAGTTCGGTCTACGGCGCGAACAAGACGATGCCCTTTTCTGTACATGATAACGTCGATCATCCGCTGTCGCTTTATGCGGCGACCAAGAAGGCGAATGAGCTGATGGCTCACACCTACAGCCATCTCTACGGATTGCCGACATCCGGGCTTCGCTTTTTTACGGTCTACGGTCCTTGGGGGCGCCCGGATATGGCGTTGTTCCTGTTCACCAAGGCGATCATTGAGGGGAGGCCGATCAAGGTCTTTAATCATGGCCACCACAAACGCGATTTTACCTATATCGACGATATCGTCGAAGGCGTCATACGGGTAGTCGACAAGACGGCGGAACCCAATCCAGATTGGCATGGTGAAGAGCCTGATTCGGCGACCAGCATGGCCCCCTATCGCTTGTTTAATATCGGTAACAGCCAGCCGGTTGCGCTTGAACGCTATATCCAGGTTCTAGAGGACAGCCTGGGGATGAAGGCCGAGCGCGAACTCCTGCCGATGCAGCCGGGCGACGTTCCCGAAACTAGCGCGGATATCGAAGATCTCGCCGATCACATCGGTTTTCGCCCGAAGACGACGGTCGAGACCGGTGTTGCGCGTTTTGTCGAATGGTATCGCGACTTCTACAAGGTCTGACGTCGTGCCAACCCGCTTCCGCGCCTAATGACCGACCTGATGCGCGTGTATCCAGGATCATTGGGCGAGTGACGGGGGTGGCGCTGTTCGACCGGAAAAGCTCTCGTTCCTTGCCTCGACAGTTTCGCCAATTCAGGGTCTAATCCCCTCAGCTTCAATGGTTTGAACATCGACGGCTGCCGCATCGGGACGAGACGGCCTTTATAAGGGGACACGATCATGGCGAAGAAGTATCAGAATATTCTTGAGACAATCGGCAATACGCCGGTGGTCAAGATCAATAAACTGGCGCCTGAAGGCATTAATCTCTATGTCAAGGTCGAGGCGTTCAATCCACTTGGTTCGGTCAAGGATCGCTTGGCCCTCGGCGTGATCGAAGCGGCGGAGAAGGCAGGCGAACTTAAACCCGGACAGACGGTAGTAGAGGCGACCAGCGGCAATACTGGAATTGGCTTGGCCATGGTTTGCGCGCAAAAAGGCTACCCACTGGTGGTAACGATGGCAGAAAGCTTCAGCGTGGAACGACGCAAGCTGATGCGTTTCCTCGGCGCTAAGGTGGTGCTGACGCCCGCCAAGGAAAAGGGCAGCGGCATGGTCAAGAAGGCTTTCGAGCTTGCCGAAGCCCATGGTTGGTTCCTGACCCGTCAGTTTGAAAACCCTGCCAACCCGGATATGCACGAGCGTACCACGGCGCGCGAGATCCTGGCCGATTTTAAAGGCGAGACTCTCGATTATTGGGTCACCGGTTTCGGCACTGGCGGAACGTTTCAGGGTGTTGCCCGTGTGCTTCGAAAAGAACGGCCTGACACCAAGATCATTGTCTGTGAGCCTGCCGCCGCCCCGATGCTGACCAGTGGCGATCCGCAAGACAGGAACCCGGACGGCTCGGCCGCTACCAGCCATCCCGCCTTTTCGCCCCATCCGATCCAGGGCTGGAGCCCGGACTTCATCCCGAAGATCACCGGCGATGCGCTAGAGATGGGCTTGATGGATGAGCTCTTGACCGTGTCCAATGAAGACGCAATGGCATGTAGCCGTGATCTCGCGACGAAAGAGGGGATTTTCGTTGGGGTAAGCTGCGGCGGCACCTTTGCGAGTGCTCTCGAGGTCGCAAAAAAGGCGCCGAAGGGCTCAACCATCCTCTGTATGCTGCCAGATACCGGCGAACGCTATCTGAGCACGCCGCTCTTCGGCCATATCGAGGCTGATATGAACGAGGCGGAAGTTGAAGTCTCCCAATCAACGCCAGGCTATCACCTAGCCGCGAGCTGATCGGGATGACGTTTTAAAGGCGTTTACTATGCTCTCTTGGGCAGCTTAGTGATGTAGAGCCAGCTCCTACCCCCGCCCATATTGGGTGGCGGGTTGGGGCGTGGGAGGCAAACAAGGAAAACGCTCGGGGGCTGATATGCCGGTTTCAGTAGTAGTAACCGGTGCTCGCATAGAAATTGCATGAGCCGTTGAGGATGACGACGAAAAAGGCGCAAGCGAATATCTGCGCTGAAATGAGCAGGGCTACCTGGCCCGCATAGACTTCTTCCGGGGTCGGTTCGTCATGATCATGGTGCTCGTGATGCCGACGATCATGGGAGGATGCATGGTGGGAGGAACTGCTCTCGCGGTGGTGTTCGCCTGGCCCAGCACAGGCGCTGAGCATCAGCAGCATCGCGATCAACTGGGCTATCCGACTTCGCATCCCACCAGCCTTTTTTGGTGTATGACGCCTTCTAAACGGCGTATCACACTTCATTGGCGCGATGAGCTAGTCAAGACGCCATTGAACCCATGATTACCAAAGATAGCTGAATGGCGCCTGAATGGCCCTATCTTGGCGCCATCTGATAGGCCAAGAACAGCTTGCGTTGCGCAAAAAGCGCCCGTTTTCTTGGCGAGACATCGAAGAGCGAGGAGGAGCTTCGCCGAACGCCGTAGAAACACGGACGTTCGGCTTCGTCTGGTTTTTTGACCCTTTGACGAAAACTTCGGCCGCCATCGGTCGACGGCCGAAGACGTCGTTGGTTAAGTCCGGTCGTCGATCGGGACAAAGGGGCGATGAACGGGGCCGGTATAGAGCTGACGCGGGCGGCCGATCTTTTGCTCGGGATCCTCAACCATCTCATTCCACTGGGCGATCCAGCCCACCGTGCGAGCAAGGGCAAAGATGGCGGTGAACATCGACGTTGGTATGCCCATCGCTTTTAGGATGATGCCGGAATAGAAGTCGACATTCGGGAACAGCTTACGGTCGACGAAATAGGGGTCTTCGAGAGCGATCTTTTCCAGTTCCATGGCAATCGGCAGCAACGGGTCGTCGGCCTTGCCGAGTTCAGCGAGCACCTCATGAGCGCTTTCCCGCAACACTGAGGCGCGCGGATCATAATTCTTGTAGACCCGGTGACCAAAGCCCATCAGGCGAAAAGGATCATTCTTGTCCTTGGCGCGATCAATGAACTGCGGGATATTCTCGAGCGTACCGATCTCTGCGAGCATCGTGACCACCGCTTCGTTGGCGCCGCCATGGGCTGGACCCCAGAGTGAGGCGATACCGGCGGAAATCGCGGCGTAGGGGCTCGCACCGGAGGAACCGACCAGACGAACCGTTGAGGTCGAGGCATTCTGCTCATGATCAGCATGCAGGATGAAGATACGATCGAGCGCTTTCGCCAACACCGGATTGATCTTGTATTCCTCAGCCGGCACCGAAAACATCATGTGGAGGAAATTCTCGGAATAGGACAGGCTGTTCTTCGGATAGACAAAGGGTTGGCCAACCGAAAACTTGTAGGCCCAGGCGGCGATCGTTGGCACCTTGGCCACCAGGCGATAGCTGGCGATCAGTCGATTATGGGGATCGTTGATGTCCAGATCTTCATGATAGAAGGCTGACAGTGCGCCGACCACCGCAACCATCACTGCCATCGGATGGGCGTCACGGCGAAAGCCTCGGAACAGGAAGTTGATCTGCTCGTGCAGCATAGTGTGGTAGGTGACGCCGTTGGTGAACTTCGCTTTCTCCGACGCCGTGGGCAGCTCACCGAACAGAATGAGATAGGCGGCCTCTAGAAAGTCGCTTTTGGTCGCAAGGTCCTCGATCGAATAGCCGCGATGCAGCAGAATGCCTTCTTCGCCGTCGATATAGGTGATCTTGGATGAACAGCTTGCCGTGGACGTGAAGCCGGGGTCATAGGTGAACCGGTTGGTCTCCGCATAGAGCTTTCGGATGTCGATCACCTGGGGCCCGATACTACCCTCGAGAATAGAGAACTCAGCCGTTTCTCCAGCTTGGTCGGTGAGTGCAACGAGCTGGTCATTCTGTTCCGTCATTGGGCAACCCTCTTTCCATCACCGGCTAAGCAGAGCCGGTCGCATTCATTGCTGGCAATAGCCGAGTTATATCACTCAAATTCTGAACTGGAGATGAATCTTTATGGTTGATGTCATCTTCTAAATGCAACCATAGGGCTTGATCTTGGTGGTTGCAATCGTTTTGCCTATTATACAGCATCACGATCCCTTGTAACATCCGCCAGCCGCGCCAAAACGTCGTTTTGGCCAAGCACGGCCATCACTTCGAAGAGCCCGGGCGAGGCGGTTGAACCTGTCAACGCAGCACGCAAGGGTTGAGCAAGTTTTCCCAACTTTTGGCCCGTGGTTTCGGCGGTAGCACGCAAGATGTTTTCGAGCGCCTCCTCGTTCCAATGTTCCAGGTCTCGAAGCGGTTCCATGAGGCCGGCGAGCCGTTCCCGCGCTTCCGGGGTCAGTAGTTTTTCGGCCTTGGCATCGGGTTGGATGGGGCGTGGAGTGACGTAGAAACGTGCGGCTGCGGCGAGATCCTGGAGTGTGGTTGCCCTAGGCTTCAATCCCGGCATGGCGGCACATAGTCGTTGTTTCCCAGTTTGATCCACGATGATGCCTTCCGCTTGGAGCAGAGGAAGGATCAGGTCAACGAGTGCTGCATCCGGCGTCTCGCGGAGATAGTGGGCGTTCAGGTTGGTGAGCTTGGCCATATCGAAACGTGCCGCCGATTTGCCCACGGCATCTAGATCGAACCACTGGATGGCCTGCTCCGTGCTAATGATTTCATCGTCACCATGGCTCCAGGAGAGGCGGAGAAGATAGTTGCGCATGGTTTCCGGCAAGAAACCCATCTTGCGATAGGCATCCACACCTAACGCTCCATGACGCTTGGACAATTTGGCGCCGTCCTGGCCGTGGATGAGGGGTAGATGGGCGAAAATTGGGGGCTGCCAGCCCATGGCGAGATAGAGATGAGTCTGGCGGGCGGCATTGACTAGGTGATCGTCGCCTCGGATCACATGGGTGACCCCCATATCGTGATCGTCGACCACGACGGAAAGCATATAGGTGGGCGTGCCATCGGAACGCAGCATGACCAGATCGTCGAGCTGGTCGTTCTCGATCCGAACGTCGCCCTGGACCTTGTCCTCGATCACGGTTTCGCCTGACCTTGGGGCTTTAAGGCGTACCACGGGATCGACGCCCGCGGGCGCTTCAGCAGGATCGCGGTCGCGCCAGCGGCCATCGTACAGCATCTTTTTGCCATCAGCTTTGGCCTTGGTCCGCATCTCGTCTAGCTCTTCAGGCGTGCAGTAACACCGATAAGCCGTACCGTTCGCCAGCATCGCCTCGGCGACCTCGACATGCCTCGCCTTAGCCTTGGATTGGAACACCGGCGGTGCATCGCCCTCAAGGCCAAGCCAGCTCATGCCATCCAGGATCGCCTCGATCGCTTCTTCAGTGGATCGTGCACGGTCGGTGTCTTCAATACGCAGGAGAAAACGGCCGCCGTGATGCCGGGCATAGAGCCAATTGAACAAGGCAGCGCGCGCACCGCCAATGTGCAAAAAACCTGTGGGTGATGGAGCAAATCTTGTAACAACACTCATGATTGATAAACTGGCCTTCCATAACCTTTGGTTGTAGGGTCTTTCGGCTCGACCGAAGCGGCTCCGGCTGGGCGGGATGATGACGTGATCAGATCAAGACCATCGCCAAGAACGCCGCTGCCGAAGCATGAGCATGTCAGCGCTGCCGGCACTCCTTTAGCATAGCTTGGAAGACGGTGCACCGGCTTCATCGTCGCCTGTTGCTAGCCAGCAACTTTGGAAGCTGTGTTGGGCGCCTATTTTGGATGGCGGCGGTTCTGCTGGCACTCTCCAAGGAGCGCGAACGCTGGATCCTTTGGCTTCCCGGGCCTTTGGTTTGGGCATGGCGCTCTAGTTCGCCTTGCCATCAGAGCTAAACCCGTGGATCGTGCCTCCTGCTTTGCCCGTCTGCAGCCATGTTGAAACGCTTGCTCAACAAGCAACAGGTCATCCATGCCTGCTACTTGAAATGGCGAACACAAGAGTGTCTGGTTTGCAGTCGGAAGCGGCCGAAACGCTAGCTTCAAAGGTGCCTGGTCCGGACTCGAGAGATGGTGTGGCGAATGGCCAAACTGTGGGTGAACCTATCCATGATCAGATAGAATCCGACCTAATCGTGATTGGAGGATCAATGCGCAAAGCAAGCATATGACCTCTGTCCTCGGCCGAACTTACACATGAGCGAGGCGACATCCGCATTGTGAAGGAGCTACGCAGCGAACTGGCCAAGTCCCTCAACCTGACGAGCTTGATCTCTCTCTTCTCGGCTCCCAGCTCGCAGCGACGAGTTGGCGGAGGAAGCTCTCCACGACCTGATTGGTCGGCATGTTCTTCCGGCGGACGGCGCCCAATGGTCGATGAAACTGTGGGTGGTCGAAGGTGAGGAATGTCAGTCGATCTTCCAAATAAGGCTGCGTAGTCGCTATGGGCATCGTGGTGATCAAGTCGGTTGCGGCCACGATCTCGAGCGCTGAACGGATCGAATCCGTTTCGCAGCCGATCTCGATCTGACCGACACCCGACAAGACCATGGCCGCCTCTGTCTGTTGGCGAAGAAGGCTGCCACGAGAATGCGCGAGCCAGACCTCGGCCTCAAGATCCACGGGCGAAATGTCCAGGCGGCGGGTCAGCGCATGGCCGATACGGCAGAGGATCCCAATCCGATCTTCGATCAGCGGCATGAAATCCAGCCCTTCCGTCGGATCGGCGAGGCTGCGCGGACCTATGACAATGTCTATCTGGCCACGCTCCAGCATCGAGCGCAGCTCGTGCACCAGGCCAACACGCAGCTCGATGACGCAGTGCGGATTGTCGGTGATGAAAGTCGAGAGCGTTCCAGTGAGGAACCGGCCGGCCACGATTGGTGGTGCTCCGATTCTGAGCTCGCCGACTGAACCTGATGCGGCAAGTGTCGCATGAGCGCTTGCCTGCTCTTCGGCGATGCGGATGGCGAGCCCTGCCTGCGCCAGCCGCCGGCCGAGCCCATTGGGCACCGATCGCCGGCCTTCTCGATGAAATACCGACGCGCCCAGACGCGCTTCGAGGGCGCGCATGCTGCGGCTGAGTGCTGGCTGAGTCAGGCCGAGCCGATCGGCCGCTCTCTGGAAGGACCCCGCCTCGACAATCACCGAGAGCTGCGCCAAGTGCCGCGGATCTGGTTTCATATCATCTGCTTATGTAAATTCATAATAATAGCATTATTTGCAATGCATCGATTTTGCTAGGGTGGAACCAAAGCAGGGAGAGCTTAATGTTAGATGTCATGAGATTTACACGTTCGGCGCTAGTCGCCATCGCAGCTTTGGCGCTGCCGACAGCTGCATCAGCACAGATTCATAAAGGCGAGACCGCCGGTGTCGGCGATCCCGTCCACACGATGTTCGTAGCGTTTGCCAACCAGGCCGGCAAGGCGGGGGTCGACATCCAGGTCAATGCCGGACAGACGCTGACCAAGTCGATGCTAAAGGGTGCCAAGGGTGAGATCGATTTCTTTTCCTCGGTGCCATCCCTCGTCAATCTGATGGCTGGTCAGAAGAGGATGTATGAAAACATCGAGGACGCGCCTGAGCTGTCGAAGAACCTTCGCGCGATCCTAGGTTTCAAGGCCGGCGCCTATCATCCCGTGACGCTGGAAGGATCGGGCATCGAGGCCTGGGAGGACATCAAGGGCAAGACGGTGTTTACCGGACCGCCCGCCGGCTCGGCCTCGGCCACGTCGGAAGCATTGATCAAGATCATCACCGGCTATGAAGCCAACCAGGACTATACTGCCGTCCGCCTCAGCTGGGGTGAGGGCTACACCGCCCTCGCCGACGGCAAGATCGATATGATGGTGCGGCCAGCCGAGGTTGGCTCGGCTAACATCGAACAGTTTGGGCTGTCAGGCGAGTTTCGGGTGCTATCCATTCCAGCAGATGCCGTTTCCTCCGATGCCATGCAGGAGCTTTTCGGCCGACCGGGTCGCGGCATGGCGAGCTTCGATAGCGGTGTTTACAAGGGGCAGCTGACCAAAGGCGAGATCACGGCGCTTGGCTTCTTTCAGTTCGTTGGCACTCACAGCGGTGCTTCGGACGAAGCGGTTTACGAGGCAACGAAGTCTTTCTGGGAGAACATCGAGGAGGTGCAGGCCACCGCTTTCTTTCTGAAGGACGTTACCAAGGAAACTGCCTTCACCGCCGTGAACGTGCCGCTTCATCCTGGTGCTCTTCGTTACTACCGGGAAGCTGGCTTCGACATTCCGGACGAACTGCGCGCCGCCGAATAACCGGCGAGGCGCCGGCTCTGGTTTCAGGATCGGAGTCGATTGGCTGGACAGCATCATCGGATGATGGAGATCTGCGATGTCTAAGCCGGGCGGCGCGATCCTTTCCGACAGCCTTATCATGAAGTGGCTTTGGACCGCCGCCTGTCTCGGGCTCGGCCTGATCGCCCTTTACAGCTCAGGTATTGGCCTCCTTGATCCCAAGCTGCATCGTGCCGGCGGTTTCGCGTTGGCGCTTGTCGTCGGTATTCTCGCAGCGCGCAAGAAGCGGCATGAAGCGACGTTCGGCAGTGCATTGCCGGAGATGGTGCATAATCTGGTCGATCTGGCGCTCCTGGTGGCGGGCCTCTGGTCGATCTGGGCGTTCTTCAATGTGCAGACGCAGATGGAGGAAGCCCTCTACGACGTATCTGATGGCGACGCTTGGCCGGCCTTGGCTGGCTTGGCCGTTTTCCTCGAACTTTGTCGTCGGCTCTGGGGTTGGGGGCTCTTCTGCGTCGGCGCTTTTGCGGTCGTTTACCTGCTCTTCGGCAAGGATCTACCAGGCATTCTCGCCCATACTGGGTTCGAGTTGAAAGAAGTTGCCGAGTCGCTCTGGTACAATACCAACAAAGGTGTATTCGGCTCGATTACCAATATTGTGCTTTCTACAGTCTTCATCTTCATCATCTTCGGAACGCTCCTGGAAGGAACAGGTGCCGGTGCGACCCTCCTGAAATTTGCCTTTATCGTGACCCGGCGAACCCGTGGTGGCCCAGCCCATGCGGCGATCCTGGCGTCATCGATGTTTGGCACGATGTCCGGTTCCACCGTCGCCAACATCGTCGGCACCGGCACCTTCACGATCCCGATGATCAAGAAACGCGGCTTTTCACCAGCCTTCGCTGGCGGGATCGAGGCCACCGCGTCTTCGGGCGGCCAGATCATGCCGCCGATCATGGGCGCCGCCGCCCTGGTCATGGCCGATCTCACCGGGGTCGGCTATCTGAACGTGATCGTTGCTGCATTCTTCCCAGCACTCTTCTATTACTTCAGCCTGTTTGCCGCCGTCACCGTCGAGGCGCGTCGGCAGGGCATTCAGGTCCAGTCGCTCACCATGGATGACCAGATCACGCGGATCGATCTGATCAACGCCGTCCTGTTCGTCGGCCCGATCTTGACCGTCATTTTTTCGCTCTTGCTGGGACTCTCGACATCAGCAGCCGGATTTTATGCGGTCATCGTGTTGCTGGCGCTTTCGGTGGTGAATCCGGATGTGCGAAGTGATCCCAAGCGGGTTTGGAACTCGTTCCTGGCAGGTGCCAAATCGGGAGCGACTCTGCTCATTGCTATCGCCGCCATCGGCATTCTGGTCGGCTCGTTGGACTCGACGGGTCTCGGGCTAAAGCTTGCCAACGTCATCTCGTCGATCCGGGGTGAAAGCCTGTTTTCAGCACTCCTGGTCGCCATGGCCGGTGCCCTCATCCTGGGCATGGGGATGCCCACTCTTCCGGCCTATTTGATCATCATCCTTGTCATGGGCCCTGCCATTCAAGCGCTTGGTGTCTCCATGCTGACCGCGCATATGTTTGTTTTTTACTACGGGGTCGCCTCGTCGCTCACCCCGCCTGTAGCAATCGCTGCCTATGCGGCGGCCCCGATTGCGAAGGCCAATCCTTTGATGACAGCCTTGATGTCGTTCCGCTTGGGCATGGCGAAGTTCATCATCCCCTTCATCTTCGCCTTCTACCCGACCATTCTGATCGTCGAAGAGTTCAGCCTCTTGCCGTTCCTTTGGATCGTGGCGCGCACCTGCTTCTGCATCTGGCTCTTCTCGTCGGCGCTATCTGCTTACGATCGAGGCCGTCTGACAATCGTCGAGGTGGTGCTCCGTTTTGGTACCGCCTTCGCTCTTCTTGCACTTAGTCCGATTGTCCATTTGCCGGCGCTGGTGATTGGTGTGACCTTGATTCTGTTCGATTTGCGCCGAGCAAAGGATGCTTCGGTCGTGAGAGGAACTGCCTGATGGCCAAGCGTCCGAGTTTCCTTTTCATCATCACCGACCAGCACCGCGCCGATCATCTCGGCTGCGGCGGTAACCCGATCGTGCGCACACCGAATATCGATGGCATCGCAGCGAAAGGCCGTTGCTATGATCGGTTCTACGTTGCCAACCCGATTTGCATGCCGAACCGCGCTTCGATTATGACCGGCCGCATGTGCTCGGTTCACGGTGCTCGCCATAACGGCATCCCCCTTTCCCGCGATCACACCACCTTCGTCGAGTTATTGCGCGATGCCGGCTACCGCACCGGTTTGATCGGCAAGTCGCATCTGCAAAGCTTCACGGGCCTGCCAGCCACCAACACTTACCAGACGGTGGATGGGCTCCACACGCCATCCCCACATTTGCGCGACGCTCACAAGAACAACCGGCACTCAAAAGACTACGACCTCGAGGTGACGCCTAAATGGGACCGCCCGCTGGCCGAACGCATCGACGACAATTTCTACGGCTTTGAACATGTCGAGGTCGCCGCCGACCATGCTGATCGGGCGTCCGGCGACTATCTGCTCTGGGCTCGATCAGAGCATCCCGATTTCGATGCGTTGGTCGGACCCGAGAATGCGCTCGCCGACAATCGCATCCATGCCCCCCAAGCTTGGCGGACAGCGGTGCCGGAAGAACTCTACTCCACGACCTGGATCGCGGACCGGAGCGAAACTTGGCTTGCCGACCGTGCTGGCGAAGACGCTCCGTTCTTCCTGCAGATGTCCTTCCCGGACCCGCATCATCCCTTTACGCCGCCAGGTCGCTACTGGGACATGTACGACCCCGGCGACATGAAGCTTCCTGCCTCATTCGGTAAAGGCGATCTACCCCCGCTTCGTGCCATGCGCGAGGCCCTTTCGAGCAAGACCGACCCGCGTGACAACCAAAATCCCTTTGCCGTGACCGAGGAGGAAGCGCGCCAGATTATCGCTTTGACCTTTGGCATGATCACCATGATCGATGACGCGATCGGCCGCGTGCTGAAACGGCTTGATGAACTCGGGCTCGCCGATGATACGGTGGTGATCTTCACGTCGGATCACGGCGACTATATGGGTGATCACGGGCTGATGCTGAAGCTCCTATTACATTACCAGAGCATCATCCGTGTACCGTTCCTTTGGCAGGACCCGAAAGTGCCGGAACGACAAGGCAGCGACAGCGGGCTCGCGTCATCGATCGACATATCAGCGACAATCTTGGCAAGGGCCGGCATCCAACCTTTCAACGGCCTCCAGGGCCGTGATCTCTTATCGACCGAACCGCCCGAGGCGATCCTCGTCGAGGAGGACAGCCAGCGCACCATGACAGGCTTCGACCGTCCACAGCGCGTTCGGACGATCGTGACGGATCGGTATCGCATGTCTTTGCGCGAAGGTGAAAACTGGAACGAGCTCTATAACTTGTATGAGGATCCGAACGAACTGGCCAATCGATACGACGATCCTTCTTATCTGAAGATCAGGCAATGTCTCGGCGAAACCATGTTGAGACGCATGATCGCCCTTCAAGACCGAGCACCACTTCCCGCCTACCGCGCCTGAACCCATCCGTCTGCAAGTTACGCATCTTTTCGGAGTGACAACACGGACAACTTAGACTCCGCTTTTGCTCAACACTGCAGCTTCAGCTAGCTAAGCGGGAGCTTTAGTCAACAATAGCAATAACGGGTTTGGGCCCTGGCCGTGAGAACCCATCATCCACCCGAAGCAAGGTCCGTCGCCGGTACGAAGGATCAGTTCAGGCCGCAATGTCCGCAGTGGCATCGCAAGATGACCACGCTACCGAAAGATAGGCCGACTGTTCCTCATCGTATCCCATCAGGTGACAGCATGACGCTGATCACGGACAGAAGCACGAGTTCGCCCACAGGATTGAAGCTCAAAAAAAGGAGGGGTGATACATGGCCAGTTGCAGAAGCGGTCGTTAGTGAATTCGTGCGTCTTTCTAAAGACTACATCTATTGCGGCGATCAGAATCATCATGGATCCGTCACCTGGGAGAAATCTATATGGATATGCGCTTGCTAGCCGAATGAAAAAAACCATAGGTTTATTGTATTTATGTATAGATATCTAAAATGGCTATTCTATCGGTCTGTAAAATAGGCGAGATGCTGAAATTATAGCTTGATTGTTTTTTGTAAACAGTATATCCAACAACTTAGAATTGAATTTTACTTATAAATATCCTAAAAGTTAAATTTTTTAACCCTGTAATGGTTATATTTGGTTTCTTGCTGTCAATTTGCGTCCAGACGCAGTGATTAGGCTGTCAACAAAGTCCCAAAGGGACATTGCAAGTGGCATCGAAATTGACGACCAGACAAGGAAAGCGACCCTCTTGCGGGCAAAACAAGGCCAGGAACAACACTTCAACTGATGGCAACCTGGAATCCAGTCAGGCAAGTAATGAAGCCTTCCGGAGGGTTGTCAAGATCGCACCAGACGGCGTCGTGATCCATCAGGGCGGGCGTATCATCTTCGCCAATCATGTAGCTGCTGAACAATATGGCGCCAACGATCCGAGCGAGATTATCGGATGCAGCGGGCTGGATTTTGTGGCGCCTGCCGATCATCAACGGATGGTCGAATTTGTCGAACAAATCAACATTGGGAAAGGCGGCCAATCTAAACGGGCACACTTTCAAAGAATGCACTTCGACGGAAGCCTTGTTGACGTCGAAGTGCTCGCTATGAAAATTGAATGGGGCGGAAAACCAGCGATTCTCAATATGGTACGTGATATTTCGGTGCACGTGCAGGCTGATGCGCGGTTGCAAGATTTTCTTTCTACTGCGACCCGCTGGCTTTGGGAAACCGATGTCGAACACCGTTTCACCTATATCTCGGACTTTAATCAAGGCAACCTCGTCTCAGCACAAATCATCGGTAAGACTCGTTGGGAGTTGGGCGGTTTAATGTCCGATCCCAATGAGCGGTGGCAGGCGCATATGGCTGACCTTGAGGCCAGGCGACCTTTTCGCGATTTTGAATACCAATCCGCTACCGAAGCTTGGCGTGGCAGGTACCTCTCAATCAGTGGCATGCCGGTTTTCGATGTTCACGGTGCCTTTAAGGGATATCGTGGCACCACCCGCGATATCACCAAGCAAAAGATGGCCGAACTTGCACTTAGGGAGAGCGAGCAGCGTTTCAAACTAGCACTGGAGGGAGCAAGAGGCGGCGTCTTCGACATCGATCTCGTCAGCGGTAAGATAACCTATGATGAGCAATCGGCTCTGATGCTGGGTTACGATCGAGCAGACGAGATTCCAGGAGAGCTCGCCGACTGGATGGATCGACTACATCCCGATGACCGTGAAGCAGCGCGAACGAGGCTGGATGAGTTTCTAGAAGGCAAATCCGATACTTTGCTATCCGAACAGCGGCAGAGAACTAAGTCCGGCGGCTGGATATGGTTCTCTTGCATCGGCAAGGTGGTCGAGCGCAACGCTGATGGCCATCCACTGCGTCTGCTTGGGGTGCGGTTCGATATAACCGAACGTAAGCAGGCAGAGCAGTTGATCGAACATATGGCCTTGCATGATGCACTCACCAAACTGCCCAACAGAATCTACTTTACCAGCGAGCTCGAAAGAGCTTGTTTTGCTGCCAAGCGTGATGGCACCAAACTCGCAGTACTCTTTCTTGATCTCGACCATTTCAAGGACATCAATGATGCTCATGGCCATACGGTCGGTGACAAGCTTCTTGTCGAGGTCGCCAGCCGTCTGAAATCATGTTTGCGCGGAGGAGATCTCGTCGCACGTTTTGGTGGCGACGAGTTCGTCATGGTTGTGAGCCAACCACACGGAGCTGTCTCGATCAGTTGTCTGGCGGATCGTATTACCAAGATCATTGAGGCGCCATGCGAGATTGATGACTTCGTGGTCAATACCAGTATCAGTATTGGTGTGGCGATCTATCCAGATGACGGTATTGATGCCGAACGAATTCTAGCGAATGCCGATTTGGCACTTTACAAGGCCAAAAGTGATGGCCGACATACTTGGCGGGTTTTCGATTGCCGCCTGCAACGCCAGCTGCAGGCACAACGTTCACTGGATCAAGAGCTACGCCATGCCCTTGAGCGGCAGCAGTTTGAGCTTCACTATCAACCGATTATCGGTGTAGCCGACGATCGTATCAGAGGCTTCGAGGCTCTTATTCGTTGGAATCACCCAGAACGCGGGCAGATCCTACCCGAAGCGTTCGTCCCAGCGACAGAGCGAAATCGGTTGATTGTTCCGCTGACTGAATGGGTTCTTCAGGAGGCAACCACCCAGCTGCAGAGCTGGCCTTCCAATGGGCCGGCCGAGTACAAGATTGCGGTCAATGTCTCGCCGATCATGCTTAAACTCCAAGGTTTTACTGATCTCGTCGACCGTTGCTTAGCGACAACAGACTGCGATCCACGACGACTGGTGATTGAGATTACCGAGGAAGCGCTAGTCGAAGAAGCTAGGGTCATCTCTGTTCTCATAGCGCTGAGACAAAGGGGCGTGACGATTGCCATTGATGACTTTGGTACAGGCTATTCATCGATGGCACGGTTGAAGAGCCTACCGATTGATATCCTCAAGATCGACCGCTCGTTTCTCGCCAATGTCGCCGACGATGCCAACGATGCAACCATTGTCGAATCACTGGTGAATGTCGGACATGGCCTAGGTAAGAACGTGGTTGCGGAAGGAGTTGAAACCGCCGAGCAGCTCAGGTTTCTCGAGGCCATTGGCTGTGATACTGCTCAAGGTTTCTTCATCAACCGGGCGATGGTCGCAAGAGATATACCTCGTTGGTCTGAGCAATGGCAATCAACACCGCGGTGTTGTGGGATCAATAGCAGCGGAAACGCTGACTTGAAGGAAGCGAGTGCAGGCTGAATTTGGCCCATCCCGGATCACTTCCAGTTCGTAACCAGGTAGTAGTATCTGGTGATTACCGATATTGGAGACCGTCAACGGACAGGTCTTTCAAGATTCCTGAGATATCCTTTGTGGGTCTTGGCCGCGCGACAAGGAAATATTGAACGCTCTGATTAGAAAATCACTTTGGTCGAAATTTGAAAAATGGTCTTTTCGTACATAGCGATATTCCGGGCTTTCACTTAACCCAGCCCCATCAGATGGCCAAAACCATGACGTCTCAATCATGATTTCAGTCATACGACCAAAAACGATCTTCAAATCCCCATTGAGGGTAACGCCTCGTCACCTCTGTAGCAGTTTCCTAATCTGAGAAAACCTGCCCATTAGTTGCCGCTAACTGCAGCGCATCTAGTATGGTTCTAGACTTGGTAGGAAGCGCCGCTAGTCAGCAGATTCAGTTGAATATCAATAATTAGGCGCTTAATCCAAAAATGTTGGTTCTTCTTATTTATTCATCTCGCCGATTCACAATGATATTGCCAATACGAAAATCATCATGATCATCGAAGATGTGGGTTATCCGAATACGATTGTCTCCAGTGGTTAGAATGTCAGGATTTAAATGTCGCAGCGTTTGCCAGTCGAACGTCCGCTTCCGGTGCAATATCAGCTAGAGGGCTTGCTTCTGCTCAGTGCAGGAGCGGCCACTCGGCGATCCAATGGACGCTATCTCTCGGACAGCGCCAGTCTCAATCCTAACAGCCCAAAGACCCCTGCAAACGATCGTTTCAACCAACGCATCACGTCGGGGCGGGCAATCACATAGTCACGCGTGCAGGCAGCGCATGCTCCGTAACCGACGAAGACGACGAACGTCATCAGCATGAAGACCCCAGCAAGACCGAGCAGCAACGGCGTTGGGTTCAGCGTTCCCTCTGGAACGAATTGCGGTAGGAAGGCAAAGAAGAACAGCGTCAGCTTTGGATTGAAAAAGTTCAAAAGGATGCCGTTGCGGATGATTCGACCAGCCGAAACATGTGTCTGCTCCGCCGACACATCGAGCGCAGAGCCATCACGTAGGATGCTCCATGCCATGTAAAACAGATATAGTACGCCTAGATATTTCACGAAATGGAATGCCATCGCGCTCGTGTGCATCAGTGCGGCAAGACCGGCAACGCTCGCGACGATATGCCAGACAATGCCGAGCGTGCAGCCGAAGGCTGCTATGATACTGGCCTTCATACCTTGCCCCAACCCCACTGCAAGAGTGTAGAGCACCCCTGTTCCAGGCAAGAGTACGACGACGAGAGAGGTCAGTAGAAACTCGATGCTCATGGAACCACCCTACGCTGCAAGAGAAAGTTTGCCTGCCGCTGCGGAAACGAAGGCTTCGATAAGCGGATGAGACTCGCCCACCAACGCAGAGCGTTCTGGTTGATAGGCCGTTCCGATGAAGAACGGGTGTGATTTTATCTCGATGGTTCTTGGATCGCCCTCAATGTCGAAACCGGCAATGTCCAACGCACAGTTTTCGAACAGGCCCAAATATTGAGGCGCGATGCCATAGCTGCAGTGGTATTTTTCGGTGACACGCTTCGTGCCGTAGATTTTTGCGATATGTGATCCAGGGACGAATGTGATATCGCCGCTCTGCTCGACAAGCGCACAGACAAGCGGGGCGATCAACGGCATCTCCGCGTCAGGATTGACTTCGCCATTGTCGGCCTTGGCATGACCGAGGACATTCCGAGCGAATTCGAGCACTGCGTGCTGGTAACCCCCGCATGTGCCCAAGAAAGGCATGCCCTTTTCGCGGGCGTGTCGGATCGCACCCAGAGCGCCTTCCATACTTGCATAAGGGCTGGCAGGGATGCACCAGATAGCATCAAATCCGCGTAGAGCCTCCGCAGGATTTTCAATATCTGCCGTGGCGATCCATACGCCTTCGTTCGGTTGACCCGTGCTCTTCGATGCGACATCTAGCGCCTTGGGGATCGCGATATGCGCCGTCACATCTGGGCTGTAATCGCCAACAAGCGCGATCCTCTTGATCTCCGCCATCGCTCACTCCTGCTTGGTCAAATCCATGAAGCCCGCACATCATGTCATAAATTGGAGCCAAGCCTAGAGATGGGTTCGGGTCTACTGCAGGGTCTAGCGGCCTCGCTCGCAGCATAGAAAATGCACTTCAAAGCGGCCTCAACGACATAAATTCGCCCTAGACGGTCAGCAACGCTCACGAATGAAGGCCAATATTCTGGGCGATTTGTGAGTTTTGGCACTGCGTCGGCGGGCCTTTAATGGAATCATTGAGCGATCAGTTAGCGGGACAGCGTCAGCTTAAGAAACACTGATGAAAAAACAGATGAAATCAGTGTCGTTGTGGGGGAGGGCTTTAGTATGCAATTTCCGACGCTACGCTCTTGCAAATTTACAGCGATCATGATGGTAGCATTTCTTCTATCATGCGTAGAAACTTCAGCAAGTAGCAAATGTAGTGAGCTACCGAGTGAGAGTGATCTTCAAAGCGCATTAGAATCGAAGAGCAGCTCAAGCAATGCTCGAATGTGGGTTATGGTTGCTGCTAATGATGGTAGCATTTGTGTTGAAGCATTCATCGGTGGGAACCCATCGGAATCTCAACAGGTCGCCGGTCGAAGCATTTCACTGCGAACCACTGTCGAACTGGACGAATCTAATTCGGGTGAAGATTTGGTCGATAAGAAAATTGGAGGCATTGATGCGTTTGCTGACGGCCTTTCTTTGTTTGATGCCAACGGCAAAAGGCTAGGTCACATCATTGTTTTGAGAAGTAAAACCTCGTGTCGCCATCGTACGATTGTTCAGCAAACCCGCCATAATTTGGGGCTCGACTTAGCCGAATTAGGCATTAGATGCTGAAATCGCACGGTTAGAATAGAGCTTACGCGAATTCCATTAGCTGCTTGAGAAGCAATATTACGGATGGGGCCAGTCGAGCTGACCGGCATCCTGCACAACACTGAAGGTCCACGGCACCTCCGCGCGTTGTCGCCGAGCTGATTGGTTTCCGCTACATGGCAAACGCCACCTGGTCGATCGAAGATGCGGTCGGTGCTTGCAAGAAACCGTTGGTGATACTCACGGCGAGTGCTTAGCGGCGGAAAAAAAAGAGTTCCAACTCGTGTAATCGGGGCTAAATCCCGGGCNNGCTTCGCGAGCGCGTGCGTGATCTCGAAGAAGAGAACGCTGCGCTGAAGGATGAAGTGGCCCGTCTCAAAGGACATAAAGGCCGGCCAGCGCTGAAGCCCTCCGGCATGGAGAAAGGCACCGCCAAACCCAAGGGGCAGCGAGGCAAGAAGAAAGTCTTGTGACCGAGCCGGCAGAAGCTGGTTGTCAATGAGGAGCACAAGCTTGACATTGCCCCGCCTCGTAATCCTTTGATTTCATTGAACCGAAAACAGCCTGCTAGTTGTAACTTTCCCAATGAAATCAACACGTGGATGCTGATCATTTCTTAACCAACCGTCGCAAACTTCTCGGATGCTGTTGATTGACGCTGATCCGAGGTTCTTAGTCTTCATCTAGGGTCAGTTCTCTCAAGCCAGCTGGTGTTGATCAAACCGCCACGCTTCAACTCGATTTGACGGAGATCGAAGCCCGCATCGTCAGTCCAGAGAAGTTGCTTTTAGCTTAGCGTGACCAGGATGCTCAACGATAGAACTGGACGTCAAGCGAGGGCAAGGGCCGACCTTGGTACACTTGAAGCCTTACGGCGCTAAATTTGTATTGATATCTCGCCATCCATCACCCCGACTAACTGCCTACAAATCCGCCATTATCCAACTCACCTGCCGAAAGGCACCCTTGGTTGCTTCGAGATATTGATCAATTAAAGATGGCTCTGCGTAATTTGTAGCTATGCTGATAACCTGCTTAACTGCTGGCGCAAGCTGATGCCTGGATTGGGCTCTTACGGTGAGGCAATCCGATAGCATAAGCGCTATTTGTGACAGGCAACATGGACAGCAAAGGACATCTCGGCTTGCCCTTTCTTCAGATTGTCGATCGCTACCTGCTCGAGCCTTTGGTCAAGAGGATGTATCCTGAGCCGAGGGCGAGGCGTGTCGGTGTGCGGGTTTTGCGAGAAGGGGCGAGCGGTTGCCGCATTCTTTGCCTTGCCGGTGCGTTCTGTGGCGATACGGCTGCAAACTGGTCCGACTGGATTGCCGATCTCGGCGAGCGATTTACTGAAGCAGAGATCGTCGTCGTCAACGGCTTCTATTACTACTGGCCAGAGGAAGCAGAGGTGATGCAGGAGATCATTGCCGAGGGCCGGACATTGCTGGCTGATGGACGACCGACCGTCATCGTCTCGTTCAGCTTCGGCGGTCTCCTGGCAAAAGCCATGGTCGACGAAGCGGAGCATCACAGCGTTCGTGCGATCGTGACGATGGCCACGGAACACCGCGGTCACCTTCCCCGGATTGCCGAGACGCGGGACGTTCGCCTCGGCATCCCTCTGGACGTCGATGTGCCGATCGTCTCATTCGGCGGATGGCTCGATATGGTCGTTTGGCCCTGGACAACATTCACGGACCGATCGCAGCATCACTTCTTGATAGCGGGCCACTTCGCCTTTATGCGCTCAAGGGCGGTAAGATCTAAGGTGATAACAGTTCTTGACGACATTGTTTTCAGAAATCAGTGTGCATAAGTTCCAAACAGACGATCCCAAAACGTGGTCAGAACGCCGAAATTACGCTCAGCGTCACCGAACTTGTTACGGTGGTGGAGCATGTGGTGACGGTAAAGCCGGGGCATTAGCCGGCGGGCTAAGATCGGATCGTGGTGCATCAACTCATGTAGCTGGCAATACAGTGCATAGCCAGTCGATGTTCCTAGCATGACTAAAAGCCCCAGATCCAAGCCAACGCAAACAGAAAGTATAACCAGCACGGCGGTATGCGCGGCAAGCCCGGTGGAAAACGGCATGGCATGGGGAACGAAGGGTTCCAGGTGATGGAGATTATGCTCACGTGTCAGCAATCTGTGCAGCACCCATCGATGAAAAGCGTACTCGATAAGGCTGTAGATGACGAAACCGGCTACGCACCAGAGCATCACCGCTGCGATATCCAACGACACTTGCCCGAGACTTGTGCCAAAAAGCATGAAGGGAACAGCGGTGTTGCAGGCAATTGACAAACGAAGGTTCAGCCCGTCCGTCGCCTTCTGTTGCGTGGCGGTATTGAGCATGCGATCCCCTCTTCGTTCTTAGAGTCACCAAATTGGCAGCCCAGTATGGGATGAAAGTTCTTAAAGAGATGTAAAGTAGAAATGTATTCTTAGTAGTTGAGCTTAACAGTATGTCTTTATGTTAGAATTTTGTGGTATATTCTGTCGGTTTAATTTGTTAAATGCGCATGGCTATTATCCAGAATTCTCCAAATTTGTTGAGCAAGTGCGGGTTTGCCATAGTAAAAACCTTGGACTTCTTCACAGCCTTCTTTGCGTAGATGTTCGATTTGGGCCGGCGTTTCGACACCCTCGGCGCTCGCTCGCATGCCGATACTGCGGCCAAGGCCGATCAGCGCGTGGACGACGGCATTGGCCTCAGCCATATGATCAAGGCCTTGAATGAAAGATCGATCGATCTTGATTTTGTCGAAGGGGAACCTGAGAAGATAACTTATAGAGGCGTAGCCAGTGCCGAAATCATCGAGGGCGATGCGCACACCAAGCGCGCGCAGACGGCTCAAGGTCGCCATGGCGTTCTCGCAGTCGGCCATCCAGACGCTTTCGGTGATCTCCAGCTCCAATCGCTCTGCCGGCAGGCCAGTCTTCTCGAGCACAGTCTCGACTGTTGCGACCAGATCGGAACGCATGAACTGGATAGGCGAAAGATTCACCGCCATGGTCAAGGAAGGCCAGGCGGCCGCTTGTGCACAAGCTTCGCGGAGAACCCATTCGCCGATCGTCACGATCAGATCACTCTCCTCGGCGAGGGGAATAAAATCGGCGGGTGGAACCCAGCCACGCTCCACATGGCGCCAGCGCAACAACGCTTCAACGCCGGTCATGCGCCCACTTCGAAGATCTAGCTGTGGTTGGTAGTGCAGCTCAAGCTGCTGTTGATCCAAGGCGACACGGAGATCATGCTCCAAGTGCTTGCGCCGTTGGATGCGGATGTTCATGTCTTCCTCGAAAAAGCGATGGGTGCCTCGCGTATCGAATTTCGCCTGGTAGAGCGCTAGGTCGGCACGACGAAGCAGCTCCCCTGAGCCGCCTGTCTCCTGCCGACCGGGGGCGGCAGTCGCAATGCCGATCGAGGTGCTGATATGTACGTGTTGGCCGTCGAGATCGAAGGTATCCCTAAAGGCTTCTTTGATGCGCTCGGCGAGCACGTGGGCGTCCGCTTCTTGCTGGAGCTCTATTTGGATGATGACAAACTCGTCACCGCCCAGACGCGCCAGCGTGTCGCTGTCGCGGATGCAGGCGCGAAGGCGATCCGCTGCTTTCTGAAGGAGGTGGTCTCCGGCTTCGTGACCGAGCGTATCGTTGATCGTTTTGAAGCGATCGAGGTCGAGGAGCAGGACGGCAAGTCGACCGTGCCGTCGAAAGGCTAGTCGAAGTGCCTGGTCTAGGCGATCATGGAACAGCATGCGGTTGGGCAGACCAGTCAGCGAGTCGTGCTGTGCCAAGTGAAGTACATGCGCTTCATGACGCTTTCTATCGGTAACATCGGTCGATGTTCTAACAAAGCCGCCACTCGGCATTGGGGTGTCCTCGATCTGCAGATGACGACCCATGGCGCTGGTCCAATCAAAGCGCCTGTTCGTGCTCCCAGGTGTCGCTGGTATGTCGGTCAAATTCTCATGCTCAGTTTCGTAATCTGCTTTCAAGTCAGGCGCATGCGTGGTTTCGATGATAGGCATGAAAGCGTCGGTCGCGTTGCTGCAGAATTCCCAGTGGCGTCGATTGCAGGTAACCAGTTGATGATGTTGGTCGAACACGGCGACGCCCTGATTGATATGCTCGAACGTCACTTCTAGCTGTGTGGATTTTTCCTGAACCTCCTCCGTCCTCTGGCGGAGCGTAGCCAGCAGGTGCTCGTTCTCGCTTGCAAGCTGCACCGACTGTGTGAGATAGCCGTTGAACGATCGGCCTAGCCAACCGATTCCCAACATATATATGATAACTGCCGCAGCCATGGTCAGGTGAGCTTGATCGCCTTCCCAGATGAGGCGAAGCCCATATGGCGCCGCAAGGCTGATATAGAAGGCGAAAAAAGCTGATTTCGATCCTGAAAGCCCGATCAATGATCCACCAGACATACCAGCGAGTACGAAGGGCAGAAACGTCTGCGCGACGAGCGACTCTGGATTATAGAACAATACCGGTGCAAAGCCCCAGGCGCCGCCATTCATCCCGGCCGCCAAAGTGAAACGCCGGCTCCATATTGCTTCGTTCCTTCGCGCCTTGTGCAGTCGTCGAAAACCGTGCCAGACCTTCAGGCGAAGCGTTAGGCTTGCCAGCATGGTTGTAAGCCAAAGCGCGATTAATGCCGGCGGCTCGCTAATGGAAAACGCGACCACGGCGCACAAGGCGATTGCGAGGTTGATCCCGAGCACATAAGGCAAACGCTCGAACAAGCTTTCCAAAAGGTCGGCCTCGGCTGTGGTCGACAGTACGGCGCTCACCTTACATTCTCCCTCGCTGTATATATCTTTATAGTTAATTAATTTGACGTATAATACACGTCAAGGTTTAATAAACTCTCTTGGGCTGCCGTCTTTGTCATCGTTGTCTATCGGCGGAGGCGAGCGTCATACGCTTCAGCGAGTTTGGTGATGGCGGGAGGGATTTCCACTGCACCATCGAAGCGTCGCTCGGAAAAGTTGGTTACAGACACGGCAGGCTCTATCTGCCGTTCGTCCAATCCAACAGAATCCTTCGCCTCATTCACCGTTGGCAAGCATAGCGACGCCATTTGCTCTCTTCCTATTGAAGAGCCTGATTTAAGCAGGGCATCTCGAGCAATCGTTTGGTGACAACCAACAGTTCGAGATGGTCATCCTCATCAGCCGATGGAGAGCACTAAAGAGAAAAATGGTAGCCACCCGGGTAGCCGATTCATCAAACGAGTTTCGATAAAGCATAACGTATTGAAATACATGTATTTTGTATTTTTCGATCTGGTGATCAGCTGTCCTAGGATCGAAACCTGTCCAAACGGCAAACCGATGATCGGCCCCAATGCATTCCACAGCTCTAACGGCTTGGACTTTTGGCTCACTCCCGGCAGGATCGAGCGCCTAAACATGCACGAGGTCCGAGGCTCCCGCCTCTGGACCTACTGCCCGGTAGTCGGGACCCTTGACTTAAGGGGCAGGGTTACAATTGAGGCGGTTATACGAATCCGCGAAGTGGCATGTCGTCAGCGCGTATCAACCAGTTGTCATCGTTGTAATGAGCGTCGCCATCGATGATGTGAAGCGTATAGGCGTGGCGGGATTTGTTGGAGTGGTTGGGGGCACTCCAATGTGGGAGGAGACCGTGGAGCACGATCAGGCTGCCACATTCGACTTCAAGCGGTACCAGGCCTTCGGTCGGCAACGGCGTGGTGTCGAGGTCCAGCATTTTTGTACTGGAACCCTGTCGGACAAAACGCGATCGAAGGGGACCTTCGTGGCCGCCGGGTGCCGCCCATAGACAGCCATTTTCGCGGGTTGCGTCTTCCAGCGCGAACCAGAGGCCGATCACGCTTAGTGGTTCGGTATGGAGAAAGGTTGCGTCCTGGTGGCACACGACCTCGCCACCGATGCGTGGCTGCTTGAAGATATACATGGATTGCAGCAACAAGGGCTTGGCGACACTGAGGTCACTTACTAGGTCCTGCAATGCAGGCTGGCGTGAAAAATCGTCGAAAACGGGATCCAGATCATGCAGCGCATGGCCGACTTTGTTGATCGATTCTTCTTTGGATTGACGGAGCGAGCCCTGTTCGTCGAAGGCGTTCTCCTCGAAGAAAAAGCGGATTTTATCACCGGACGTTAGGAAAAAATCGTCCTGGGCATGGGTTGCCTCGGTGGTCGAGAAGATTGTGGCTATGTCGCTCGGCTCGAAGTCGTTGACCAGATGTGCCATGCGTTCTCGAAGAGCATGACAGGCATCGGCTCTGACAAAGCCTGGCAACACCAAAAAACCATCCCGCTCGAACGTGTTTTTCCGAATGTCGCTCATATCTTGCCTCCAATCAATTTCGAAAACTTGGCTGCATACCATCGATCTTGGCGCGAACGGTGCAACCTAAATGATGTTGCTACGCCATTAGGAGGATAGCCTCGGCTTGGGAGGAGGCAAAGCCAGGGTAAGGAGCGTGCCGGCCGCGGCCATGGCTGCCATGGCAAAAAAGGCGTGGCTTTGGACGCTCTCATAGAGCCAGCCAGAAAGCGGCGTCACGATCCCGAATAAGGGGGCGAGGCCGATCGCGGAATAGAAGCCCTGTGCGCTAGCCTGCAACTCAGCGGGTGTAGTATCGCGCAGATAATGGAGCGTGGCGAGAAAGGTAAGCGCGAAACTCGCCGCATGAAGGGCTTGGGTGAACATGAGAAGCGGCAGGCTTGCCGAGACGCCATTTAAGCACCAGCGGAGAACGGCGAGTGCGCCCGCGATCATGATCAAGCGTTGATTGCTGATGCGGCCGATCAGCTTGCCACCCCACATGAAAAGAAGGACTTCGGCAATAACGCCTTCCGCCCAAAGCCAGCCAATGACGGCCTCGCTATGGCCAGCTTCGCGCCAATGGATCGTGCCAAAGCCATAAAAAACCGCATGGCTGACCTGGATCAAGCTGGAGGCGATGACCAAAAGCCAAAGTTCGCGGCGCTTCAACAAGAGACCTAGATGCAGGTCATCGTTGCTTGCGGGTGGCTGCTCATCCCTGGGCATGTTGTAGCAAGACAATAAGGTCAGGAAGGTCGCGGATAGGATCAGGAGAAAGACGATCGAGGCGTCGAAGATCTCAAGCGCATAGCCAGTACCGATCGACATGCAGATAAAGGTGATCGATCCCCAAAGGCGCACGCGGCCATAATTGAGCTCGTGGCGCGCCGTCTGATTGAGGCTGATGGAATCGCCAAGGGGCAGGATCGAGGCCCAGGTGGCGCCGGTCAGGAGACTGAGCAGCATGAATAGCCAAAACTCGCTGACAACGGCGAAACCAAGGAGACCGAGCAGGGTGAGGGCGGTCAGCCAAATCATGGCGATGCGGCGCTTGCCCAGGCGATCGGCGAGATGGGGGATCAACAGGCTGGTGACGATGCGTGGCCAGAAGGAGGCGCCGATGATCAGGCCAATTTCCGAGGCTGAAAGGCCTCTGAATTCCAGCCATAATGGCCAATAGGGCAGAAAAACACCGATCGAGGCGAAGATCGCCGCATAAAAAACGGCGAGCCGTAACGCGATCAAATGAGCGGACGAGATCACTGTGGCATGACCATGTGGTATGACCAACTCAGTTGGTTTCGCCCGCCGTCGATGAAGGCGCCAAGAAGTCCGAGATATGCCGGCACTAATTCGATGATGCCACGGGACTTTTCGGTCTTGATGAGGCCAAGGGCCCATGTGCGCGTCAAATGACGCCTGAGCCAAGGTTTTTGTGACAGAATAATCCAGCAAGCCGTTGGGGTTGAGTCTGGGCTCAAGGCTTTGCTTCCTTCTTCTCGGACAAAAGACGACTATTGCCGGGACCGATCAGGTGCTGGCCCGAATCGACGGTTAGGATCTCGCCGGTTACCTGGGAAGCGTTGCTCAGGTATTGGACGGCGTGAACGATATCCTTGGGATTGAGCCCCTCACCAAGCGGCATGGATTGCTGAATGTTGCGAAAAGTCGCATCGCTTTGATTGCCGCTTCGCAGAACCAGGCCGGGCGCAATGCCATTGACCCGGACCTTGGGCGCCAGTTCGAAGGCGGCAAGGCGGGTGGCACCCTCAAGGCCGATCTTGGCGACCGAATAGCTAAAAAAGCGAGGTGATGGTGCGGCCATCTGTTGATCCAGCATGTTGATGATCGACGCAGTCTCGGGCAGCGCTTCCTGGCGTGAAAACGCCTGCATAAGGAACACTTGCGAGGTGAGGTTGACGTCGATCAAGCGCCGCCAGCTCGCCAAGGTCATGTCGGTAAGGCAGTCCCGACCCAGGACGCTCGCATTATTGATCAGGAGGCTGATCGGACCCAGTGCGAGGTGCGCCGCCTCGATAAGGGATGAGGTTTGTTCCGGCAGGGCGAGGTCGGCGGAAAACACGTCCGCCCTTTGGCCCATGGCCTCGATCTCGGCCTTGAGGCTCAACGCCTCATCCGCTGAATGGTTGTAGTGAAGCGCCAAATCGAAGCCGTCCTCGGCAAGGGCAAGGGCGATTGCGCGACCGATCCGTTTGGAAGCACCGGTGACCAGGGCAATCGGCGTTGAGACGATGTTCATGATGGGCATTGTCCAATGATCGTGATCATCTTGGAGGCGGTAACATGCCACCGGGATAAGACGAGGTTGCCTTGCGGTCGGCAAGGCCCTGGTTCAGGGTGACGGCGTGCCTGACACTGGAAGTTCTAAGGAGTGCATCATGGAGTGTGTCTTTGATGTCGTCGATACAGAGGTGCTGCGGCAGCATAGCGGGTTGGAATTTCTGCGTGGCATCATCGATGGCCGTTTTCCCGCACCCCCGATCAGCCAGCTGATGGGATTTTGGATAACGCGTGCCGATCCTGGCGAGGTCGTCTTCGAGACGACGCCTGAATTTCACCATTACAATCCGATCGGCACGGTTCATGGCGGTTTCATGGCAACACTCCTGGATAGCTGCATGGCCTGTGCCGTGCAGACCACCTTGCCAGTTGGCCAGGGTTACACGAGCCTGGAGCTGAAGGTAAATTTCGTGCGGCCGCTCACCGAAGCCACAGGGCCGGTACGCGCCGAGGGCAAGGTGGTTCATGCCGGCCGCCGGCAAGGAACGGCGGAAGGCTACCTTCGCGATGCCAAGGACAAACTCTACGCCCACGGCACCACGACCTGTATGATTTTTCCACTCTAGTATGTGGAATGTCCACATCATTGAGTCGGACCGTCGCCGTCAAGATCGACGGTATGCGGCCAACATTGTCTCTGTAAGAAAAGATCTTCAAATTTAGAGGGTAAAGGAAGAAAAGGCTGCTGGCATCGAGGAGAATTTTATTGAGCGCGAAGACTGCGTATCATGTCAGGCCAACGGGATCATCAGACGAAGTTGCGGTGAGTGCGCTGCTCGAACTTTCCTACGCAGCATTGATGCCGGCTAGCTATGAGCTGGCGTTGCTGGCGCGGCTGCTGCCGATCATCGGCAAAGCCAACCCCACCTTGCTGGCGTCGGGAACATATTATGCCGCTTTGACGGATGAAGGGCACATCGTCGGAGCCGGCGGTTGGACGCAACATCGGCCAGATGATGGTGGGCAGGTCGCATCGACCGGCCATATCAGGCATTTCGCCAGCCATCCCGATTGGATCGGCCAAGGTGTCGGTCGCGCCATCTTTGATCGTTGTTTGGCGGGGGCGAGGGCGGCGGGCCTGCAACGGTTCGAATGCTATGCGAGTTTGAATGCTGTGGACTTTTATCGAAAGCTCGGCTTCAAAGCGATCGGTCGGGTCGATATCCCCATCGGTTCCAGTTTTGCAGCTGGGGATGATCTAATGATGCCGGCCAAATTGATGGAGCGTCTCTTGTAATGTTGAATAGAAAACTTCCAAAAGTGATCGGACATCGGGGTGCCGCGGCATCGGCGCCGGAGAACACATTGGCCAGTCTTCGTCAGGCCCATGTGGAAGGGGCGTCTTGGGTCGAATTCGACGTCAAGCTGACGGCGGACAATGTCCCGGTCCTGTTCCATGACGATAGCCTTAGCCGGACGACCAATGGGAAGGGCAAGGTTGCGAAAACGACCTTGGAGGACCTGCAGCTGCTTGATGCCGGCGGTTGGTTCGGAACTTCCTTCAAAGGTGAGCGGGTGCCGGCCTTGCGTGCAGCGCTGGAGCTTTGCGCCGATCTTGGCCTCGGCATCAATGTCGAACTGAAGCCTTGTCCGGGCAGAGCTGAGCAAACCGCCAAAATCACCTCGGCGATGCTGGATGAATGTTGGCCGGACAATCTGCCGCAGCCGCTGTTTTCAAGCTTCGATCGGCCGTCTTTGTTAACGATTCAGGCGATTAAGCCGGAGGCCGATTGTGGCTTCCTCTGCACGCGTATTCCAAAGCATTGGCCGGATGCGATGGCCCGCTATGGCTGCACCACCTTGAACGTGAATCATCGCTGGATAAGACAACGTCACATCGATGCGGCCACGGCAGAGGACGTGCCCGTCATGGCCTATACCGTCAATGATCCCAAGCGCGCTAAAAAGCTCATCGAGGCAGGCGTTACCTCGGTTTTTACCGACAATGTGCGGGCGGTCATGGCCGTGATCGAAGCAAGTGCTGCCGCTGCATAAAGTTTTATCAATAGCAGTTCTTGGGGTGCTCCGGGCTTGACACGAACGGCTCACTCAATTACCTCCCTCATCACTGCTTTATGCGGGTGTAGCTCAGTTGGTTAGAGCGCTGGCCTGTCACGCCAGAGGCCGCGGGTTCAAGTCCCGTCACTCGCGCCATCTTCTCCTAAAAATTTATCGGTTAACTTTCGCGTAGAGCGCGTATGCCGCACTGCACCAAACTGGGCTTGCATGCGCACTCAAGTGAGTGCTACCAAGGCGCTGATTGAGCTTGGCTTGTCAGCTTGACGTTCTATGTCTTAGTCACGCAACCGATTAGCCTTAAACGTTTATCGCAACGCAGAGATCGAGAAGATATGAGCGCCTTGCTTCTCAATTATCTGCCAATTTTGATCTTCCTCGCCATTGCCCTCGGCCTGGCTGGGTTGATTATGTTGGCGTCTTTCATCATCGCTCGGCAGCGTCCCGATACCGAGAAGCTGTCAGCCTATGAATGTGGGTTCGAACCGTTCGAGGATTCGCGCGGCCGGTTCGATGTTCGCTTCTATCTCGTCGCCATCCTATTCATCATCTTCGATCTGGAAGTCGCCTTTCTTTTCCCCTGGGCCGTATCGCTCGGCAATATCGGTGTGTTTGGGTTTTGGTCGATGATGATCTTCCTCGGCGTGCTGACCATCGGCTTCATCTATGAATGGAAAAAAGGAGCCCTCGAATGGGAGTAACCGCCGGGGGCGGTCCCTTGACTAAAGCTGAACCCGTTGGGGACAACGCTCGTCACGGAGACGACGCTCGTCTGTTTGAGCGGGTCAATCAGGGGCTGGAGGATAAGGGGTTCTTCGTGACCTCGGCTGAGCGTCTGGTGGGCTGGGCAAGGTCTGGCTCCATGTGGCCGATGACCTTCGGTCTTGCCTGCTGTGCTGTCGAGATGATGCATGCGGCAGCCAGTCGTTATGATCTTGATCGCCTCGGCCTTGTGTTTCGTCCAAGTCCTCGGCAGTCGGATGTAATGATCGTCGCGGGCACCCTTTGTAACAAGATGGCGCCTGCTCTTCGTAAAGTTTACGACCAGATGGCCGAGCCCCGCTATGTGATCTCCATGGGGTCCTGCGCCAATGGCGGCGGTTACTATCATTATTCCTATTCGGTTGTCCGCGGCTGTGATCGCATCGTGCCAGTTGACATCTACGTGCCCGGCTGTCCGCCGACTGCAGAAGCGTTGGTCTACGGCATCATGTTGCTGCAGCGAAAAATCCAACGCGCCGGGACATTGGATCGATGAACCCGTTGATCCACCTTCGAAGGGGCGGATGACATCATGGCAGTAGCCACCCTTGCTGAGCGCGAAGAAAGCCTGCGCGAGCTTAGCGACGAAATTCTTGGCGAACTCGGTGACACGACGATCGAGGCGAGTATCGCGCGCGGTGAACTGACCCTTGTCACCAAGGCTTCTTCTATCATCAAGGTGCTGACCCTTCTGCGCGATCACACCAATTGTCTTTTCAAGATGCTGGTGGATGTTTGCGGCGTCGACTACCCCGAGCGCGAGCAGCGCTTTGATGTCGTCTATCATTTGCTTTCGGTCCGCCATAACCAGCGCGTTCGGGTGAAGGTCATGACCGATGAAGCGACGCCGGTTCCCTCGGTCGTCGGCGTCTTCGGTTCTGCTCTATGGTTCGAGCGTGAAGCCTGGGATCTCTATGGCATCTACTTTGCCGATCATCCCGATCTAAGGCGCATCCTCACCGATTATGGTTTTGACGGTCATCCTCTTCGGAAAGACTTTCCCCAGACTGGCTATGTCGAGGTGCGCTACGACGATGAGCAAAAGCGCGTGGTCTATGAGCCGGTTGCCTTGCGCCAGGATTGGCGAAGTTTCGACTTTCTCAGCCCCTGGGAAGGAGGCGATCTGCTGCCTGGCGATGAAAAGGCACCTGAACCTAAGACTTGACCTTTCGAATTCCGATCAAGCCTCGCTGCCCTGAACCCTGTTAGGACTGATTTTAAGCGGACCGCTATGCCAGAAGTCGACATTCAAAGCTACACGATCAACTTCGGACCGCAGCATCCGGCGGCCCATGGCGTCCTACGTCTGGTGCTGGAACTTGACGGTGAAGTTGTCGAGCGCGCCGATCCCCATATCGGTCTATTGCATCGCGGCACCGAAAAGCTGATCGAATACCGCCCCTATGTTCATAGTGTGGGCTATTTCGACCGGCTCGATTACGTCTCGATGATGTGTCAGGAGCATGCTTACGTGCTCGCGATCGAGCAGCTTCTCGGCATCGAGGTCCCTGAGCGGGCGCAATATATCCGGGTGCTGTTTTCCGAGCTCACCCGCATCATGAACCACATCTTGAACATCACCACCATGGCGCTCGATATCGGCGCCATGACCCCGCTCCTTTGGGGGTTCGAGGAGCGGGAAAAGCTGATGGAATTCTACGAGCGTGTCTCGGGTGCCCGGATGCACGCCAATTATTTCCGCCCAGGCGGTGTCGCGCGCGACATGCCGGAAGGCCTGGCCGAGGATATCGCAGCCTGGTGTGAGACCTATCCCAAGGTCATGGACGACATCGAGCGCTTGTTGAATGACAACCGCATTCTGCGCCAGCGGACGGTGGATATCGGTGTGGTAAGTGCAGAAGAAGCCCTTGATCTCGGCTTCACCGGCCCGATGATCCGGGCAAGCGGCCTCGCCTGGGATCTCAGGAAGAGCCAGCCTTACGAAGTGTACGAAAAAATGGATTTCGACATCCCCGTGGGCAAGAACGGCGATTGTTTTGATCGCTATCTGATCCGCATGGCCGAGATGCGCGAGAGCCTGAAGATCATCAAACAATGCCTGCGCGAGATGCCCGAGGGACCGATCAAGCTGCAAGATCAAAAAATCACCCCGCCCAAACGCGGCGAGCTCAAGCGCTCGATGGAAGCGCTTATCCATCACTTTAAGCTCTACACCGAGGGTTTTCACGTGCCCGAAGGTGAAGTTTACGCCGCGGTGGAAGCGCCTAAGGGCGAGTTCGGCGTCTACCTCGTTTCCGATGGCACCAACCGGCCCTATCGCTGCAAGATCAGAGCGCCGGGCTTTGCCCATCTCGCCGCCCTCGACCCGGTATCCAAGGGCCATATGCTCGCGGACATCCCGGCAATTATCGGGGCCATGGACATCGTCTTCGGAGAGATCGACCGATGAGAAGCGACGGCTTCGCGTTTACTAAAGATAATGAAGCGGAGGCGAAGAAGATCGTTGCCCGCTACCCAGACGGCCGTCAGCAAAGTGCTGTCTTGCCGCTACTGGCCCTGGCGCAAAAGCAAGCTGAAGGCTGGCTCCCGACTGATGTGATGAACTACATCGCCGACTACCTGGAGATGCCTTATATCCGGGTCTACGAGGTCGCTTCTTTCTACGATATGTACAACACGGATGCCGTGGGCCGTATTCAGGTTCGTGTTTGCACGACAACACCGTGCTGGCTTTGCGGCTCCGATGACGTGGTCAAGGCCTGCAAGGACGAGCTTGGCATCGGCATCGGACAATCGACCGAAGACGGCAAGTTCTTCCTGCGCGAATTCGAATGTCTAGGCGCTTGTGCCAATGCGCCTATCCTCTGGGTCGACGACGATTTTCATGAAGATCTCGACTACGAAAAGACAAAAGCGATCCTGCAAGACCTGAAGGCCGGTAAGAAACCGAAGCCCGGCTCGGCACGCGCCCGTCAGGGGTCCATGCCGATCGAAGGGCGGACGACGTTGACCTCAATGACGAAAGAAGGGGGAGACGACTGATGCTCAGTGACAAGGATCGGATCTTCACCAACCTTTATGGCGATCAGCCCTTTGGATTGAAGGCGGCGCAAAAGCGCGGTGACTGGGACGGCACCAAGGACCTTATTCTACGGGGTCGTGAAGCCCTCGTGGACGAGATCAAGGCTTCTGGCCTGCGGGGGCGCGGCGGTGCTGGTTTTCCGACCGGTCTCAAATGGTCGTTCATGCCGAAAGAGAGCGACGGCGGGCCGGTTTATCTCGTGGTCAATGCCGATGAAAGCGAGCCTGGTACCTGTAAGGACCGGGAGATCATGCGCAATGATCCTCACAAGCTGATCGAGGGTTGCCTGATCGCTGGCGTGGCCATGGGTTGCACGGCTGGCTACATCTACATCCGGGGCGAGTTCATCTATGAAGCGGAATGCTTGCAGGCCGCCATCGATGAAGCTTATGAGGCTGGCTTTCTCGGCAAGAATGCTTGTGGTTCCGGCTATGATTACGAGCTGTACCTGCATCGGGGCGCTGGTGCCTATATCTGCGGTGAGGAGACAGCACTCCTCGAAAGCCTGGAAGGCAAGAAAGGCCAACCTAGGATGAAGCCGCCTTTCCCAGCGGCCTGCGGTCTTTATGGGCGACCCACCACGGTCAACAATGTCGAGACGATCGCGGTCACGCCCACCATTCTTCGCCGCGGCGGTGCCTGGTTTGCGAGTTTCGGTCGTCCCAAGAACGAAGGTACGAAGATCTATTGCATCTCCGGTCATGTGAACCAGCCCTGCACAGTCGAGGATGCGATGGGCATTCCCTTGAAGGAGCTGATCGAAAAGCATGCTGGCGGCGTGCGTGGTGGCTGGGATAATCTTTTGGGGGTTATCCCTGGCGGCTCTTCCGTGCCGGTTCTCCCGAAAGACATCTGTGATGATGTGCTAATGGACTTCGATGCACTTCGCGAAGTGCAAAGCGGTCTTGGTACTGCCGGCGTCATCGTGATGGACAAGTCCACCGATATTGTGAAGGCGATCGCGCGCTTGTCGAAATTCTATATGCATGAGAGCTGCGGCCAGTGCACGCCCTGCCGGGAAGGCACGGGCTGGCTTTATCGGATGCTCACCAGGCTTGGCAAAGGCGAGGGCGAGGTCAAAGAGCTCGATCTTCTCCAGGAAGTCACAAAAGAAATCGAAGGTCACACCATCTGCGCGCTCGGCGATGCTGCAGCTTGGCCTGTCCAAGGATTACTTCGGCATTTTCGCCCTGAACTAGAGCGTCGGCTGCAAGCCGCCGGCCAGACGGCGGGGAGGGCTGCCTGACCATGACTGACATGATCAAACTCACCGTCGATGGCAACGAGGTCGAGGTTCCCAAGGGATCGACCGTGCTGCAGGCTTGTGAGGCTGCTGGCCAGGAGATCCCGGTTTTCTGTTTTCACCCAAGGCTTGAGATCGCCGGCAATTGCCGTATGTGCCTGGTGGAAATGGAAAAATCGCCAAAGCCGATCGCGTCCTGCGCGATGCCGGCGGGTGAAGGCATGGTGATCAAGACCGGCTCCGAGATGGTCCACAAGGCGCGCAAAGGCGTGCTTGAGATGCTGCTGATCAACCACCCTCTGGACTGCCCGATCTGCGATCAGGGCGGTGAGTGTGATCTTCAGGATCTGACATTGTTCTACGGTCCCGATCATTCGCGCTTCCAGGAGAACAAGCGTGCGGTCAAGGACAAGGAACTTGGACCGCTCATCGCGACCCATATGACCCGCTGTATTCACTGCACCCGCTGCATCCGGTTTGCCAATGAGGTGGCTGGTGTTGAGGAGATGGGGGCCACAGGTCGCGGCGAGCATATGGAAGTTGGCACCTGGGTCGAGAAGGCGGTGAGCTCGGAGCTTTCCGGAAACATGATCGACATTTGCCCGGTGGGTGCCCTTAATTCCAAGCCTTACGAATATCGCGCGCGTGCCTGGGAGCTGAAGAAAACCGAATCGGTCGATGTCCTCGATGCCGTTGGTAGCAATATCCGGATTGATGCGCGCGGCACTGAAGTCATGCGCATCGTGCCAAGGCTGAATGAGGAGATCAACGAGGAATGGATCTCCGATAAGAGCCGCTTTGCTTGTGATGGTCTGAAAAAGCGCCGTCTAGATGTGCCGATGGTGAAGCAAGATGGCAAGTTGCAGCCCACTGATTGGCGGACAGCGTTCGAGGCGATCGCGAGCAAGGTCAAAGGACTTGATGGCGATAAGATCGGTGCCATCATCGGTGATCTTGCCGATTGCGAGGCGATGGTCGTTCTAAAGGACTTGATGGCAGCGCTCGGTTCGCCCCATATCGATGCACGTCAGGACGGTTCCAAGCTCAGCGATGAGCCCCGTTGCAGCTATCTGTTCAATACCACGATCGCTGGTATCGAAGAGGCTGATTTCTGCCTGCTTATCGGTACGAACCCGCGGTTCGAGGCATCACTTGTCAATGCAAGGCTTAGAAAGCGGCAGCTTATGGGCGGGTTTACGGTGGCCCGTGTTGGACAGCCTACCGATCTGACCTATCCCGTCACGGAGCTTGGGGCAGGGGCACAGACCCTGGCTGAGATCGCCGATGGCAGCCATGAGATCGCAAAGGCATTGGAGCAGGCTAAGCGTCCGATGCTGATCTTGGGTCAAGGGGCGTTGAACAGGTCCGACGGCAATGCCGTTCTCGCAATGGCGCGCGAGATCGTGGATCGCTACGGCTTTGTGCAAGACGGCAAGGGTGATGATGCGGCCTTGCCGCCTTGGAATGGGTTCAATGTGTTGCATACCGCAGCCAGCCGCGTCGGCGCGCTCGATCTTGGCCTCGTGCCGGGTAAGGGCGGTAAGGATGTGTCGGCCATGGTCAAGGCCGCTGAAAAAGGCGAGATCGAGGTTCTGTATCTGTTGGGCGCCGACGACATTGATGTTGGATCGCTTGGTGATGCCTTCGTCATCTATCAGGGGCATCACGGCGATGCTGCGGCACCAAGGGCCGATGTCATCCTTCCCGCTGCGGCCTATACCGAGAAGAACGCGACTTATGTGAATACCGAAGGCCGGCCGCAGCGCGCCAAGCTCGCGGTGTTTCCTCCAGGCGAGGCCAAGGAGGATTGGAAGATTCTTCGCGCACTCTCCGAAGCGGTCGGCCATACGCTGCCGTTGAATACGCTAGGCCAGGTGCGCGCACGGATGGCGGAGATCGCACCGCAACTTGCTGAACCTGACGTCATTCAACCAGCTGACTGGCAGAGCATTGGACGGGCCGGCAAGCTCCTAGCCTCGGCCTTCACCTCGCCAATCGAAGACTTCTATCGAAGCGACCCCATAAGCCGGGCATCGCCGGTCATGGCCGAATGCAGCGCCCTGCACGCACCTAGCGAGGAGGCGACAGGCACCCATGGCTGAGTTCTGGACAAGCTATCTCTGGCCGACGATCTGGATCGTCATGCAGATCCTCGTGATCATGGTGCCGCTGATGTTGGCGGTTGCCTATTTAACGCTAGCTGAGCGCAAAGTGATCGCCTCCATGCAGCTTCGTCAGGGACCGATGGTGGTCGGCCCGATGGGGCTTCTTCAGCCGATTGCTGATGCGGTCAAGCTACTGGTTAAAGAGACCATTATTCCGACCGGTGCTAACAAGGTAGTCTTCATCCTGGCACCTATCGTGACCTTTACGTTGGCCATGATTGGCTGGGCAGTGATTCCCTTCGGCGAGGGGCTGGTGATTGCCGATATCAATGTCGGCATTTTGTATCTCTTTGCCATCTCATCCCTTGGGGTTTACGGCATTTTGATGGCCGGCTGGGCCAGTAATTCGCGCTATGCATTCCTGGGTGCCCTTCGTTCTGCCGCTCAGATGGTGTCTTACGAGATCGCGATCGGGCTGATCATCATCAATGTCTTGCTCTGCGTTGGATCTTTAAACCTCTCCGACATCGTGATGGCTCAGGAAACCTGGTGGTTCTTCATTCCCCATTTTCCGATGTTCATGATCTTCATCGCCTCCATCTTGGCCGAGACCAATCGTCATCCCTTCGATCTGCCTGAGGCTGAAGCGGAGTTGGTTGCCGGTTATAATGTTGAATATTCGTCCATGGGCTTTGCGCTCTTCTTCCTTGGCGAATATGCCAACATGATCCTGATGAGCGCGATGGCCGCGATCCTGTTTCTGGGTGGTTGGCTGCCGCCGATCGATATAGCGCCGCTCACCTGGATCCCAGGCCCGGTTTGGCTGATTTTGAAGATCTGCTTCGTGCTGTTCATCTTTATCTGGGCGCGCGCGACATTGCCGCGTTATCGCTATGATCAGCTGATGCGCCTTGGCTGGAAGGTGTTCTTGCCTCTGTCCTTGCTCTGGGTCGTGCTGACCTCGGGTTTTCTCGTCGCCTTCGACATGCTGCCAAAATGAGGGGTGAAGACGTCTGATGGTTTTTCTCGATCGCGCCGCCCGCACCCTTTTATGGAAAGAGTTGGTTTCTGGTTTTGCGCTCACATTCAAATATATGTTCAAGAAGAACGTGACGCTCAACTATCCCAACGAAAAAGGTCCGCTCAGCCCCCGCTTCCGCGGCGAGCATGTGCTAAGACGCTATCCCTCGGGGGAAGAACGTTGCATCGCCTGTAAGCTGTGCGAGGCAATTTGCCCAGCCCAGGCGATCACCATCGAAAGCGAGCCCAGGCCTGATGGTTCGAGACGGACCACGCGCTACGATATCGACATGGTCAAGTGCATCTATTGCGGCATGTGCGAGGAAAGCTGTCCGGTGGACGCGATCGTCGAGGGACCGAATTTTGAATTCGCGACCGAAACGCGCGCAGAACTTTTCTACAACAAGGAAAAGCTGCTGGCGAATGGTGATCGCTGGGAAAAGGAAATCGCCGCTAATCTTGCAGCCGATGCCCCTTATCGCTAAACCCAAACGCGCAATGTACAAATGCGTTCATACTGTACCTGGCACGCTTGTGCCCTGAGGAAGAGATGATCGTTCAACAGCTGGTCTTTTATTTATTCTCCTTCGTCGCGATAGCGTCGGCCGTGATGGTCATTTCAGCCAGAAACCCAGTGCATTCTGTGCTGTTTCTGATCCTGGCCTTCTTCAATGCCGCCGGACTTTTCGTGCTAATAGGTGCTGAATTCCTGGCGATGGTGCTGGTGGTCGTCTATGTCGGCGCGGTTGCAGTGTTGTTCATTTTCGTGGTGATGATGCTGGACATCAATTTTGTCCGGATGCGCGAAGGCTTTCTCCAATATCTGCCGATCGGTCTGTTGATCGGTGGCATCCTTTGTGTGGAGCTGATGTTCGTCGTCGGCAGTTGGGTGCTGGCACCGATCACCGCCAATCTCGAGCAGCCGGCACCACTCGCGGTCAGCAATACCGAAGCCCTGGGTGATCTGCTCTATACCGAGTATTTCTATCTGTTCCAGATCGCCGGCCTGATCTTACTGGTGGCGATCATCGGTGCGATCACCTTGACGCTGCGCCATCGACCGGGCGTGCGCCGCCAAGATATTGCCGAGCAGGTCCACCGCTCCGCCGCAGACGCGATCGAAATTAAGAAAATCCAGCCGGGGAGCGGTGCTTGATGGAAATGGCGGTCCCTCTTTCCCACTACCTCACCGTCGCGGCGATTTTGTTCACCCTCGGTATTTTCGGGATTTTTCTCAACCGGAAGAACGTGATCATCATCTTGATGTCGATCGAGTTGATGCTGCTCGCGATCAACCTGAACTTTGTCGCTTTCTCCGCCTATCTCGGGGATTTGTCGGGCCAGGTCTTCGCCATGTTCATACTGACCGTTGCGGCAGCGGAGGCGGCGATCGGCCTTGCCATCCTCGTCGTTTATTTCCGTAACCGAGGCAGCATCGAGGTTGACGACATCAACCTCATGAAGGGCTGAGCCATGTTCGCAACCGGCATCGTTTTCTTCCCGCTTCTCGGCGCGATCATTGCAGGCTTCTTTGGCCGCTTCATCGGTGATCGGGCCTCACAGATCGTTACCTGCCTCGGTATGGTCCTTTCGGCGATTTGCGCCTGGGTTGTCCTTTTTGGGGTGATCGGGACCGAGGGGTACAAAGTTGATCTCCTGACCTGGATCCGCTCTGGCACTTTTGAGGTGGACTGGACGCTGCGGATCGACCCACTCTCCGGCATCATGATGTTCGTTGTGTCGACGGTGTCGACGCTGATCCATGTTTATTCGATCGGCTATATGTCCCACGACCCTCATGTGCCACGATTCATGGCTTATCTCTCGTTGTTCACCTTCTTCATGCTGATGTTGGTCACCGCCGATAATTTTTTACAGCTTTTCTTCGGCTGGGAAGGTGTCGGCCTCGTCTCGTATCTTTTGATCGGTTTTTGGTACACCAAGCCATCGGCCTGCGCCGCGGCGATGAAAGCGTTTCTGGTCAACCGGGTCGGTGATGTCGGCTTCGCTCTCGGCATTGCCGGCGTTTACCTGCTCTTCGATTCGATCGAATTCGATGTGGTATTTGAACGGGTCGCCGAATTCGCCGATCACTCAATTCTGTTGTTCGGCAGTGAACTCCATGCACTCACCGTCATCTGCTTCCTCCTGTTCATCGGTGCGATGGGCAAGTCTGCACAGCTGGGGCTCCACACCTGGCTGCCCGATGCCATGGAGGGACCAACCCCGGTTTCAGCGTTGATCCATGCGGCTACCATGGTGACGGCGGGCGTTTTCCTCGTGGCTCGCTGCTCAGCTTTGTTTGAATTTGCGCCTTGGACCCTCGGTTTCGTGACGTTCGTTGGGGCAAGTACAGCGTTTTTTGCAGCGACCATTGGTTTGGTGCAGAATGACATCAAACGTGTGATTGCTTATTCGACCTGCTCGCAGCTTGGCTACATGTTCTTCGTCTGCGGCCTTGGCGCGTATTCGGTCGGCATCTTCCATCTCTACACTCACGCCTTCTTCAAAGCCTTGTTGTTCCTGTCCGCGGGGTCCGTGATCCATGCGATGTCGGATGAGCAAGATATGCGCAATATGGGGGGCATCTGGAGAAAGATCCCGATCACTTATGTGATGATGTGGATCGGCTCTCTGGCGCTCGCCGGCATGCCGTTCTTTGCTGGCTTCTTTTCCAAGGACCTTATCCTCGAGGTGGCCTGGGCCTCCCATGGACCATTCGCGGGTTACGCGTTTTGGCTGGGCATGGCCGCTGCTGTCATGACGGCTTTTTATTCTTGGCGCCTCCTGTTCATGACCTTCCACGGCACGCCTAGAGCAAGCGAGGAAGTGATGAGCCATGTTCATGAGAGCCCTTATGTGATGACGATACCGCTGATGCTGCTCGCAGTCGGCGCGGTGCTCGCCGGTGTTCTAGGCTTGCCGATGGTGAGCGAGGATGGGGCATTCTGGGGCGGATCGATTGTCATGCTTGGTGAGCATAATATCATCGAAGAAGCTCATCACGTGCCGTTCATCATCAAGATCTTGCCGATCATAGCTGGCGTAATCGGAATTGGCCTCGCTTACGTGTTCTATCTCCAAAAGCCAGACCTTCCCGGCCGGTTGGCAGAGCGCGCGCAGGGTGTTTACCAGTTCCTCTTGAACAAATGGTATATCGACGAGCTCTACGACTTTCTCTTTGTTCGTCCAGCAAAACGGCTTGGCCATCACCTCTGGCAGATCGGCGATGTCGGCATTATCGATCAGTTCGGCCCGAACGGTGTGGCCGCAACGGCGCTCAATGTCGCCCGACGGGCAGCAGCCCTACAGACCGGCTTTGTCTACCACTATGCGTTTGCCATGTTGATCGGGGTCGCGGCCCTGGTCACTTGGTATCTGTTCAGGCTCTAGTTGCATGGCCACTTCATGTGATTTCCCAAGCGGCGAAGATATGATCATTCAACACCGAGACGATGGGGTTTTCCCGAAGGAAATACAACGAGGTGGTTGCGCCACTGGTCGTGCCATGTCGCTGTGGTCATACCACTTGGGAGCGAATGATGAGTGATTGGCCGCTGCTCTCATTGGTGATTTTCCTGCCGCTTGCCGGCGCTGCCTTTATTTTGATGATCAGAGGTGAGGAAGAGGTCGTCAATCAGAATGCCAAGGCGGTGGCGCTCTGGACGGCGGCGATAACCTTCCTCTTGTCTTTGATGATCTGGGGTAACTTCGACAGCTCACGCTCCGACTTCCAGCTGGTGGAACGGGTCGAATGGCTGGCGGGCCTCAACATCAACTACCATGTCGGCGTTGATGGGATTTCTCTATTTCTGATCCTCTTATCGACGCTTACGACGCTCGTCTGCATCGGGGTTTCCTGGGAGTCGGTGCAGCATCGCGTGAAGGAATACATGGTCGCCTTCCTGGTGATGGAAACCTTCATGGTCGGCGTGTTCTGCGCGCTGGATTTCGTGCTGTTCTACCTGTTCTTCGAAGGCATTCTGATCCCGATGTTCTTGATCATCGGGATCTGGGGCGGCGCTCGCCGGGTCTATTCGGCCTTCAAGTTTTTCTTGTACACCCTTTTAGGCTCGGTTCTGTTTTTGGTCGCGATCCTGGTGATGTATCTCCAGGAAGGGACGACAGATATTCCGACCTTGATGACAGCAACCTTCGATCCGGCACTACAGAAGTGGCTCTGGCTTGCGATGTTCGCGTCCTTTGCCGTCAAGGTGCCGATGTGGCCCTTCCACACCTGGCTGCCGGATGCCCATGTCGAGGCGCCGACCGCGGGCTCAGTGGTTCTTGCGGGGGTGCTTTTAAAGCTTGGCGGCTACGGATTCCTGCGATTTTCGTTGCCGATGTTGCCCGAGGCCACCGCTTATTTTACGCCGCTGATCTACACGCTCTCCATTGTGGCCGTGGTCTATACATCCCTGGTCGCGCTGATGCAGACCGATATGAAAAAGCTGATCGCCTACAGCTCGGTTGCCCATATGGGGATGGTGACGATTGGCATCTTCACGCTCAATCCGCTCGGCATTCAAGGTAGCATTATTCAGATGTTGAGCCATGGCTTGGTGTCCGCCGCCCTCTTCATGTGCGTCGGCGTCGTCTATGATCGCCTGCACAGCCGTGACATTGATTATTATGGCGGCCTGGTCCAGCGGATGCCTGCATATGCGGTGGTTTTCATGCTGTTCATGTTGGCGTCAGTTGGGCTTCCCGGCACGTCCGGTTTCGTCGGTGAGATCATGGTACTCATCGGCGTGTTTCAAGTGAACCAGTGGGTCGCGGTTTTCGCGGCAAGCGGGATGGTGTTGGGCGCTGCCTATATGCTCTGGCTCTATCGTCGGGTCATCTTTGGTGATCTCACAAAAGACCATCTGTTGATGATCAAGGACCTTCGACCCCATGAGATTGCCTGTTTTGCGCCACTGATCATCCTGGTACTGCTGATGGGGATCTATCCCGCTTTGTTTCTCGACCCGATGGCGGCCTCTGTTGATCATTTGCTGAACCAGGCAGTTTTGCCGCAAACCGAACTGGCGGTGCGCTGATATGTTGGATATCGCGATGTTTGATCTCGCCCCCGCGATGACCGAGATTTTCCTGGTTCTCGTTGCCTTAGCCTTGCTGATGGTGGGTGCGTTCCGTGATGAGGAGCAAGATAGCGATCGCTTCGTGTCCTCTCTTGCGGTCATGGCTTTGGTGGTGGCGTTTTTTATCATCTGGGTCGGCGACAAAGAGCAGGCGATTACCTTTAATGGCCTCTTTATCACCGATGGTTTTGCCGCCTTCTTGAAAGGCCTTGTGCTGATCGGCACGGCAGTCTGCCTGATTATGACGCCGAGCTATCTCCAGCGCGAAGGGGTCAACCGGTTCGAGTACAGCGTGCTCGCATTGTTCGCGACCGTTGGCATGCTGATGATGATCTCGGCGAATAGCCTGATTTCGCTCTATGTGGCGCTGGAACTGCAGAGCCTGCCGCTCTACGTGATGACCGCCTTTCACCGGGACAAGCTTCGAGCGAGTGAAGCCGGGCTTAAGTATTTTGTTCTAGGCGCACTTGCCTCGGGCTTGCTGCTCTACGGTTGCTCGATGATCTATGGCTTTACCGGAACGCTGTCCTTTCCTGGCCTTGCAGCAGCCCTGTCGCCGGAAACGATCGGGGACGGGACGATTAGCGCCGGTGTGGTCATCGGCCTCGTGTTTGTCGCAGCAGGTCTCGCTTTCAAGCTCGCGGCCGTTCCCTTTCATATGTGGACCCCTGATGTCTATGAAGGGGCACCGACGCCGGTCACGGCCTTTCTCGCAGCAGCTCCTAAGGTGGCGGCCATGGGGTTGACCATCCGGGTCTTTTATCAGCCTTTTGGCGACTGGGTCAGCCAGTGGCAGCAGATCATCGTCTTCATCTCGATCGCTTCGATGTTGCTCGGCGCCTTTGCCGCGATTGGCCAAAGCAACATCAAGCGCCTGTTGGCCTATAGCGGTATCGGGCATATTGGTTTTGCCCTGGTCGGTCTGGCTGCGGGAACGGAAAAGGGCGTTTACAGCGTCTTGGTCTACCTCGCGATCTACCTGGTGATGACGCTGGGTGCCTTCGCCTGCGTCTTGGTGATGCGGCGAAACGGTGCGCCGGTGGAGCAGATCGACGATCTGAGAGGCCTTGCGCGGCAACAGCCCCTGCTGGCGGCGTCTATTGCGGTTTTCATGTTTTCGCTCGCCGGCATTCCACCGCTCGCCGGCTTTTTCGGTAAGCTCTATGTCTTCATGGCAGCTGTGGATGCTGATCTCGTACCTCTCGCGATCATTGGTGTACTGGCAAGTGTCGTTGGGGCCTATTACTACCTTCGGATCGTCAAGGTGATGTATTTCGACGACCTCGTAGAGCCTTTGGACACCACGATGGGGCGTGAGTTCTCGATTGTGGTTGGCATTGCAGCCGTCTTCAATCTCGCTTTTTGCCTGAACCCGAGCCTGCTTTTGGGACATGCTGAGCGCGCGGCTCTCGCTTTATTCTCGTGACAGCATCCTGCCTGACATCGAGGCCATTAGCATCGGGAGGGCGACTACCCAAGGGTTTCACGCTGCATCATGTGGCTTGTCTCGGCAGCACCAATGATCAGGCCAACCAGATGGCCGAGGAGGGCGCACCGTCAGGCACGATCGTTTTAGCGGACCGCCAGACCAGCGGGCGCGGTCGTCTGGGACGGCATTGGACATCGCCTGCGGGCAATCTTTATGCCTCGGTCATCCTTAAGCTGGATTGTCCGCCTCAAGCGAGTGCTGGCCTGTCGCTGCTAACAGCTGTGGCTCTTGGCGAGGCTTTGGTCGAGCTTGGACCTGATCATCTCGACCTTGCCCTCAAATGGCCGAACGATCTTTTGATCAAAGGAGCCAAGGTTGCCGGCATATTGCTTGAGAATGCCGCGAATGCAGGTGGAAGGGAGCCGTTCATTATTATCGGAACGGGGGTGAACATCCGATCCTGCCCGACAAACGCCGATTATCCCACCACTTGCCTTGATCGGGCTGGTTTTCCCTCCATCTCTCCCATGGAACTGCTGAACGCCTACACCACCAGGCTCGATGTCTGGCTTGGCCGCTGGAAAAGCGAAGGGTTTTCTGTGGTGAGAGAGGCATGGCGAAGCAGGGCCTACAAGCTTGGTGGTCCGATCCGCCTCCGCCTGGAGCAGCAGGAGATCGACGGTGTTTTCGTCGACCTCAGTGAAGGAGGAGCCCTGGTGATTGAGCAAGCCGACGGCCGCCGACGTGAGATCAGCGCCGGTGATGTTGTTTTTCCGGATCGATAAGCTGTTGTGAACGATCATCTTCTGCTGGCCGTCGATGTCGGCAATACCAATACCGTTTTCGCTATCTACAGCGATAAGAAGCCCCTTGGCCAATGGCGGATTTCGACGATCAGGGATCGCACGGGCGATGAGTATGCTGCGGCCCTTACCCAGCTCATGACGTTGGGTGGTATAGACCACCGGACGGTCCAGGACGTTGTCATTTCCTCGGTCGTTCCCCAAGCTTTGCCGGCATTGAAGGGGATGTGCGCCCATGTTTTCGATTGCACGCCGCAAATCGTCGGCGACAATCTGGGTGTTACCGTCGAGATCGCGATCGATAATCCGAGGGAAGTCGGCGCTGATCGGCTGGTGAATGCGGTTGCGGCCCATAGCCGTTACGGTGGACCGTTGATTGTTGTCGATTTTGGCACCGCAACGACTTTCGATGTGGTGGATGGTGATGGTAGATATTGCGGCGGGGTTATTGCAGCCGGGATCAACCTGTCGCTCGAAGCGCTGAACAGAGCGGCTGCCAAGCTACCGCGGGTGGCTGTTGAGCGTCCCGAGCGGGTGATCGGCGGATCGACCGTGACGGCGATGCAATCAGGGGTCTATTGGGGCTATGTCAGCATGATCGAGGGCATGGTCCAGAGGATACAAACGGAATTCGGTGCCGAGATGACCGTGGTCGCCACGGGCGGGCTTGGGGGCCTGTTCGCCGATGCGACCGATCGGATCGAGCACTATGATCGAGATCTGACCATGGCCGGGCTGGTCGACCTATTTTATGCCGGGCGAATGTTGCAGTCTAATCGATGAGAACGGGGAGTTGATGGATCAAGAGTTAGTGTTTGTGCCGCTTGGCGGCGCTGGAGAGATCGGGCTCAATCTCAATCTTTACGGATTGGATGGGCAATGGATGATGGTCGATCTCGGTATCAGCTTTGCTGATGAGGCGCTGCCCGGTGCTGAGATCGTTCTGCCGGAGCCCGGCTTTATCGAGGCCCAGGCCGATGACCTGAAAGGGCTGGTGCTCACCCATGCTCATGAGGATCATTTCGGTGCGGTGCCGCATCTTTGGCGCCGGCTGCGCTGTCCCATTTATTGCACGGCGTTTACCGCTGGCGTGCTTCGTCGCAAGCTCGATGAAAGCGACCTAAGAGCAAGTGAGGTGCCGATACATGTGAAGGAGCCAGGCGAGCGCTTCAGCGTGGGGCCGTTTGATTGCAGCCTGATCCACATGACCCACTCCATCCCGGAAGCCAATGCGGTGGCGATCAGAACGCCTCTCGGCAATGTGCTGCATACCGGCGATTGGAAGCTCGATCCTGCACCCATGCTTGGCGAGGCCACCGCCATCGACGACCTCACGGCGTTCGGCAAGGACGGGGTGCTCGCCATGGTGGCCGATAGCACCAATGTGCTGACGCCTGGGACCTCAGGCTCGGAAGCGGCGGTGCGCGACAGCATGATGGAGCTGGTCGCAAAGCTGCCCAACCGGGTCGTGATCACCACCTTTGCCTCCAATGTGGCGAGGTTGGAGACGGCAATCAAAGTTGGTGCTGCCGCCGGGCGGCAGGTTTGCGCCGTTGGCCGGTCAATAAAACGGATGCTCCAGGTGGCGGGCGAGCTTGGTTATATGAAGGACCTGCCGCCGCTGCTTGACGAGAAGACCGCAGCGAAACTGCCGCGGGACGAGGTTCTTTGGGTCGCGACCGGTTGCCAGGGTGAGCAGCGCGCAGCAATGGCCAGGATCGCTTATGGTCACCATCCCAGCGTCAAGCTCGAAGCCGGCGATACGGTGATCTTCTCCTCCAAGATCATTCCGGGCAATGAGCGCACTTTGTACAATCTGCATAACAGCCTTGTCGGCCACGGTATCGAGGTGATCACTGAAGAGGATCACTTCGTCCATGTGACTGGCCATCCCTGCCGGGATGAAATCGAACAGATGTATCGCTGGATCAAGCCCAAGATTGCGGTGCCGGTACATGGTGAAGCGCGTCATCTCCATGAGCACGCTGCTTTTGCACGGCAACTTGGCGTGGCCGAAACGGTGGATGTCAGGAATGGCGATATGGTTCGTTTAGCACCTGGTGAGGCTGTCATCATTGATGAGGTCCCGACCGGACGCCTGGTTCTCGAAAATGACGAGCTGATCCAGGCGGGCGACGATCTCTACCGCACCCGACGGCGCCTCAGTAGCCATGGCACGATCATGGTTGGCGTGGTGCTCGATCAGGCCGGTAGCCTCTTGGCAACCCCCAAGCTTTCGGCATTTGGGGCGGTGGACCTGCAGCGCGAGAACGGTTTGGCTGATCAAGTGCGTGGCGATATTGAGGAGGCGATTGAGGACCTGGACGATCAGGATGCGACGAACGATGACCGGATCCGCGATACGGTGCGCTCTGCGACGCGCCGCTCCTTCAGTTTGATCCGTCACAGGCGACCGATCATTGAGGTGCAGATCACCAGGCTGGATCCAAGAGCCCTGGAGGGGTTGCTCGGTCAGGAAGTTGCCTCTTGATCGGTCGGCTGAACCATGTAGCGATCGCCGTGCCTGACTTGGAGCAGGCCGTTATCCAATATCGTGACGTACTGGGGGCGACGGTCTCGGAGGCTGTCGACCAGATCGACCATGGCGTGACCACGGTGTTCATCGAGCTGCCCAATACCAAGATCGAGCTGCTCTACCCGCTTGGTGATAACTCGCCGATCCTGGGATTTCTGGAGAAGAATGGCGCTGGCGGCATTCACCATCTTTGTTATGAGGTCGAGGACATCATGGCGGCGAGGGATCGTCTGGTCGAGGCTGGTGCTCGCGTTCTGGGCGATGGTGAACCCAAGATCGGCGCTCATGGCAAGCCTGTGCTGTTTCTTCATCCTAAAGATTTCAGCGGCACTCTCGTGGAACTGGAGCAGGCTTAAAAGCTCGCCTGGAATGCTTTGGAATGAATTTTGTTGACTTGTAGTGGTCGCAATCGGGTGATGACGAGGCCTATGGTTGATGCAGCAGACACCGCTTTTTACGGTTGTTTGGGGATAAGGCCATGACATTGCTCGATAACGTTGTGGCTGGGCGCCGGGGTGCATCATGAGTATTTTCACGACGGCGTTGACCTTTGTCATCATCTGGTGGCTGGTGCTGTTCATGGTGTTGCCGTTTGGTGCGGCACCGTCCGAGGAAGTTCAACACGGCCATGCGAGTAGCGCGCCGGCAAAGCCTCGGATGTTGATCAAACTCTTGATCACAACCTTAATAGCAGTTTGCCTGACCGCTTTGGCCATTTGGTTTCTTGATGCCGGGTTGATCGAGATCAGACCGAAATAGTGACGTCAGCACCACTTTAATCCAATTCATTGAATATCGTTTGGGTTGAAAATTCTTCACCGATAAGGCGAGGCGGCATGTTGCTGATTAGAATCGACTTAACTAACTGAAAAATATAAAAAGATAACATCTTTCAAGCCCTGAAGGACGAGATCAGGTCGTCAGCTCTGTCGACGGAGTGGACATAGCGGTTTCGTATGAGACGAAACGTAAAATAATTAAACACTCTTTCTGACGTCATGTGTAAAAAAAACCGACAATGATCAAAAAACACTAACGATTGCGCCAATATATCATTCTATGTAGAAATTAACTGTAAGAAAAAGAAATATAATTAAAATTTAAGGAAAAATTATATTCAATGTAGATGTAAAAATAGTTCACCGAATACTTGTTTTAACGTTATTTTTCTCTTGCCAGTTTGGAAATATCTCGCCATATTGAGGGGGTGTTCATGGGATGTTTCCCCTGTGACACCCGACTTGAGGCGTTTCCTCCCTACCTTAGCCGCGTCAGTTCGCTGACGCGGCTACTTTTTTGGGGAAACGCGATAAGAAAAAATAACGTCAAAACAACGGCCTAAGTCTTTTTTCGCTGTCGACCGCCTGAGAATAGACCGGTGCTTCAAGTCGCCATGAGAACCATCTAGCCTTTCACAAGGCTTGGTCAGATTATCAACCATAGAGTTTTATATTTCGTCGTCGAGTGAGGTCAGTAACCTGCGTCGACCCCAAGACGATATGACAAAGATGGTGGGCAGATCGTCTTTGCACGAACGGGCCGATTGTCAGAACTGGCCGATGCTCCTAGATTAGCGCCGCTTTCCCAGGTTCATTGTTGGCCGTCTCTCCATTCCGGGCCCAGATCATATGCGCTTATCACGTTGCTTCTTGCCTCTTCTGAAGGAAACGCCTTCGGAGGCCCAGATTATTTCCCATCAGCTCATGCTGCGCGCTGCCATGATCCGGCAAAGCTCAGCCGGCATCTATAGTTGGCTGCCGCTCGGCCTCAAGGTGCTGCGTAAGGTCGAGCAGATCGTGCGCGAGGAAATGGACGCCGCCGGCTGCCAGGAAGTCCTGATGCCTTCGATCCAGCCAGCCGAGATCTGGCAGGAGAGTGGTCGTTATGAGGATTATGGTCGAGAGATGTTGCGCATCACTGACCGCCATGACCGCCAGATGCTCTACGGCCCCACTCATGAAGAGGTCATCACCGACATCTTTCGGCGCAGCATCAAGAGCTATAAGGATCTGCCGCAGAACCTCTATCAGATCCAGTGGAAGTTTCGAGATGAGGTCAGACCACGCTTCGGCGTCATGCGTGGACGGGAGTTCCTGATGAAGGACAACTACTCCTTCGATCTTGACCGCGACGGTGCGATCAAATCCTACAACACGATGTTCCTGGCCTATCTCAAGACCTTTAAGCGCATGGGGCTGACCGCGATCCCGATGCGGGCGGAGACAGGGCCGATAGGTGGCGATCTTAGCCATGAATTCCAGGTCCTGGCTGACACCGGCGAGAGCGCCGCTTATTACGATGCCGCGTTCGAGGATATCGATTTCTTGTCAGGCGATCTCGATATTGATCATCTGATGTCGCTCTACGCAGCGACGGATGATCAGCATGATCCGGCGAATTGTCCTGTGGCGGGAGATCGCCTCCGTTCCGGGCGCGGAATCGAGATTGGCCATATCTTTTTCTTCGGCACCAAATACTCGGACACAATGGGAGCTAAGGTAATGGGCCCCGATGGTGGCGAGGTGGCCGTGCAGATGGGCAGCTACGGGATCGGCGTGTCACGGTTGGTCGGCGCGTTGATCGAAGCGTTTCATGATGACGCCGGCATCATCTGGCCGGAAGCGGTCGCTCCCTATGATCTCGGGCTGATCAATCTTCGCCCAGGCGATGAGGCTTGCGATGGGGTGGTGGCAGATCTTGAGGCGAAGCTGCGGCGTGCTGGTCGTGACGTTCTCATTGATGATCGCGACGATCGACCTGGTGCTAAGTTCGCCGCGATGGATTTGATCGGGCTACCCTGGCAGGCGGTCATCGGACCACGCGGTGTGAAGAATAACGTCGTGGAGCTCAAACATCGGGCGACCGGCGAAAAGACCGAGCTATCGCCTGATGCCTTGCTGCAGCGGATGGCCGGCTGATGTTTGGATCGGTCGAACGCTGGGTCGCTGGACGGTATCTTCGGCCGAGGCGGGAGGAGGGGTTTATTTCGGTGATCGCCCTCTTTTCCCTTATGGGGATCATGCTGGGTGTCGGTACCTTGATCGTAGTGCTCGCCGTGATGAGCGGTTATCGCGCCGAAATCATGGGCGTGCTCCAAGGCGTGGGTGGCCATTTCGTGGTGCGCGCGGGGCCGCAGGGTATCAACGAATTCGATGAGCTGACGGCAAGGCTCCGAGCCCTCGGCGACATCGAGAGCGTCACGCCGATGATCGAAGGCCAGGTGATGGCGACAGCCAATGGCGTTGCTTCGGGTGCCGTCGTGCGTGGCGTACGCCAACCGGATCTGCAAAATCAAAAACTCCTGCCACGCAGCATCGTCGCTGGTGATATCGAGGCGATCAGTGACCAGCGTATCGCCATCGGGACCCGCATGGCGCTGCGCATGGGGGTGGGCGTCGGCGACAAGGTCACACTGATCTCGCCCCAAGGCAATGCGACTGCCTTCGGTACCGTGCCGCGCATGAAGGCTTATGAGATCGGCGCGTTGTTCGAAGTTGGCATGTTCGACTACGACAATACATTCGTGCTGATGGCAATGGCGGACGCGCAGATCTATTTTTTGCTCGAGGACAAGGCGAGCCTGATCGAGATCATGGTGGATAGCCCCGATAGTGTTGCTGGCTATCGCACCGAGATCGAACCGCTCGTTGCTGGCGTCGGCAGCCTCGTCGACTGGCAGCAGATGAACAACCAGTTCTTCAATGCACTCAAGGTCGAGCGTAATGTGCTCTTTTTGATCCTCAGCCTGATCATCATGGTCGCTGCCTTCAACATCATTTCCGGGATGATCATGCTGGTGAAGGAGAAGGGCCGCGATATCGCGATCTTGCGCACGGTGGGTGCAACCCGGGGCACGATCATGCGCATCTTTTTTATGAGCGGTGCTGCGATCGGCGTGACCGGCACGCTGCTCGGCTTCATCCTAGGTATCTTGTTCGCCAAGAATATTGAAACGATCCAAGGTTGGATCGAGACGGTCACCGGCAATGAGTTATTTGCTGCCGAGGTCTATTTTCTTAGCAACCTGCCGACGCGGATCGAAACATCGGATGTCTTGAGCGTTGTCGGTATGGGCCTCGTGCTGTCGCTCTTGGCAACGCTCTATCCAGCCTGGCGCGCTGCCAATCTCGATCCGGTCGAAGCACTCCGCTATGAATGATTCTCTTTTGGATGGCTCAATGCGCGGGAATGAAACCATGTCCACCAAAGCGGCATTGGCCGAACCGGATGATCGTGCCTCGACTTCTTCCGACCAGATCAACCCGGTGCCGGCGGCTCTGGCGCTCCGCTTGGCCAACGTCAACCGACGCTTTCATCAGGGCGAAGTGACCCTCGACGTCTTGCGTGGTGTCAATCTAGACGTGCCGGTTGGTGAGGTTCGCGCTTTGGTCGGGCCATCGGGTTCGGGCAAGTCGACCCTTCTACAGATCGCCGGCTTGCTAGAGCATCCTGATAGCGGTGATGTGGTGCTGGCAGGTGAGAGCTGCGCCAAACTTTCCGATGGGGCACGCACCAAAATGCGCCGGGAAAAGCTTGGTTTTGTCTATCAGTTCCATCATCTCTTGCCGGAATTCAACGCCCTTGAAAATGTCGTGCTGCCCCAGATGCTAGCCGGCAAGGGAAGGGCGGAAGCAGCGGAACGCGCTCATCATCTGTTGTCATCACTCGGTGTTGCCGAGCGCGCCAGCCATCGCCCAGCGAGGCTCAGTGGTGGCGAGCAGCAGCGGGTCGCGATCGCGCGCGCCATGGCTAACGGCCCAGCTGTGATGCTCGCGGACGAACCCACGGGCAATCTCGACGAGGAAACAGCGGATGTTGTTTTTAATACGCTGACGCAAACAATTCGAAGCGAAGGGAGCGCCTTGCTCGTGGCAACCCATAATCCTGAGCTTGCAAGCCGGACTGATGGAATCGCCAGATTGCATAACGGCCAGATCGAGTGGGACTAAAGCACTAAGCCTGAACCGAGACGGCTCTGACGTCACTCTTTAGTGTTGCAGCGTTCGAAGCGGCGAACCTGGTGGCCCGGCTAAAGGGTTTTGTGGGGAATGATCCGATGGATCACATTGCCGTTTCGTAGCTCGCTCATCTCCGGATACCACATGCTGTCATGGGGCGCTGCGAAGATTTTCTTGAGCAGGTCTGGCTTCACTCCTCGGGACCGATAAAAGGCACGGTCTTTTTCCTGCTCGGCATGGGGATCGATGAAAGGATGGATCGCTAAGATACGGTATTGATGGAAGCCGAGGCGTCCCTGTTCGCCTAGATGACGGGTTGTGCCCGCGATGAAAGCGGTGGTGCAGGCTGATTGACAGATATCGAAGACGTAGGTCGATAGGGCATGTTCGTCGATCAGCTTGGCGACACCACGCGCTTCATAAATGCGACCACCGTCGCTATCTAGCACGATCCCTTCGATCGTTGTTTCCCGATCCAGGAGTGCCTTCAGGTCGCGTGTCAGACCGATATCGAACAAGCCGTTGATACGGATGAGTGATTGATCACTGAGAACATGGATCTCGTAATCCGGGATGCGTGCGGCGACATCGATGATCGCTTTTTCGACACTGGTCTTTTGTGGCGGGGCAAAGATGCTTTGCAGCGTGGTCGACATGGTGACCAGGCAGGCGATGGCACTGACCGCGACGGCACCTTGGGCTGCCGTGACGATGGCCGTATCGCTGCTCCCTTTGAGATACCGGTTGCAGGCGCGGAGCAGGCCTATCACCTGCCAAGGATAGATGATGAGATGGCCAATGATCAGATAAATGATCGCGACCGCGAGCGAAAGCCAGGAACGATCCGGTGTTGACGGCCGGATGATGGGTTCGATCAGGTTGATGGCCGAAAAGAGCAGCGCAAAATTGATCCAGAACGACCACGCCAAAGCCTGCCGTCCGAACCAATGCGCCCGAAGGTAGTTCATCAACAAGCGGTCTTCCTTGTTGCCTGTCATCGTCCCCGATCTTGCACGGGTTGAGCGGGATGGGCAACGCTGCCGCAAGGGCGCAACGTTCCGACGAAGCGCCTGGCCGGCAGGACCGGTCCTTTGCCGCGACGTCCTTTGCTTCCTTGATATTTGTCGATCCCGCGGGTTCAGCGTAAAGTTTGACTAGGCAAGGGGGGTGGCACAAAAAGGGGGAGGCGGTCTCATGCAATCAACGCCAAAAAATAAAACCACTGCTCGATCAAAACCTGAAGACGAGGATTAAAAAAGCACTTAAATCCAGATTATCGCATTATCTTCCTGTTCCGGTGGAATCGATTCTGAATGCGGGTATGAAGGAACCTGAACTCGCCAGGACACTTTTGATTACCGTCAGTAGGCAGCTGTTCGTCGCTTTGGTGAGTGCGATTGCCTTCGGTCTAATCATTGTTTTTTTGGTGGAACACTTCCTGACTTCCTCCAGCGTAACGTTTCCCATCGTCATGTTATGTGGGCTTGTCGGTGGATTTGTCGGTATTCAACGCAGACTCAAGGACCTCACGATGGAGGACCTGGCGCTTCTTGCGGATTCCAGAATTTATTTGTTGTTGGCGCCGTCTGTCGGCGGCGTACTGGCGTTGGTTTTGTATATCATTTTCTTATCAGAGTTGTTGCAAGGTGATCTCTTTCCCAAATTCCAGCCAGATGTGCATGTGAGGGGGGAGCCTGACACGACCGGATTTTTCAGCATCTTCAACCAGCATGCGGCAGCAGGGTTTGCCGGCTATTCCGAGCGATTTGTGACGGATGTGATCGGGAAATTCGAAGGGAATGCGGTTAAGACGATCAACAAATAATTCGCCTGATTTTCGATAACGGTCAGGTCCAGATTGCGGTAGCATACCACTATGGCTTCGCCAATGAGCGTCGGATAGCGGGGAAATAACGATCACCATCGCCGGCTTGGATTGCCTGGACGAAGTTTCTCTTGACCGATGCGGCGCCGCTCGCGTTCACGCCAACATCCTCCGCCATCGACAAGGCGTAGGAGAGGTCCTTCATCGCGTAGGTCACGGAGAACGCTTTTTCGGGATAGTGATCAGGCAGCAGGCTTTTCATGCCGTGATTGTGCAGGGCGAAACTGTCGGCTGACCCCTTGGACAATGTCTCCAGCAACAATTTGCCATCGACGCCTGAACGCTCGGCGATCGAAAGCGCTTCTGCGAGCGCCTGCACTGTTTGAAACAGCACCATGTTGTTCATGATCTTGACCACCTGGCCGGCACCGATGCCGCCGCAATGAACGATCTCGCTGCCCATAGTCTTAAGGATCGGCTCAATCCTCTCAAATAGGTTTTTTTCGGCCCCGACCATGATAGCGAGCGTGCCGTCGATGGCGGCTTGGCGGGTGCGCGCGATTGGCGCATCGGCGAAATCCACGCCGCGCATTGCCGCTTCAGCACCGATCTCGCGCATGACAGAAGGCTCGGAGGTCGACATGTCGATCAGGATTTTTCCTTCATCCAGGTGACCCAGCAATTTATCCTTGCCCAGCACCAGGTCCCGCACCTCAGCACCACCGGGTAAGCAGGTGATGATGACATCAGACGTTTCGCCAAGCTCGGCTGCGGAGATTGCGATATGAGCGCCATCCTCCTTGATCCGGGCGAGCGGATCGGCATTGAGATCGAACGCCAGAATCTTTTTGAAACTCTTTGTTACCAGGTTTCGGCACATGGCTTCACCCATCACGCCGAGGCCGATGAACCCGACGGTCTCCTGCGCCCCATCCGTCATGTCGCTTCTCCGTATATCCTTGAACCTTGTCTTGCGAAAATCAGCTTTTATGAGACGATGGGGACGATGGCTTTGGCAAGATCATTTATCGAGAGATGATGATGATTGGTAAGGAGGTCCCATGGGGTTTGACAACGAACCACTGGTACTCGATCTGGTCGAATGGGTTGGCAAGCAGCCAAGGTCCTATCAAGACGTGATGGATGCATGGCGCACGTCATGCCCCAGGCTGCAAATCTGGGAAGACGCCGTCGACCACGGCCTTCTCACGCGCTTTAGCAGCGAGGCTGATCAGGCCATGGTCAAGGTGACGGCCAAGGGACGGGTCTTTTTGAAGGATCACGACCGTCTTTAGAGGAGTGTGGTCGGGGGCTTGATATGAACTGCCTGATCGCGTCGATCACCTCATCGTGGTGGCTCCGCATTGGGTAGTGGCCAGCATCTTCAAGACGCAGGATGGTGAGATCGCTGACGTAGTCTTCAAGACCATCCAGCAGGCCAGGTAGCTGTGCCGGATCCTGCATGCCCCAGATGACCAGCGTCGGCACGGTAATCTTGAGTGAGGTTGTGACCGGTTCTCTCGCGACATCCTGGAAGTATTCCTGGCCGAGATCGGGGATGGGCATGGAGGCCGCCTTCTCGATCGATGCTGGTACTCTGAGAGGATCGGCTTCGATCATGGCAGAATATGGCATGGGCTCAAGATGGGCGAAGCGCTCATATTGCGAGGCTTCGATCTGCTCTGGGCTGCTCCGGTAGTCGCGGAGCACCAGGGCGGGATGTCCGCTGTTCATGACGACCAGTCGTTCCACGCGATCCGGATAGGCGGATGCAAACACCCAGGCGAATTGAGCGCCCCAATCATTGGCGACCAGGATGCAGCTTTCCCGGTCGAAATGGTCGAGAAGACGATGAATGTCCTCCAGAAAATGCCGCATCTTGTAGTCGCCGATCGTCTCGGGCTGATCTGATGGGGGATAACCACGCAAGTTCGGCGCAACGGCCAGATGATCCCTGCCAAACTCCTGGAGGTAGGGCTTGTAGAGAAACCAATTGTCCGGGTGGCCGTGAAGAAAGAGGATAAGTTTACCTTCGCCGCTGCCGACGTAGAACAGTTCAATCCCATCGCCTTCCGCCTTGCCCTCGTCCAGCATAACATCTGCCGAGTGACTGGGTGCTGCGCCAAATGTTGATGCCGTGGTTAGTGTCAAAACTGCCCAGCTGAATCGCAGGCAAAGCGTTCGTCGATCAGCGGAGACATGTGAATACCTGTCCCGATCGTCGCGCATCGAAAATATAGTCATCGCGATCCTCCTGTTAAATGATCATCGATAACGGCCGTCTTTAAAAATATTGAATGTCTCAATGATAGAATTGTCGGTGATCGTTTGTCAGGAATTTTCTGCTGGATTCAGAAAAGTCTAAAATAGCGCTGCCGGTATGTCCAAAACGAACCATTCCCAGCGCTATGCTGACAAGGGACCGCATACCCTTTGATATTCAGGTGCCTTCTTCGAAGGCGGCCACAACCAAATGATGTGGTCACACCACCCACACCACTAGATGGCGGTCAGGCCGCCGTCGACGGCGATGGCTTGGCCGGTCATGAAACTGGTCTCGTCTGTCTTGGTGACCTAAGCTTCGAAGACCTCACCTTCCTGATCGATGGCCCGCCAGAGATAATGTGTATCGCCGGCAATTTTCACGAAAACCTCATCGACATGCCAGCGCCAAACAGAATAAATGCGCTGCTATATCTCTCGTTTCCGGATTCTGGCCGCGAAGAACGGACCAAACCGGTTCCACCAGTGGCGGACACTCTTGTGGCAAATATCAATGCCGCGCTCGTGCAGCAGATCCTCGTCATGGCGCAGCGACAGCGGATAACGGACATACATGATCACTGCCAATTGGATGATCTCTGGCGATGTCTTGAAATAGCGAAACGGTGATTTGGTTATTGACCGAAGCTAGGAACGAGGTGATGTCCGTTCAAGCCAGATTCCTCTGACAAATCCCCTGCCAGAATTCATGCGGATCTATCGCTTCAACTCCCTTTCAACACTTGGGGCTGTCGACTACTACTATCCGCATGAATAGCCCCACGTCCATCGACCTCGCTCCGCTGATCGCGCTTCGCCGTGATCTGCACAAGCATCCCGAGCTCGGCTTCGAAGAGGTCCGCACGGCGGGCATCGTTGCCAGGCATTTGCGTACGTTGGGGCTGGATGTCACCGAAGGGCTGGCCGGAACCGGCGTTGTCGGCAGTTTGCGCAACGGCGGCGATCGATCCGTCGGTCTGCGCGCCGATATGGATGCACTCGCCATGCCGGAAACCGGCACGCCGTATTGGGCAAGCCAAACACCTGGCAAGATGCATGCATGCGGTCATGATGGGCATACAACGATGCTGCTGGGCGCGGCTGAAGCCCTGGCCAGCGATCCGCCTACCGGCACGGTGCACTTTATCTTTCAGCCTGCAGAGGAAGGGCGGGGTGGGGCGAAGCGCATGGTCGAAGAAGGCCTGTTCGATCGCTTTCCCTGCGATATGGTGTTCGGGCTGCACAACATGCCCGGCCTCGCCACCGATCAGATGGCCGTCGTTTCCGGACCTCAACTGGCGTCATCCGATAGCTGGTGGGTGACGTTTCGCGGCACCGGAACCCATGGCGCCAAGCCGCATCTCGGGCGCGATCCGATCACGGCGGCGGGGTTTTTCCTCACAGGCCTGCAGAGCATCACGGGCCGTGTGGTCGATCCGCTTCAGCCTGCAGTGATCAGCGCCTGCTCGCTCGGTGCCGGCGACGAGAGGGCGTTGAACGTCATCCCCGACAGTGCCCGTATCGGTGGCACGGCGCGGGCCTATACGCCCGGTGTGCGCGACCAGCTGGAAAGCGAGATTGGCAGGCTGGCGAAGGGAAGCGCCATGGCGATGGGCGTCGAGGTGGCCTATGAGTTCATCCGCCGAATCCCGCCGGTGGTGAATGAGGCACGCGCGACCGCCGTGGCGCTGGAAGCGGCTCGGGCCGTCTCCGCCGATGTGCTGACCGAATTCCCGCCATCGACTGCCGGCGATGACTTCGCGTTTTTTGCGGAGGAAGCAATGGGCGCCTATGTCTGGCTCGGCAATGGCCCGGCGGTCGACGGTGCGCTGCATCACAACACTGGCTACGACTTCAACGACGAGGCTATCGGGACCGGTGTGGCGTATTGGGCCGAGGTCGCCAGGCGCGCCTTGTCAGTGTAACCCATCCTCCAAAATAGGGGACGGCATCAAAATGCCTGCCTCCACATCGGCGATGCCGAGATCGGTCTGGTGTGGTCCTGCATTGCAGGCAAGCGTCGCCCCCACCAACGCTTTGAAAGTAAGGTAAGGCGGTTGCCAGTCGACGACCTCGGCCATGGCGTCGCGCACCGCCGTGAAGGAACCAGCCACCTGGTCCAAGGGCTCTGCTGAAACCAACCCGGCCACTGGCAGTGGTAACAAGGCCGTGATCTGGCCCCCCGAAGCAACCGCCATGCCGCCGCCCGCGCCGATCACGGCATTCGCGGCCTTGGCCATGTCCTCAGGGTTACCGCCGAAGACCGTCAGGTTGTGGCAATCATGGCTGACGGTGGTCGTAAAGGCCCCTCGCCATTCGCCCCAGCCTCGCAGCAGGCCAAGACGAGGTTTCGCCTCTCGGCCGGCGTGGCGATTGACGACGGCGATCATCGTGGTGCCCTTCGGCGGATCGATATGGCCATCGATAACAGCAGCAAGCACCTCACCCCATTGGGTGAACCGGGGCTTGTTGATGGTGGCGACGCGAGCCTTGGGACCTCTGGCCTCGATCGCGAAATCCTGCGGAACCAGTGGAACGAGGTCGCAGGTCTTTAGAAAGGCCTCGGGGAATGCCGACGGTCTTGTCTGCTCCTCAAGCGGCCGGCCGTTTCTGAGTACTTGCTGAGCGTTGAGCGACGTCAGATCGTCGAACAGGGCGATGTCGGCCCGCTTTCCTGGACCGATCAGACCGATATCACGCCGGTTCAAGCGGATGGCGGCGTTCAGGGTTGTCGCCTGAAGCCCGCGCATGGGGGCCAATCCATGGCCGATCATCTGGCGCAGCATATTGTCGACCCCGCCGGTCTCGAGGAGATCATTGGGAAAGACATCGTCAGAGCAGAAGGTCACCGTCGAGGGTATGTACGGCAGGGATTGCAGCACGCTTGCAAAATCGGCCAGGAGATAGGGGTGGGAACCGCGCAATTCGATGGTCAGCCCGGTGCGGATTTTCTCGATCAGGTCGTCGGCCGACGTGATCTCGTGATCCGAGCCGATCCCGGCGGCGGCATAGGCCTGTAGATCGGCGCCGGAAAGGCTGCGGGCATGGCCGCAGACGAGCTTGCCCGAGCGCAGCCCTGCATCGACGATGCCACGCATGCGTGGCGAGCGCGTGGTAACCGCCTTCATGTCCATGACTTCGGCGAGACCGTCGATGCCATCCCGCTGCAGGAGCTGGGCGATGATCGATGGTGTGAAATGAGCGCCTGTGGTCTCATAGCCCGGTGCCGAGGGCACGCAAGAGGGCGCGAGCGGGAGGATGCACAGATCAGCACGTTCGGCGCTCTCCAGCGCGTAGTCGACCCCGGCCAGCCCCGCGACATTGCCGAATTCATGGGGGTCCCAAACGATCGTGGTCACGCCGCGCGGCAGCACTGCGGCGGCATAGGTCTCGGGTGTGACCATCGAGCTTTCGACATGCATATGGCTGTCGATCAGCCCGGGGGTCGCGACCATGCCCGTAGCGTCGACGTGTTCCGCCGCATCGTCGCGGCTGCCGGATGCATGAACCGAGGCGATCAATGGGCCGCAGATACCGATGTCGGCGGGGCGAAGCTCGCCGGTGGCGACGTCGGCAAGGGTTGCACCTTCGATGAGGAGATCGAAGGGCGCATCGCCACGTGCCGCAGCGACAGCCCGGTCTCTGAGATCGCTGTCGTCGATGTCGCGTGGCTCATTCATCGTCGGCGGTCCATGGCGATCAATCCAGTCTTTCCAGTTGAACGGCCGCGTCTTTCGGGAGATCGAAGGCGATCTGTTGACCGATCTTAAAAGGTTTTGCGCTGATCGGCACATCGGCCTTGATCACGCCGAGCTCGCTGGTCAGCACATATTCACGGCGTTCTCCAGCGAATGAGGCACCACGGATCTCACCCTGATGCGATCCCGATCCGAGCACGACGGCACCTGGCCGCCATGCCAGCCCACCGCCTCGATCATCGGGCAGGATGGTCTCAAATCCCATAAAGTCGGCGGCGAAGCCGGAGACGGGATGATTGTAGATGTCTTCGGGCGATCCCAGCTGCTCGATCTTCCCGTCCCGCATCAGGACGATGCGATCCGCGAGAGCAAGGGCCTCGGACTGATCATGGGTCACGAACACCATGGTGACGCCGGTTTCTTTTTGCACGCGCTGCAATTCGGTGCGCATCTCCAGGCGAAGACGGGCGTCCAGATTCGACAAGGGCTCATCGAGCAACAGCACTTTCGGCTTCATAACCAGGGAACGTGCAAGCGACACGCGCTGTTGCTGTCCGCCGGACAGATCGGTGGGTTGGCGTTTGGCAAAGTCGGTGAGGCCAACGGTCTCCAGGCCCGCCATCACCTTCGCCTCCAGTTCCTTCTCGCGCCGCAAACGAAGGCCGAACGCCACATTCTCGAAAACGCTGAGATGGGGAAAGAGCGCATAGGACTGGAACACCAGGCCGACTTCGCGCTTGCTGGGCGAGACGCGCGTGACGTCCTTACCATCGATGCTGATCCGGCCGGATGTTGGCGTGAGCAGGCCGGCAATTGCGCGCATGGTCGTGGTCTTGCCGCAGCCGGAGGGACCAAGCAGCGCAATCAGTTCTCCCTTCACGATATCGAGGTTGAGCGCCTCGACAACGACGGTCTTGTCATAAGCAAGAGTGAGATCGGCAAGCGACACATAGTCATACATAACGGGAAAGCCCGATAAAGCGCTCGGCTGCGAAGACGATGGCGATCGACATGAAGGCGAGCAACGCGGAGAGGGCTGCGACCGAAGGATCGTAGTTGATTTCCATATAAGCGATCATGTCGATCGGCAGCGTGCGCAGGCCCGGTCCCGACAGGAACAGGGAAACGGGCACCTGGTTGAAGCTGGTGACGAAGCCGAGGATGAAGGCGGCGAGCATGCCGCCTCGAATATTCGGGAGAACAATGCGCCAAAAGGCGCCGAACCGGCTGCAGCCGAGAAGCAGGGCCGCCTCTTCCATGTCGACATTGAGATTTTCCATGCTCGCCGACACCACGCGCACGGCATAGGGCAGCACCAGCGCCGTGTGCGCAAGAAACAAGGCGCTTCCGATGCCGACGCCTATGGGGATCACGAGATAGCGCAGCAAAGCGAGGCCGACGATGATGCCTGGCACGATGATCGGCGAGGAGACGATCATCTTCACCGTTTCGGCACCGGGCACTTTGTAGCGGGTCATCGCATAGGCGGCGGGCACGCCCAGGATCAGGGCTGCAAAAGTGCCGAAGATGGCGAGCAGCATCGACACGCTGAAGCTCGCGCGAAAACTGTCGACCTCGAACACCTTGATGAACCATTTGAGTGACAGGCCCTGGGGTGGGAAGGCGAGATTGTTGCCTGCGGACAAGGCGGCCGCGATGATGATCAGGAACGGGCCGATCAGGAAGGTCAGCGTCAGGCCGAGGATTAGCCAGGCGGAAAGGCGGCTGTTCATCTTGTTTTTCTCGCCGTTGCGATGCGCTTCAACAAGAGATTGGCCGAGAATGCCATGACGATTAGGATCATCGCGATGACACTTGCCGAGACGAAATCATTAGCGACGGTGACGCGCTGATAGAGCAGCGTTTCCAGCATCAGCACCTTGGATCCGCCGAGGATCGCTGGCGTGATATAGGCGGTCATCGAGCCGGTGAAGACCAGCGTGCCGCCAATCACCAGGCCCTCGCGGGTGAGCGGAAGGATCACGCGCCAGAAAACCGAGAACCAACTCGCCCCCAGAATGCGAGCGGCGGGGACGACGTCTTTCGGCATGTTTTCCATCGCGGAGACCAGAGAGACGATCATCAGCGGCAGGAACAGCTGAAGGAGGCCGATGAAAACTGCGGTTTCGCTGAAGAGAATGCGAAGCGGTGTTTCGGTGATGCCGAGATCGACCAGGATCTGATTGACGAAGCCGGTGCGCCCGAGGATCACCAGCCAGGCGTAGGTGCGTGCCACCGGCGAGATCATCAGCGGCAGCGTCACCAGGCCGAACATGCGTCCCCTCGACGAGGGCGGCAGGCTGACGATCGCAAAGGCTGCGGCATAGCCGATGACCGCCGAGACCGCGGCCACCAGCACGCCGAGCTTGAGTGTGCGAAAAAAGACTGTCTGGTTGCGCGCACTCTGGAAGAACTCGACATAGGCCCAGGCCGACCAGCCAGTATCGGTGCGAAATGCCTCGGACAGCAGGATCCCCACCGGCAGCAGAAAGAGTGCAGCGGCGAAGACTGCTGCCGGCAGGGCGAGCGCAAGACCGACGGCCCGGTTTTCGAACATGGCTTATGTCAGGACGACGCGTTCGCGGTCCCTATTTCAGGACAGTCGCATTCCACGCCTCGAGCCAGGCTTCGCGGTTGTCCAGGATCGTCGACGGCGACAGCAGATCCAGGTCCGCCACCGTATCGGCGCCATAGGTGAGGTTGGCGGCAACCTCCTCGGACACCTCCACCTCGGCATTGGCCGGGCTGTCGATCAGGCCATTGGCGAGCGCCGTCTGGATCTCGGTCGAAAGCCAGAAATCCATGAACTGCAGCGCCAGGTCTTCATTGCCATTGTTGGCGGTCATGACCATGACGTTCATGCCGCCGGTCTGACCTTCCTCCGGAGTCGCCCATGCCATCGGCAGGCCATTGTCCTTGAAACGGCCCCAGGCGAAACGTCCCACCGGCGCTGCCCAGATTTCCTCCTGCTGCATCAGCTGGGCGAGTTGCGAGGAACGGACGTAGAAAGTGACGATGTCATCGGCATGCTCGCCCACCTTGGCAATGGGGGCAGAAAGGTCCGTCGCCGTCTCGCCCATCGCCTTGCCGAGCATGTGCAGCGTCGGCGGTCCCTGGTTGGTCGTGACGTCGGGCAGGGCGACGTTGCCCGCAAGCTCCGGCGACAGCAGATCGGCCCAGCTGTCGACCGTGACCTTGTCGGTGCGATAGACGATGGAGGTCGCATAGAAGGTGTAGCCCACACCCATATTGTCGCCGAGTGGATCCTTGGCGATGTCGTAGAGTTTGTTATAATTGTTGAGAGCGGACACATCGATCGGCTGCAGCAGCCCCTGTCGCGCGGCCCCCAAGGCATCATGGGTGGAAAGCACGGCCATATCGATCACGGGTGCATCCTTGTTCGCCTCGATCTTGGCCAGCCGCTCGACCGAGTTGCCGGTTTCCACGACGATCTCGCAGTCGCAGATGGCCTCAAACGGCGTGTAGACCAGCTCTTGAAATTCGTCCTGGGAAAAGCTGTAGACGGAGATGGTCAATGTGCGATCCGCCGCCTCAGCGCCAGCCGCCACAACCAGCGAGACGATCCCAGTAAGAAGGCATTTCCTAAGCATTGTTTGTTCTCCTTTTTGGTGGGCTCTTGAGCTTTAGCGGCGAAGGACAGTGCCGCTGTCGATGTCGGTTCGGCGGCCATTCTGAAACGCGATGCCGCCATTGACCAGGACATGGGCGATGCCGGTCGCATAACGGCGCGGATCTTCGACGTCGCAATGGCTTTCGATGGCTTCGGCGTCGAAGACCGTGATGTCGGCATGCGCACCTGTTTCAATGCGGCCGCGATCGTTGACGCCGATGCGGGACGCCGGGAGCGAGGTCAGGCGGCGAATACCCTCCTCGAGGGAGAGCACGTTTTGATCGCGGACATAGTGCTGGAGGAAGCGTGCGGCCCAGCCATAGCCGGACAAGGAGCCGATATGGTGCTTCAGGCAGCCATAGGGCGCCAGCGCAAGCGTGTCCGAAATGACCGCGCATTCCGGTTGTGAGAGAGCGAGCTTGATGTCGGCATCGGAGAAGGACTGCGATGTCCACATGAGGTGATTCATGTTTGCATCTTCCTCCAGAAGGAGATCCATAGCGGCGTCATAGGGATCGACACCGCGTTTCCTGCCGATCTCCTCGAAGGTCATGCCGACCAGATCGCCGTTCTGCTCCGAATGCATCAGGACGATCTTGTCCCATTGCCCAGCGCTGACCAGACGCCACATCGGTCTTGGATTGCGTTTTATTCTCTCACGGATCGCAGGATCCTTTAGTCTGGTGGCGATCGCCTCGACACCGCCCTCCTGTGCCCATTGCGGAAAGATCGCGTTAACCCGTGTATGCGACCAGTCATGGGGAATGACGTCGAAGGCGACGTCGACGCCGTGGCGGCTCGCCTGTTCGCACATCTCGACGGCGTGGCTCATCGCATAGTCGGGTGCGCCGAATTTCGGCTGGATGTGGGAGATCTGCAGACGGGCACCGGCCGCCCGCGCGGTGGCTAGCGCCTCGCCGAAGCCGAGGTCGTAGAAGAGATCGCGGTTGCGAACATGGGTGGCGTAGAGGATGTCGTGTTTCGCTGCGATCTTGGCGAGATCGGCAAGCTGATCGGGGGTCGCGAGACTGCCTGGCCAGTATTCAAGACCGGTGGAATAGCCAAACGCGCCGCCCTCGATGCTGTCTTCGAGCAGTGCGGCCATCTGTTCCATCTCATCCTCGTCCGCCGGGCGAAGCGCGTCGCCGAGGATGGCGCGATGGATCGTGCCGTGACCGACAAAGGCGGCGACGTTGACGCCGAGCTGCGTGTGATCGAGATGGGCGAGGTAGTCGCCGAAGGACAGCCAGTCGAGGTCGACAGCGCCTTCGGTGAAACCGGGTGCCATCAGCGCGATGTCGGCATGGGTTCGAGCGGGCGCACAGGAGACGCCGCATTGGCCGACAACTTCGGTGGTCACGCCCTGGTGAACTTGGCTTTCGGCGCGGCCATTAGCGGCCAGCGTGAAATCGGAATGGGTGTGCAGGTCGATGAAACCTGGAGCCACCATAAGACCCGCCGCGTCCAGGCAGACATCGGACTCGCCTTCGATCTTCCCAACCTCGACGATCCGGCCGTCATCGATGGCGACATCGGCGGCGAAGGCCTCCTGCCCGGTGCCGTCGATCACCTGGCCGCCTTTGATAATGACATCCAGCATGGCGCGTATCCTTTCTCAGTAATTGGCCTCGCCATAGAAGAAATCGGGAAGCCAGAGGGAAGTCTCGGGCGCGAAGATCAGGATTAGAAGACCGAGCGAATAGGCGATGATGAAGGGAAGCACTGCCACCGAGACCTGCTCGATGGTGATGCCGGAAATACGCGAAGCGACATTGAGGTTGCCGCCGAGAGGTGGCGTCAAAAAACCGATCTCGCAGGTGATCACGGTGAACACACCGAACAGTACCGGGTCGACGCCAAGATTGGTCACAAGCGGCAGGAACACAGAGGTGAAGAGGATGATCTGCGCCAGCGATTCCATGAAGGTGCCGATGATGATGTAAAAAATGCCGATCAGGATCATGACAACAAAGACATTGTCAGTGTAGGCGGTGATCGCAGCTTCGACAGCTGCCGGCACATCGTAGAAGGCAGAGAGCTGACCGAAGGCGAGGGTAGGGGTCAGCAGGATCAAAAGCCCGGTCATCAAGGCGGTGAAGCGGAGGCTCTCGATGATCTTTCTCGGCGTCAGTTCCCTGTACACAAAGGTCCCGATGAAGAGCGCATAAAAAACCGCGACTGAGGCGGCCTCGGTCGGTGTGAAGGCGCCGCCATAGATGCCGCCAAGGATGAGCACGGGCGCACCGATCGCCCATTTGCCCTGCCATGCGGCCTCCAGAAAAGGTGCCCAGGTGAAGGGATCGCCCACGCCGCCGTAATTGCGACGCCAGGCGATGATGAAGGTCGTGAGCATCAACAGGCCGGTGACGATGATGCCGGGGATGACGCCTGCGAGGAACAGGCGCGGGATCGAGGTTTCCGAGACCAGGCCATAAATGATCATGAGGTTTGAGGGTGGGATCAGGCTGCCGAGCGCACCTGCTGAAGCCGCGATCGCAGCGGCGAAGGGGACATCATAACCCTCGCGCTTCATGGCGGGGATCGTCACCGAACCGATGGCGGCGGTGGTCGCGGGGCCGGAGCCAGAGAGGGCTGCGAACAGCATACAGGCAAAGCAGGTCACCAGTCCGAGCGATCCTCGGTAAGCGCCGACCAGCTTAGTCGCGATCGCGATCAGCCGGTTCGCCATGCCACCCACCTCCATCAGCCGGCCAGCGAGCACAAACAGCGGGATGGTAAGTAATGGAAACGGCGTGAGGCTGGTGTAGCCGGTCTGCGCCATGAGCGTGTAGGGAATGTCGATCAGGAACAGCGCGAGCGCCGTGGTCAGGCCAACGGCGGCGAATAGTGGCGTGCCGATGATGGTCAGGACCGTAAAAACAATACCGAGCAGAACCAGCTCGTTCACTGGGGTCGCCCCGGCTCGATCTCATGTTCTGGCCGCATGCCCGGGATGCCACGGGCACCGTCCCTGATCCAGATGATGTAGATCTGGATCAGGCGCAAGAGGATCAGGGAATAGCCGATTACCAGGATGGACTGCGGGTAGAATTCGTCGATGCCTAATCCTGGCGTACGCGAGGTGAAGTTCCAGAGCACGCCCAGATAGTCGATGCTGACGATCAGCATGAAAATCGAAAAGGCCGCCCAAAGCGCATCGGCAAACAGGATGGTCGCCTTGGCGATGGGCTTTGGGAACAGCATGACGCCGGCGAGAATGCGGATATGAAAACGCTCGCGCACACAAAGGGCAGCGCCCATATACACCGCCCAGACCATCCCCATGGCCGCAACCTCTTCGCTCCAGTGAAGGGCTGTGTTGAAGCCGTAGCGCATGATTACCTGAAGGAAGACGCAGACCGCGACCAGCGACAGGCAAAAGCAGCAGACTGCTTCCTCCAAGTGGCGCTCCAGCCAACGCATCAACGACATGAGGTGCTCATTCCCGAAGCCTGGAGAGGCTTGTCCGCGTTCTCCAACTAACCGCTGTCGGGCATCCCGACCGGCCTATTCGGCTGCTGCCTGGATGGCGTTGACGAGGTCGGTGAAGTCGTCGCCGCGCTCGGAGGCGAAGGCCTGCTGAACCTTCTGGGCGGCTTCGATGAATGGGGCGCGGTCGGGACGGGTCATGGTCATGCCGCCATCGGTCGANNTCGGTGTGGTAGGCGCCGGCTTCGGCAGCCGCGCGCATGACCGCGTCTCGCTGCTCGTCGGAAAGCTTGCTCATGAACCGATCGGACGCGAGCACCGGTGAGAAGCCGGCGAAATGGTCGAGGATAACCAGATGCTCGGCAAACTCGAAGAATTTCATCTCCTGGATGACCGATGTACCATTGTCGCCGCCATCGATCGTGCCGGTCTGAAGGGCGGTCGGCGTTTCGGACCAGGCAAGCGGCACGGGCTCGGCGCCGAACGCCTCGAACGTCGCCAGCATGACCTCGTTCTTGGGCACGCGGATCTTGAGCCCGTCCATGTCGTCGATACTGTTGATGGCGCGTTTGGAATTGAAGAAGTCACGATAGCTTGGGCCACCGAACGTCAAAAGGTGAACATTGGTATCCGCCTGGATCTGTTCACGGATGCGATCGCCGACCGGCCCGCCTGCGACCTTCACCAGATGATCCGTGTTTTGAAAGATATAGGGAAGCACGAACACGTCCATCAGCGGCCAGTGGGGTGAAACATTGTTCTGAGAAATGAAGTAGGCATCCACCGTGCCGAGCTGCAGCGCCTTGAAAGCGTCGTCCTCGGTGGCGATCTGCGCACAGCAACGAAGTTTCACATCGATCGTGCCGTTGCTGTAGCTCTCGGTAAGCTCCTCGAACTTGGTCGCCAGATCACCGTAGCTCGATTCCAACGGCGTCGCCCATCCCAGATTCATGGTCACTTCGGCAGCGCCGGACGCATTGGAAAAGGTGAAGATCAGGCCAATACCTGCGAGCGCGCCCCTGATGGAACCTCTCATGATGCTCTCCCATTGTTCGTTTGTTGTTCATCTTCAATCATAAGCCCAAGCCCAGGCCAAAGATAGCTCGGCGGGGTCGAGCTTAGCTGCGGCGGTCTCGAACTGTGTGACATCAACGGCCGTCTTTAAAAATGTTGAATGTCTCAATGAAAGAATTGTTGGTGATCGCTTGTCAGGAATTTTCTGCTGGAGTCGGAAGAGTCTACAATAGCGCTGCCAGTATGTTCAAAACGAACGAATCCCAGCGCTACGCTGACAAGAGACCGCATACCCTTTGATATCCAGGTGCTTTCTTCAAAGGCGGCCACAACCAAATGATGTGGTCACACCACCCACACCACTAGATGGCGGTCAGGCCGCCGTCGACGGCGACGGCTTGGCCGGTCATGAAACTGTTTTCGTCGGCGCAGAGCCAGAGCATGGCGGGCACGATTTCGGCGGGGGCCGCGATGCGGCGCATAGGCATGCGCGTTGTCATGCGGGTTCTTGCTTCTTCGCGATCCGGGCTGATCGTATCAGCTATGTCGTTGAATAATGGCGTGTCGGCGAAGGCCGGGCAAAGCGCGTTTACCCGGACGCCGAAGCGGGCATATTCATCAGCGGCCGAACGAGTCAGCCCAACGACGGCATGTTTGGAGGCGGCATAGGCGGACAGCATGCCAGCGCCAACCAGTCCCGCCGCAGACGCGACGTTAAGAATCACCCCTGTGCCGGCGGCACCCATGATGGGCAGCTGGTGCTTCATGCCGAGAAAGACGCCGCCTGCGTTGACCGCCATGATTTGTTGATACTCATTGAAGGTGAGTTCGGGCAGGCGGGCGAGACGGTGACCGATGCCGGCATTGTTGATCGCGATATCCAATCCGCCGAGCTGTTCGACGGCGAGATCGCTCAGGGCCTTGGCATCTGCCTCAACGGCAACGTCGCAGTGCTGGGTTACCACCTCAACGCCGCTCATCAGGGGGATCGTGGCGGCGTCGTTCAGGCCGTCATCATCGAGGTCGCCGAGGATCAGGCTTGCCCCTTCGCTAGCAAAGCGTTCGGCGGCCAGCCGCCCGAAACCGCCGGCGGCGCCGGTAATGAGGACGCGTTTCCCTTGAAAGCGCATCAGCCCGCTTCATCGAGCAAGGCGATTGCGCGTTTGGCGTAGACCGGGACGAAGCGGCCCATGCGCATAGCATGTTCGGGGTTGGAGGCGTTGCCGTCGATGCCACGTTTCATCACCCCTTGGACGATGGCGGCCATGCGGAAGAAGCTGAACGCCATGTAGAAGGTCATGTCGGGGATCGCGGTCCAGCCCATATGCTCGGCATAGCGTTCTACATAGGCTTGTTCGCTCGGTAGACCGATTGCAGTACGGTCGACGCCTTCGAGTCCACGACCATCCTCCCCGACTGGCATTCGCCATTGCATGCATTGATAGCCGAGATCGGCGAGCGGATGGCCGAGCGTTGAGAGTTCCCAATCCAGCACCGCGACTACCCTCGGCAGGTCTGGGTGGATCAGAAGGTTGTCGATCCGGTAATCGCCATGAACCAGGCCGCTCTTGCCGTCATCATCAGGAATATTAGTCTCGAGCCAGGCGATCAGTTGGTCCATCGCCTTGATCGGCTCCAGCTCGCTTGCCCGATATTGCTTGGTCCAGCGGCTGATCTGACGTTCGAAGTAATTGCCGGGCCGGCCGAAGTCGGCGAGGCCGATGGCGTCAACATCGACCAAGTGCAACGCAGCGAGTACACGATTCATGTCGTCGTAGATCAGCTTTCGCGCGTTGTTGTTCATCTCCGGCAGGCGCGGATCCAGGAAATTGCGGCCTGCAACCCGCTCCATAACGAAAAAGGCCGTCCCGATAATCCCTTCGTCCTCGCAGAGGTGGAAGGTTTTCGGGACGGGCACGCCGCTATGCCGCAACGCAGTCATCACTCGATACTCGCGATCGATAGCATGGGCGGACTTCAAGAGCTCGCCCGGTGGTTTTCGGCGTAGGACGTAGTTGCCGCTCGGCGTGGTCAGGAAGAAGGTGGGATTGGACTGCCCGATCGGCGTTTTCTCATAGGAGATCGGGCCTTCGAAATTCGGGAGATGCCTCGATAGATAGGTCTCGACCACCTCAACATTCAAAGCTGCCGCCGCATGCGCCATGACTTTTCCCTAGTTTCTTACAAATCAAGCCGGAGGTTGCCAGCCAGCTACTTCCGGATCGCATTGGCTCAGCAACAAATTCCTCATCACAGACCTTTCGTAGCATTCGTGGTCAGTTCAAGCGAATTTGCCGTACTGAAGACAAACGGCATATCGCCATGCTTTTTACTGGTTGTCGAGATAGAGGCGGGTGAGCCAGATCGCGGAAAGGGCGGGTTTCTCCTGTCCCTCGATGTCGATTGTGACCTGATAGGTCGAGGTGATCTCGCCCGGATGACGCTCATCGATCGTGATGAGATGGAATCTTCCGCGGACCCGCGCGCCGGCCGGCACCGGGGCGAGGAAGCGTATTTTGTCGAACCCGTAGTTGACGCCGATCGTGGTATTTTTGATCTGGGGCAGGGCGTCATAGGCCATCTTGCTGAGGAGCGATAAGGTCAAAAATCCATGGGCGATCGTGCCACCAAACGGTGTCTCCGCCGTCGCGCGCGCCGGATCGATATGAATGAACTGGTGATCGTCGGTCAGGCTCGCAAAGCCGTCAATCAGCGGTTGGCTCACCGTGATCCATGGCGATGTGCCGACATCGGTGCCGAGCTTTTGTCGAAAGGCGTCAAGGGTAAGAGACGCCTGATCATCACTCATCTTCGTTTTTGCCTTTCCTTAGCGCCCATCTGATCCGGATTGTGATCCTCACTTGTCTGTTGATCCAAGCTGGGCATACTTGTCGGCAGATCGTCAAGCGCGATGGGCAAGGCAAAGCGCGAACGGGCGGCTATCGGGTGGTTGATGGGGGAGAACGGGATGGGTTATCTCGACGAGATTTTTGGCGTCGGCGGCAAGACCGCGCTGGTAACGGGTGGGGGTACCGGGATCGGCCGTATGATAGCAACAGCACTTGTTCAAGGAGGCGCCCATGTGCTGATTGCCTCGCGCAAAGCCGAGATCTGTAAGACGACAGCCGCCGAGTTGAATACATTGGACGCGCCGGGGCGAGCAGAAGGGTTTGCCGGTGATGTTGGTTCCGAAGAAGCGATTGCCGCCCTTGTCGGTGACGTGCGCTCTCGAACCGACAAGCTCCACATTCTGGTCAACAATGCCGGTGTGACCTGGGGTCAGTCCCTGGAAGAATTTCCCCATACGGCCTGGCAAAAGGTGATGAATGTGAACGTCGCCGGGTTGTTTACACTGACTCGCGACCTTCTGCCGATGCTCGATGAAGCAGCGAGCGCTCTGGATCCAGCTAGGATCATCAATCTCGGCTCAGTGATGGGGACTGCGCCGATCGGGGCTGGTGCCTATTCTTATGCCGCCTCCAAGTCGGCTGTTCACCATCTGACACGCATCATGGGCTCCGAATTCGCGCCCCGCCATATAACCGCCAACGCCTTTGCACCAGGTCCGTTCAAAAGCAACATGACAGCCTTCGCGCTCGACGATAATGACCGCGCCGACGACATCGCTAAAACCATCCCGCTAGGCCGCCTCGGCACGCCCGAGGATATTGCCGGCGCCACCCTGTATCTCTGCGGGCGAGGTGGTGCCTATATCACCGGCTGCATCCTTCCGCTCGATGGTGGCATGGCCACAGACGCCCCCAAAACCCTCTTCGGTGACTAGTGGCGTGGCCACTTCATTTAGTTTTTGCCGTTTTTGATGAACGTGCCAAGAAGCCCGATGGTATGAGGGCTTTTGGATTGGCACGTGGCGATCGGCCACCAACAAATCCGTTAGGTTCTAATTAGGTTCGCGTCAATCATCGTGAGCACACAGATAAATTCGGACTGGAACGCTTGGCCTTAACCTTGAGTTAACCAAGTCCAGGCAGAACTAGACCTTGAGCCAGTCTTGGCGGACTTGGTCGTTGTTGCGCAGGTCATTGGGGGTGCCTTCGAAGACCATCTGGCCGTGGCCCATGACGTAGACGCGGTTGGCAATGGTCAGCGCGATGGTGAGTTTTTGTTCGACTAGGAGGATGGCGACGCCACGCCTTG
>JBOEHJ010000072.1:0-66761 GCA_050633905.1 Geminicoccales bacterium
TGCTCGAAACCATGTTCGAACTGCCTGGTCTGCATGGCGTCGAAGAGGTCGTCATCAACAAGGAGGTCGTCGGCAATACCGGGAAGCCTCTGATGATCTATGCTGATCGACCCGACGATGTCGAATCAGCATCATGATGACGCTACGTTGCGTAAAGGGTTGGTAAGGTCTCTTTTCGCTTTATCAACGACGTCAGCTCATGCATCTTTTTTTGAAACGCCATCATCCGGCGCTGCAAACGAAAAAATCCCAGCAGTCTGCGGCATTGGTCGTTTTTGCACCGTAGCGCTGGATCGCGCAGTGTCTTTGTCAAGAACTTGAAACCCGAAACGTTGAAAGCCATCTGCACTTCAAGACATGGTTCATCAGGCTTCTGCATCGGCTCTTCCCTTCGAGGGGCGTTGCCTGAAAACCGAGACTTTGGATATCCCGCGGTTCGAGCCGCACACCATATTGGTGAGACATAATGATTGACCAGCCCAAGACATCGTTGTTCCCCGTCCTCCCCCTTCGCGACATCGTTGTCTTTCCCCACATGATCGTTCCGCTGTTTGTTGGCCGGGAAAAGTCGATACGCGCGCTTGAAGAGGTGATGCGCGACGACAAACAGATCTTGTTGGTGGCGCAAAAGAATGCTGGCCAGGACGATCCAGGTACCGACGATATCTATCGGGTCGGCACGGTCTCCAGTGTGTTGCAGCTGCTCAAGCTTCCTGACGGCACAGTTAAGGTGCTCGTGGAAGGAAATGCCCGTGCGGAAATCGGGGAATTCCTTGAAAATCCGAAGTTTTTTCAAGCCGAAGCCGAGGTGCTGCCCGAGGTCGACAGCGACCCGCGCGAGCTTGAAGCGTTGAGCAGGACCGTGGTCTCGCAATTCGAGCAATATGTGAAGCTCAACAAGAAAGTGCCGCCTGAGGTACTGGTTTCCCTTAGCCAGATCGAGGACCCGAGTAAGCTTGCGGACACGGTGGCTGCCCATCTGTCGTTGAAAATCTCCGACAAGCAGGATCTGTTGGAAACTTCTTCGCTCGCCGATCGGTTGGAGCGGCTCTACGGCTTCATGGAAAGCGAGATTTCCGTGTTGCAGGTCGAGAAGCGTATCCGCTCGCGCGTCAAGCGCCAGATGGAGAAGACGCAGCGCGAATACTATTTGAACGAGCAGATGAAGGCGATCCAAAAAGAGCTTGGCGAGCTTGAGGACGGCAAGGACGAAGTGTCCGAGCTCGAAGAGAAGATTAAGAAGACCAAGCTTTCAAAGGAAGCACGTGAGAAGTCACTGGCCGAAGTTAAAAAATTACGCAGCATGAGCCCGATGTCGGCCGAGGCAACTGTTGTCCGCAATTATCTGGACTGGATGCTGTCGACGCCTTGGAAGAAGCGTTCCAAGGTCTCCAAGGATCTGAAACGGTCTGAGGCTATTCTCGATGAGGATCATTTCGGCCTGGAGAAGGTCAAGGAGCGGATCCTCGAATATCTCGCGGTGCAGCAGCGGGTCGACAAGATGCGCGGTCCGATCCTTTGCTTGGTTGGACCTCCAGGTGTCGGCAAGACATCGCTTGGCAAGTCTCTTGCGAAGGCGACAGGGCGGAACTTCGTGCGCTTCAGCCTGGGTGGCGTGCGCGATGAGGCGGAGATTCGCGGCCACCGGCGTACCTATATCGGCTCGATGCCTGGTAAGGTTATTCAGTCGATGAAGAAGGCCAAGACTTCCAATCCCCTGTTCATGCTTGATGAGCTGGACAAGATGGGCGCCGATTTCCGAGGGGACCCGTCATCCGCACTCCTCGAGGTTCTTGATCCCGAGCAAAACGCCAACTTCAATGATCATTATCTGGAAGTCGACTACGACCTTTCCGATGTGATGTTCGTCTGCACGGCCAATACGCTTCGAATGCCCCAGCCTCTGCTAGATCGCCTCGAGGTGATTCGCATCCCCGGCTATACCGAGGACGAAAAGTTGGAGATTGCGAAGCGGCATTTGATCAGAAAGCAGCTCGAAGCTCATGGCGTTAAGCCTGAGGAGTGGTCGATCACCGACGATGCTCTCCTTGATGTCGTTCGCTACTACACCCGTGAAGCCGGTGTGCGTAACTTCGAGCGCGAGATAGCCAATCTCATCCGAAAGGCGGCGCGTGAGCTTTTGGTCGAGGACAAGACCAAGATCCGGGTTACCAAACGCAATCTCGACAAATATGCTGGCGTCAAGAAATATCGTTATGGCGAGGCTGAAGACGAGGATTACGTCGGTGTCACGACTGGTCTTGCCTGGACTGAAGTTGGCGGTGAGCTGTTGTCGATCGAGGCCGTTAGCATGCCTGGCAAAGGCCGGATGACGACCACCGGTAAGCTTGGCGATGTGATGACCGAATCGGTGCAGGCAGCCAAGAGCTTCGTGCGCTCACGTTCGGTCGAACTCGGCATTCTGCCGCCGCGCTTTGATAAGCTCGACATCCATGTTCATGTTCCCGAAGGTGCAACCCCCAAGGATGGCCCGTCGGCTGGTGTTGGGATGATTACCTCGATCGTCTCGGTGCTGACCAAGATCCCAGTCAGGGCTAATCTTGCCATGACGGGTGAAATTACCTTGCGAGGACGGGTCCTGCCGATCGGCGGGCTGAAGGAAAAGCTTCTCGCAGCACTCCGTGGCGGTATCAAGACGGTCTTGATCCCTAAGGAGAATGAAAAGGACCTGGCCGATATACCTGAGAATGTGAAGAAAGGTCTGAAGATCATTCCCGTGAACGAAGTCGATGACGTGTTACGCCACGCTTTGACACGCCGCCCCGAACCCGTCGAATGGAGTGAAGTCGAGTCGGATGCTGTGGCTGGCAGCAGTGTCGAGGGGGCTGGAACCACATCGGGACAATTGCCGAACTAGCCCCCAACGCGAAAGAATCCACAGATTTTTTGCGAAAAAGGAGAAAAATGCAGTTTTGCCAGTCATCCAGGCGTTGACGGCTTGGTTAAGCCAGACTTAATTTACGGCCGACTTACTGGAGATTTCTCCAGAACCCTACTTCAATCTAAAGGGGTTATACCGTGAATAAGAACGATCTGGTTGCCGAGATTGCCGAGAAATGCGGCATGTCGAAAACTGATGTCAGCAAGGTCGTCGATGCGACCCTTGAGGGGATCACCGATGCCCTCAAGCGCGCAGACGAAGTCCGTCTCGTTGGTTTCGGAACGTACAGCGTTGCCAATCGAAGTGCGACGCAAGGCCGTAATCCGCGGACCGGCGAACCTATCAAGATCCCAGCCTCGAAGCTTCCAAAGTTCAAGGCCGGAAAGCAACTACGCGAAGCGCTGAACTAAGATCAGAGCTTCGAGTACTGGGCCGTCAACATCGACGGCCATTTCTTTTTTATCCTCCACTCCCGAACGAAATCATCGACAAGATTGATCGCGTAGCGATGGCAGACTGCTATCGTAGTGCTCAACCAAAAAAGTGGTATGACGGCGGTTCTTGGCTTCCAGGAGCTGATCGGGTTTGGTCTCTCGACAATGAAAAGACGGTGTTCCCGCTTGTTGATTATCGGATCAATGCGGCGGGACCCGTCTTTTCCCCACCTTCTGGTGGTGATCCTCGAAGGTTCTATCGGCTCCTTCTTCCGCCCTTTCCAGCTCCTTCGCGCCATCGATCGGCGCCGCTCCTCTATGTTGGCCCTCCAGGTCTCGATATGTCATGGTGAGGTTCGATAGAATATGGAGAAGGATGGAGCGATGCGGATCCCGTTACTCTATGGGAAGAAAGGGCTGACGATCGATCTTCCAGAAGATATGGAGGTCGAGGTCATCCGAAAACCCGCGATGCCGGTCCTGCCGTCACCGACCCTGGCGGTGCGCGGGGCACTTGCAGGCTCAAAAACGGCACCGCCGCTCGCCGAGCTCGCGCGAGGTCGGAAAACAGCCTGCATCCTGATCTGTGACATCACCAGGCCTGTACCCAATCACCTCTTTCTTCGGCCGATGATCGAGACGTTGATGGAAGCAGGCATGGCGGCTGACGGGATCACCGTTCTCGTGGCGACTGGCCTTCATCGTCCGAATGAGGGCGATGAATTGGCGGAGCTTGTGGGCGATCCCTGGGTCCTCCAGACCGTAACCGTCGCCAATCATTTCGCTCGCGATGATGCGGCCCATGTCGATCTCGGTGTCACGCCGATCCGCCAGACTCCGGTCAAGCTCGATCGCCGTCTGGTCGAGGCCGATCTCAAGATCGCGACAGGGCTGGTCGAGCCCCATTTCATGGCAGGCTATTCCGGCGGGCGAAAAGTCATCGCCCCTGGTGTTGCCCACCAAGACACCATCACCACATTTCATAGCGCTCGCTTCATGGCCAACCCCGCCGCCGCCAATTGCATCTTGGAGAACAACCCGCTTCACGAAGAGCAGCTGGAAATCGTGAAGATGCTGGGCGGCGCTTTTGCGCTCAACACGGTCCTCGATGAGGAGCGTCGTCTCTCCTTCGTGAATTTCGGCGAGATCGTCGAAAGCCATCTGGAAGCCATCGACAACGTCCGGCAATTCGCCGAAGTGCCGGTGTCGACCAGGTTCAAGACCGTCGTGACGACCGCTGCCGGCTATCCCCTGGACAAGACCTACTACCAGACCGTGAAGGGCATGGTGGGGCCGATTGATATTCTGGAACCGGGCGGCGACCTGATCATCGCATCGGCCTGCTCCGAGGGGATGGGATCTGAGGAGTTCGTAGCCTCGCAAAAACGGCTGGTCGAGCAGGGGCCGGATCGTTTTTTCAACGCCATTTCGCAAAAACGTTTCGCCGAGATCGACGAATGGCAAAGCCAGATGCAGCTGAAGCCGATGAAGGCAGGCACCGTGCATCTCTATACAGATGGTCTGAACGCCGCCGACAGGGCACTCACCGGTGTTGTGCATGCGGACAGCATCCATAGCGTGATCGCGTCAAGTGTCGAGGCTAGCGGCGACCGGCGCATCGCCGTGATCCCGGAGGGGCCTTATGTCGTCCCCGTCTACCGTCCTTCGGTATGACCTTGTTCCTTGGAACTCTGGATCCCAATCAGCCTCGCCGCGGCGTTTTTACAAAATCTCCGATCATCCCTGCAAAAACATCTGAAAGGCCAACTCAGCACCAGCGGGGCTACCTTCTCCCGTTTCGCTTATGCTGCACCGCTCGCCATTCTTTATGCACTCCTGCTTTCGTTGCTCGGTGGCTTCGAGGTTCCTACCCCTAACACGACGTTCCTGATCAGCATGTTGATTGGCGGGATTGGGCAAATCCTGGCGACAGCACTTCTGGTCTCCCTGTTTTCCCTGCGCAATTTCGCCGTCGGCACCACCTTTTCGAAAACCGAAACTATCCAGACCGCCATCTTCGGGCTGGTCATTCTCGGCGATACCCTGGACGGAATCGCTCTGGTCGCGATCGTCATCAGCTTGATCGGTGTCTTCGCCATCTCGACGGCCCGTACCGAAAAAGGGATCGCAGGGTTGATCAAAGGACTGAGGGACAGATCGGCCTTCATCGGGATCGCTTCGGGCGCCCTGTTTGGCCTGTCCGCTGTTTCTTATCGCGCAGCCTCTTTGTCGCTGGGCGGAGAGGGTTTCTTGATGCAGGCGGGCTTTACACTGGCCTGCGTGACGCTCTTTCAAACGATCCTGATGGCAGTCTATATGCGCCTCAGGGAACCTGGCCAGATCACCATGGTGCTCAAATCATGGCGGGTCTCGAGCCTGGTCGGGCTCTCGGGGATGCTGGCCTCGGCCTGCTGGTTCACCGCGATGACCATTCAGAATGCCGCTTACGTTCGGGCACTCGGCCAGGTTGAATTGGTGTTCGCCTTCGCCTCCTCCTACTTCATTTTCGGCGAGCGCAGCAATCGTACGGAAATGATCGGTATCGGCCTGGTGGCCTTCGGTATATTGCTCCTTCTGCTGGCTTGAATATTTGACGTTAAAGAAGTGTTACCAGCCTTCTCCCCTGCCCAACCATGATTCCAGGGCATTCTCGTTCGGCCTTAACCGGAAATGTCGCAGCATTCTGATGGCCCGGACCTTGCCGCGTTTCGAACACTTCGCCACATTGCACGAACATTGGAAAATGCGACCTGGGGATTGAGCATGGCGGATGCGACGGCAACTGAAACGCTGGATCAGCCAACGACCAAATATCTGAAAGACTATCGGCCGCCCGACTATCTGATCGATACGGTTTTTCTCGATTTTCAGCTAGGCGAGGCCAATACCGAGGTCGAGGCCAGACTGTCCATTCGGCGCAACCCTGAAGCGGGCAATGCAGCGCCGCCGCTGGTGCTTGACGGCGAGGATATGACGCTCTTGGCGCTTTGCATGAATGGGCAGCGCCTGCCGGAACCTTACTATACCGTGGAGGCCGAACGCCTCACCATTCATGAGGTGCCGGAGCGTTTCACGCTTGAGATCATTACGCGTATTCAGCCGGAGAAGAATACCGCCCTCGAGGGGCTCTACGTTTCCAACCATATTTTTTGCACGCAATGCGAGGCCGAAGGGTTTCGCAAGATCACCTATTTTCTCGATCGCCCTGATGTCATGGCACGCTATCGAACCCGCATCGAAGCCGACAAGGAGGCCTATCCGGTCTTGCTTGCCAATGGCAACAAGGTGGCTTCGGGCGATCGTCCGAATGGCCGCCACTATGCTATTTGGGAAGACCCCTTCCCGAAGCCCGCCTATCTCTTTGCGCTGGTCGCAGGTGACCTTGCCGTGCTCGAGGATGAGTTCGTCACGCGCTCAGGCCGCAAGGTGGCGCTGCAGATCTATACCGAACCCGCCCAGATCGACAAATGCGACCATGCGATGGCGGCTTTGATTAGTTCGATGCGCTGGGATGAGGAGCGGTTCGGGCTGGAATATGATCTCGACCAGTTCATGATCGCCGCGATCTCGGACTTCAATATGGGGGCCATGGAGAATAAGGGCCTGAACGTCTTCAACACCAAATACGTTCTCGCCAAGCCCGAGACGGCCACTGATGCCGATTACCACGGTATTGAGCGGGTGATCGCCCATGAGTATTTCCACAATTGGACCGGCAATCGCATCACCTGCCGCGACTGGTTCCAGCTTTCCCTAAAGGAAGGTTTGACCGTTTTTCGCGACCAGGAGTTCACCGCCGATACCCATAGCCGCGCCGTTAAGCGGATCGAGGATGCGAAGGGCCTTCGTGCCCACCAGTTCATTGAGGACAGCGGGCCTCTCGCCCATCCGATCCGCCCCGACAGCTATGTCGAGATCAATAATTTCTACACCACCACCATCTACGAGAAGGGCGCGGAGGTGGTGCGCATGATCCATACGCTCCTTGGCGAAGAGGCTTTTCAAGAGGGAATGAAGGTCTATGTCGAGCGCCATGACGGTCAGGCGGTCACCTGTGAGGATTTCGTTACCGCGATGGAAGCGGGATCAGGCCGGGACCTCACGGCCTTTCGCCGCTGGTATAGCCAGGCCGGCACGCCAAGGCTCGAAGTCCGCGACAGGTTCGACGAGGCAACCGGCGCGTACAGCCTCATCGTTCGCCAATCGACGCCGCCCACACCGATGCAGGAGAATAAGGGACCGCAGCATATTCCGCTGGCGGTCGGCCTGCTCGACGAGAAGGGTCAGGATCTGCCCTTACGGTTGGAGGGGGAAGCCGAACCAGGCGGCACCACCCGCCTTTTGGAGCTGACCGAGGTTGAAGCGACGTTCACCTTCGTTGGGCTGGATCAACAACCGGTCCCGTCGCTCCTGCGCGGTTTCTCGGCGCCGGTCATCCTTGAGGATGATGCTAAGCCAGAAAAACTGAATTTTCTGATGGCCCATGACAGCGACAGTTTTGTCCGCTGGGATGCTGGTCAAACCTATGCATCTGGGCTGATCCTGGATGGCGTTGCCGATGAGGTGCAAGCCAAGGGCCTGGTACAGGCCTTCGAGACGGTCCTCGAAGATGGTTCATTGGATCAGGCCTTTGTCGCCCAGATCCTTACCTTGCCGGCGGAATCCTATATTGCGCAGAAGATGGACCCGATCGATGTCGATCATATCCACCGGAGCCGGCGCTTTCTTCGGGTTGAACTCGGCAGAAGCCTGGAGGCGCATTGGCTTTCACTTTATCGAAATCTCGGGACCAACGAGCCCTATCGCTTCGACGGTTCGTCCATGGCGCGTCGCTCGCTCAAGAATCTAGGCCTTGCCTATCTGATGGCGGCTGGGAGTGAGGAAGGTCAGGCAGCCTGTCTCGCTCAGTTCGAGCAAGGCAACAACATGACCGACGTTCTAGCGGCACTAGCACTCCTTGCTGAGAGTGATCACCCAAAGCGCGATGATGTGCTGAAGAGCTTTTACGAACGTTGGACGGATGAACCGCTAGTGATCGATAAGTGGTTCATGCTGCAGGCGATCCCGCAACGCCCGCAATCGCTGGATGATGTACTCGCCCTCAAGGCGCATCCAGCCTTCAAGATGACCAATCCTAATCGCGTGCGCTCGCTGATCGGTGCTTTTGCCATGGGCAACCCGACCGGTTTTCATCGAAAGGATGGCGAAGGGTATCGTTTTGTCGCCGAGCAGATCATGGAGCTTGATCGGCTCAACCCGCAGATTGCGGCAAGGCTTCTGGGCGTTTTCGGTCGTTGGCGCCGCTATGATGATGATCGGCAGACGCTGATGAAAAGCGCGATCGAGCGGATCCTCGCGATGCCTAACCTGTCGCGCAATAGCTACGAAGTCGCCTCCAAAAGCGTGGTGTGATTTCTTTGGCTGTTTAAATTGTTGTCCAGATCTTGGTGTTGTTTTCTTCGTGTGGGAAATAACACTAAGGTCGTGTTCTTAGCTATTTATCGTTTAACTGTTGACCAATGCGCCAAGTGTCATAAATAATAGTAAGATTCGGCGCTTGCTTCTTAAGTTTCCATGAAGATAGCTGTCAGGCTTAATGCCGCGTGACCGATCAATTCGGCGTCAGATGCCTGTCTATTTGATGGATCTTCCTGGCGTCACCTTTGCGATTGAAAAAGTAACGGGTCCGACATAAGGACCAAGAGGACGATATCCATGACCATGCCTTTTGCCCGCCCGGTCCGTGATCTCGGACCGAAGGTTGAGTATTTGAAACCGGGAGATCTGCCGAGTAGGTCGCCAGACGATGTGAAGACCGTCTATGTCCTTCGCGAGAAAGTCGTCGAGCATCATCATACCGGTTGGGGGTTTGATGCGTTTAACGAATTCATGAACAAAGCGCTAGCGATCTTTGCCTTCGTCTGCATCGGCGGCGTCGCACTCGCTATGTTAATTTTGGCGATTGCTGTCGTTTCTCGTCTTTAGTTAAGCCGGCATCGGGCCTTGAAAACATGGCTGCATACCATCAATCCAGGCCATAACGGTCGGAACCAACTGAAGTGGCCACGCCACTAGGGCAGACTGCGCGCGAGGATGGGGCCTAGCCGGTTGGCGACGGCGACCGGGAGAATTTGCCAGGTGCGCACGGCTGCGCGGAATTTCGGATTATCGGAACTGACATCGGGAACATCGCCGCTGCCCTCGGCGTAGTACCAATGCAGCGTTGTTGGCTTGGCTCCCCATTGCGCCTTGAAATGATAGATCGGGCTATCCGGCGTGCAGCGGCCGAAATCGAAAGTTCGATAACCCTGATCAAGCGCGCTGCGCATTGCTTCCCAATAGAGCAGCATATTAACAGAAAGCCCGTAGAAACAGCGAAGCGATGAGGCCCATATCATTTCGACGGACGTGCCGGCACCGATCATCAAGCCAGCGGCTGCGGGGTGATCATCCATCCAGACGATCACCAGCCAGACTCGTTCCTTGAAGCCTTCGACCGTTTCCTTAAACAGCAGTTGTGGATAAACAGGCTTGCCAAGATCGCGCATGTTCTCCGAGAAGACTTTGTAAAACGCATCGAGATCTCTGTTGACGACATTCGAACCGTTGATGACCTGGGTCTTGGCACCGGCTTTGCTAGGGCGCCGGACCTGGATCCTGAGTTTGCCATTGAACGTCTTGAACAGTGCACCGGCATCGTCGCCGAGCGGCAGGCGCATGGCGACTTTGTGCTGACGACAGGTCAGCGTTTTAGCTTCATCGCCACCCAAGGGATCGCGCTGACGAAGTTCGCTGTAGCGATAACCGCCATGGCGGACGATGTCGTCAACCTTCGCCAGGAGTGCTGCGGTGCTTGCGCGGTCGCTGGCGACCAGGCCGCCGCCGTTTAAGAAGGGGACTGAGACGAGGGAACGGCCAAAGAGGCGGCTTTTCACATCGAAAAGCGGCAGGAGGCCGGTCACAGTCTCACCTCGCCTGGCGATGAGATAGAGGGGGCGATGGTGAAGCGCGCGGTGAATAATGCCCCGCCAGGCGAAGTCGTGAAAATGGCCATCCAAATCTGACCGTCCGACATAATCATCCCAGGTCCCGGCATCGTAATCCGTCGCAACAGTAATCTGAACCTCGCCGTCATGGCCGGGTTCTACAGTCATCCCTTCGCCCATTCATGATCGGCCTGCCGCGGATTTGCGCGCGCTGTCATGCCATCGCTCCGAGCCTCGCGGATTTCTCGATAAATGGCATTCGCGCTCCAGAAATAGCCATGTTTTCGAAAGACATAGGCAAGACCGACGAGATGCCGCCATGTGAAAAGAAAGCCCTTCAGCGAGCGCGAACGCTCCTTGGCATCATGGATCACATCGAGATCCGGTTGGTAGTAAACTTGCTGTCCGGCGCGCCAGATGCGCAGGCAAAAATCCACGTCTTCTGGCGCGTAGAAGATCCGCTCATCGAGAAAACCGACTATTTGCAGCAGATCCCGACGCATCAGCCAAAACGCCGAAATGGCATAATCGACGGCATGAGCATGGCATGATCGCGCCGTTTTTTGCTCCAGTTCACGCAAGCGGAAGAAACGTTCGATCTTGCGCCATACCGTTGGGAAATTATCGGTCGACATCTGCGCTTCGCCCGATGGGAAAACCAAACGGGGGGCGATCAGACCGATCGAAGGATCAATGGCTAAGGCCCCGATCAGGCTCTGCAGCACCGGTCGTTTGAAATCGATGTCACTGTCGATGACCAGAATGTAGTCGCCGCGTGCACGGGCGAAGGCCAAGTTGCGAGAAGTCGTGGTCCCGTGATTGCTCGGCAGATCGATGGTTTCCACCAAATCCGGAAAGGCTGCGGCCAGGCGGTTCATCAAGGCCTTGCTGCCATCGGTGGACCCATTATCGACGATCAGGATCTGATCGCGTTCGGGCTGCAGATTTTCGACAACGATGAGGGACGTCACGCAACGCTCAAGATCATCCTTCGCGTTGAAGCTCAAGATGATGGCTGAAATCGACATGGCACACCTAAGCTGGCAACAGGCTGGAGAAGAGATCGATATATTGGTTCAACATGACCTCGCGATCGAAATGCCGTCGGGCGTGGTCCCGATTGAGCTTGCCGAGGGAGCATCGAAGGTCAGGGCGCTCGATCAGGCAGGTCAGTTGCATGGCGAGTGCTTGCGTATCGCTTGGCTTGGCGACGAACGCTTGGTTCTCCTTGGGCAGCATCGCTTTCACATCGCCGACATCGGTTGCGAGCACTGGCAGTCCTGCGGCCATAGCCTCGATCAGGCAATACGGCATCTGCTCGGTATCCGAGGTCAGCGCGAAGATATCGAATTGTTCGAGAAATTGTTCAGGCGCTCGCTGCTGACCGACGAACTGGGTATCACCGTCGATGCCGAGATCTCTCGAGAGCGCTTCGAGGTTTTGACGCTCGGGGCCATCGCCGACGATCACCAAGCGGGCAGGCTGAGTCTCCCTCACTATCGCGAACAATCGAAGTAGCCGCCCGACATTCTTTTCCTGCCTAAGCGTGCCGATCGAACCGATCAGGATGTCGCCTTCATCCCGGCGGAGCCTGGGCTGCGTGCTCTCTGTTGAACCGGCGAAGCGGTGACAATCGATGCCGTTTGGGATGTAGCGAAGGCGCCCCGCGCGAAAACGCCAACGTTGTCGGGCGAGGCTAAGCAACGTTTTGGATGGGACTACGATCTTACTCTTCCCGGACAGGGCTAAACGCCTTGCCCAGATTCTTCTGGACAATTGCCGGCCAGGTGTTTCTTCCGGCCCGAAGCCGTCTTCAAAATGAACATGAGGGCAAAGAGGGGCGATCCGATTGGCGAGTGCTGCTTCGATCGCTCCCCAATTATAGGTTATCAAGATCTCGGGGCGATGATTTGCGACGAGGTTGCGAAAAAGTCGAAGGTTATCAAGATCCGGCCGGCTTGATCGGCGGCAGCCGAGACTGACCAGGCGATGACGAACCTTTTGCTCCAAGCCCTCGGCCGCCGCGAAGTCCCGATCCAACGCCACGATGATATGACGCTTGTCAGCGAGAATGGTATTGGCGAGATCGACGGTTCGTCGTTGAGCACCACCGATGCCGAAGCTCGGAAAAATGTGCAGGATTGAGGCGGGCGGTGATGCCTGTTGTTCGGTCATCCCTAAGGCCTCGTCTGCTGACAGGTTTGAGGACCATTGGTCAAAAAGGCATCCAAGACTAGAACGAACCAGAGGTCCGGGCTGCGATCGGCCATCCTGGCGCTATGCTCTTCCATGTTGGTTGCCACCACATCCGCATCGACATAGTCGAAAATCGGGTTGCCTGGGTCATTGATCAACGCTCTCAGCCGCACCTGCAAAGGACCGTTCAGCCAGGCATCGAGTGGCAGATGAATACCTTGCTTTGGACGATCGAGGGTGTGGTCCGGGATACGCCCGCGCAGCGCTTCCCTGAATAATTGCTTGCCCTTGCCGCCTTGCAGTTTCGCCCGTTCAGGCAGGCGTGCGGCATAACAGACGAAGTCGGTATCGAGCAACGGAACTCGCACCTCCAGGCTATGGGCCATGGACATGCGATCGACCTTCAGGAGAATGTCGTCTGGAAGCCAAGTGCGAAAATCCATCGCTAGCACGCGCGAAAGCGGATCGAGATCTTGCAGTTTCTGCGCGTGGCGCGAGAAGCTTTCGCGCAGTGGTTCGTCGGTTGTGTTGTCGGCGCGCAAGAGGGATCTTGCCCGATCTTCGGGAATGCGGGCCATGGAATGGATATAGGCATCCAGCCAATCGCCGCCGACATTCTGCAGCAAAGTGCCGGCACGAAGCGGCTGCGGTATTTTTGGCGATCTGGGCCAGACGCGCCCGATCGGTCCGATCACATGCCGCCCGAGAGGCTCGGGCACGAATTGACGAATTTGATCTTCGAGAACATCAAAGCGCGTTCGGCGGTAACCGGCGAAATTTTCATCCCCGCCATCCCCGGAAAGCGCCACCGTCACATGGCGCTTTGCTGCTTCCGAGACCAGCCAGGTTGGGGCCGCCGAGTTGTCGCCGAAGGGCTGATCGAGATGCCAGGCCAGGCGTGGGAGCAAGTCGGTGATGGTCGGTTTCGCTACTTCCTCATGGAGATGGACCTGACTGAGACCATCGGCGACGATCCGTGCATCGCTGCGCTCATCCATGCCCGGCGCTTGGATGCCGACCGTGATGGCATCTATTGCGCCATCATTGACCTCCGTCATCGCCTTGACCACTGCGGAGGAATCGACACCGCCTGAAAGAAACGCGCCAAGGGGGACTTCGCTCATCAAATGCCGTCCGACGGCGCGTCGAAACAGATGCCAGAGCTCTTCGGAGTCCGCGGGCTCAGCGCCCGGTGTGAAGATCAGTTCGTGATGAGGCTCGATCGACAGAAGGCCTTGGCGCCAAGTTGCCACATGGCCGGGGGGCAGGCAGAGAACGCGTTCGAAAATTGTTTCAGGTGCCAGTGTGAAGCCGAGCGTTGCGCTTTGCAGCATGCCACGGCGCGAAAGGTCCCAGGGGCCGGGCAAGGCGCCGACGATCGCCTTGATTTCCGAACCGAAAACCAGACCATCCGGTGTCTCTGAATGATAAAGGGGCTTGATGCCGAAGGGGTCACGGGCGAGATGTAGGATTTTCTCGCGCCTATCGTAAAGGGCGAAAGCGTACATCCCTCGAAGACGCTTCAGCATGCCCATCAGGCCAAAAGCGAGATAGCCGTGGACAATAACTTCGCCGTCGCTTTCGGTCTTGGGCTTAGCCCCTCTGGCTTCAAGGTCGGCTCTGAGTTCTCGATGGTTGTAGATCTCGCCATTGAAGATCAGTGACACGGTTCGATCAAAATCTTCGAGTGGGTTGTCGCCGCCATCGACGTCGATGATCGCGAGCCGCCGATGACCAAGGCCAAACCCTTGGTCGAGCATAAAGTTTTCAGCATCCGGTCCGCGATGGGCAAGCAACGAGGTCATGCGTTGCAGCGTCGAGGCGTCAAAGGACGGTCTATTCGGTTTGGGCGCGAAGCCGGCGATACCGCACATGATGACAACCCCTGTTGGTGACGAACCGTTGCTTGCGTTGGGCGTGCCGGCTGGGCACTTGGCCGGGCCGGCAACACCTCTTAGGAGCTTATCGATGTCTCCAGCAATTCCAGTGCCTCGTCCTGTTCAATGAAGGGCTGCGGCCAACCCTTGAATTCGATCAGCATTTCCCGCGCGGCAACGGCATAGGAGGGAGAGGCTTGATCGAAGGCCAGCCAGCCGAGAAGGGCGAAGGTGGAAATACTCGATGCGAAAGACGCGCAGTGCAGCTTGATCATGGACTTACGTCTCATCCTTTTACGGTTGTTCGATCCGTATGTCCGTGCGATGGCACGAAAGCAGTTCGGATAGAAGAAACTCAGGCATCGGCCGCCGCATCCGGCTGAAGGCTTTCATGGCGCCGAAGCAGCGAATAGAGGGTCGGCCGGCTGATCCCGAGCAGTTTGGCCGCGCTGGAAAGGTTGCCGGCGGCGCGCTTGACAGCCGCATCAACAGCCTGTTTTTCTGCCTGATCGCGGGCCTCTCTAAGGGAGATTAATTCGCCGGCGAACGTCATTCTCGCGCCGGCTGTCGCCTTGGTAGGCGTGATATTGAGATCGAGATCCTTTGCCGTCACGATGGCGTCATCCGCCAGGATCACGGCGCGCTGCAGCGTATTGGCGAGTTCGCGAACATTGCCCGGCCAGTGATGGCTCAACAATGTCTGTTTGGCGTCGCGTCCAAGACGCACTGCCGGGCGCCGATGCTCGGCGGCGAATTGATCGATGAAGTGCTGGGCCAGAACCAGAATGTCGTCACCACGTTCGGCAAGCCGCGGGATTTTAACGGTCAGTCCTGCCAGGCGATGGAGCAGATCCTGGCGAAACGCACCCTTCTCGATCTGCTCGAGCAATGGTTGATGGGTTGCCGATACGATGCGTACATCGACGTCAATTGGCGTTCTGCCGCCCAGGCGCTCGACCTGCCGTTCATCGAGAAAGCGCAGGAGTTTTGCCTGAAGGTCAAAAGGAAGATCGCCGATCTCATCGAGAAAGAGCGTGCCCCGATGCGCCGCCTCTATCTTCCCCTTGACCGGTCGGTTGGCGCTGGTGAACGCGCCTTTCTCATAGCCGAAGAGCTCGCTCTCCAGAAGCGTGTCCGGGATCGCGGCGCAATTGATGGCGACAAAGGGCTGCTGGACGCGGGGGCTGCCTTCGTGGATGGCACGGGCCAGAAGTTCCTTGCCGGTACCGCTTTCGCCCAGCACCAGCACGTTGACCGATGTCGGCGCGATGTGCTCAATCATCTGGCAAACCGCGAGCATGCCCTGATCATTGGTGATGATGCCGGGCAAAGCCGGGTTGGTCTTGGTCCTCAAGCGCTGATTTTCAGCCTCAAGTGCTGCGACGCGAAAAGCTCGCTGCACGGTGAGGGTGAATGCTTCGGCATCGATCGGTTTTTCATAGTAATCCCAGGCTCCCTTCGTCACTGCTTCGAGCGCATCGCTGCGGTCATCATTACCCGACACGACGATGATCTTCGTCGACGGCGCCAAGGCAAGGATGGAAGCGAGAAGGTCGAGGCCGACGCTTGATCCATCAGCGTCGGGCGGTAGCCCCAGATCAAGGGACACGACCTTGGGTCTATGATCGCGAAACAGATCTATCGCCGTTGTAGGAGCGGAGGCGATAACCACGTCGTACTCGGCGAAGGAACAGGTCAGTTGGCTGAGAATGCCGGGATCGTCATCGACGATCAAAAGCTTATCCATCCTCGGAACTCCAGGCATCCTGCAGAAGACCATCCTCGCTCATGCCACCTGCTCCCCGATGGGTTCAATGGGATGGCCGTCGCTGCTCTTGTCGGTGATGTGATCAAGCAGTGTGCCAAGATTGACAGCCACCGGTGGCACGGTATGAGCACCTGCCCGGACGCGGTGCATCAGCAGGGGTAATTTTTCCACGGCATCGCCGATGGTCGAAAAGCTGTCGTTGACAAAAGCCGGATTATGGACGTGATGTTTCGTCTGCTGCAGAATGAGCAAAAGCTGGCTGATCAGGTTTTTCAGATCATGGGCGACGAAGGTCACATACTTCGACATGAGACCGAAATGTTCAGCCTTGGCGACCTGCCTTGCGAGTTCCTCGACGGTGCTAGCCATGCTGCCCGCCAGCCGAAGCCATTCGCGCCGGTAGTTGTAGGCGAATGTAAAAAAGATTGCGCTCGATAAACCGCTTGCCGCCGTGAAGAAGGGAGGTTGATGACAGCACCATCAGGAGAACCACGGCCGTGCCAACAAGAACGGTCAGTTGGAGTGTGGGACCCCATGACCAGCAGAGACCACCTATGAAATAGACAATCCCAGCAACGGCCAGGATGCAGACATCCGGAGCAAGCAACGCCATCGTGCTGACCAGAAGGCCACGGGATACCGGCAGGCTGATGATGATGATGATATCGTTGAGTCGTCTGTCACTGGCCAGGATCAATGGCATCGTGAGGGTGACGATGATCGGATGAGCACTTTGGATGGTTTCGTCGATCCGCAGAAACAACAGCGCTTCGGTATAGAAAAAGAGGCCGTAGGCAGTCTGGTGGTTATTGTCGGCATGAACGGGCCAGAAGCCGGCGAGCGCCCAGAACAACGTCGCCATGATCAAGGCTACAATCGCCCAATAACGGCTGATCCAACCTATGCAAAGCAGTGCGAACAAGCCGAGAAAGGCAACGCTTCCAATGCCAAAGCTCCCGACGCCGACTGTCAATACACGCCATCCATCAGGTTATGAATTGGACAACAACGCCTTCGGAAGAAGCAATCTAAAGTCGATATTCATGAATTTTTATACAACCTTAAATAGTATTTGTCAATCCTGAGAGAGGTGCAAAATGCAGAGGCTCAGCGATGGCCGCCTCGATCTCGCGGCCATCGACGATGAGGACAGCCGAACAACCACGACGGGCTCGGCCATTCTCAGCAATCGCCTGAAGCTCGGCAACCGAACCGACTTGTCGTCGTCCCTCTCCTATCGTGTGAGCGAGGTCTCGGATCTCAATCGGACCGATCATGACCTTGCGGCTGGATTGGGCTATGCCAAGCGATTGACGGAGCATCTCTTTCCAACGTCGACTACCGCTTCAGCCGGTGCAACTTCGATGACGATACTGCTAACTTCTATCGAAACCTGATCTCACTCGGCCTGTCAGTAACCGACTAGTGGCATGGTCGCTTGAGTTGGTTTCGGCTGATATCGCCAAGGCCAGCGGTATGCGGCCAAGTTTTCGAGATCGGTGTGGAGATGGTCTTCTATAAGCCGGCCATGAGGCTCTGGGGCGATCGCTTCTATGCCGGTTTTACACGCCGCCCGACCCGACCTAGAAACCAGTCTTTTGCGCGCCCGATATCACGCTGGATACCGATCATCGCCGGGACCAGTAGAAGAACGATCAAGGTCGTCACCATCAAACCGAAGACGATGGTGATCCCCATGGGAATGAGAAAGCGTGCTTGCAGGCTGGATTCGAACATCAGCGGCGACAGCCCGCCGATCGTGGTGGCTGATGTTAGAATTACCGCGCGCAGACGCGAGCAGGTCCCATCGATGATCGCCTGATCGGGTGATTGACCATTGCTAAGGCGACGATCGATGGCGCTCACCAGAATGATGCTGTCGTTCACCAGAATGCCGGAAAGCCCCAAAAACGCGATCAGGCTCAGAATCGACATATCGTAGCCCATGAACATATGCCCAAGAACAGCACCGATGAGGCCAAACGGAATGACGAGCATGACTGCAAAAGGGCGGGAGAAGCTTGCAAATACCCAGGCGAGAATCACATACATCAAGGCAAGGGCCAGCATGGCGCCGAGCCGGATATCAGCGAAGGTCTCGGCCTGTTCCTCAGCCTTGCCAGCGAAGCGATAATCGAGCCCATAGCGCTCGGTGATGGCCGCGATGCCGCCCTCGCTCAACGCCTCGATCACCTGCTCTTGCTTGATCAAGGCCTCATCCAGCTCAGCCGTGATGGAGGTGCGGCGAACGCCATCCTCCCGCTGGATTTGCGCATAACCTCGATCTTCATCGAGCGTGGCCACCTCGCCCAGCGTCACCTCCTGACCATCCGGGCCGCGCAGTAGAAAGTCGGGGAGGTTAAGGCGCTGTCGGGCGTCATTTGCTAGGCTCACGATCACCTCGACCTCTTCGTCACCGCGCGGGAAACGTTTGGCGATGCGTCCTTGAAGGGCGTCGCGCAATTGCCGCCCAACACTCTCCGTCGTGAAACCGAGAGCCCTTCCTCTGGGCGTGAGCCCAATCAGGATTTCTTCCTTGCCATAGGGCAGGTCGTCATCGATCTGGCTGACGCCAGGCAGCCGATGCAGCAATGCTTGAAGCTCGAGGGAGGCTTGCTTCAGTTCATTGAGTGAGTGGCCGCCGCGCAGGCGGATGTCGAGTTCACGGCCAGGCGGGCCGCCGGATCGTTCCTTCAGCGTCATCGCCTCGACATTGGGCATGTCCGGAATACGCTCGCGCCAGGCCTCGATCAGACGGTCGAGGCTCACCGGTCGAAGATCGGACGAGACCAGTTCAACATGGATCGAACCGAAGTTATCGCCTCTGAGGCGGCGATTGGCGGCATTGCGATCGATCGTCGTGCCGAGTCGGATGAAGCTCATCACCACAAGCTCGTCCGGGTCGTCGACAAACTCTTCGGTGGTTGTGTAAAGAGCGTTGTCGATCTCGGCGAGCACGGCTTCGGTCATCTCACGGCTGGAGCCTGGCGACATCGAAAGATTGACCTCGATCGTGTCCGATTCAGGCGTCGAGAAAAACACGAAACCAACGCGCCCGCCCATGATCAGGCCGATCGAAAGGATCAGGGCGCCGATCGCGGTCGCCGCTGTCGCATAGCGCCAGGCCAGGACCCGTTGGATCCAGCGGCGAAATACCACATCGCGAAAATGATCGAACCCGCGATTAAACCGAAGGCGCCAACCGCTCGGCTTCAAGTTGTGGCGCAACGCACCCCGCATATGGCAGGGAAGAACGAAAAAACACTCAACGAGACTTGCGATCAGAACGGCAATCACGACCAGCGGGACTTCGCGAATGATTGTGCCGATGATGCCGCCGATGACAAAGATCGGCAGGAAGGAAGCGATCGTGGTGAGCGAGGCGCTGGTAACCGGCGCCACCATCTGCAGTACCCCAAGTTCCGCCGCCTCTTCCGGACTTAGTCCTTGTTCCCTCAGCGCTGCTGCATTCTCGCCAACCACGATGGCGTCGTCCACCACGATGCCAATGGCGAGCAGCATAGCGAATAGGCTGATCATGTTGATGGTCTGGCCGTTCAGCCATAAAACGGCAAGCATCGCCATCAAGGAGATCGGGATGCCGGCGGCGATCCAAAAGGCGACACGGCTATTCAAGAACAGAAACAGGATGCCGATCACCAGGATCAATCCACCAGCGCCGTTGCGCAGCAGTAGATCGATGCGATCCCGGATCAGATTGGCCAGCACATCATAGGTGTCAACCTTGACGGTTGCTGGCAGGATATCGGGAATCTCGTCGAGATAAAGATCGAGGCGATCCGCGACCTCCAGAGCATCCGAGGTCAGAGCGCGTTGAACATTGAGCTCGATCGCACGTTCACCGAGGCGCCGCCCCTCGGTCGAATCGAGATCAAATCCGTCTGTTACCTCTGCAATGTCACCGACGGTCAGTTTGTTACCCGATGGCGTCGAGCGCACTTCGATGGTGGCGATATCGTCAGCCGTTCGCGCCAGGCCTTGGGTACGCGGTTGGCGCTCAAAACTACCCCCTAGATCACCGGTTGGTAGATCCTGGGACGAGCGGTTGATCGCCAAGGCGATGTCATCCAGTGTGAGATCAAGCCGGCGAAGTGTTGCCGGGACGACCTCGACCCGTATCTCCTCATCCCGTGCGCCAATCAGATTGACCCGATCGACGCCTCGGGCCAGCAGATCATCGCGCACCCGTTTGGCATATTCCTTAAGCTCTTTTTCGGTATGGGGCCCGGACAAGACAAGGCGCGCAATGGTATCATACCGGACGATCTGGCTGATCTTGGGGCGTTCACTATCTTCGGGCAGCGTCGTCACCTGGGCAACGGCACTCTCGACGTCCGAGAGTGCCTTTTGCATATTGACGCCCTGTTTGAATTCCAGATAGACGGCACCCAACCCCTCAGCTGCGACGCCTGTGGTCCGGTCGACACCGTCGAGAAAGCGGAGCTCAGGTTCCAGCGCTTCGACGATCGATGCCTCGGCATCCTCGGCCGTAGCGCCGGGCCAGGGCACATTCACGTGAACGACATCGATGCCGAAATCTGGAAAGAACTGACGATTGAGCTTGTTCAGAGCGAAAAAGCCGATCAGCAGCATCACCACCATCAGGAGATTGCCTGCGGTGGGGTGCCGCGCGAACAGCCGAATCAAACCGCCTTTTGATGTCGCCGCCGGCGTGCTTGATGGAGGATGAGTATCGTTGGGCAGGCTCACTCCGCCACCTTGACCTTGAGGCCGGGCGCGATGCCGGCGAGACGTGAGGTCACGATGGGAACTCCGTCGGCAAGATCGGCGTCGATGAGAATGTCACCGCCATCGGTTGCGACCAAGGCGACCGTTTCGGGCCTAAGGCGATCATCCTCGACCACAAAGACGGTATCGCCGGCAAAAAGGGCGCTTGCCGGCAAGGCTACGACGTTTTCGTAAAGTTTGTCCTGCATCTCGACTTCGATGAATGCCCCTGGACGAAGTGGGATGCCGCTGAGGTCGCTAGTGATGCCGGCATAGACCGTGACACCGCCGCTTCGGCTATCGATCGTTGCCACGACGCGGGCGACTTCTCCCGTCAAGTCGAAGGCGGTTTCGCCCAAGCGCCAACGTCCGGTGATCTCTCTGCCGATCAGCCCATTTTGCCATAGCCTGCCGAAATCCGCATCCGCGAGCTGAAAGCTGATCTCGAGTTTCCGGTCATCAATCAAGCGCGCGATACTGTCGCTCTTGCTGAGCTGCTTGCCGATCTGCGCATCGACGTCGGTGATGAAGCCGCTGAACGGTGCTTTGATCTCGGTTTTTTGAAGATCACGCTCAGCACGACGTAGCGCCACATCAAGTCTCGCGATCGCAGCTTCCTGCTGGTCCATTCTGGCATCGAGCATGATGACCGATTGCCGGCGCTGTTGAACGGTGCCTGTTTGCTGCGAAAGGGCGATCTTGGCCTCGTCAAAGGCCTTCTCGGAGGCCGTCCTGTTATCGGAAAGCCGTTGATAGCGCTCGACATCCCGGCCGACGAGCGCCAGCTGTTCCTGATCCAATTCGAGGGTCATTTCCTCCATCGTTTTGTTGGCAACGAGCTCGGCTTGCCGGGCCTTTGCCTCGCGTTGCTGTGCCTTCAACTCATCGATCGCCGCTCGATAGTCGAAAGGATCGATCTTCAAGATTGTCTCACCCTGTTCGAAGCGTCCGCCATCGAAGAGTTTGGATGAGGCTTCGATCACCTTGCCTGCGACGTCGGGGCGGATTGTGACATCCCGCCCGGCAACCAGCTCGCCATAGAGGCGAAGGGTCGGCTGGTGGTCTCGATGATCGACCGCCGTTGCCCGAACTGTCCAGACACGCTCAACTTCAGGCGAGGGGTCGACAGCAGGTTTGGTGGCGCGAAGATAGCTTGCGCCTACAAGTGACACGGCGATCAGGATGATCGGCAGTAAGAGCTTTGGAACGAGGCGCACGTTAGCTCATCACCTTTTCTTTTGTTGATGGTTCGAAAGGCTATTGTTAACCCTGGATCAGATGTGGCGATTGAGCATGACAACGACAAGATCATCGCCGCGCAAAGAGCTGGTGGGATCGTCCTCTGATATGGTGGTTCCGCGCAACGCCGTTGTCCCGTGATCTTATCAAGGATTCATTAACTATAACGGCCTAGTCTTAAGAGAAGATGAATGGCGCAAAGGGTGCCCATATTTCTCATAATTGAGGATTCAATCAGCGGCGTTTTAAGGTGAGAAGATGCCCATTCGTTCTAAGCCAGCGTCGGTGTCGGTCGTAATCGGGCATAACCTGCTCGACGGCTTGCCAAAACGGTGGTTGATGATGCCGGTGCCGGAGATGGCAAAGCTCATGGACGACGACGTAATCGAACACCTCTACGGGCGCCAGAACAAGCCGCCAGTTGAGGTTGATGACATCGGCCGCCGTGCAGCTTCCCCATAGGCGCTTTTGGTCCTTAATGTGGAGGGCACTCGGGACGAGGTTGTTCGGCGGGCCAAAGCGTTCGATGGCGAGCATAGCGTCATCGCGGGCTTGGTTTCTTAGATGCTTGATGAGGACCCGTTCAGTCACGGCCTCGTGTTCGGTGGTGGATAGGTTTCTCGGTAGCTCCACCCTGAATCCATCCCCCTCGACGACTTTTGGGTGGGCGCGGTCAGCCGCCACGACCGTGAGCGGAGTAGGCTCGCCGCGAAAGGGAATTTGAACGCCGTCTCGAAGCTTTTCTGGGCCGGGATGTTTAGCCATCAGGGCCTGGTATTTCTCTACCTTGCTCCTGATCCAGCTTCGGTGACTGTCGATGAATGTCTGGACCTCGAGGTCGCGCGCGCGCTTGGGCACGACCACTTCTATGCCTTCCGGACGGACCGTCAGGCGCAGGCGTTTTGCTTTGGGACTCCTTCGGATCTCATAAGGGATGGCATTGAGACCGATCATGAGTTCTGGCATTGTCGCCGGTTCTCCCGTGAAGCCATTTGCACCACCCAGGCAACGGGTTAAGGATGACGATGATGTTTGGCAAGATCAGGAAGGGAACAGCATGAGCGAAATACGTGAAATCGCCAATGGGCTGCGCTTCCCTGAAGGTCCGATTGCGATGCCTGATGGATCCATTCTTTTGGTCGAAATCGCGCGCCGCACACTGACCCGTGTGCAACCCGATGGCAGCAAGGACATCGTTGCACAAACCGGTGGTGGCCCCAACGGAGCGGCAATCGGGCCCGATGGGAAGTGCTATATCTGCAATAATGGCGGTTTCGAATTCGCCCATGCCGGTGCCGGGCTGCAACCGATCCGTGAGGCCCATGATTATTCAGGTGGCCGGATTGAGCGGGTCGATCTTGAAAGCGGCGAGATCGAGGTCCTGTATCGCGGCACCGCCGACCATCGCCTGAACGGGCCGAACGATATCGTCTTCGATGACCTGGGCGGTTTCTATTTTACGGACCTAGGTAAGGTACGTTCGCGCGAGATGGATCGAGGAGTTCTTTATTACGCCAAGGCCGACGGCTCGATGATCAAGGAGGTGGCATTTCCTCTGATCACACCGAACGGTATTGGCCTTTCGGCCGACAACAAAACCCTCTATGCGGCCGAAACGGAGGCTGCCCGCCTCTGGTCCTGGCCCATTCTGGCGCCGGGTGAGCTTGGCAAGGAACCATGGCCCATTCCCCATGGCGGTAAGCTGGTCAAGGGTGTGGGCGGGTATCAACGGTTCGATTCACTCGCCCTCGACAGCGGCGGGAATATCTGCGTTGCGACCTTGATCAATGGTGGAATCACGGTGATCTCGCCGGATGGTCGGGATGTCGAGCATGTTGCCATGCCGGATCTTTGGACGACGAATATTTGCTTTGGTGGTAAAGATTTGAAAACCGCCTACATTACGCTTTCAAATGCTGGACGATTGGTTGCCATCGATTGGCCGCGACCGGGCCTTGGATTGAACTATCTGAACACATGACTTTGTTGAGACGACATTTCCTTTCCTGTCTGCTCTTGCTCGCGCTTGTGGGCTGCAGTCAGCAAGAGCTGGCGGCTCCGTTTCGAACGAGTGTTGACCAAGAGCTCATCCTAGCTTCAATGAGGGGCGACGGGGTGGGTGTTTGGGCAGCCCTGGCCGCCAAGGCGGATCCTGATTTTACCGATCGCTCCGGCAATACCGCATTGATCTTTGCAGCGCGTGACGGGCACCTGGAGATCGCTGAAATTTTGCTCGAATATGGCGCGACGGTGGATTGGCAGGATGACGAGAAAGTCACGCCGCTGATCTTGGCATCATCACGCAATCATCCGGCGATCGTAACGCTTTTGCTGAACCATGGCGCAGCATTAGCCATCAAGGATCAATGGGGGCGAACGGCACTCGACCATGCCGAACGTCGAGGCGCTGATGATCCCATTGCTGTGATGTTGAGATGACCGCGATCTTTCTGAAAGTGTTGGAATGAACCCATCCACTTGTCGTAGCGGTTTGGCAAGGACGAAGTCTTCGGCGATGAGACGGTCCAGTGATAGCGCTGCAGATCGCTGCAGCGCCAGGTGGCATGTCGTGAGCGCCAAAGAACATCCTCAGCCTTTTACCCTTTACCGCTGGTTGTTTTTCCAGACAGCTTCTAACTCTCTGTGGACAACGTTATGAGATTGCTAGAAAAGTCATTGGGAGAGATTGTGGGGGATGGACGAACCTGACACCCCTGCTTATCAGATCATCAATGGACAAATCGTCGGTTCAAATTTGGAGAAGGCTTCCTCTTGATGGCCTCGTTGAATATGTCGTGCCTGTGTCGTTTTTTCTTACCGATTGCCTTCCTCGTTATGCTCACCTGGACCATCCCGGCGGCATATGCGCAGGAACGGCTAAGCTATCAGCTTGGCACGGCGACGACGTCTGAATTGTCCCATGCCGTAGGTGTTACGCTTGCAGCCCTGGTCAAGTTGAAATTGCTGCCCGCCGAAGGGATCGATTTGAACGCGCAAAACACGTCTGGCTCGAGCGACAATGCGCGCCTGCTTGGGCAAGGTGATTTGGATTTCGCCATCCTGACCAGTCTCGATACGCGTGACGTCGCCAATCGTCAGGCATTGTCGGAAGATAGTGATGCCGACAGCAACCTTCGATTGCTAACCAGTCTTTGGCAGGAGACCTACTACATCATCGCCAGACGGGACGTGATCCCTGAAGGACGGTTAGCCGACTTATTGGCATTGCAGGGAATTCGGGCATCTTTCGGTGAGCAGGGAACACGCGATCTGGCCATCATCCGAGCCTTTCTCAGCTCTTTCGACGTGCCGATCGATGACGCTTTCGATCTCCAAGATCTGAGCAGCCAAGAAGCAGCAACCGCCTTTTTAGAGGGCGAGCTGGATGTTGTCGTTCTGACGTCAAGCGCTTCGGATGTCGACCTGTTCTCATTCCTTGATGAGGCTGGCGAAGCGGCGGTTATTCTCGACGTCAGCGACGACGATCTCGAAGCGGCCAACGGCCGGGGATATGCCGCTTGGTCAAGTGTGCCCGTCCCCGCTGGCGTTTCCACCGACCAGGAAACGGTGAAGCAAACCTTCGCGATTGACTATCAGTTGGGCGCTGCTGCTGCCGTCGACGACGAGGTCGTTTATCAAATCACCAAGACGATCTTCGACAATCTGCCCATATTGAGCGGCATGCATGGTGCAACGGAAAGCATCAGCCTGGAGAATGCCTTTCGGCAGGTTTTCCTGCCAATCCATCCAGGCGCTGAGCGGTATTACAGCGAGATCGGTCTTGAGCTGCCCGTGATCCCGACCCTTAGAATTAGCAATCTTACTGCGGCCGACTTTGTGACGCGATTCTCGTCCATCCAGGAGGCACGCCTTCGTTTGAGCGCTGACAATATTAGCATTCTTGGCGGGCAGGATGGCCATACCATCGGTCGGTTCACCAGCGAGCTGGCCGACGATCTGAAGGATCTGTCGCTCCGGATCGCAAGCATCAGCAGCCCTGACCCGGTCAACAATATTGCTCAGGTTCTTTACGCCAAAGGTATCGACAGCGCGTTGGTTCCCCTCGATGTTCTGGATTACGCTATCGAGGAAGACATCTATCCGGGCATCAAAGACAAGGTGGTGTACACAACGGAACTCTTTCCCCAAGAATTTCATCTGATCACGACGCCCGATATCACCACCATCGACGATCTCGTCGACAAGCCCGTCGGCATGGGAACGAAAGACAGCGGCTCGGCCTTTACCGCCTCGTTCCTGTTCGATGCGCTGAATATTCCCGTGGAACCAGTCTATATCGCGCCGAGAAGGGCTCTTGGTTTGCTGCGGAGCGGTGAACTTGCCGCGGTGGTTGTCGTTGCCGGCAAGCCGGCACCACTGCTGCAGGAAGAGGGTTACGCTAGTGAACTGCGGCTCCTCGAGGTTCCGCCTCTCGAAGGCAGTCCCTACAGGAAAGCGGAGATCTCGGCTGCGGAATATCCCGGCATGATGGCAGCTGGCAGTTCGATAGATACCTTTGCGGTTCGGACGGCGTTGATCACCTATAATTGGCGGACCAGCAACCAGCGCTACGCGGCGTTGTCGACCTTCATTGCCGCTCTTTTCGACAAGCTTTCCAGCTTGCAGGGCAATTCAGCCGGGCTTCATCCCAAATGGAATGACATCAATCCATTCGCCGAAATTGAGGATTTGAGCCGCTTTGGCGCGGCGCAGAGCTGGCTAGACAAGGACCGCGGAGCGAGCGAAACCAACTAGTGATATGACCACATCGATTGATGTGCATCAAATTCATAATCTCTATCTCAATCAATTAATTACGACTGTTGACCCAGCGAATCTGCTGATATCGCAAGGGCATGTTCCGATCATAAGGAACCAGCCCTCTTCCCCGCCCAGCTACCGATATGGCGCAATTCCGCGAGGGAAGAGGGCGGCGCTGCGTAATGCTTAGTCAGGAAAATACTCGAGGCAATGTCCGAAAGTTGCGCAGCAAGTCTTGGTCCGGAGTGGTCGAGTTCTTGCTTATGGCGCCTTAGGACAGTCCTATCATGGCACGTGCACGATCGGCTGCGTTGGTCAAGCCTCGGGCAGCCGATGCCTGGGACAGAACGGCGCGTGTTTCGTTCTCACCAAGACGGCGATAGCCCATCGCGACGGCTTCGCGGCTCTTACCCGCTAAGGCGAGAATGAGCACCATGTTTCGTTGATGTGAAATCTGGGCATCCAGGGATTCAGTGACCTCGTTCATCACATTGATGGCCGCGTCGAATCGATCGTTCAATGCATGGGAAAGAGCAAGATTGGTTTTGAGATCGAGATTGTTGGGTTCGATTTCGAGGCCGGCCTGATAGGTTGCAAGCGCCCGATCATGCTGGCCGTCGACATCGAGGGCAGCACCCAGAGCGGAATAGCGATTAAGATTGGTGCTGTTGCCCTCTTGGATCAGCTGATCCAGATACTGAATGCTTTTATCAACATTGCCGAGCTCGAGATAGGCAACACCAAGGCCGAGCAGGGCTTCAGGATTTTTAGGTGCTTTGGAAACGGCACGCCGGAAAACGCCTGCAGCATGCTCCTTGGCACCGTTAGCGGAGAGAGCGTGGCCGAGTTTGGTCAGGACTTCGACATTGTCCGTCCTATTCGCCGCCTGCTGATAGATGGCTATTGCTGTCGTCAGTTCGCCGCGGTCTCGAAGGTTATCGGCGAGGCGAAGAGCCGATTCGACATCCTCGAATTTCGCAACCGGTTCAGCCCGCTGGGTGTTTGATGTTATGCTGCTGCATCCGGCGAGAACACTCACAAGCACCCCGCACACCAACACGGATTTCGTGGCGCCGAGGATGCCGCATCTCATCCTTACGAGCTCGTTTGTCAGTGTAACCATCAGCTTAAACACCCCTAACTTCATCGTACCTGATCAATCAGCCGCATCAGCGTCGGCTGTTTCAGTCGTTGCTTGTATCCGTTTCGCAGGCGGGCTGACCCGCCCTCGCGCCACATTATCCATTCTTATCGTGACAACCGGTTGAACCGTGAATTCAGGTGCTAGGTCCTGGAATGACAGAACTGGCACCCGGATATTGTTCTTGATCAGTAAAGACCTCAGAAAGCGCCGTACATCAAGGGAGGTCAAGACCACCGGGCGGACATTATCGGCCGCTAACCGTTCGGCATGCTGGTGAAAGGTCGAAAGCAGCCTCGCACCATCGTCATCCGATAAGGCGAGATAGCCACCAACCGAAGTCTGTCGAATGGCCTGGCGCAGGACCTGTTCGACATCCCGTTCTAAAAGAAAAGCGTGCAGCACCTTTTGCTGATCGGCATAGCTGTTGCAGATCTGGCGTTTCAAGGCTGAGCGGACATATTCGGCTAGGAGAACGACATCCTGTTCCTTGTTGCCCCACTCGATTAGGGCATCGAGCACGATCCGGAGATTGCGGATCGAGACGCCTTCGTCAAGCAGGCGCCTGAAGATGTCGGCCATCTTTTGAATAGGAACGACTTTTTGCGCCTCGCGCACCAGGTCGCCGTAATTGCTGTCGACTGTCGCTAAAATGGCATGAGTTTCCTGAACCCCGATGAACTGCGAGGCATAGCGGGTAAGTGTGTAGCGCACGCAGGCGATCAGACATTCGGCTGTATCCATATAACCAATGCTGGCATCGTCCATTTTTGCTCGATGAGCCTCATCGACCCAGATGGTTCGAGCGCGTTCCAAGAACGGACCGCCTTCTTCACCAGTTAGGTCCGCTAGCTCCAGATGATCGGGTTCGTCGCATAGCAGGAGTCTACCTAAGGGAAGCTTGCCATCGTCCATAGCGACATTGTCGAGTTCGACCTGGTAGCGGCAACCCTTTAGTCCCTGATCAAGATGCATGTGAATATGCGGGAAGGGCAGCCCCAATTTTTCGAACAGCAATTTCCGTACCCGCTGGAGGCGTGGCTCGAAGCTCGCGGGATCGACCGTCGACATCAGCTCGGATGAAAGGCGAAGGCCGATGACCTCTTGGCTGGGCAGAGCGGCTGGCGTTTCTTCGGCAGCAAGCGCTTCTTGGGCAAGGCGCTCATCCTCGATCACCGCCTCCTTGCGATCCCGCATATGAAGGAGAATGCCCGTGCCGCCTAAAATGGCAGCCAGCAGCCAGAAGATGGCGGTCGGGAAGCCGGGCACAAGGCCAAGGCCGATCAGGACGATGGCTGCCAGCCTTAGCGTTCGTGAGTTGTGAACGAGCTGGCTGGCGATGTCGCTGCCTAGATTTTTGGTATCTTCGGCGGTGACGCGGGTGACAATCGTGCCAGCCGTGATCGACATGAACAGGGCCGGGATCTGCGCAACGAGGCCGTCACCAACGGTCAGGAGGGCATAGACCTGGAGCGCTTCGCCCATCGGCATGCCATGTTGCAATGTCCCCACCATCAGCCCACCGAGCAGGTTGACTGCGATGATCACCAACCCAGCAATGGCGTCGCCCTTCACGAATTTCATTGCGCCATCCATGGCGCCGTAAAGCTGGCTTTCCTTTTGTAGGCTGAGACGCCGGCGTTTGGCTTCGACCTGATCGATATCACCGTTGCGAAGATCGGCATCGATGCTCATCTGACGGCCGGGCAGCGCATCCAAGGTAAACCTGGCACTGACCTCGGCGACACGTTCTGAACCTTTAGTGATCACCACGAACTGAACCACGGTGATGATCAGGAAGACGACCAGACCGACGATCAGATTGCCGGCAATCACAAACTCGCCAAACGTGCTGACGATCTGCCCGGCATCTGCCTGAACGAGAATGAGGCGCGTTGTGCTGATCGAAAGGGAGAGGCGAAAGACCGTCGAGATCAGGATGACCGATGGCAGTGTCGAAAACTCGACCGGGTCCTTCAGGTAGATGCCGACCATCAAAAGAAGAACGGTCAGGCTAATATTGATGGCCAGCAGAAGGTCGATCACCACGGTCGGCAGCGGCAGGATCATCATGATGATGGTCATTACCATCAGCACGACCAGGATGAGATCCTGACGTCCCGTCAGCTTATTAAGCCATGCCTTGATGATCGGTGGCATCATTCGCCGGTCACCGCATAAATGTTGTGGTCGGGTCCTGTCTCATCGATCTCGAGTTCTGGCGTTACCGGATCAGGTGACGTCGCAAGCTCAGCCAGCGGCTCAATCCCGGAATTGCGTGCATCGACGAATTGACGGAACAACGCCTTGGCTTCGTCCGGCCTGCCCGCATGGAGAAGCGCCCTCGCTTTCAAGAGCCAATGCATCGGCCCGGCTGCCGGCTCCCGATCGATCTGCTCGAGCCTGTCGATTACCTCCAAGGCCTCTTCGGCCGCGCCATTGACGATGAAGGCGAAGGCGAGCGTCCGCATCAGGCCAGGGTCATTCGGTACGCGCCTTGCCGCCAGCATCATCAGCGACAGGGCTCGACGGTTCTGGCCATGGCGCAGGTAGAGAAAGGCCAAAGCATGGAGGAGGTCTTTTTGCTCAGGTGTCATCGGGTGACCAACTCATTGATCCACCAGGCTGTTGAGATATTTCCAAAGGAGCCGATGTTTCTTCACTTCATGACGCAGCACCAGACTGCCGAGCCGATCGATTTGATCCTCGCAGTCTTCGGGATCGCCAAGTTCATCAGCGAGATCTTCGAGCACGCCGAGATAGCGGCTGCCCTCGAACAGACCAGGGTTGTCGAGCTTGGGCATGATGAAGGCGAAGATCTCGTCCACCAGCCCATCGCGCGAGGCCTGCCCCTCTTCGACCGATGTCGGATCCCGCCAAACCGGCTGAAAACGTTCGAGCTGGGCACGACTTGCATGTGCACGATTGCTTCGCTGAACGCGCTCAAGGGCACGGTCTAGGCGAACTGGCTCCGTTCTCATGGTCGACATCTCTCCCGCTCGATCTTTTGATTTGAGGCCGGTCTAAGCCAGATCACAGCATCGTAGCTGTGCTTTGGATCACAAGCTGATCGCATAAGTTTGATCGCCCCGACGCAACGTGATCTGCTCGGCGTCGATGCGATCGATCCGCCAACCATTGCCGAGATCAGCCCCTTCGAAATACCGTCTGCCGCCAGCCATCAGATAAGGGCTGCTGCCCACCCAGATCGCCTCGATGGCAAGCTTGGGCGGCTTCACTTTTTCACGTGCCCCGACATTGGGCATTAAAGGAATCTTATGACCATAAGTGCTATCGAACCAGATCTGCACCGATTGCCAATCCGGCATCTTCTCAGTTTCAATGTCTCCATCAGCGACCAGATGATCTTTCCGAACGATGACGTCGATGGTATCGAGCGTTGCCGTGGCAAGTTTATCTCGAAGTTCGGCGGCTGCCTGATCCATGGTAACCATGGGGGCGCTTGATTTTGTAATTGCGTCGGCCGATGGCGTTTTACTGGCCATCTCGGTGTCGACTGCATCTTCATTGGATCGAAGGACGGGGTCCGATGATCCGCCTTCAATGGCTGCTTGATTTTCGCTTTTCGGGGAGGGACGCGAAAAGGTGCTGGAAAGCGGGCCGATCGCATACAAGCCGACGACAAGAAGAAGGCCTGCAGCCATCGCGCCTATTGCCAAACGCTTGCGCCGCTTGCTTTGCTCGGCGTCTTTCGGCGCGCGAATGCTAATACTGGCCTCGCCGATTTGAAACGTTGCCGGCAGGTTCAGATTGCGCTCATCCCCAGGTTCCAGATGCCCGTTTTCGCCATCGACTGAAATGGGCCCCTTGTTGGGCTCCAGGCGCAGACCAACATCATCAATCTCGAAGATGGCATGGTCTCGTATGATACCGGGATCGGAAAGAACGATATCGGCACTGAGTTCGCTGCCGATCGTGTAAATGCCTGGCCCCAGGCGCTGCACCGCACCGGCATGAAGGCCATTTTCAATGATAATGGTAAACGCCAACGGACGGCCCTTTTTTATCAAGAGAGCAGTCGCTCAAAACGAAACGGCGGCCGACCTTTGGTAAGGCCGACCGCCGATAACCAATAAGCTAACCTTACACGCTTGTGCGTGCGGCAGCCTGTTTGGCGGCACCGAGTTCTTCTTGCCTCTCGGTACGTGTCGCGTCTTGCTCCAAGCGCTTCTCCGCAGCCGCGGTCATCCTGGCCAAAGCCGCGTCGAAGGCTGCAGTGCTAGCGGCACCATCAGGAGCTCCTGATGGCGTTGATGGCGGGGTAGAATTCCCATTAGTGTTGCCTGTTACAGTCCCACTCATCGTCTATTCCCTTTCCTGCTGTGCTTGCCAGAGAACTGGCAACAAATTTTGTCCCATACCAAAAGCTGCAAGCAGTGCACCGAGCATCTTTGCATCTTCCGAACTAACGCCGGCATCCAAAGCTCTCCGACACGCTGCCGCTGCTGCATCGATTTGACTGCGTGCTTCGTGCAACGCCTTGCCATCTGGATCATCCGCGAATTTGCGGTCTAGATCGACGATACTAGAAGCAAGCTCATCCATCTCGACACCTCAGAGTCTTAAGAAAACTAAATCGCTTACAGCTTCGATATCCACGGCGGTATGGAAACCATGTCTGATGAATAACGTCAAATAAAAAACAGCTTTTTCAGCGTAATTACTCTACAAGTTGCCACGCAGGGAATGTTTTCGCTTATTGGAGTTAGGATTTCCCTTTCAAATTGAACCGTTTGACGGCTTTTCTACTCAAAATACTATTGTTTTGCTGTTGATTTATTTCGCTGGCATCGCTAGTAATCAACGCCGACATTGGATCATGCTGATCGGTGCCTAGAACGTTTCGCTTTCTGGAATGTAGATCTTTCACCTTCTCGGAATAGCTGCGCGAAATTCATGAAAATCGGTATTGGCGTCAGAAATATTTGTTTGGTCAGCGGACTTGGCGTCGTCATGCTGGTATCTGGCGTCGCGTCGGCTGAAGAAGGCCGTTGGGGGCAAGTCTCTTACCCTTACACCGTTATTGATCAAGATGTGCAGGATGCTCTGGCCGAGCTTGGACGTAATCTGGAAGTCGGTGTTGACATCAGTGATGAAGTTGAAGGGCGCCTTGTCGGTCCCTGGTCATCATCGACTGTTGATGACTTTCTTGCGCGCACTGCTGACGAGTTGGATATCGAGTGGTTCTTTGAAGGTCGTCGCCTGTTTGTTTCATCGCGTTCTGAATCGATCAGGCAATTATTGCCGCTGAATGGGGTGCAGCCGGAGGCGTGGAAAGCATCACTCGACAAGCTCGGCATCAGTAATGATCGTTTTCCGGTCACTATCGATCCTGCTCAGGATATGGCGCTGGTCTCTGGTCCGCCTAAGTTTGTTGCTCTCGTCGCGCAGTCTTTGCCTGCTACGAAGGCAGCCTCCGCTCCGGTCGGTCGGGTCAATGTGATCTATGGCCGTAATAGTCGTGGAGATTCGTCTTGATCGATCCCTCTCTGCCGGACGGGCAGTTAAGTCCAGGGGATGCTGACCTCTTGGGTCATCGCCCATCTTATCAGCCGGAGACGGCAGATCTCCAGTTGCTGGCCGAAATCGGACTTTCTGCTGCCATCAAAGGCGATGCCGAGGTTTCGAGGCCGATTTTCGAAGCGTTGGCTCTTTGGCGGCCCGATCATCCGATCTCGGCGATTGGCATGGCGCTGGCCTTGATATCGGAAGGCGAGGTCGAGTCGGCGATCAGTCTTCTGAAGCCAGCCATGCAAATCGAGCCTCTTTCCTCGGAGGTTGCTGCGATTTTATTGCTTGCGTTAACACTGGCCGAGCGCTGGGACGAAGCGCGAGTCCTGAAGAAGACGTTGCTCAATGGACCCGATGGTCCAAGCAAGATGATTGCGCTGCGGTTGGCACCAATCATCGATGCATAACGAGACGCTCAATCATCGTTTTTTTTTAACTGGAGGATGATATGGACCCGTCAAATCCTACGCAAAACGCTCAACCCACCAACAACAGCACCAGCACTGGAACCGAAGTTCAAAGCGGTGGTGAAGATCAGGCGGCGAAGTTTGAGCAGGCCTTTTATGATCAGCTTTCCATGAACGCAGTATTCGATGGTTATGGCGAAGAGCAGAAATTGAGATCAGAGCAGAAAGAACGAGAAAACAACGATCGCACTGTCTAGCACGGGCTTTTCCGCATGAAGTCACGCTTGGGACCGAATGATTTCGGATAGCTGTGGTGGTTTTGTGTAAAATAGGCTAGAACAGTTCAGCGAGTTGGTTCTTTATTTTGATTAAGAAAGCAAAAACGACAGATCGATGACGGAAGTTAGGACCATAAAGAAGCGATCTGCGGATCGCGGCCAGCGCCAGGGCGGTAAGCGTCGCCCCTTGGCTTGGTCTGTCCTGCTCCGTTCCGTGTTGGCCGAAACAGGGTTGTTGCGCCGTGTCGTGCGCTCCCTGTCGGTCAAACTCGGTCATGCCGCACGCTATCAAGTTTCAAGATTTCTTTCCTTCCTGTTTTCACCTTTCAGGCCGATGATGCTGGCGGGCTTGCGCTGCGCTGGTGCCGGTGGTGGCGGTCCGGGGCACTAATCCCCGAGACGGTGCATTGGTCGGTCTGGACGCCGATGCGCTGTGATACACGATCACCACCTTCCGAAAGTTGCCATCTCTCGGAGAGATCCACGACCTAGACTTGTTCTTGATGCTCAAATTGTCGTTTTGACCCATGCGGAAACATTCCCTCCATCTGCAGGTGTCATATCCCAAACTCGGCGGTTTCGATGCTCGGACAAGAAAATGTCAAAATGGATCAGGATGCGTGATCACCATCACAGTCAGTGTGCCGTCTCGTTTCTAGTTTTCCCGGAGAAAGACCTGAAGATCCAAGTAAAAAGTCCAAGACAGACAAAGCTGAACAAACAAGTAATCAAAGCAAAAAGAGCGATACCAAATTCAGAAGAAGTGAGGGACGTTCATGGCCATTGATCCAATCGCAGCGACTGGCGGTGCCGCATCCAAGATGCCGATTGAAGCCGATGCCGCAGCACAGAGCCATGCAGCCGTCGATAGCGGCGCTCAACAAACATCTCCGGCGGTCGGATCAAGCGAAACGATCAATCTGTTCGACTATGCCAGCCAACAGGGTGATCGGTCGTTGCCGATGGATGCGCTGAGTGCTGAGGGCAAAGCAGAGCATTTCGCTAACCCAACGACCCTTGGTGAGGAAGTATTAAATTACCTCGAAGGCTTTCATAAGCGCGCCGCTGATTATCAGCCGTTCTCCGAGCGCATGGCTGCAGAGCAGCAGTCAACTTCCACCGCGATGCTTACCCCGAATGGACCGGCATCGACGATGCCGAACCAGACCTCATCGCTTTCCGCCGTTGGTTCCACCGGTGCCGATCAGGCCAACGGGACCGCGTCCGAAATGCACTTCGAAACGGTTCTGGAAGTCATGCAGGAAGCTGGCATGAGGCATACCGAAACCAATCTGGTGTCGAATATCGGCCAGCAATTTTCTAAGGCCATGAATACGCTGATGCGCGGACAATAAACCCGGCGGTTCGACGGGGCACTATCCAGCCTGCTGACATATTGGAACGGAACAGTGAGCCAAGCTGAAACAAAGCATTGCTCGCGCTGGCCTCGCATGATCGCGTTGCTGATCTGCATGGGCCTGGCCGCTTGCAAGGTCGAGCTGAACTCAGGGCTCGATGAGCGCGATGCCAACCAGATTATCGCGGTGCTGCTCAAGAATGGCATCTCCGCCCACCGCGACGTGGCCAAGGACGAAACGCTCACCGTATTCGTCGAAGAAAATCGTTTTGCCGAAGCCGTCGATATTCTCGAAGCCCACAGCCTGCCGCGAGAAAAATTCAGTGATCTCTGCTCGGTCTTCAGCGGCGACGGGATGATTTCATCGCCTGTTGAGGACAGGGCTCGGTTGATCTGTGCGCTCAGCCAGGAGATTTCTCGCACCATCTCAGAAATCGATGGGGTGATGTCGGCGCGGGTTCATGTGGTGCTGCCGAAGAATGATATCGGGCGCTCGAACGCCAAGCCGTCATCGGCATCGGTGATGATCCGACATCATGAAGACGCCCCGCTCGACAAGCTCGGCCCGCAGATCAAAATGCTGGTCGCCAACGGCATCGAAGGGCTGGTCTACGACAAGGTCTCGGTGGCGATGGTGCCGGTTTCCTCGCGAGTGAGGATCACTGATAAGGAAGACGATTTCGTCTCCATTGCCGGCATCTGGGTGCATCACACCAGCGCCACGCTCGCCAGGGTCATGACCTTCCTTCTCATCGCTGGGCTGCTCGCCTCACTTGCCGCCAACGGCTATTTCTATTGGCAACGGCAGCTCCGCCTCACAGGACGGTCTTCGCCCAATGCGGCGAGACATCTTCCGGCTGAATGACCATGGCTCGCCAGATCGGATCCGAGATGGTCGAGCTGAAACGAGCGCATCTGCGTTTTGATCGTCTGCCCGGCGCTTATATCCACCCTCAACGCCTGGATGATTGCCTGCCGCCTGAACTCCCCTTCGAGCTTCGGGACCAACTCCGCTATTCCACCCGCCTGCAGACGCGGCTTTCCAGCGTTCTAAGGAGGCGCTTTGACCTAAAACCTTGTAGGATGCAAGACTTCGATAGCCCGGAAGGACGCTTTGCCCGTCTCGAAGGCGAGGAGCTGGGCATGATGGTCAGGCGTATCGGTGCTGTTTGGCACGGACGCACCATCGCGGGCATCATTTTAAAGGATGCGCTGAAAGAGCTGATCGCCTGGCTTGGCGAAGACGGCTATCGAGTAGCGCTTCGCCATGGGCGACTGGTCACTGTCGATGTCGATCGAGAGGAGATCAACGAACCATCGGACTTCGATCGGCTTTATAACAAAATTGAGCGGGACGGCCAGCGCTGCGTCCATGCCTGGTGCCGGAACCAGCCTGCCTCGCTCGCCGCGCGTTTATCGTTGAAATTCCCCCCGGCCGTCGATGATGAAGCTGTTGATGATAGCCTTACCGATGCGTTGCAAGAGCAGGGATTGCTGATCACGGATCGGGTGATCATGGAGAAGGCGGTTAGTGATGCCAACGTCAGCTGACAACACCATGTTGAAGCCCGATGCGGCCGTTGCTCACGGCCCGCGCTTTCGCCCGCGTGGCCGGGTCATTCGCGCTGAAGAGGCAGAGATCTGGCAATCAGCACAAACCTATCTCGAAGCCGCCAAGCGCGAGGCCAAGCGGATCAGGGTCGAGGCCGCGGAGGCTTTCGATGAGGCCAAGCGACAGGGGTTCGAGGAGGGGCGAAAAGAAGGTGCTGAAGCGGCAACCCAACTGCTCGCCGAAACGACCCAAAAGGCCGATCGTTACCTTGCAGATGCTGATGTCCAGCTTGTCGACTTGGCGATGGCGATCGTTCAACGCGTCCTCGGTGATCTCGACATCCGGCAACTGGTCCTTCGAGCTGTTCATCATGCCTTGGCCAAACGACGGAAGGATCAGCCGCTTACCTTGCATCTGTCGCCCGAATTGGTCGATCAGGTGCGTCTTCAGATCACCGAGAGCTTCGATGATGAAGCACTCGATCTGATTACCATCGAAGCCGATCCCAAATTGACGGTCGGCGAATGCCGTGTGGCGAGCGATGTCGGCTTTGTCGACCTTGGCGTCGAGGCGCAGCTGCGCGCCTTGCATAAGGGGCTGCGCGGTAATCTCAAACGCACCGCGCGCGACTGAGGCGTCGGAACCATGGATCAAGCAGCCGAGCGCTCACCCCGCAGCTTGCAACATCTACTTCAGGCGGTCGAGCCGCGCCCGCTCAAGGGACGGGTGATTCGGGCGACCGGCACGGTTATCCATGCAGCTGCCCCCGACGTCGCCGTCGGTGAAGTCTGTCGACTGAAGGATCCTAATAGCGGGCGTGAGCTGATTGCCGAGGCGGTGGGTCTCTCTGGTGAAACGGTGATCCTGACCCCTATTGGCGACATGGTCGGGCTGTCCACCCAAACCGAAGTGGTGCGCACCGGGGCTCCCCTCCAAGTGGCAGTCGGTCCGGGCCTGTTGGGTGAGGTTCTGGATAGCCTTGGTCGAAAGCGGGGTGCCTCTCTCGACCATATCGCGGTGGCCGCGGATCAGGAGGAAGGCTGGACCACCTACCCGATCCGTGCCGATCCTCCGGATGCGTTGGAACGGGAACTGATCAGCCGGCCGATGCCCCTTGGCATTCGCGTGATTGACGGGCTCTTGACCTGTGGTGAAGGACAACGCATCGGCATCTACGGCGCCCCCGGCACCGGTAAATCCTCACTGCTCGCCAGTATCGTGAAAGGCGCTGAGGCCGACGTCGCGGTGGTCGCTCTGATCGGTGAGCGTGGTCGCGAAGTTCGGGAATTCATCGAGCGTCATCTCGGTGAAGAAGGTCGGCGAAAATCCGTTCTGGTGGTCGCGACCTCCGATCGCTCGGCCATGGAGCGGGTGAAGGCGGCCTATGTCGCCACCGCGATCTCCGAGTATTTCCGCGACCAGGGAAAGCGGGTCCTGTTGTTCATCGACAGCCTGACGCGCTTTGCGCGCGCCCAACGTGAGATTGGTCTCGCAGCGGGCGAGCCACCGACGCGCCGGGGTTTCCCGCCATCGGTTTTCGCCGAGCTGCCACGGCTCCTGGAGCGGGCAGGGTCGGGCAGGGTCGGATCGATCACCGCTTTTTATTCGATCCTGGTGGAAGGCGATGGCACGGCCGATCCGATCGCCGAGGAAAGCCGAGGTATTCTCGATGGTCATATTATTCTATCGCCGAAGCTCGGCAGTGCTGGCCATTATCCGGCGATCGACGTGTTGCAAAGCCGAAGCCGCGTGATGGACAGCGTGACCGTGCCGGAACATAGCGGGGCGGCGACCCATGTCCGATCCTTGATGGCTCGTCATGCGGAAATCGAGCTGTTGCTGCGCGTCGGCGAGTATCAGGCGGGCAGCGATCCCCTTGCCGATGAGGCCGTTGCCAAGATCGGCAGGATCAACGGCTTTCTGCGCCAGGGCGAGCATGATCGAACGGCCTATGATGACATGCTGGACCAGCTGAAGGGCTTGGTTACCTGATGCTTGATGAACTCAACCAGCTCCTGCATTACCGGCGCGAACGCGAAAACCGGGCAGCCCTCGTGCTGAAGCGGGCTCGGGCGCACCACAAGGCCCTTGAGGAGGCGGTCGTTGGGGTTGAGGCAGAACTTCAGTTCAATCTGGCTGAGCGGCAATCCCGTCAAAGCAAACTCTACAAGCAATCTTTGCACCGTCATTTGACGACCCAGCAGGTGGATGATTTGAATATCGAACTCGACCTGATGGCTGAGCAGACTGACCGGCTGAAGGACAAGGTTAGCCACGCACATTCCAAGGTGGCCGCTGCCGCCGAGGTGGTCGAGGAGGCTGTGGCGACTTATCAGAAATGTCGAAAGGCGGGCGATCGTTGGAACCATCTCGTTGACGATGTCGCCGAGAAAGTTCGCACCGAGCGTGAACTGGCTGAAGAATTTGCAATCGAAGACGATCTTGGCGATCGCCAGTCTTCTCGAGCGGAAGGAGGCTGGTGATGGCGACGTCGCGCGCCATGCAAGAGCCTTTTACCCAGGATCAGGCGGGATCGGCAGCCGTTGCCTACCAGGTGCCAAAGATCGATCCTCGCCATGTTGCCCTGGCCAACCGGCTCGGCATCAGACGGCGGCCGGTGACCTTCCGCCTGGGCAATGCCGTCCTCTCCTTGACGCCGATGGGCCTCGCCCCAATCGAAGCCGATCTCGACAATCAGATCGTCATCGACTTCCGGGTTGATGGACGTTCGGCAACGCTTCGCCTCCCCGGAGGATTATTCGAGCGGCTTCTTGAGCTGATCGACCCTCTGCTCGTGACCGTTGATCTGCAGGACGAGATGCTACTGCTGCTTTTGGAAGCCTCGATCGAAGACGCCTTGCTGGCCGTCGAGCGCGCGCTTGGCGGTCGGATCGAGCTTTTGGCCATCGAACGGGGAAGAGCACTCGAGCGGCGCGATCTGGATCTCCTGTTCGAGATGGATATCGATGGCAATCAAGCGGGCAAGGCGGTCCTTCACCTGGAGGAACCTGTTGCCCGGAAGCTCGTTGATGCATTGGTCAAAAGCCCAACCACGCCGCTTCGATATCCAGATCTCAAGGTCGAACTCTCGCTTCGCACGAGCGTCATATGGCTGGATCTAGGCACACTTCGTTCGCTCAAACCCGGCGATATCTTGCTGCCTGACGATGAGGCGACGGAAGATGAGGGCATCGCTTTGACCCTCGGCGAAACCTGGCTGCTCAACGTGTCCTACATGGATGGCGAGCTGACGCTGACCCAACCGCTTCGCCGCGCGACAAACAAAGATCGGGACTTATGGATGATGGCCGATAGCAAGAACATCGATGATGGCGACGAGCCTTTGAACGATCCTCTGGAAGAGGTGCAGGATGGTGCCGAGAACGGTGGCCATCGATCCCAACCTCGCCCTGATAGCGACAACAGCCAATCCCAGGCGGCCGCTCCTGCCGACGAGCCCCCAAAGGAAGATGCGACCTTTGATGAGGTGCCGATCAAGCTGGTGTTCGAGCTCGGACGCCACGAGATCAGCCTCGGCCGCCTGCAGGAATTGGGGCCTGGCCATGTCTTTCAACTGGACCGGCCGATCGGCGATGCCGTTGACGTATTTGCCGGTGGCCGGCGTGTTGGTCAGGGTGAGATCGTGCAGGTCGACGATCAGGTTGGGGTGCGCATGACGCGCCTTTTCGGGCATGGGTGAAGGGGCGCCCAATCTTCTCGGGATCATCGTCATTGCGACCGGGCTTGGCCTGGTGCCTTTTGCCGTCGTGACGATGACCTCCTTCATGAAGATCGCCGTAGTAATGTTCCTGGTGAGGAACGCGCTCGGCATCCAGCAAACACCGCCCAATCTGGTCCTCTACGGTATTGCGATTGTTTTGTCGGTATTTTTGACTTCGCCGGTAATAGGTGATGTTTATGCCAGGGTCAGTAATCCTTCGATCGACTTTGCCAATATCGAGGATTGGGGCAAGGCGGCTGAAGAGGCCCGTGTTCCGATCCAGCAGCATCTGCTGCGCTTCACTGATGAGCCTGCGCGCAACTTTTTCTATGATGTGACGGCCGAAGTCTGGCCGGAAGAAGCGCATAACGAGGCGAGCAGTGACGATCTAATGATCCTGGTGCCGGCTTTCGTCATTTCCGAGCTGACCCGTGCCTTCGAGATCGGTTTTCTCCTTTATCTGCCGTTTATCGTGATCGACCTGATTATCTCCAACATCCTTTTGGCGATGGGCATGATGATGGTCTCGCCGCTGGTGATCTCGGTACCGTTCAAGCTCTTCCTGTTCGTTCTCGTGGACGGCTGGTCCCGTCTCTTAGAGGGATTAGTACTTAGCTATAGTTAGTGGAATGTCCGTTGGGTTTCAGCCCGTTCCGGCCCATTCCCCGCTCAACTACCTGATATTGTAGGACCCTGCGGGTGGTTGCACGGGGGAGTGTGCCGGAACGGACTCCAAGAAGGAGCTAAGGTCGATGACCGAAGCTACGATTGTCCATCATATGAATGTGGCACTCAGCCTGATCCTGCTGCTGTCGATGCCGACGCTTCTGATCGCGTCCGTCGTTGGTCTGGTGGTCGGATTGCTGCAGGCGGTCACGCAGATCCAGGACCAGACGCTGCCACTCGCGGTGAAGCTCATCGCCGTGATTTTGAGCTTGGTGTTCATGGGGCCGTTGCTGGTTGGTCCCTTGCTCGATCATACCCAGCAAGTCTTCGCCGACTTCCCCACGCTGACACGATAACACCTATGTATCGAGAAACCCGATCGAGCTCACCCGTAGCAGCTCACTCCCCAGCTTTTAAGAGGCAGTCCGTTCCGCCCCACTCTTCCGCACAACTACCCGTGTCCCATAATATCGGGTGGTTGTACGGAGGAGTGGGACGGAACAGGTGAGCTTCAACAGCATGCAAGGGCTCACCAATCTTCAAGGCGTCGTCGAGACGATTTTCGGCTATTTCATGGCGATGGGGCTGACCATGCCGCGTGCCATGGGCGCCGTCTCAGTGATCCCGATCTTCACCCAGGTGGGGCTGACCGGTTTGCTGCGCACCGGCTTCGTGGTTGCCATCGCGCTGCCACTGCTCCCCTACACGATTAACGAAATGCAGCAGTTCGGCGAGCTCGGCATTGGCCATATCACCGCGGTTGTCTTGAAAGAGGGGTTCATCGGCCTGATCATCGGCTTCATCTTTGGCCTTCCTTTCTGGGGGGTCCAGTCGGCCGGTGACATCGCCGATTTTCAGCGTGGCCTGATGGGCGCTAATATCGGTGATCCCTCGCAATCCTCGGAAGCCTCGATCACCGCAACCTTTCTCCTCCTGGTGATGATCACACTGTTCCTGGTGACCGGTGGCATGATGGTGGTGATCGAAACGCTTTATCAAAGCTACCTGATCTGGCCGCTTCTCGACCTTTCACCCAAGCTTACGCTCGAATCAGGGACCCTCTTCCTGAAAGCGCTCGACGACATCATGCGTCTTGCCTTCGTCGTCGGTGGACCGGTGATCATCGCCATGTTTCTAGGCGATGCGGTTCTTGCCGCCATCACCCGCTTTGCGCCCCAGCTCAATGTCTTCGTGCTATCCATGGGCGTGAAGAGCGCGATCTTCGTCGCCTTCATGCCGATCTATGCGGTTTTCATTATCGACTACATGGGGGAAGCCTTCACCCCGCTGCGTGACGTCGCCGATCAATTCCAGCGGATGATCCGATGAGCAAAGACCAATCCGAAGAAAAATCATTACCGGCCTCCGAAAAGAAGATCAAAGACTCCCGCAAGAAGGGGCAGGTCGCGCATAGTACGGATATGGTGATCGGCGTCGGCACGGTCGCGATCCTGATCTATTTGTGGATCGGTTGGGACCGGCTGCAATCGAGTTTCATCTCTCTTTTGGTCCTGCCCCACGACACCTATGGCATGCCGTTTTTGCAAGCGGTCGACCGTGTCGCCAACAGCGCGATCAATCTCGCCATTGCCACGGTTCTTCCCTTGATCACGATCATCATCCTGGCAAGCATCCTCACCAATGTCGCTTTGACGCGCGGCTTCATTTTCTCCACCGAGCCGATCAAGCCCAAGGGTGACAATATCAACCCGGTTAGTGGCTTTAAGAAACTGTTTGCCCTGAAGAACCTGGTCGAGCTGATCAAATCTGTCCTGAAAACCGTTCTATTGACAGCGGCCGCGACCCTGCTCGTTTGGCTTGGCCTCGAAACCTTGATCAAAGGCCCCTATTGCGGTCCCGAATGCATCGCTTATTCCTTCAGCGAGATCGTCACGCCGTTGTTCATCGCCTTTGCTCTGATCTTCCTGCTTTTCGCCCTCTTCGATGTCGGCGTGCAGCGCTGGCTGTTTCTGCGCGAAATGCGTATGACCAAGACCGAGTTCAAGCGTGAGCGCAAGGATATGGACGGTGACCCGACGCTCCGCCAGGAACGCAATCGTCAGCGCAGCGAATTTGCCCAAGGCGGTGGCACTCCGCTTGGTCTCAGCAACAGTACGGTGCTGGTTGCCGATCATGCCTCCCTCGTTGTAGTCGGCATCCGTTTCGTGCGCGGCGAAACCCCGGTCCCGGTGATCACCTGCAAAGCCCGCAACGAGCGTGCCACTGGCCTCATCGCGGAAGCCCGACAACGCAATATCACGGTCGTCGACGATCAGAGCCTGGCCCAAAACCTGGCGAAAGGCGGCAGCCTCGGTGACAACATCAAAGAAGACTACTTCAACGAGGTCGCCCAGGTCTTGATTCAGGCTGGTGGGAAATAGGGCATGTCCGGGAAAGGTCAACCCACTCTCCCTTTGCCTTTCTAACGAACTGTCTTCGTCGAACAAGCCATAGGTGCCGCGATGTCAAAGACGCTCTATTCAGGTCAGTATTTCTCGATCATGCAGTCGGACAATGGCGATGATTACATCCTGTCCGGCAACGAAACCATCGTGGTTCCCATCGACGCATCCGGACAAGTTTATCTGATCAAGGAGCCATCCTCAGCCTTTGGCGAACAATGTCTCCTTCTTCCCGGTGGATCGGTCGATGACGGCGAAACACCCAGTGTCGCTGCCAACCGGGAACTCCAAGAGGAAATCGGCTATGCCGCCAACACGCTCAGCTACCTTGGCGAGATCTGGCCCTTTTCAAAATACTTAACCGTCAGGACATTTGTATTCGCCGGGCGGGACTTGGTCCCAAGCTCGATGACCGGCGATGAAGATCATGAAATTGAAAAACATCTCTATGCCGGCGATGATCTTCAAAGGCTCATCCAAAGCGGCCAAATCAACGATGCAAGAGTGATCGCCGCCCTTTTCATGAGCGGCGTCGTCGCGCCTCCCTCGCCGATGTAGCGCCTGGATAACGGGAGCCAATAGGCCAGGTGAAGCGCAAGCCCGGAATTTCGCCATGTGTGCAAACACTGTTCTTCGAAATTTGGCTAGAACGATTTTCTGTTGCCGGGTCAGAAATGGCTCAGTCGGAAAGAGATTTTGGCCATTTTAGCCTTATCAATTCTGAGTTCCGGGCACGGAATGCTAGCTTATAGAATAGATTTCTAATTGGATCGTCCGACTTTTCATTTTACACAGCCAAGACCCAATTCGGTCACAACAAAAATCATGGCAGCTAGATGTCAAACGCCAGCCAGAAAGTGCATCAATTTCTTTAATTTGCCCGCAAAGCAAGAGACCACGCCGATACCTTAGTTGATCGAACTTCATCTAATACCGAGAGGTCAAGAAAGAGAGTTGTGAGGATGTCTATCACTGAATGCCTGGTGCCAGGTGTTTATAAATATGATCGCGCATTCTAGCCGATTGTAAGAATTAGGAGTCGTCGTCCGTAATTGTTGCAGTAACCATTCGCTGGTCGATGTTCACGGCGGACGGGTCACCTGTTACGAAGAAACCGAAGCTCTCGGTTTCTTCCACCGTCTCGTCATTGACTATGGATACAGTAACCGTAGCGTGGACTTGGCCAGGCTCGAAGACGATGGTGCCTTGTCGATGTGTAACGTCACTGGGTGCGACGGCGGAGCCGTTGACCATCGTGTAGATAATGAGAATTGATCGTGGCGCTGGTTCAGAAAGTGTAAGCCGAAAATAGACGAATTTGTCGCTTTCGTTGGCGTCGTCGGCTGTGATCTGAAGCTGCACCGGATTCGGTTTGGCGTTCGCATCGTTTAGCGCAGTGGTCCTGGACTCTAAAGCGGCCAGCGCTGGCGTAGCGCCTCCCGCCAGTAGGTCACGTCGTTCTTGTGTCTCAGTATTAAGTCGGATCAATGGACCGCCCGTATCCATGGTGGCATCGGGCCCGGTGCCGGCGAGGTCTGTATGCGATGGCGACTTACCATCAGCTTGCCATCCTACCGTGCCGTCCGCCATGCGTACGATCCGACCGTAGATGAGGCTGCCATCGTTCTCCTTGATGTTCAGACTGGCGATCGTCTCAAGCGGAAGCGTTTGCAGTCTCGCACTTGGCCGACGGATCGTCAGCGCGTCGTCGCTGATCTTGACGACTCGTCCAATCACGGTTTTGCCGTCAGTGAGAACGAAGCGGGCTGGTTGCCGGCTCCTGGTGTTCAGGGCCGTTTCGAGACTCAGCAGCAGTGGTGACGTTTCCTCAGCGAGCAGCCCTGCTTGCCCGAATGCGAACAGCATCGCCAGGATCGGAAGGGTAAGGGGCGCTATTTTTCTCAGCCTACGCCGGCCGCACCTGGACCTTGCCGATGTTTTCGTCCCGAACATAGAGTGTTCCTATCTATCAAAGCTGACCACCAAATATCAATAAAACCAGTGTTCGATTACCCAATCTGTCGCGCCAAATAGAGCGTTTTTTGCGGACAGAGCGATGGCTTGACGGTCCTACTGCTCGTCGCGCGCTAACCACCTAACTTGGCTGACCGTGGAAAATGGCGAGGTGCCGACCCACGATTTCGTCGTAGAGTCCATTTTTCTTCAGATCACGCAGTCCCGCATCGAACTTCCTCAGCAGGGCGACAGCGCGCGGGTGATCGCGATGAATGATCAATCGGAGGCCGATCGTGTCGGTAAGCTGCTCGGACGCTGAGACGAGGTCGCCATAACCGAGCTCTTTAATTGCGCTCTGCCCTGTGAACTCATTGAGCGCGACGAAATCGGTCTCGCCGTCCACGAGCAAGTTGAAGCAATCAGCCACAGACTTTGGTCGCACGAGTTCGATCGTATCGCCCGGGATCAGACCGCGATCAGTTAGATCGAAGGTGAAGTACCCATCGGGCCGGCAGAGACGCATGCCGTGAAGGTCTTCGTCGTTGCCGAGGTCGCGAGCATCGTCGCTGCGCTTGAACAGCACAATGAGCATATCGAACAACGGTTCAGAAAAGTAGAACGAGCAGCGCTTGCGATCTTCGTCAGTCAGGGTTTCAAGCTTATCACAGTTTGGCTTGAACCAGGGGAAGCCCATGGTGTATTTGTGCCGCACCAGCAGTGGATCGATATGAGCGGCCCAATCATTGATCCAGTCGATGGAGTAGTCCTGCGAACCGACCGCGCGCCCAAGCGCAGTATCAACGATCTCGGTGAGCATGCCACCGTTTTCCCAGTTCTGATCGGTAAAAGGTGGGTAGTCGGTGCCGGTCACCACTTCGATCGTCTCGGCGGTTCTCACTCCAGCGGTATTGGCGATCGGCTGCGTCCGAGCCTGTCCATTCGTTCTGGGACAGGGCGGAAGGTCAAGTGTGATCCCGATGCTGATCAGGCTCGGATCGTCGCCGATCGTGGCTGGATTGCTACTGTAGCCGTAGATATAGGGCCACAGATTTGGATCCGCGTAGGCCGACCGTGCGATTTGCGCAAGCGTATCGCCAGCTGTGACCGTATAGCGCTCGCTACAGATTGGCGCTGCAGAAGCTGGATCACTGCCGCTAGCGAGTGAACAAAAAATAGCGATGGCCAGCATTCGTTTCATGGCTTTTTCCATTTATTCTATCGACACCGCCTCCTCCGATTAGAGGGCTAGCGTCACACGGTCAACCATCACCAAGGCAAAAGTTGTATCATAAGGTGCAAAAAAAATGTTTGTATCATCTTAAAGATTAGAACAGACAGGCGAGTTCTACTCCTCGTATCGGGACTCTATCAGACAGAATTCCTTAAGCGTCTATCGCTCGAGTTTATCTCCGCGTTAGTTGCAAACAGCCTCATTGAAGCCAGGCTTACGTGACTTCAATCCAGCTCAACCACATTTCTATTTTGTTTGAAGACTTCGCGTCGAAACCGTTTTATGAAGTGATGGTTACAGAATGACTGTTGATGTTGAAATGATTTTAGAAGGCGGCATGGACATTCAAGAAGCATAGCGCGACCCAAGTGTTATGCTCCGTTGCATCTTGCAGTCCCATCGATGGACAGGCAGATGTGAGTTTTTACATCGGTTAATATAACTCGAGCCTTGTTCATGAGTGGCGCTGAAATGGTGTTTGGCCTTGGCCCTGCGATTGGAGCCGAGCTTGTCGATCACAGTGATCCATGAAATGACACCAGTCTTCATTAGGCGCATACGCGTGACCGGCAAATTCATGTAAATAATCATTAACGGGGCTCTAATGCCAAAACTCTGGCATCTTTCCTGCCGATCTATAGTGACTGCAATTGGTAGATGCTGATGAAAAGTCGAAGCGAATACTTGGCGAAGAATTTCGTTAGAATGACATTTCTCAGAACTCGCATATAAGAAATTCAATTCTGAGAAAGTGCCGCTATTTGAAATGATTTCTAAACCGGAAGGGCGTTTTTGAGCGCCTCGGACTTCTTCATCAAAATCGGAACAAAGCTACCGGTCAGCTTTACCTGCTAAAGCAACCTCTACCGACGTCGCTTAGCCTCATGCGATCCCTCAGCCAGCCTCAACTGGTGACGAAGCAAGACCCAATCCCATTTCCTCTCGTCTGACGCAGGGATCTGCGATGTTCTGAGATGGCCATGATGAGCAGCAGGAGTACGAGAAAACCTAGGGGAAGCTGCTCGAATGAGACTGTCTTTCGAGGTTTCGTCGGCAGGTGTCTGACATCGACGCCGTCTGGGTGATGAACGACAACTGTGGGCTTCTTCAGATCAGTGTCGACGATCTCTTCGCGGATCTCGACGTCTTGTGACCTGATAACGGTGACGTAGTGTGTCTTTCTTTCATCAGGATCTTTGCAAGCGGCCAAGCTGAAAAACAAGGCGGATAAAACCAATAACATTCTGATTTGACGATAAAAAATCATCGTTGCCCCCGAAAATATCAATCACAAAGAGCATAATCATAACGAATTTTAATCAAAATGCGTAGTCATGCTGTGGAAACGGCGTGGCCAAGAAGTTGCGTGGCCAGATTTTCCACCGAGATAGGTCAAGGCTGTAATATTGTATGAAGTTAATTAACGAACGGCTTGAGTTAAAAAAATCATTCCGGTCTCACCACACCCATCTTCAACAGCACGCAGCCGTAAAGGCGGGTTTCGCCGGTTTGGACGACGGCGAAAGCCTGGCGGGCGCGCTCATAAAATGCAAAGCGTTCGATCCCCGCAAGCTGGAACCGGCCTTTCTCAGCGCGGTCGATGATGTCTTGGAACTCCACGCAGACTTCAGGGACGCTATCCGGATCGCCAACAACTTCGATCCGGCCACAGGGCTCGTCGACGAAATCGTCAAGAGGCATCACCGACAACACGGCCTCCAGCACGCGTGGCGCTGGCAATCCGGGCATCCGAACAAGCCGTTTGGCCATGCTGGTCGAAGGGAAATTAGAATCCACGATAACCAAGTCGTCGCCATGTCCCATGCCGCTTAGGATCGTCAGCAAGTCGGCGTTAAGAATGGGATCCAGCCCCTTCAACATTTCTTTCTCTCCAGCATGTTTAGTCTACCGCATCTTTCATTCGACGCCTTCCTGGTGCTCTATGGAAAGATGCGCCAAAAGGTGGGCTAAGGTAAACCCTTCTGGCGCTGATGAGACCAAGGCAAGATTTGGGGTGTAGGGATGACCGACAAGGCAGTGATGGCGGTGGACGTTGGAACCGGCAGTGCGCGTGTCGGCCTTTTTGATCGATCCGGAACGATGCTGGCGCGTGCCGAGCGGCCTATCCTGATGAACCAGCCTACCCCCGATCACGCTGAGCATGATAGCGAGGATATCTGGCGAGCAGTCTGCGGGGCTGCACGAGATTCAAGGAAAAAAGCTGGTCTAGACCGTGACGCCGTCACCGGGATCAGCTTTGATGCCACCTGCTCGCTGGTCGCCCTCGATGCCGAAGACCGTCCGGTCTCTGTTTCGATTACGGGCGAAGATCGCTGGAACGTCATCGTCTGGATGGATCACCGCGCCATCGCCGAGGCTGAGGCCTGCACGGCCACGGGACACAAGGTTCTGGCCTCGGTCGGCGATACCATGTCGCCCGAGATGGAAATCCCGAAGCTGATGTGGCTAAAGCGTCATTTGCCTGAGCGCTGGCAGCGTTATGGCCGCCTATTGGACCTCGCCGACTTTTTGACGTTCAAGGCGTCAGGCTCCAATGAGCGCTCCTGCTGCACGCTTACCTGCAAATGGACCTATCTCGCCCACGAACAGCCGAGCTGGCAGGCGGATTTTTTACACGAGATGGGGCTGAACGATCTCATGCAACGTGCCAGTATGCCGCCCGTTGCCGCGGCCATCGGCCAGCCACTTGGCAAGCTTGGCGTGCAGGCGGCCGCCGACCTTGGCCTCACAACGGCCTGCGAAGTCGGGGCGGGGCTGATCGATGCCCATGCTGGCGGCCTCGCGACGCTCGGTTCCTATCTTGAGGGACCCGACGCCCATCTCGATCGGCATGTCGGTCTGATAGCGGGAACCTCCACCTGCCTGATGGCGCTCTCCGCCAGCCCGCGTGCGGTCCCTGGCGTCTGGGGGCCCTATTATGGGGCGATGGCTCCTGGTCTATGGCTGCATGAAGGCGGCCAGTCGGCAAGCGGTGCCCTGCTCGATCACATCCTGGCTTGGCATGCACGTGGTCAGGAACTCGGCGACAACGCTCATGAGAAAGTCCTTGCTCGCATCGATGAACTCCGCGCCAGCGTCAAAAAATTAGGGGAGCGTTTGCATGTGTTACCCGATTTTCACGGTAACCGTTCGCCGCTCGCCGATCCTCATGCGGTCGGTGTGATCTCGGGCCTGACCCTCGACAGTTCCCTCGACAGTTTAGCCGCCCTCTATTTCCGCACCGCCGTCGCCATCGCCCTTGGTGCTCGCCACATCCTGGAAGCCCTTAACGATAAGGGGTATGCTATTGATCACATGCATATTGCGGGCGGCCACACCAAAAACCCGCTTTTGATGGAACTCTATGCCGATACCACTGGCTGCCGCCTGGTGGTGCCCGCGGAACAGGACGTGGTGCTACTGGGGACTGCCATCGTCGCCGCCACGGCCGCTGGTCTTCATCCTGATCTCGGCACGGCAGCCAAAGCTATGTCCAAACCCGGAAGCGTGATCGAGCCTAATGGCGAACGTAAAGAGGGCTATGATCATGACTATCGTATTTTCCTTAACATGCATGCCCAACGCAGCGCGTTGGATCGCTTGATTTAGGGTGATGATCAAAGCCCGCGCCGTGGTCGTTTTGGATGTGGGGAAGACTCATGTTCGAGTGTTTGCGATCGAGCCTCATGGTGGCCAAGTGGTTGAGTCTTACCAGACGTCGAACCGGAGTTTGGACGAGGCACCCTATTTCCATGTCGACGTCGAGCGGATCTGGGCTTGGCTGATCGGAGCACTTTCGGACCTGGGCAAGAAAGTAGAGATTCTGGCGATCGTGCCTTGTGCATATGGTTCCACCGCGGCCTTGATCGACGAGGATGGTCTTGTCTTGCCGATGATGGATTACGAAGCGGAGCCGCCGGCGGATATCGTATCGGCGTATGCTAGCCTTGCGCCCGACTTCGCCGAAGTCTGCTGTCCGGTCAGCCCTGGGGCGTTGACCCTTGGCCGTCAGCTTTTTTGGCAAAGCCAGCACCATCCCAAGGCCTTTGCCCGTATGCGCTGGATCTTGATGGCGGCGCAATATTGGGCTTGGCGCTTGACTGGCAAAGTGGCGATCGAGCCAACATCGCTTGGCGCCCAAACTCAGCTTTGGAACCCGAGAACCGGCGCCTTCACAGGGCTTGCCAGGAACCGAGGCTGGTGCGAACGTTTTCCTGCGTTGGCGAAGCCTTTCGATGAGGTGGGCCCACTTCGTCCCGATCTGACCAAAGACTTAGGGTTACAAACAAACCCGCCGGTACTGGTCGGCATTCATGATAGCAACGCGAATTACGCCCGCTATCTGGCGGCGGGGTTCAGGCGTTTTACGCTGATCTCGAGCGGTACTTGGCTGATCACCTTTGATACCAACCTAGTGCTCGATCGTCTCGATCCGACGCGCGACATGGTGGCTAATACTGACCTTGAAGGTCGGCCGGTCGCTTGCACACGCTTCATGGGAGGGCGGGAATTTTTCGAGATTGCAGGGGCTGCTGGACTGAAGGTGGAGCCTGGCCTCCATGACCTTGAGGGTATCCTTAAGGAGAAGACCATGGCGATTCCCTCCTTCTCAAACAGCGGTGGGCCCTTTCCAGGCTCGGGCCATCAGGGGCGCATCGAAGGACCCGCTCCGGAAACTGTCGAAAAAAAATCAGCGCTCGCCGCCCTTTATGTGGCCTTGGTCACCGACGTCGATCTCGACCTCCTGGACTCTGATGGCGACGTGATCGTTGATGGCAGCTTTGCTGAGAATGATCTTTTCTGCGGTTTATTGGCGGCCTTGCGTTCTGGACAACGCGTCATGGTCTCAAAGGAGCCAAACGGTACGGCGCTTGGCGCCTCTCTTCTGTTCGGATGGCAATCCAGGACCGAGCCGGTCAGCCTCAATCTGGACGCTGTCGCATCGTTTGATCTTGAAAAACTAGCGAGTTACAAAGCGTTGTGGCGTTCACGCTTAGGGCTGGAGTGATCCGTCTAGGTAAAGGTCTCTTAAGGCTTTGTCGCTTCGATCCAGGCCCAACTATTGACGAACTCGAATTTGCTGACCGCTTTTCCGTCTTTGAAACGCCAGACATGGGCCGCCGGGCTGTCGACGGTCTTGCCTGTCTTGCGGTTCTGCCACGTCGTACGGATCAAGGTGACGACCCGATCCCCATCTCTCAGGAACTCGTCCGCAAAGTGGCAAAGCATTATCCAATCCTTATGCAGCTGATGGAAGTACTCGACCATGTCTTCCTTGCCGCGACGTTCCCTGGTGAATTCCAGGCCAGGCACACCGTTTTCCAGCGCCCCATTCTCAAAATCATCTGCCATGAGATCTAACCAGGGTTGGTAGCATTCGCCGCAGCTCGTGCTCCAGATTCTGTAGGCATCCTTGAGAGCCTCCAGGTCGTCGGTCGTGACCGTCAACGCTCGTTCCCTGTGTAATGATCTGTAGTTTTGAATAGGTAACTAATAGCTAGCGAGTATCATTCATGATTTTGAATGAGTGTGCCAGTCACATTTAGCTGAAATAGCTGCAATTCTCGATCTGTTTCACCATGAAGATGCAGGTCATGCCCTCTTCCACACCCAAAACGATCCTAGACAAAGGGCACCAGCTGTCTTTGCGGCCAAAAAAGGGCCAGCGCCGTGCGAAACTCATGGGGGCATGCTCTTGTGTCCTAACTTCGACGTTCATTCAATGACCACGAGTCAGACATCGATCTAAAAGCCCGAGTTAACGTCTCCTTAGCTCATGATCGTCATCATGCAGAATTGGTTCATGTGATCCTGGAACGCCGGACCTCGCCCCACTTCCCTGTGGGAGGGCAGATTCCCACTTTCGCATGGACCAGGCAATAACGTTTAATAATTGCTGGTTAAAGTTTCGTTAGCTCTGGGCAAAAAAACGCTTGAACAAATGTCACCACCACCAGAGGATTTCCCGATGATATTTTCGCGGCGCCAGCCCTCTCCCTGAAATTCTCTAGACGGCAAGTACCCGGATATGGCGCTTTTTGCCGGATGAAAGTTTCAATGCCCCGTCGCGAAGATCATCGGCGCTGACGACCAGCTCTTCGTCGCTGATTCGGTTATCGTTTAGCCGAGCACCGCCGCCTCTGATCAATCGCCGCGCTTCGCCCTTGCTCATAACGAGGCCACTTTGCTGCAAGAGGTCGAGAATGTTCATCCCGCTTGCGATATCAGCCTGGTTGATCTCAGTGGTCGGCAGGCCATCGAGATCCTGTTGGTCCGCGCTAAAAACCGCAGCAGCGGCCTTCGCGGCTTCTTCGGCCGCCGCCTTGCCGCGGCAAAGCGCCGTTGCCTCGAAGGCTAGAATTTTCTTGGCTTCGTTGATGTCCGAACCTTTGAGCGCTTCGAGCTTCTTGATCTCGTCGAGCGGTAATTCGGTGAACAGTTTCAAAAAACGGCCAACATCGGCGTCTTCGGTATTGCGCCAATATTGCCAGTAATCGAAATCCGAAAGGCGCTCAGGATTGAGCCAGACGGCACCCGCCGCTGACTTGCCCATCTTAGCACCACTCGCTGTGGTGATCAGCGGCGTGGTCAGGCCAAACAGCGTGCGTCCCTCCACCCGACGGCCAAGCTCGACCCCATTCACGATATTGCCCCATTGATCCGAGCCACCCATCTGCAGCCGGCAATCATAGCGGCGCGCCAGCTCGACGAAGTCGTAGGCCTGCATGATCATGTAATTGAATTCGAGAAAGGTCAGCGGCTGCTCACGCTCAAGCCTGAGCTTCACCGAATCGAAGGTCAGCATGCGGTTGATGGTGAAATGCTGGCCGTAATCCCGCAGGAGCTGGACGTAATTTAGATGGTCCAGCCAATCGGCATTGTTGACCAGGAGAGCGTCTGCCGCGCCTGCATCAACCACCGTGCTGCTAAAATCGAGAAAATTGCCGAGTGAGCGCTTGATCCCTGCGATATTGGTCGACAACAGGCCTTCCGAGAGGAGCTGACGGCCCTCCTCCTTGCCTGAGGGGTCCCCAACCTTCGAGGTGCCGCCGCCTACTAGGGCAACGGGCTGATGGCCGGTCTTTTGAAACAGCCTGAGCATCATAATGCCGACCAGATTGCCGATATGAAGGCTATCCGCGGTCGCATCGAAGCCGATATAGGCTGTCAGCCGTTCCGAAGCGGCGAGCTGATCCAGCGCTGACAGATCGGTCGCCTGATGCAAAAAGCCACGTTCGACAATGGCCTGGATGAAATCGGAATGGTAGGAAACCATGTTTTTTGAACTCTTAATGTCGCGATTAGGACCGCCTGGCGACTTCAGCCGGCTTTGGCGGTGACGTTGTCGTCCGTCTCGGGGGTATCGGTTTCGTTATCGGAGGTCTCGCTGTCGCTATCTTCATCGTTGGCGGGCGGCTCGACCGGGATACTCTCCTCGGTGGGTTTCGCTCGCGGTGCTCGCCGTCCGCCGGATTGAACCTCATCCATATTGGCGATCTCGGCGAGGCGCCGATCGAGATAAGCTTCGATCACCCCATTCAGCTCATCAAGGCAGCCGGTGAAGAAATGGTCGGCACCCGGCATGACCTCAAGCGCCATATCAAGACCGCGCTGCAGCTTTAGCTTCTCGACCAGCTTTTCCACCGATTCAACCGTTACCAACGTGTCGTGGTCGCCGTTCACGATCAACCCGGAAGAGGGGCAAGGGGCGAGAAAGCTGAAATCATAGAGATTGGCGGGAAGGGCAGCGCTGATGAAGCCCTGTATTTCCGGCCGGCGCATCAGAAGCTGCATGCCGATCCAGGCCCCGAACGAGATGCCGGCGACCCACACGCCTTTGGCATTGGGATTGTAAAGCTGCATCCAGTCCAAGGCAGCCGCGGCATCGCGCAATTCGCCTTGTCCATGGTCAAAGCTCTCCTGGGATCGACCAACGCCGCGAAAATTGAAGCGCAGCGTGGAAAAGCCCCGGCTCACGAACATGTGATAGATGTCGTAGACGATTCGGTTGTTCATCGTGCCGCCATGCAGCGGATGAGGGTGCAGCACGACGGCGAGCGGCGCATCAGGTTCGGCGGCATGATGATAACGGCCTTCAAGCCGCCCATCAGCACCGTTGAAAATGACTTCAGGCATTTTTAACCCCCTCTATGCGTCGCCGCATCACACGTCAATAGCCGCCAATATAGGATCGTTCAGGCATCATTGCCCCAACGATCGCCATCAGCATTGATCAGTTTGGTCCGAGACCCTAACCTGGTCTGATAAGACCGATGCCAGCTTGACTGTTGCCACGATCGTAGCAACATCAAGGGCATGTTGCGCTGTGTTTAGCGTAAACGCAGCTTTTTATGCAATCATGATCTGTGGCACCAAGCTATGTTCCAGTCGCTTAAAGACGACATCAACGCCGTTGTCGAACGGGATCCTGCAGCCAGATCGGTTGTCGAAGTGCTGCTTTGCTATCCCGGAGTGCACGCGATTCTCATGCATCGCTTCGCCCATCATCTATGGCGTCGCGGCTGGATAACAAGCGCGCGCTGGCTTTCGCAGGTGGCCCGTTGGCTGACGGGTATCGAAATTCATCCGGGCGCCACGATCGGTAAACGGCTGCTGATCGATCACGGCATGGGCGTGGTCATCGGTGAGACTGCTGAGATCGGCGACAATGTGACGCTTTATCAGCAGGTTACCCTCGGCGGTGTCTCGCTGGATGCGCGAAAGCGCCATCCGACTGTCGAAGATGACGTGGTGATCGGCGCCGGTGCCGCTCTCCTCGGACCGTTTACCGTCGGTAAGGGGGCGAGGGTCGGCGCCAATGCGGTGGTGCTGAAGGAAGTCGAGCCCGGCACCACGGTGGTCGGGGTCCCGGCGATGCCAACAGGGCCGCAGGACGTCACTGAGGATCAGCAATGCTGCTTTCCGGCCTATGGCACGCTTCCAGGCGCCACCGTCGATCCAGTCGCCCGCAGCCTTGAGCGTCTCCATGGCGAAATCGAGCGTTTGGCCAACAAAGTCGCTCATCTGGAGGCAGCCAAGCCCGATGTCGTTGAAACGGTGAGCAGCGACGACAAGGTCAAGTCGCTGGCCGTTTCCAAGCGCTGATCACCAAGCAGCAGCGAGGCGCTAGCGTTCGTGTCGAATCCTATTTATCTCGATTACAACGCGACAGCGCCGGTTAAACCAGGCGTTGTCGAGGTGATGGCCAACGCGCTGGCGTCGGTCGGTAATCCTTCATCGGTCCATGCCGCGGGACGTGCTGCCAGGAAGCGGCTTTCCCATGCACGAGAGCAAGTTGCAGCCCTGGTCGGCGCGTCACCGGATTCTGTTGTTTTTACCTCCGGCGGTACCGAAGCGAACAACCAGGCCCTTCAAGGCGGAGGCGAGGTCGCGACCTCAGCGATTGAGCATCCATCGGTTCTGGCGCTCGCGGATGAAGGCTGTATCGCGCCCGTCGACGCTGACGGCGTGATTGATCTCGAAGCGCTCAACGACCTCTTAAGGCGTCAGCGCCCAGCCAAGCTCGCCGTGATGATGGCGAACAACGAAACAGGGGTCATTCAGCCGGTGAAGGATGTGGCGGCAATCGCTCGCGAGGCTGGCGTTTCCCTGCATGTTGATGCGATCCAGGCTGCTGGTAAGATCCCGCTCGATTTTCTTGAACTTGGTGCCGATACGCTTAGCCTGTCCGCTCACAAGATCGGTGGCCCCCAAGGCGTTGGCGCGCTCATCGTTCGTCCGGGCTTTGAGCTTCCGGCCTTGTTGAAGGGCGGCGCGCAGGAGGGTAGACGCCGCCCAGGTACTGAAAACCTGCCCGGTATCGTTGGCTTCGGCGAGGCGTTGGCCTTGGCGCTGAACGACAACGGCTTTGACAAACGTGTGGTTGCCCTCCGAGATCGGCTCGAAGCGAGCGTCCTGGACCTGACACCGGATATTAAAATTGCGGGGCAGCGTGCCCCACGCCTGCCGAATACCAGCTGTTTGATTGTTCCCGGCCTTAGTCATGAGACCCAACTCATCCATTTCGACCTTGCCGGCATTGCTGTCAGCGCTGGTTCCGCCTGCTCGTCCGGCAAGATCGGCCCCAGCTCGGTACTGACCGCGATGGGGCTGTCCGCCGACGATGCAGTGTCGGCCATTCGGGTAAGCTTCGGCTGGAACAGCAGCGATAGGGACGTCGACTGTTTTGCAAACGCTTTTCACGAATTGCGGGGACGAAGCCAGCGCTTAAAGAGTAATAAAGTGCGTGTATAGCGACTGAATTCAATGCCGCACGACCTTGAAGCGCAACTAACGCAAAACGTAAAAAAGAACTTTAAATTAGCTCAAAAGTCACATAACGCTGTTACCATCAGTCTATTGAGCAATCTCAATCTAAATATCGGCGCTTACTATCAATAGGCATTTCAACTTAGCTCTTTCATTCGGGGATCGGTTTGTTCATTCCAGGTTTGAATCCAGTTGCCGATGCGATCAACCGTGCAAAGGAAGCTGTTGCACCAGTGACATCGCCAGTCAAAGAACGCTTCGATAACGCTTTTGATAAAGTAAAATCGGGTGTCGGTGCGGTTTCTGAGGTGGCGGAGGCCGCGACCGATGGCGACGGTGCAAGACCTCTTAATGCCGAGGAAATAAATGCTGCAAGGCAAGTTTTCGGCGATTCAATCGATTACGATAAGGTTCAGATTAATGAATCGTCACCTCCTGCAATTGCCAATAAGCATGTGCCTGGCAACGACAAAAGCAGGCCTTTTGCGGTGGGGAACACGATCTATTACCCCAGCGAAATTGATCTCAACAATCCGATCGAGCATAGCACCTTCCTGCATGAAGTGACTCATGTCTGGCAATTTCAGTCGACCAAGGGAGCTGGTACGACTGTTGAAGGAGCATGGCTTGCTACTAAGAATCAGCGTGAAGTCTACCGTCTAGATAATGTGGATATTGATCCAAGTAATTCAGAGACCTTCCATAATCTGGACATCGAGCAACAGGCGGAGATCGTTCGCGGGCATTACCTTTTGAGTGAGCACGAAGCGCTCACGATTGAAAAAGGAAATCTTGAGAAAGTAGTTGGTAATTCATATGTGGGTGCTGACCAACAGAATAACGCCAGAAGTCGTATCGCTGAAATCGACTCTGATCTCTCAATAATTAGAAATCACGGTCGCTTCGATGATCTATCTACCCATAAGGACACACCTATCGATCCGGCGACTGGTGATCACATAGGCTTTACCGCCTCCGACCTTGAGCCCTTTGTCGATGAAATTAGGGGCACCAGGCCACGGGAGGGCATCGCTGCCGAAGGAGACGAGGCCTTCGATGAGATCTCCGGTGAGCTTCTTAGAGGCAACCCTATCGGGGCTCAAAGAGAATACATCGAAGGTACCGTTGAGATCGGACGCGAAGTAGGTGAAGTCGTCTTACAAGAATCGGGCGAGGCCATCATTGCCGGCACTGAAAAAGCAGAGGAAACATTTTCCGACATTAAGGATCTCGTGACAGGTCGTAGATTTCCGTTCGGCTGATGTTCTGCTCGATGAGCGTATGGTCAATATGACTCTGCGGCCGCGGCGCTGCGTAAATGACCCGCTCACTAACGTCATGACTTGGTCCATGCGGCTCTGGTGATCTGCCCTTCCGCCGGAAAAGGGTGGGTGAGGTTCGGCTTCCCAGGATCCCATGGACCAGCAAGGCTACCTGGTTCTAATCTTCCCTGATTAAGAAAAAATGAAGAAAGGCGATCTCAAGTAGGGCGCCGTGGTTGCCGGAATCCTTGAAATTGATGACTTAAATCCCCATAAATGAGAGTAGTCGGGTTTGTGTGTCCTGGCTTGCCTACGTTCTTGTTGGAGAGTGGTCGCCATGAGTAGCCAGGCTCTGTCCCTGACCCCAGCCGCCGTCGATCGGATCCGGCATCTGATCGAAACCCAAAGCGATGGTGCAAAAGGCATTCAGATCGGCGTTAGTACCGCCGGTTGTTCGGGCATGAGCTATACCATCGATTTCGTCGATAGCATTGAACCCGGCGCCGATCTGGTCGAGGTCGATGACGTGAAGGTGGTGATCGATCCCAAGGCTGTCATGTATCTGGTCGGCACCGAGATGGATTTCGTCGAGGATAAGCTTGGCTCGGCCTTCAAGTTTAAAAATCCCAACGAAGCTGGCCGTTGCGGCTGTGGCGAAAGTTTCACAGTCTAACCGCGGCGTGCGGTTGCGATGACTGGACCTCGCCAGCGTTTGGTGGCATTGGGTTCTACGACATACGGAATTCATGAGGATTAGGCGTGCCGAAGATCACGTTCATCACTCGCGCTGGTGAGCGCTTGGATATCGACGCGCAGCGCGGTCTTTCGGTCATGGAGATCGCTCGAGATGCGGATCTTGGCATCGAGGGCACCTGCGACGGCTCGCTCGCCTGTGCGACCTGCCATGTGGTGGTCGATCCCGGCCATACCGGTCGGTTGAAGCCGGCGAGCGACGAGGAGGAGGATATGCTGGATCTCGCCTTTGGTCTGAAACCCACCTCGCGCCTCGGCTGCCAGATCGTGATCAACGATGACTTGGATGGTTTGGTCGTTACTATCCCGGAAGGCTTTTGAGTAATGCACTCAGAAACCAAACGAACCCGAGAGCCACTCAATCCGTCGTGTTCCGTCGATCTAGGTTTCAAAAAGCCGAACGCCGAATGCCGGATCGTGGTCGCCATGTCCGGCGGCGTCGATAGCTCCTGCGTCGCGGCAATCCTTGCCGAGTCGGGCTATGAGGTCATCGGTGTCACGCTCCAGCTCTACGATCACGGCCAGGCTGTGGGCAAGAAAGGGGCTTGCTGTGCCGGGCAAGATATCCAGGATGCGAAGAACGTCGCCGACCAGCTCGGCATTCCCCATTACGTCCTCGACTTCGAGCAGCGTTTCAAGGACGCCGTGATCGAGGATTTCGCCCAGAGTTACGCCGATGGCATCACCCCTGTGCCCTGCATTCGCTGCAACCAGCGGGTCAAGTTTCGGGATCTCTTGGACATCGCCAAAGATCTCGGCGCCGATGCGCTGGCCACCGGCCACTATGTCCGTCGCAAAATCGGGCCGGACGGCAAGGCTGAGCTGCACGTTGCCGTCGATGCCCATCGCGATCAGAGTTATTTTCTGTTTGCCACCACCCAGGAGCAACTGGACTATCTCCGCTTTCCCCTGGGCAATCTCGAAAAAACCGAGGTGCGAGACATCGCGGAACGCTTCAATCTGGTCGTGGCCGATAAGCCCGACAGTCAAGATATCTGCTTCGTTCCCAACGGATCCTATGCGAATATCGTTAAGAAACTGAGGCCAGGCGCAGCCGAGCCCGGCGACATCGTCCATGTCGATGGACGGGTGCTCGGCCGTCATGAGGGCCTGATCCATTACACGGTCGGCCAGCGCCGCGGCCTTGCTGTTGCCGTCGGCGAACCCCTCTACGTGGTCCGCCTGGAACCGGAACATCACCGCCTGATCGTCGGTCCGAGGATCGCGTCACTTTGCGCCAAAGTTGAGCTAAGTGAACAGAATGACCTGGCAGGTCCTGTTGAACTTGCCTGTGCAGGCGATGGGGGCTTGAAGGTTCAAGCCAAGCACCGTGCCCGCGAACCGGCTGTGGACGCTCGGATTCATACCCATGGCGATGCGACTGAAGTGCGGTTCGATGAGCCGCAGGCCGGTGTTGCTCCCGGCCAGGCTTGCGTCGTCTATCAGGGATCAAGAGTTCTAGGCGGTGGATGGATCAAACAGGCGCCGTTGATTGCCGATCAGGCCCGATGATCCCAAAAAATAAGCCTCTCGTCGCTGACGCAGGCGCTGTCGACCTTGACGATGTTGGCGCTCGGCGGTACATGGCATTGGGTGATGTGGCGGAGTAGCTCAGTCGGTAGAGCAGTGGAATCATAATCCATTTGTCGGGGGTTCAAGTCCCTCCTCCGCTACCAGCACGACCAAAAGTTGTGTTTTTCGGCCTAACTTCTTGAAAACCCAAGGAAATTTTTAGGCGCTAGGATGAGTCAGGGTTGGGGCATTTCAACTTCTGATATGGTTCTTGGTTGGTTGCAGGACGCAGGGTACTTTAAAGATGTCCGGGAATTGCTTCGGCAATCCTGTACCAGATGTTTGAGAAGCCTTGGAAAGGTCCCTAATCCCTTCCCGAAGATCTTGAAAAAGATCTTGAGCCCTATCGCTAACATTAGCGGTTGCCGAGCTGAGATTGAACGTAAGACCGTTCGGTCATTTAAGCAGTTCATCAATGTCTATATCGATGATTCGGTATCGGTGAACGTCGGTGTGTCTTTGTCACGCCAACGGTGGCGTTTGCTCAGAACTGACGTTGAGCTGTTTATCAACTAGGAACCGGGTAAGCCCGTATCGGTGCTCTGGTGGACAAGGAAAAGACACGGCGCTGCTGGTTTGCAGCGACGTGAAGATCCGCCGCTACAAGAAGGTGAAAATGGATGCCAATCCCTTCGATCCTTTATGGGACGCTTACTTCGAGAACCGTCATAAAGAGCGTCTTTGGGTAAAGCACCAGGAGAAATCTCAACATGCCCGGTTATTGAAGCGGCAAGAAGGGTTGTGTGCTCACTGCGGACAGCTCTTAACCGTAGAGACCGGTTATCACCACCATCATGTGATACCTTGGTCAACAGGCGGTACGGATGATGATTCCAACTTGAAACTCATCCATCATGTTTGCCATCAGGCGCACCATGTGCACCATCCGGCCCCAAGGTCGGTTGCCAGTCATCGATCACAAAGGTCCTTGGCTTAGAAAGGCTTGAGCTGTATACGGGGAAACTTGTATGTACAGTTCTTAGGATGCAGGGAGTTCGCAAGAGTCACCGTCCTACCCTACTCTTTCTCTGGCCTCCTATTTTCTTTCCGATATCGATGTGACCGAAAAGCGGTAACGCCCGTCGACGCTCTATGCCGGCTTCGCCGTACGTCGTTAATAGATCCCCCCTTACGTTGCCGAACTTGGCCGCATACCGTGGATGCAGACGATGACGGTCGAAAGTCAATGAAGTGGACATTCCACCGATGAATGAGACGGAACGCGAACGCATCATCGAGCTGACCAGGCGGCATGAAACGACGGCCGCTAATACCTTCTCGGTAGCAGAAAATCCTCCCCTGTTCGTTCGTGGCGAGGGGCCGTTTCTGCTCACCGAGGCGAGCGAACCCTTTCTCGATCTGGTCGCAGGCTCGGCTGTCACAAATCTCGGTCATGGATTGCCGGCCCATCGTGAAGCGATCGAGCGGGCCATGGATCGCGGCCTGTATCACACCGGCAACCGGCTACTACATGTGGAGCGCGCCGAGCTGTATGGGGAGCTTGCCGATCTTCTGCCAGACGCCCTGCCACGCATTCATTTCGTGAGTGTTGGTACAGAGGCGGTCGAGACGGCCATCAAAGCGGCTCAATACCATACTAAGCGCCGGCGTATCTTCGCGTTCGAAGGCGGCTATCATGGCCGTACCGTAGGCTCCCTCTCGATCACCCATTCGGAGAGCCTGCACCGGATTTTCTCGACTTTAAGGGATGTCGTAACCTTCATACCGTTCCCCTATCGCTATCGCAGCGATCCGCCGGAACTGGATGATGAGAAGCTTGCGGCCTTTTGCCTGCAACGCCTGTCCGATGAGCTGGAGAAGGCCAGGGCCGCCGATGATCTGCCCTCATCGATCATTCTCGAGGCGATCCAGGGCACTAGCGGGGCGGTTCGACCGCCACCGGGTTTTTTAAGCGACGTCAGAGCGCTCGCTACCCAATATGACGTGCTTTTGATCGTCGATGAGATCTGGACCGGCTTTGGCCGTACCGGTGCCTGGTTCGCCTTTCAACATGACAATGTGACTCCTGATCTGGTTTGCCTCTCCAAAGGGCTGTCCGCAGGTCTGCCCCTTGCCGCCGTCGCCGGTCCTGATGATATCCTAGGCTCGTGGCCAGCCGGCATTCACACCAGCACCTTCCAGGGCAATCCCATCGCCTGCGCAATGGCGAGGGCGACCCTTACCGAGATGCGGAAAAACCATTGGGTTGCCCATGCGGCCGGGCCGCTGAATGACAGCTTTGCCCACCATCTATCGTCGCTAAAGGGACTGCCTCATATCCGTGAGGTACGCTGGGTCGGTGCTGCTGCCGCGATCGAACTCATGACCGAAGACGGTAAGCCTGATCCCAAAGCCAGACAGGCCATCCAGGACCGATGTTTTGACGAGCGGATCCTAGTTTACGGCGGCGGGCGTCAGAAAAATACCATCATGCTGCTCCCACCGATCAACATTGATCCCGCCGTTCTAAGCCAAGCACTCGGAACGATAACCAGGGTCACCAGCGACGCCCAACAGGCCTGAGACAAGTACATCCCTGGCCGCTGGCCAGCCGGTTAGCGGGGGGCTGGAGGGGAAGGGGCGGGGACCACGCTAATGAGGGCGAGATCAACGGCGACCTCGCGCAGCTTTGCATCAGCCAGTGCCTTGTTCAACTGCTGGATGCGGGAGCGAGTGGAGGCCAGCTGTTGCTCGAGCTTAGCTGAGTTATCAGGCTGTTGTTCGGCTACCGGCCGCGCATCGGCCTGCTCGGCCAAGCGTTCCTTGGCAACGCGGACGTCGGATCTAAGCTTGATGATATCGCTCTTGGCGTTGGATAGCTCGCGCTCCAGTTCTTTGACCACAGCTGAATCGTCACGTTCCGGAACGGCGGCGGCGAATGTCTGAGCGATAGCGGCATCGCTTTCCCTGTGGCTCTTGTCGCTCAGCGAATTTCTGAGAATGGTTTCGATCTCCGATTCGGCAAGCGCCAGCTCAGCCTTCAGCGTGTCCACAGCCTCATTGGTATCATCATTCCCGGTATTGGCGTTCTCAGTTACAGTGCTCTCAGTCTCATCGGCATCTGTCCGGGCATCGATTTGCGCCTCAAGACGCTCGATGGTCGCTAGCAAATCGGCTTCGTTCAGTTCAGCAGCGATGGCGGCGGCATGTTGTTCCGCATCTGCCGTCGCCTGCAGCTTGCTGATGTCCACCGCTTCGTTGTCTTGGCGCTCGAGTTCGTCGGAAAGAGCGCCGACACGTTGCTCCAAGGCTTCCTTAGCCAATTTTTCCTGTGACAAGATGTTGGTCAATCGGTCGATGGCTTTTCTATGCTCGGCTTCCTGCTNNGCTCGCTTTTATTTCTATGCTCAGCTTCCTGCTGCTCGCTTACATTCTTGGTCTCGACGAGCACTTCTTGCAGACGCTCGATTTCCTCAGTCGCCGCATTCAGCATGGTTTCGTTTCGATCGTCACTTTGATCTCTTGCTTCATTTTCGGCGGTGAGAGCGGCAACCCTGGCCTCTGCCTCATCGCGTGCTTTTTCCAAGCCCTCGATCTCGCTGAACGCGTCTTCCAACTGGGCGTGAAGGCTTGATGCTTCTTCAGCAGGTTGATCATCAAGCTTTTCGCCGGCACTGACCTGGGCTTCAAGTTTGGCCTGCAATGTCGCCTCTTCTGCCTTGGCCTCGGAAAACGCATGTCGGATTTCTTCGAGCTGCGTTTTCGTTTGGTTCAACTCGGCCGTTAGAGCTGCCGTTTCGTCAACCTGTTGCGCCTTGGCGATCGCCGTTCTGGCATCAGCGAGTTCGATCTCAAGCGTCTCAATCTTCGCCGCTTTCTCGGTGGCGGCGGTTAATTCCGCCTCCGTTGATGCCAATTTGGATGCGATATCAGCGTTAGCTTTAACATCAAAAGCTGCATGCACAGCGCTATAGGACGCACCCGCCAGCCACAAAGCCAAGAGGCCGAACAAGAACGCGACGCCGACCTGAAGCGACGTCGACAGCTCCACATAATCGCTGCTTTCGCCGGTCCTGAGATAGACTTGGCGTGGAGCGAACCAGGCTTTCCGGGCCTTTCGTCGCGGCGATGTCGTCTTCGTCATATCAAGTTCCACAAGGGCTCAACATCGATCAAGCGGGTTGCCGGGACCGAAATGATAAAATTGAAGCGGCTCATACCCTAACAAATCAATTCACGCTGGCAATGCCAATGGTTGTGATCGATCCTACCAGGCTAAGCATTTCGCATCGATCCAGCTGCTTCCATTGCCGATAGGACGTGGCGGGCGGCTCGTCGACCGTCGCTGTAGGCGCCTGCAACGGTGGCAGCCCAACCGTCGGTAACGGCTGCCTCACCGGAGAAGAACACGCGATCATCGATCGGTACAGCGAGCGCCTGACGGCAATCGACAGCCTCTGGTTGGGCAACCGAGTAGCTCCTGAGGGAAAATGGATCAGCACCCCATTTCGTCTGGCAATATCCAAGGAAATGCTTGTCGATCATCGATCCGAAAAGGTCGCGAAGTGGGCCGAGCGCAAAATCAGCGGCTGCCTGTTCGCCCGCAACCTCAAGCTCGCGTGCAAGGCTGCCGCCGACGAACGCAGTCACGTAGTTGGTGCCAGTTGGTCTGCAGAAATAGAGGGTAGCGCGTTCGTTCTCGGTCAATTGATGAAGATAGAATCCATCGCCGAGATCGAAGGGATTCCCATCGAAGGCCAGGAAAATCTTGGCGAGAAGGCCCATCGGCAAGCCTCCGATGGCGCGGATCTTGTCCGTTGGCAGAGGCGGATCGAAGGCGATCCTTTCAGCCGCGAGCACGCCGATGGGTATGGTGACAATAACCCGCTTGCCGCGAAGTTTCCCTTGATTGCCGGTCACCTCAACCATGGGGCCACGATAGTCTATCCGCTGAACCACCGCTTCCAGGTGGACAGGAATGCCCTGCCCGTAGGCCTGGACTAATCGCCCATAGCCTTCTGGCACCAAGCGATCCTCGCCGGCGACGCCGCGCGCAAAATCGAGGGCGCTCGCCTGATCATTGTCGGCTCCTAGAAGCCAGGGTGCGAGAGAAGCCCACGCTTGGTGGGCAAAGGGACCTTCGAGTGTCAGCATATCGGCGATAGACCGGTCGTGTTCTTGGTCTTCGATCGCCATAACCTGCTGGAGAGCGTCCTGACGTGCCGCAATGAAGGCGGTAAAGGCATCGTTTGAGGCTGGCTGGTCTTCCACGAACAAAAAACGACGACGCTGATCGATAAGGGCCGCAAAGCCGAGCCGCCTGGCGATCGCAGTCCAAGGATTGTCCGCTTCGGCGTGAATGAACGATGCTCCGTGATCGATGACGCTGCCGTAAAAGCCTGTTTCAGTTCGGGCTCTGCCGCCTAGTCGATCCCGTGCTTCCAGAACCGCGATGGTTTTTCCGGCAGCCAGCAAGACCCGAGCCGCCGCAAGGCCCGCAGCGCCAGCACCGATAATGATCACGTCGACGTCGTTCATGGTGACTGATTCATTTGTCGATCCAGGTGATCTGTGGATAGAAAGGTGGATAGATCACGGCTGTGGCCCGGTTTCCCGGGGTTTTATGAGGAAAAGCTAACTTTCTTGCATTTTAACGAAAAAAAGACTTGATCCCAAACCGGCTTGGCCATAGATAACAGCGGCGCCTAACGAACGGCGGACGCAGAAGAGAACTCCTCCCAAGCGGTCACTTAGTTCGGCGAAAGTTCAGCTTTCGCAAGGTTGCACGTGTTCTTTGACATTGTGGTTAG
>JBOEHJ010000073.1:0-23144 GCA_050633905.1 Geminicoccales bacterium
GGAAGGTGCAGGTCTTCGGCATCGAGCTCCTGGATATTCGCTTCAAGCGGATCAACTACAATGAGAGCGTACGCCCGAAAATCTACGATCGCATGATCAGCGAGCGTCGCCAGATCGCCGAGCGCTTCCTCTCGGAAGGCAATGGCGAGGCCGCTCGGATCCGTGGCAATCGCGTGCGCGATCTCAACAAGATCCAATCCGAAGCCTATAGAGAGGTCGAAGAGATCCGGGGCATGGCCGACGCGAAGGCAACCGAGATCTACGCCAAGGCCTACAACCAGGGGCCGGAAGCGGTGGCGTTCTACGAGTTCACGCGGACGATGCAAGCTTACCAGGCCCTGATCGCCGACAACACCACCCTGGTTCTCTCCACGGACAGTGACCTCTTCAAGTTTTTGAAGGGCATGAGTCCAGGGGGAGAATTTGGCCCGGTCGAGACTGAACCTGTAACCGATGACGATGTGCCCAACGCGGCGGCGTCGATCCAATGACGTTCGTGAATCATCAGGGTCGTCATCCATCATCAAGAGAAAGGCAAGAGGCTATGTCGGACGAGCCGGTCGACCTGGACGAGCATCGCGGCATGATGGCCCAGCAAGCCACGGAAGTTCACCGTGAGCGTATTCAGGAATTCCAGGCCGATCAGATTGCCTTGCAACGCCGACAGGAGGAACTGGACCGGCAGCTCCTGGCGGCACCGGCGGGGAGGCTGCCGCCAAGGCGGCGTATCTGATCCAGCTGTTCGCCTCAACGCCCTATGGCCAAACGCCACACTGCAAGGATCTCATCGCCCATACGCTCGACGATCTGAGCCGGCTGTGTGAACATGCGGAGGAGCCATCGTGACCCCGTCTCCAACGATGAATGCGTCAAGTTGTCAACCGACCTGGGATATGCCGAAGTTACGCCAGTGCTTGAGCTGCAAAGCCACCTTTCAGAGTGAGTGGTCCGGCGAGAGGATTTATCCTCACTGCAAGAGCAAAGCCGCGTGGCGAAAAGGTGCGCCGCGGCAAGCACACTCAGCGGGCAGGAGAGGATGATGCACGTCGCCAAATGCCCAGCTCGATTGGTCCAGGCAGATCAAAGGGCATTGATTGTCCGGAGCTGCTTTCTCGCCAAGATCCGGTGCGACCAGTTCGAAACGCTGCGTTGGGCAGGTTTTCGTCGAGCCGACCCGAAACGATCACAGGACTTGGTCCAACATTCGAGAACAACCACGGCGTTCCGGAGATCCGCCTAAACGTGAGAGAATTCAGCTGCATCGGCGCGTCTCCGCCACAAGGTCATCCGCATGGTTATATCAACATGAGCGAACAGGGCATGGCCCTCTGTCCATACTGCGCGACCTGGTACCGCTATGATCCTGGAAACGTGCCGTTTGAATCCGATCCACAAATCAATTTGCTCATCGAAACCAGCGTTTAACCACAGTGGCCTGGATCGACTGGAATAAACTCTTACCCGCGACTCGGGATGTTGGTCTTGTCGTGCAGCTTACGAATGCGCTTCGTATCAAGTTCAACAGTCTGACTAATGCGCCGGCGACGGATCAAACCATGCCGAACATCCATGCTGACATCTTTCCTTGGTCATCGTTGCTGTCAGAGCCGGTTGCGGCCTACGCCGATGGGAAAGGGATCGATGGCGTTCGCTCACTCAGGATAGTTCACGATGGGGTGGGGCCGCCGAGGTCAGCTGCCCTTCGCCGACAAGGGGATCGATGAAGAGATGCCAATGCAGATTGATAACGTTCGCGGCTTGCTCAAGGAAAACCGGCAGCAAGCGAAAAATGGATCCGAAGAATGGCCCGCAGTGCGTCTTTTCGCGCCGCTTTCGCGAGGAGTCTGGCTGTTGTCTCAGATCGATCCGGATGATTTGGATAAGGCATTTGGCTTGTGCGACAGCGGCGACGACCGTCCGGTTTTGGGGCATGTGAGCTTGGCGGAACTTGCCAGTCGCTTCGGTCACATGTCGGTCAGATGGGATGCCGAATTTAAAGCAAATCGGCCACTCAGCGTGTATGCAGCCGAAGCAAGATCTGCTGGCCGCATCTGTAGTTGAATTGATTGCATCCCATTTTTCTAGCTATGTCTGAACCAGATCGTGGGACAAATAGCAAAAGAGAGGCCGTCAGAGACAATGATCTATACGCGTTGAGGTATCTTTCCAAGCTAAGCCGCTCTTTCGAACAGCCCCAGCAAGTATCGTTGGTATCGTTCCCCCCGATTTGATGAGCCTGTTGCTTGCGGATCCTGTTTTGCAACGATGGGAGATCTTCGTGTGAGACTTGTAGAGTTATCTAATTGAGCGCTTTGGATGCAATTGTAACGTCAAAAGTCTCACGTGGCCTACAAATCAACGAGTTGCCGAGGACTCTTAATCAGCGATATCTACATCTTCAGCTCGCGAGTAAGCACATCGCTGTGACGATCGATGTGAGCGGACAATGCCCGGGACGATCACCTCGACGACGGCTATCCATGTTCCCGCCTCAGAGACGAGATCGAAATCGAAACCTGACGAACTCGTCGGATCGGCCTTGTCACACCCTATGAACAGGAGATCGAGACGCGCATTATCGGAAACTATAAAGCCGCAGGAATCGATGTCGTGGCGAATGAGCGCCTCGATATCACCGTGAACACTGATTACGCAGATGTTTCCCTGGCAGAGATATTCGAGATGTCGAAGACCGTCGCGCAGACCGGAGCAGACGCCATCATGATCCTCTGCACCAACCTTGCGGGAGCGGCGATCGTCAATGCGGCCAGCGAGGCAACGGGTCTGCCGGTCCTCGATTCAGTTGAGGAAACCTTTCGGCCACTCGTTCATCTTGCCTCCGAGAGAAGCGCAGTTTGACCCGCCGGCGACGCTAAGCCTTGTCATGCTGTCACGCCGTTCCTTCGCGGCCGAAGAAGATCAGCAGGATGCCGAAAACCACGCAGGCTGCGCCGATCAGCTGACTCCAGGTCAATACCTCCCGGAAGATGACATGGGAAACCGCGATCGCGATGATGATCGTACCGCTTACGACGATCGGGATGGCTGTATTGGCCGACATGGGCTCGGAGGAGCCTATGCCGCCAAAGAGGTAGAAATACGCAATCTCCGCACCGCCGATGCAAAGGCCGGCCAGAACCGCCCAGAAAAGGGCCATCCCGGATAGCGTGAAAACTTCGCCACCCCTGACATGGAGGGCGGCTGCGAAGGCAAGCGATGTGGTCAGGGCTGCAATCTGGAGGCAGATGGTGGCGATGATCGTGGTGGTTGCCGTTGCCGGAACGGCAGTTCCTGACACTTTCACCAGCAGGTTATAGCCTGCATAGAGGACGGTGATCAGCGCCAATAGAACCGGCCCCGTCATGTTCTATCTCTACCCAGGGTCAAAGCATGTACTCGCCGCCATTCACGAAGAAATTCTCACCCGTCGTGAACCTGGCGCCGAGGATGCACTCGACCATGTGAGTGACGTCATCGAGAGCGCCTAGCCTGGCCATGGGAATGCCGTCGAGCACCCGCTTTCGGCCTTCTGGCTTATCCAGATGATAGCGCTCGCGAACCTCGTCGGTGTCGACAGCGCTTGGGATCAGGCAATTGACCTGGTTTCGAGGAGCAAATTCTCGCGCGAGGCACTTGGTCAGCGCTGAGACCCCTCCTTTGGCGCTGCAGAAATTGGCACCGTTTTTCCGGCCCTGGAGGGCGCAGGTGGCTCCGAGATTGATGATATGGCCCGAGCCTTCGGGCTTTCGGCAAACGAACTCCTGAGAGCAGATGAAGGTGCCTTTCAGGTAGGCGCCGACCACACTGTCCCAATCCTCGTCGGTCAGCTCTAAGAAGGGGGCGTCGCGGTTGATGCCGGCTGAGTTGAACAGCACGTCGAGCCGGCGGAAGCGTTCGATGGTTTGATCGAGCATCGCGATCACCTCGGCCCGGCCGGTGACATCCGCCTTGATGGCAAGAAGGCGATCGGGGGTGTTCAGTTCGGCAATGAGCTTGTCCGCTTTGGCTTGGCTTCGGTAATTCATGGTCACATGGTCGCCGCGTCCGAGGAAATGCGCGGTCAGGGCAACGCCGAGACCGCTGGCTCCACCTGTCATCACCACCACACGCTTTTTCGTCATCTCATACCTTTCATATGATAAACGCCGGCCCGCGTCGAACCTCAGCCGGCGGCATTGTCAAAGAAAGCTCGAATCCTGTATTTGGCGGCACGTCGAGATCAACAGCCTCATTGATTTGCAACGATCTATTCAAGGCCAAATGTCGGTTCAGGCACGTCTCGGAAGTCGAAGAAATTCTCCTTTGACAGCACCCAGGAGATTGTAGCTCGCATAGAAAACCATCGAAAGTAGAAGCAGCATCACAGCCATCAAGCTCTCCCTTTGTCGGCAATGATTGAGCGGATCGTCTCAAGCGATGTCGAAAGTGTCTCTTTGTCGATCAGGATTGGTGGCAGCAGCATCAACACGTTCGACCAGCGCCCGCCGCCATACACCAAGATCCTCTCTTGCAGACAAGACCGGTTGATTTCCAGGACAATATCGGCATCCGGCATGCCGTCGAGATCGACAAACTCGATCGCGGCCTGGGCGCCGACACAACGCACGGCGCGGATGCTATCGCTGATTGCCAGATCACCGAGACGATCGAGCAGGAGCGGTTCCATGACCTCTCGAACATGGGTTAGGAGGTCCTGATCCCGGATCACATCGATGGTCGCGGACGCCATAGCCGAGGCGAAGGGGTTTCCTTGGAACGTGCTGGTATGAATGCCGGGCGGCCAGGTTTTTAGGATGTCTGCCGGACCGGCCACGGCGGCAAGCGGCAGGCCGCCTGACAAGGCTTTGCCGAGAGTGACCAGGTCGGGGCACACACCACTGCGTTCGAATGCGAACCAACACCCTGCTCGGCCGAAGCCGGACCAGATCTCGTCGGCGATCAGAAGGACGCCATGGCGGGTGGCGAGATCGCGCACGCCATGGAGGAACTTGGCAGGCGGCTCGATCACGCCGCTCACACCCTGCACCGCCTCCAGGATCATTGCTGCGGGTAGATCGCTCGCTTTCGCAAGTTTGGAAAGCCGAGTTTCCAGCTGTTCGAGACAGGCTTCAGTCGTGTTTTCATAACCGTCAGCCGGCCGGCTGCTGGGAAAGGGAAAGAAATCGACAAGCTTGTCCAACGTCGAAAATGGTGTCCGTATCTTACTGCCGTGGGTCACGGAAAGTGCGCCCAGCGTCCGGCCGTGATAGCCGCCTTCAAAGGCCATGAGGCGCTTTCGACCGGTCTTGAACTGGGCAGCCTTGATTGCTGCTTCGACCGCCTCGGCGCCGGAATTTGCGAGCTGAAAACAGTCAAGCCCCGGCGGCATGATCTCGGCAAGTTTCCGATAGAGCTGGGCGCGCGACGGCGACGGCAAGCGGGTGCCGGTGTGCCAGATGCCTGATGACACGACCTCCTCGACGGCTCTTCGATGAGCCGGATGACCATGACCGAGATTGGTGGTGGCGGAGCCGCAGACGAGATCCAGATAGCGCTTGCCACTGGCGGTGATCAACCAAGGCCCATCGCCTTGTGCGAAGACCGGTGGATCGTCGGTCAGGCGAAAGGTGTTCGCTGCCCGGCTCTCATGTTCCCTGGTTGCCGAGAGTACATCGCTATCGTTCATGAGGCTGAGATCCCATCGAGTTGCCGCTTCATCATTGAATATTGTTGACAATATTTCGCGAGAAAAGAATGGTTTTCTTATGACATACCTCTTGCCCATCAACATGACGACGACGTGAAGGCCAACCCCGTCCGTTTGGAAAGTGTCAGCAAACACTTTGGCGAGGTCGTCGCCGTACATCCGCTCGATCTCAATTTGCAGCAGGGCGAGTTTTTGACCCTGCTTGGTCCATCAGGCTGCGGCAAGACCACGCTTCTTCGGATGATCGCCGGGCTGGAGGCGGTTTCCGAGGGCCGGATTTTCATCGGCGATGCCGAGGTGCAGACACTGCCCCCGCACAGGCGGGACACTAGCATCATGTTTCAGGATTATGCGTTGTTTCCCCACAAATCGCTCCAGGACAATATCGGCTTTGGCCTGAAGATGCGGGGCGTCGCAGCCGCTACCAGGCGGGCAGCTGCCCTCGACTGGCTTGCGAAAATCGGCCTTGAGGGCATGGCGGATCGATTGCCGCATCAATTATCCGGCGGTCAGCGCCAACGGGTGGCACTCGCCCGATCGCTCATTCTGGAACCAAGCGTGCTTCTGCTCGACGAGCCGCTTGGCGCACTCGATGCTGATCTCCGCCGGCAGATGCAGCTGGAGCTGAAGCGGGTCCACCGGGATATCGGCATCACCTTCCTCTACGTCACCCATGATCAAGAGGAAGCGATGACCATGAGTGATCGGATCGCGGTCATGCGGGACGGTCGGATCGAACAGCTTGGTACGGCGGAAGATATCTATCGCAGCCCGGCGAGCCTGTTCGTGGCGCGCTTCATCGGTCGCTGTAATTTACTGCCGGCGACGGCAATCGTGGAGGAGAACGATCGTTTGGTCGCCGAGAGCCCGACACTGGGTCGGCTGTCCTGCCCGCTCGCCGCAAACGGCGCGTTCGCGGCGAGCGCTCCGATCATGCTCGCTCTCCGCCCGGAGCAGATCCGCCTTGCCGATCATCCTGCAGACGGGCGTTTCAAAGCCGACCTGATCGACCTCGCCTTCCTCGGCAACAATCGCCTTTTGCATGCGCGCACCGTGCAAGGCGACAGCCTGATGATCGAGCTGGCGCCGGAGCTGCCTGTTCCGAGTGACGGCGTGCTCGACCTCACTTTTGACGATGATGACCTTCTGCCCTTGCGATCGGAGGATTGAACGGATGGACAGAAGACCCTTGCCAAACAAGCAGGATCTGCGGATTATTTTGTCAACAATATGCAAAATCGCATTGCGGCGATAATAGGCAGCAACGATCAGGGGAAACACCGATGAACGATAAGATCAAAGACACCGATCGAAACATCAGCCGTCGTCAGGTCCTCGGCACCGCGGGTAAGGCTGGTCTTCTTGCTGGTACGGCAATCGCAGCTCCTATGATCTGGCAGAAGCGTGCCTGGGCTGCGGGTGAGGTGAACGTGCTTGCATTCGGCGGCTATGAAGAGCCTGGTATGCTGGAGCCCTTCGAAGAAGCCACGGGGATCAAGGTCAACCTCAAGATCCATGATGGCTCGGACGAGGAGATGGTGGCGCTGGTGGGCTCCTCGGAAGCCGGTACCTTCGACATCATCACGCCGACCAGCGCCTACGTGCCGCGCGCGGCGAAGGACGGGCTCTTGGCCGAGCTCACGCCTGGCGACTTTCCGCTGGAGGACTATTTCGAGCTGATCGCCAATTGGCCGCCCTGCTTCGTCGATGGCAAGATGTACGGGCTCATCAATCGCTTCGGCTATTACGGCATTACCTACAATAAAGACAAATATTCGGCCGAGGACGTCAATTCCTATGCCGTGATGTTCGATGAGGCAGCCAAAGGCCGCGTCGCCTTGTTCGACTGGTTCCTGCCGAATATGGGCTGCCTCTCGAAATATAATGGCAACGCAGCGCCCTACGACCTCAATGCAGACGCCATGGGCAAGCTCAAGGAGACGCTCTCCAGCCTTCGCCCGCAAGTCGGATTGGTCGGCAATACCAGCCAGGTGATCCAGGCCATGGCAGGCGGCAGCTACGACCTCGCGATCGCCGGCGAGTGGGTGCAGGCGGGCATGTATGACGATGGCCTGCCCTTCCTTGCGACCGTGCCCAAAGAGGGCGGCGTCACTTGGGACCAGGCGGTGTGCATGGCGGCGAACACGCCGCGGCCGGCGGAAGCGCTGCAGTTCATCCAATATGTCGCCGGCGCCGAGTTCCAGGCCAAGCTCGCCACCGCCAAGACCTATTACAGCATGGTGCCCAACAAGAAGGCCGCCGAGGTTCTGCCAGCCGACAAGCGCGAACTCCTGAACCTCGCCGATCTCGATCAGTTCGACGAGGTGTTCATGGCCAATCTCAGCCCACGCAAGGACCCAGACAATCGCGATGAGTGGCTGGCTGCGTGGGAGGACTTCAAGAACGCCTGAGCCTGAGAGCCCGTTCGAAAAGTTATCGAACGGGTTCCGAAAACCGGGGCGCATACCGTCAATCCTGGCGATGGCCTCATGAAGTCAATGATGTGGACACTCCACAATGATCATAGACTGTGCGACCACCATCGAGCCCCATTGGAAATGGCCGTCCTATAACTTCGTCTCCCAGTCCTATGACAATGGCGACGAGTTTCAGGAATTCGGCCTGAAGTGGATCGGCAACGGCTTTTCCTTCGTCACCAGCCCCGGCTGGCGAAAGGAAGGGGGCAAGCGGCTTGATGACTATCCGCTCGATCGTTTCGCCGCGGTCGCAGCGGTCATCGATCTGACCGAGGTCGGTGATAGAGCCTCGATCGACAGGGCGGTTCTGGAGAAGCATGCAGGATCCGCCGGTCGTTCGATCGCCGTGCTGAAAACCGGTTTCGCCGAGCGGATCACCAACCGAAGAACCGACTATTGGAGCGAGGCGCCAACACTGCATGCGGATGTGGCGGATTGGTGCCAGGCATCGGGCATCGGCCTTCTGGTCGTCGATTTCCCTTGCGACGAGGGGGCTAGCGTCGCTTGTCATCGACGGTTGGATGCGCTCGATGTGCTCCTGGTGCAAAATGCCAAAGGTCTGTCCGCAATCCGACAGAACGAGGTATTTTTCGCAGCGCTGCCCCTTCGATTGCCTGAAGCGAACGCAAGTCCGGTACGGCCGATCGCGTTCACCGAGTGGCCATCAGACAAGCCGCGCTTTCTCGATGTTAGCGTACCGCTCACCAACCACTGGCGCTGGAAGCTGGATGTTTTTGACGGCCCTAGCTTTGCCAAAGGCGATGACCGCGAGGAGACGCATTTCGTTTTTGGCGGTCATGGCTTTACCCATTTCGATGCGCCCTGTCATATGGAGCGGGAGGGCGCCAGCGTGCAGGAATTGCCGAATTGGGGCCTTGATCAGTTCATCCAGAGCGCCTCGCTGATCGATCTTTCCGACATGCCGTTGCCGAGCCCTGTTACCAAAGATATCCTGCAGAAACGCGGCGCGCATCTACGTAGGGGGGATCTGATCATTCTCCGGAGCGATCTCACCAATCGCGTCGGCTATCCGAGCCGGGAGTGGCACCTGAAAGCACCGAATCTCGAGGTCCCTGCTGCGGATTGGCTGACCACGTTCGAGCCGGCGGCGATCTGCCTCGACTTTCCGCAGGACTATGTCGCGCGGGAAATGCCGGACCGTTTCGTCGCCAATCCTGAATTCGTCGCGCATCACGCCATTCTCGGCAAAGGCATTCCCTTCATCGAGGACCTGCGTGATTTGGGCGCGATCAGTACCCCCCATTGCTTCCTGATGGCCGTGCCGTTGAAGATGACCAATCTGGACAGCTCGCCGATGCGGGTGGTTGCGGTCGAATGGTAACGGGCAATACCCGTTCGCCGATCGGCAATCCATGGGCCGGCATTCTGCCGGCGGGCCTCTTGATGCTCGGCTTCTTCGTCATGCCGATCATTCAGGTGATCAGCCTCAGTTTTTCCGAGGCCCCGCAAACGGTCGAGACCGCGCGAACCATCGGGCTCGGTAATTACATTGAGTTCTTCACCAACGCCCGCTACACAGACGCGCTGTTGCGCTCGATCATCCTCGCCTTCACAGTGGTCGTCTGCTCGACCTTGATCGCCTTTCCACTCGCATACTTCCTGGTGTTCGTGGCCGATGCGAAACGGCGCGCATTGTTCCTGTTCCTCCTGATCGCACCGTTCTGGACCAGCTTTACGATACGCGCCTTCTCCTGGCAGCTGGTGCTCTCGGACAACGGCCTCATCGCCTATGGCATCAAGCTACTGACGGGTTTCCAGGTAGCATTCGGCGTGCTCTACACCATGGCAGCGAGTGTCTTCGGTTTGACGCTTTTCGGCAGCATGCTGATTACGCTGATGCTGTTCAGCGTCATGATCACCATCGACAAAAAGCTGATCGAAGCGTCGCGTTCTTTGGGTGCCGGACATTGGGCAACGTTTGTCGAGGTGATCTTACCACTCAGCCTGCCGGGTTGGGCTGTTGGTGCTGTGCTCACCTTCATCATCAGCGTCGGCGACTATGCCGTACCCACGCTCCTTGGCGGCGGCTTCAAGCCAGTTCTGGCGCAATTGATGCTGAGCGTGGTCAAAGGCACTTATGATCTCTCCATGGCGGCGACTTTTGCCGTCATTCTCATGGTGCTCGTCATCCTGGGCGCACTGCCGCTGCTTTTTCTTGTTCGCCGCGGCGTACGGTTGCAGGGTTGATATGATGTCGCCACTCGCCCGCACCACATTTGGCATGTTCTACGCCCTCGTCATCCTGATCATCTATCTGCCGATCGTGGTCATGGCGATTTTCTCCTTCAACAGCGGCAAATATCAAACCATGCCGTTTCGTGAAGCGACGATCGCATGGTACCAACAAATCCTTGTCGACAGTCAGTATCTGGAAGCGTTGGGCAACAGCCTTGTTTTGGCCTCGTTGGTAAGTGTCACTGCGACTGCGATCGCCTTCGCCGCCGCCTATGCGCTCGTGAATGCCGAGATGCCCGGAAAGGAACTTTTCACGCTCTTCATCCTGGCGCCGCTCGTGGTTCCGCTGCTGTTGATCGGGATTTCGCTACGCCTTTATTTCGGTGCGCTTGGGATACAACCGGGACTATCGCTGGTGTTTATCGGCCAGGTGTTGTTTGTTCTGCCGCTAGCCGTCCTGAACCTCCGAAACCGGCTCGCTCAACTTCCCAGAAGCCATGAGGAAGCGGCGCGCGATCTCGGCGCCTCCCGGCTGACGGCGATCATCGAGGTCGTCATCCCCGCTTGTAAATTCACAATGATCGCAACTCTGCTTTTGACTTTCACCTTTGCCTTCGATGAGTTCGTGATTGCCTACTTCCTGACCAATTTCGAGATCACCTTGCCGATCAAGATCTGGACGACACTGGTCACCGGCTTCGATCCGGTCATCAATGCCGTCGGTGTCGCGGTATTTCTGTTCTCGATGACCCTCGGTTTGCTGGCGCAAGCCGTGTTCATGCGAAAGGAAACGGCGTGAGCACAGATCCCTGGATCGTCCGCCCGTCACCGACGCTCAATTTGGCGCAATCGGGCGGCCGCTCGATCAGTACGCCGACGTTTAGTGCCCATTCGATCACGATCGGACAGGACAGAGCGCCACCAACAGACCAATGCCCGGCCGATGGCGGTGAGGCGCTAAAAGACCTGGCGCGTCGGCAGCTCTTTTATCGCTGGGAGAGTTCGGACCATCATTGTGTCATTGGCGCTGGCGCCAAGGCCGTCCTTTTTGCGCTGTTTCGAAGCGTGCTTCGTCCAGGCGACAGAGCGATTGTGCTCGGCCCCTATTGGCCAAGTTATGCCGAGCTGATCCGGCTTTGCTTTGCGGAGGCGGTGATCGTTCAGACGGATCCGGCAGAGGGTTATGAGCTCGATCTCGATACGATCGGAGACGTGATCCAGTCTGGCGAGCAACGCACTCGCCTTCTCATTTTGAGCAATCCGAACAATCCAAGCGGGCGCATTTATTCGAGGTCGTCGTTGCATGCCTTGGCGAGGTTGACCGACAAGCTTGGTGTGCTCTTGGTTTTGGATGAGAGCTTTTCTGAAGTGATCAACCGGCCGGAAGACTGGGATCGCACATCAGAAAAAACGGGGGCGAACGTCGCGATCGTCAATTCCTTCTCGAAAAATTTCCATCTCCAGGGGCTTCGATTAGCGGCAGCACTCGTGCCCGGTCGGATAAGCAATCAAGCCGTCGCGGTCCACCAGACGGTCAATGGCGCCGTCTCCAGCAGCTCCGCATGGATCTTGGAGCGGCTGGCTGCCGAAGGCCTTCTCAATCCCATCGATCTTTCAAAACCCTACCGACTGACCTGCGACCGGCTCCAAAAAATGGGCCTTGCGTTTCACGATCCCGGCGGCACGTTCTACGCCTTTCCGAAACTGCCGGATGCTGCCAAGACACGACGGCAGCTCGAGGAGCGTGGCCTCCTGGCATTGGATGGCAAGCTCTTCGGCGAGCGCTATCAAGATCACCTCCGCTTTTGCTTTGCCAAACCAATGGACGAACTCTCAGATACGCTCGATCAGCTGGAGGCCTGCTTGTGAGTGCAACGAGAACGGCTTGTTATTCACCGAATGATGGCCGGCTACTGGACGACGTCGAGACGATTGACACAGATGCGCTTGAAGCCGCGGTTCAAAACGCGAGAACCGCTTACTACGCCCTCGGTGACGATGTCAGCCTCCGCCGCCAGCTGCTTTCGGACTTTCGCGACCGGCTTCTTGGGGACAAGGCTGCTTTCGCGTCCCTGGTGGTCGATGAGGTCGGAAAGACACCGACCGAGGCATCCGGCGAGGTGGACTATGCCGCGGCCTTTATCGATCAAGCGCTTTTGGCCATGGATCAAGGCTTGCTGGAACCGGATTGCATTCGTGGCCATGTCATTCGAAAAGTCGGCGTCGGCCCGTCACTCTTGATCGCACCCTATAACGATCCGCTCGCCGGCATTACCCGGAAGGTGGCGCCAGCACTTGCGGCAGGATGCCCGGTCCTGGTCAAACCCTCCAGGCTGGGCTTGCTCTCGGCAAGAGCGGTGATGGCTCATCTCGGCACCATCGCGCCTGCGGGGACGGGGGCACTGATCAACACCCACGACACCGATGCGCTCCAGCGCCTGATCGGCCATGAAGAGATCGCGATTGTCAGCTTCACAGGCTCAACCGAGACAGGCCGCAAGGTTGCAGCTGCAGCGGGGGGCGGCCTTACCAAGGCGGTGCTCGAACTCGGTGGCAACAACGCCTTCTTGGTGGATCGCGACGCCGATCCCGAAAAAGCCGCCGATGATCTGATCGGGCGCAAGATCAAGGCAGCAGGCCAGGCCTGCTCATCGGTTAATCGTGCCTATGTCCACGCCGACATCGCCGATCGATTTCTTGAACGCCTCGAGGCTCGAACGCGGCCACTTCGGACGGGACCGTCCACGGCCGATGTCGACTACGGTCCGCTGCGCACACGAAGCCTGCAAAAGTATCTATCCGCACTACAAGCTGAGCTTGCCGCGATCGATGGTGCGCGTCTCGTGAGCACGGACCGGCAGGATGCAACTGATGCGCCCATCGCCTTTCCGCTGGCCTGGATTCAACTTCCTGAAGGTGCTGAAAATCCACTTGACCAGGCCGAGACCTTCGGCCCGCTGATGACGGTTACGATCATCGGCGAGACGGAGCGGGCGCTGGCCCATATCGCCCGCGGCCGTCAGAACCTGGTTTTCTATTACTATGGCGGCGATGTAGCTTTGGTGCGTCAGTATTTCGCCTCTGCCCGCCATGGCAGCATCGGTCTGAATACCACAGCGATCCAAGGGCCGGAGATCGCGACCGGTGGCTTCGGAGAAGCGGGCTTTGGACGGGAAGGCGGTCGTTATGGCGTCGCCGAATTTCTGACCACACTTAACGTCGCCGATCCAACGGGGAGCATCAGCCTGACATGAGGGAAATCGTCACCACGCCGGATGCACCACCTTCGAGTTCGCCGGTGTCACAAGCGACCAAGAGCGGTGGCATGGTCTTTATCGGCGGCCAGATGCCAAGAGATCCAAAAACCGACAAGATCGTCGAGGGTGCCGAAGCGCAGGCACGCTGTTCGATGGACCACTGCATAGCGCTCCTGGAGGCTGCAGGCGTCGGCCCCGACGACGTGACGCTGGCGATCGTTTATGTGACCGACCTCGCCGCCAAGCCTGCCGTGAACAGCGTTTTTCGTGAGGCCTTCGGCGACAAGCCACCTGCGCGCAATCTGGTCGCGGTCAAAGAAATTGGTGAGGGGGCCATCGTCGAGATCGGGCTGATCGCAGTCTCCTGATCAGGCCGCCTGTTCCTGACTGAAAACAGCGATCGCTCGCTCCAGATTTTCCAGAATATGCTCGCGGATGATGCTCTGCGCCTTCTCGATCTTGCCCGTTTTAAGCGCGTTGATGAGCCTTCCATGATACTTGACCGAACGGCCGGAAGGCATGCTCTCGCCGATCAGGCGATAGCGGACCGGCAGCGAGATCTCGTTCACATAGGTCATCACGCGTGCCAGCGGTTCGTTCTCGGCGGCATCGATAAGTAATTGGTGATAGGCGACGTTCTCTTCGAAAAAGCCCTGACGGTTGTTCTTGGCGACGTGTTTCTCCATCCGCCGGTTGCTGGCGGTGAGGTTCTGGGTCAATTTGGTCAGATCCCGACCTTCCAGGTCGTCGATCACCAAGGCTTCGAGATTGGCGCGGAGCTTATAAATGTGCCGAAGATCTGCCGCCGTATAGTCGCGAACCCTGAACCCCCGACGCGGCCTGTGCTCGACCAACCCATTCTGCAAAAGCAAACGCAGACTTTCGCGGATGGGTCCGCGTGAGCTTCCGAATTCCTGTTCCAGCTCCTGCTCGCGCAGTGCCCGCCCCGGTGCATAGTGACCATGTATGATCCGCGACCGGATCTCGCCCTGAATATGATAGGCGATCGTCTCCGGTAGTGCCTTCTTGCCTGCGCTTGCCATCTTGTCCCTTTGTCGTTCCGATCGCCTCGGGCGGTTGTCGATTGTTGACAGGATGCCCTATTGTCGAGGGAGCGCCAAGTCAGGTTCAGGGAGGAGCTGCATGTCTGAGCTCTGCGATCTCTCAGCGGTCGAGCTGCGTGCAATGATCGGCCGAAAGGCCATTTCGCCAAGCGAGCTCATGACCGCCACGATAGAGCGTATCGAAGAGATCGATCCGATCTTGAATGCCATTCCGATTAGGGATTTCGATCGCGCGATTGAAAGTGCCAAAGCGGCCGACAAAAGGTTGCTGGCCGGCTATCCCCTGCCGCCCATTTTCGGCCTGCCACTGGGCGTGAAGGATCTGAACGACGTTGCCGGTCTGCCTACGGTCAAGGGTTCGCCCCGCCTTGTTGACCATGTTGCTTCCGAGGACGAGCGGGTGGTTGCGGCCATGAAGCAGGCGGGCGCTATTGTCGTTGGCAAGACCAACGTTCCGGAAATGGGCTTTGGCGCAACCACCGACAATCCGGTCTTCGGCATCACGCGAAATCCGTTTGCACCAGAACGCTCGGCAGGTGCTTCATCCGGCGGCTCGGCCGTTGCCCTCGCATCCGGCATGGTGCCGCTCGCCATGGGCTCGGACTTTGCAGGGTCGCTCCGGACCCCAGCTTCCTTTTGCGGCATCTCCGGCATGCGCCCCTCACCGGGTATCGCCCCTTACGAGCATCGCCCCTTTGTCTGGAGCCCGCTCGATGTGCTCGGGCCGATGGGCAGAACGGCTGCCGACATGAAACTGCTGCTTGGGGCGATGGCCGCTTTCGACAGTCGGGACCCCTTTTCGATGTCCGTCGATCCCAGGCTCTTGAAGCCCGCATGCCCGGTCGACCTCAGCGGTTTGAGGGTTGCCTTCAGCGTCGATCTCGGCGGTCTCGCACCAGTCGAGCAACAGATCAAGGATGTCTTCAGGGCAAAGGCCGAGCACATCAAAGACGCCTTTCTCGACGCCCGCTGGATTGAGCCCGATATCGAAGATGCCTACCGCGCTTTCTACATCCTCCGCGGTGTCGACTTCGTCGGCGAGTTCGAGGAGACCTATCGAAACGAGCCTGAAACGCTAGGCCCGGATATCCATTTCGAGATGGAGCGGGCGATGAAACTGACACCCGGCGACATGGCCTGGGCGCAGGCGGCGCAAAGCCGGGTATACAACGCCGCGCAAGCTCTGTTCGAAGAGATCGATCTCCTGATCACGCCTGCCGCCTCCGTGCCGCCCTTTTTGCATGAGGAGCGCTTTCCGAAGATCATCGACGATAAGCCACTTGAGCACTACCTCGATTGGGAAGCAATCAGCTGGGCCGTCACCATGTTCGCCAATCCTGCCGTTGTCATGCCTGCAGGGCTTGGCCCGACCGGCCTGCCGATGGGCCTTCAGATCATCGGCCCCTACCGCCGGGACGGCTGGCTGCTCGATGTTGCCCACACCCTGGAGGACATGTTCGCAGCTCACGCCGATCTCGCGCGGCCGACACCCAAGGTTTCGGGAATGAACGGAAAATTGTAGACAATTGACACTTGACAGCATCTGCCTCTCGGGCACGATCGAAATACAAACAAAATCAGGGAGAAATGATCATGTCAGGATTGTCGCGACGCCTGTTTGCCTCCGCGGCCATCGCCTTCGGTGGTGTTCTTCTCGCGGGACTATCGCCCAGCCATGCCGGAGCCCTCGACGACATCAAGGCAAAGGGCCATTTCGCCTTCGGGCTGGAAGCGCAGTACAAGCCGTTCGAATTCCGCGATGAGAACAACGACATCATCGGTTACGACATCGACGTCGCCAATGCGCTGGCCGAGAAATGGGGTGTGGAAGCCCAACCCACCGACACGAACTGGGCGACCGTGATCCAGACCCTCTACAATGGTGGCTTCGACATGATCCTTGGCGGCATGACCGCGACCGAGGAGCGGTATGAGCGCGTGAACTTTTCGATCCCCTATATGGACGCAAGCTCCGGCATTCTGGTCAAGGCAGATGGTGGCATCGCCGATCGTGCAGGTCTTGACGGTAAGATCGTTGCAGCCGGCGCTGGCACGCCGCAGATCGGTCAGCTCGAGGTCACGGCAGAAGAGCTTGGCATCAGCTATGACGGCGATATCAAGAGCTATGACGACGATGCCGTTGCCTATCAGGCGATGGCGTCCGGCCGGATCGACGCCTATGTCAGCACGCTGGTCAGCCTTTCCGAATTCACCAAGACCACAGAAGGCTTCGAGATCCTCCCCTTCCGCTCCGATCGTTGGGCGACCGAATACACGGCAGCAGCATTTCGCAAGGAGGACGACGATCTTCGCGACGCCTTCGATACCGCCGTCCGCGAGATGAAGGCCGACGGTTCCTTGGCGGCACTTCAGGAAAAATGGTTCGGTCGCTCCTTCGTCGACGGCTTAAGCGACGAGGCTCCTGCTTGGTGAATCTGAGCCGCCGTCAGCACTCAGCTCTTAGGGAGTAAGCGCCGGGGTGGATGTCGCCTATATGGCCTCGGTATTGCCGAGGTTGTTGCCCGCTCTTTGGTTGACGATCGAAATCAGCATGATCTCCTTGGTCCTGGCCCTGGTGATCGGCATCAATCTCGGCACGCTCCAATCCTATCTCCGACCCGGTCATCCTGTTCGGCGGCTGCTTCGCGTATATGTCTTTTTCGTGCGCGGCACGCCTGTCCTGGTCCAGATCTTCGGCGCCTTCTTTCTGCTTCCGGTCCTGGGTATCGAGCTCTCGCCTTTTTGGGTCGGCGTCATTGCGTTGACCTTCAATTCCGCTGGCTATCAGATCGAGATTGCCCGCTCTGCAATCGAATCGATCGACAAAGGGCAGCGGGAGGGCGGCCTGGCACTCGGCCTCGAAGCCTGGCAGGTGCAATGGCTGATCATGCTCCCCCAAGCGCTGAGACGCATGATCCCGCCGCTTACCAATGAGCTCTCCCAGGTCGTCAAAGCGTCGTCCGTGCTTTCGGTGATCTCGGTCTTCGAACTGCACAAGGCGAGCAACGCGATTGCCTCGACAAGCTTTAAATATATCGAAGTCCTGACCCTTCAGGCTGCTCTCTACTTCATCGTGATCCATGGGCTCAGCCTTTTGAGCCGTCACCTCGAAAACAGGCTTCCAGGGGGCTCTAAGCTGGCCTCGGCTGTGCGCTAGGCGATGGGCTCAGGTCTCGATATCACCTTCATGCTGGAGGTTCTGCCGAAGCTCCTGAAAGGCGCATTGCTCACGCTGGAGCTCAGCATCCTCTGTGTCATTCTTAGCTCGCTTGCCGGCCTGCTCCTCGGCACCGCCCGCGTTCTTGGACCGCGCTGGCTGCAAAGGCTTGTCCAGGCCTATGTCGACGTCATCCGCGGCGTACCACCGATCACCATCATAGCACTTGCCTATTTCGGTCTGCCCGAAGTCGGCCTCACGCTCAACGAATATTGGACAGGTGTCCTCGCCCTGACGCTGGTTGGCGGTGGCTATGCCGTCGAGATCCTACGCGCTGCCGTAGAGAGCCTGGGCAAAGGGCAGAGCGAGGCGGCAGCAGCACTCGGGCTGTCACGCCTGCAAACCTACTGGGATGTGCTCCTGCCGCAGTCCCTTCGCCTGGTCCTTCCGCCACTCACCAACGAGCTTGCCAATCTGATCAAAGCGTCGTCGCTTCTCTCGGTGATCTCGGTGAACGAACTCGCCAAGACCGGAAACGACCTCATCTTTCAGCACTTCGTGGTCATCGAAGTGCTCGTGCAAGTGACCCTGCTTTATCTCTTGATTATCGGCAGCCTCGATGTGCTGTCACGTTGGCTGGAAACCTCGCGCCTAGTCGACCCGGAGCGTTATCGGGTATCTTAGCCCTTAAGCGCTTGGCAAAACCGGTCGAGCGCTAGGTCAAAAAACTCGCGCTCGATCGTCAAAGGCGGCACCAGGCCGATGACCTCACCGTCGACACCGCACTCCCAGGTGATGAGGCCGAGATCGAGCGCTCGGCGCCGTACGCCGTGGCAGATGCTTTCGTTTTCCATGACAACACCCCACATCGCACCCAAGCCGCGATAACTGCGCACATTCGGTAGCGCCTCGATCCGCCCGCGCGCACCCTCGAACCAGCCGCCGATCTCACCGGCATGCTTGACCAGACCGTCTCGGATCAGAACCTCAATGAAGGCGGAACCCGCGGCCGCGGATAGCGGGTGCAGCTGAAAGGTGGAGGACTGGGTGCCCGCTTTCCAGCCGCGCAAAATCCCCTTGCGCCCCGCGACCAGCCCTGCCGGCAGTGAGCCACCGAGACTCTTCGCCAGAATGACCAGATCCGGCTCTATATCAAAATGCTGAAAGCCGAAGCCACAGCCGCTTCGGCCAAAACTACAAAAGACCTCATCGACGATCACCAAACAGCCGTTCTTGCGAGCCAGTTCGGCCAGGGCTTCAAGATAACCCTTCGCTGGCAAACGCATACCTGCCGTCGCTTGCACGGGCTCGACGATCAAGGCGGCGACATTACCACCTTTCATCAGTGCTTCGGCTTTCCCGAGAGCAGCTTTGACCTGATCGTCATGTTCCGCAAATGGCAGGAACGCAGCGCCAGGCGCGAAGGGCTCAAGCTCCTTGTTCTTACCTTTGGCCTCCGAGACCGAGAGTGCTCCAAAGGTACGGCCGTGATAGCCGCCTTCCAGCGCCAGAAATTGACGACGTCCCGTGGCGTGCATAGCAGCTTTCAAGGCAACTTCCGTCGCCTCCGTGCCATTGGTCGCCGGATGAAAGCAGTGAAGATGTTGCGGCAGAACTTCGGTCAACTGCCTATAGAAACGACCCTGCACCTCGGTATGAAAGTGGGGCCCGATGTGGGTGATGCCGGTTCGAAGCTGGCCAGCTAGAGCCTCCGCGATTGCCGGATGGTTATGACCGAGCGCATTCGTGCCGGAGCCGCAGGCGAAATCGATATAGCGGCGACCGTCAACAGCGATCAGCTCAGCACCTTTGCCTCCAGCAAAGACGGGAGGTTCATCGCTCAGGCTGAAATATTTGCCCCCCGTCGACTCCAATTCACGAAAAGGCTGGTTGGCTTCAGCGCTCAAGACGTTGCCTCCGCAAGGCGGCCATCAGCATGGACAGCGCCGAACTCGGTAAAGAGCAGCCCATGCTCCGGTGCCTCGGGTGTCACGCCAATGAGCTGCAGCGCATGCCAGATCAGAGCGGCCGGCGCGCTGACGACCGGCTTTTCGAGATCAGCCTCGATCGTTCCGAGAATACCGGCCGTGCGGATGCCGCCGCCAGCAAGAAGAACGGCATCCGCTTTCGCATGATCTGCGTCTTTCGCAATCCGATGCCAGCGATCGGGCATCAATGCGCCGATGTCATTCTCGTTTTCGAGGTCGAGGCCGATCGAGGCAACGACGGCAAAACCTTGAGCCTCCAGATAACGAAGGAGATAAGGCGTGATCTCATCGGGATAGGGGGAGGTCAGGGCTAACCTTTTTGCGCCCAGGGTTCGAAGCGCGACAACGGTCGCAAAGCTCGCTGTGCTCGCCGGCACCCCCAAAGCGCCCTGCATGGCTTTCCGTTGAGCCAGATCACCTTCGACCCCGCCGATAAAGCTCCCCCCATGGTCGCCGGAAACAACCACATCAGGCATCGCGAGGCGAAGGAGATCTGCTGCCTCTTCCAGTGGCTTCGGGTCAGCGTAGGCGGCTAGAGCGTTTGCGGTCAGCTCGCCCTGATCGCCTGCCGCCTTAAATCTCGCGATGAGCAGGCTGACGCCTTTCGGAAGATAGGCCCAGAATTCGTCATCGGTATGACCGTCATGGGGCCAAAGAAGGCCGATCCGCCCCCGCCAGTCACCAGTGAGGACAGCCTCACGCCTCACCGGATAATGAGACAAGCCTTTCATATTCTATTCGAAACCTTGATGCCAAGCATGCTCGATCAACATGGCACAGTGCTCAATGGCGTGAAAGGCCAGCCCGGCCGGCACGAGAACGGCTGCATTGTCAATGTTGATCAGCCGCCGAGCTTCGCTTCGACCATCGCAGACGCTCCCGTGCGGGCGCCCAGCTTTTCACCACGCTTCAGCTCGTCGTGGCTGGCGGGCTCGCTCGCCTGCTTGCCAAGCGCCCAGTCGATGTCCGCTCTAGCCTCATCGGGTGGCATGATTAGGACGCCGCTGGTATCGCAGACCACGACATCGCCCGGATGAACCACAGCACCACCGCAGGCGACATCGACATTGAAGGAGCCGCCGATATCGAGGAGGCGGGTGGTGATCGGTGCGGGGCCACGGCACCAGACAGGCAGATCATACTGCTCGATCTCCGGGACATCGGTGCAGGTGCCGTCGATGACGACGCCGGAACAACCGGTCGCCTTGATCGCGCAGGCAACACCGCCGCCAAGGCAAGCGTGCTTCAGATCACCGAGGCGATCGATCACCAGGATGTCACCCGGGCGAAGGAATTGGATAACGTGATGAAGAAGCGTCGAGTCCTGTCCGGGCAATGCGAGCGTGACCGCCGTGCCTGCGGCGTGACGGCCAGGCAGGATCGCCTGGATTCCGGGATCGCAAAAGCCCATCTGCCGTTTATGCCCGATGGTCGCCGTTTCGACCCGATCCGCCTTTTCCAGAAGTGCGGATGCAATCTGCGCCGGCATGTCCCTGACTTGATAGCTCAAATTTTCTTCCTCCCCGGTGGCATGGCCACATCATTTGATTCGTGCAGAGTCTTTCAATTGAGCCTGGAATTAGCGCGTTATGCTTCTTGCCAAGTTACACTTTCGATGTGGTCGCACCACCAGTTTGAATGCAGCAGCAAAAAGGGCAAGCCATGAATCGTAATGTCGAGCACTGGGAGGTTTCAAAAAAGGCGGTGGCGTCGGAGGCGGGCGTGGTCGCCGCGCAGCACCACCTGGCTGCACGTGCGGGCGCCGGCATGCTGGCGAAGGGAGGCAATGCCATCGATGCCGCGGTCGCAGCCGGCCTTGCCCTTGCTGCGGTCGAGCCCTGGATGTGCGGCCTTGGCGGCTCCGGTTACATGGTGGTCTGGCTTGCCGGAGAAAAGCGGGCCCATGTGCTCGACTTTCAGGGCATGCTGCCGTTAGCGATTTCCTCCGACGACTACCCGCTCGACGCCGGCGTGCCGGCGAGCATCATGGGGTTTCCCGGCGTGGTCGATCGGCAAAACGAGGTCGGCTATCGTTCGATCACGGTGCCGGGCGCTGTCCGCGGATTGTCCCGAGCCCTGGAGCGTTTCGGGAAGCTCGGCCTCGATACAGTGCTTGGCCCCGCGATCCAGCTTGCCGAGCGCGGCCTCCCCGTCGACTGGTTCACGACGCTTCAGGTCGCGCTCGCCATGGCGGATCTTCGCCGTGATCCAGCGGCGAGCGCCGTCTATCTGCCAGGTGACGTTCCCCCAGAACCCGAGCGCTATCTGCCGCTCGGCCGGTTGCCCGATACGCTGAAAGCGCTTGCCGAGGGCGGGCCTGAGGATTTCTATCGAGGCAAGCTTGCCCAACTTATCGTCGCCGATCTGAAGGCGGGTGGCAGCCGGATCGATGGCGATGATCTCGCTGGCTACGATTTGCTGGAGCTTGAGCCGCTGACCGACGAACATCGGGGGGCGGCGCTGCACACGGCGGGCCCGACCAGCGGTGGGCCGCGGCTGATCGAAACCTTAGAGCACATCGAACAACATCTCGATCCGAGTGCCGGCATCAACGCCGGAAGCTGGAAAGTCTACGCCGACGGATTGAACAAGGCCTGGCAAAGTCACAAGAAAAAGATCGGCAGGGTGACTGAAATCGGCGGGTGCACCAGCCATCTCTCGGCGGTCGATGCAGACGGCAACATGGTGGCACTGACCTACACGCTGCTCAATCGCTTCGGCAGCTGTGTGGTCCTCCCCTCGACCGGCATTCTCATGAACAACGCTGTCAGCTATTTCGACCCGAGGCCGGGTTTTCCGACCACTATGGCAGGGCGAAAGCGGATCAATGCCAGCAATATGTGCCCGACGGTCGCGACCCGCGACGGCGAGGCTATTTTTTCGGTCGGCGCATCCGGTGCCAACTACATCATGCCCTGCACCACCCAGATCGCAGCATTGATACTGGATTTCGGCCTCTCCCTCGAAGAGGCAATGAATTATCCGAGGATCGATGCCTCGGATCGCGGCTCCATCCGGGTCGATCCCCGGCTTGGGGCGGAGGTGCTGGCGGCACTCGCCGAAGATTTCGAGCTGGAAATCGCCCAGCGCCTGGTGTTTCCAAAGTTATATTCCTGCCCCTCCGGCGTCAGTCGCGACCCGGCGTCAGGGCTTTGTCACGGCCTGAACGATCCCTCCCAGCCNNATCGGCGGTGCGGCAGCGGCGGCACCGTTCGGGCTGGATGAAGAGATGCCGAAAGCAGCTGGTCCCAGAGCCTGAGGCCGTTCAATAGCCCTGTTCCAAGTCAACCAGGTCCGGGACGGACTTGCCGGCGAGGAA
>JBOEHJ010000073.1:23218-26704 GCA_050633905.1 Geminicoccales bacterium
GTCACCAAAACCTTTGGGTGGTCCCAGAAGGGGTGGCCAGCGGGCAGTGGTTCGGTGTGGAAGACATCGAGCGTTGCGGCGCTGATCTTTCCGGAGTCGAGGGCCGTCAGGAGATCGTCCTCGACCAGATGACCGCCGCGTGCAGCGTTGATGATGCAGGCCCCATCCGGGAGCTTTCCGAACAAATCGGCATTCAGAATGCCTTCGGTTGCCGATGTCAGGGGCAGAAGGCAAACTAGAATTTCAGTGCGCGCTAAAAAGGCGGCAAGACCCTCTCGTCTATCTTGCCCTGCAAAGCCTGCAACACCGTCGATCACCTTCGGCCTTCTCGACCAGCCGGCGACGTCGAAGCCGAGTGCGTTGAGCGTTCGCGCGCAGTCCGCGCCGAGGTCGCCCAGACCCATCAGGCCGACCTTACGCTTATAGGCCGGTGGGTTGACCAGCTGTAGCCACTCACGCCGCTCCTGGGCTGCTTCGATTTCGGGAAGACGGCGGTGCAGGCGAAGGACATGCAAGGTCACATATTCGCGCATGCGGATCTTCAGATCCTCACCCGTTGTGCGGATGATAGGTACATGCTTCGGCAGCTCGGGATCGACCAGCACATGATCGATGCCGGCACCTATCGAGACGATCGCCCGCAGATTCGGGAACTGTTTGAGCGCGCCGGCTGGCGGCTTCCAGACCACGGCGATTTTGACCTCGTCAGGATCTCCGGGATCGGAGAGCAGGCGGCACTCGATCTCGGGCAGCAATGATTGCATATGCTCGAGCCACCACTTTTCTCGCGCGGGGCCGACGTGAATGATCAGGGCCATGTCGTCAGTCCGGTCCTAGAACGAGGTTCGGTAGCCAGAGGCTGAGCTCCGGGATGAAGGTGAGCGCGATCCAGACCAGCATCAACGGCACCATGAAGGGCAGGCAGGCGACGGTCACCTTTTCGAACGGCACCTTGCCGACTTCGACCATGATGTAAAGGCCGATGCCCATCGGCGGGGTAACGATGCCGATCAGGAGGCCGAGCTGCAGCATGATGCCGAAGTGGACGCGGTCCACGCCGTAGGCGTCAATCACCGGGAGCAGCATTGGCACCAGCATCAACTTGGCAGGCACACCCTCGACCACACAGCCTATGAGCAGGACAAACACCATCATGAGTGCCAAAAAAACATTCTTGTCTTCGGTGATCGAGAACAGCGCATCGCCCAGCATCTGCGGGACCTGCTCGATCGCCAAGAGCCAGCCCATGGCGATCGAGAAGCCGATGATGATCATGATCACCGTGGTCATGAGCATGGTGTCGGTGAGCGCTGCCCAGAAACGCTCGAAGGTCAGTGTGCGGTACACAAATCCAAGGGCAATTGAATAGAGGCAGGCGAGCACACCCGCCTCGGTCGCGGTGACGAAGCCGAACAGGATCGAGCCCAGAATGATGAGCGGTGCGACCAGAGCGAGGAGCCCATCCAGAGCATGGCCGACGACCTCTTGTCGTGTCGCACGTGGTTGGGTCGGGAATTTTTCTCGCGTCGCCAGAATCCGGTTGAACGCCATCAGCGACAGGCCGACCAGCACGCCCGGCACGAGCCCGGCGAGGAACATGCGCTCCACCGATTGCTGGGCGAGGAAGGCGTAGATGACGAGGCCGATCGAGGGCGGGATCAGCGGGCCGACCACGGCGGAGCAGACGGTAACCGCAGCCGCGAATTCGGGGCGGTAGCCACGCTCCTTCATCGCCTTGATCTCGATCGTGCCAAGCCCCGCGGCATCGGCGACCGCAGCGCCCGAAACGCCGGCGAAGATCATCGAGGAGAGCACGTTGACCTGGGCGAGGCCTGCTTTGAAATGGCCGACCAGCGAGGAAGCGAAGGCGAAAATGCGGTCGGTCATGCCGACCACGTTCATCAGGTTGCCGGCCATGATGAAAAACGGCACGGCGGCGAGCGAGGGTTTGTTCACGCCGTCCAAGATCTGTTGCGGGATGATGTAGAGATCGCCGGAAAAGTCCGAGGTGGTGAACGCCGCGACCACGGCGGCGCCGATCGCGATCGAGACCGGCACGCGCATCAGAATGAGCACGATGAAGCCCGCGAACAGGACGGCCGCCATCATGATCGATAGTCCCTATTCAGCCTGTCCAGGTCCGGCTCAGGCAAGTCGCAAGAACTATTCATCGGCGATGATATGGCTTGCCGGCTCAGGCCAGCCGAGCCAGGCCTTGGCGGCATCGAGGAGAGCGTGCAGGAAGATCAGCAAACAGGATGCGGCAAGCGGTATCGACAAGGTGTAGCGCTCGAGCTCCGTTCCCCAAGGCGTGATCACACCGTCTATCACGCCGACCTGGCTATCCAGGATGACCGGCATCTCCTTCAGAATGATCCCGATCACCAGCAGCACTGTGGCAATCACGAACCAGCGGCTCACCTGCATCGCCTGATGCCCGAGCCGGCGCATCACGAAGTCGACTGCGATGTCCTTGCCTTTTCGGTAAACGACAAAAAAACCGATGAACGACATCCAGACGAACACCTGCATGGTCCAGGGCCAGAGCCAGTAGAAAGAGATGTCGAGCGGACGGAGCAGAATGGTCGCCGCCGTGCCGATCAGCATCAGAAAGAGGCAGAGGTTGGCCGCAATGAGAAACAACGTTGCCATCCCCTCGAAAATCCGATCCGCACGGACCACGAACCGCGTGAGTGCGCCCTGGTCCGTGCTCAGATCCGTCATGTCAGGAGCTCAGCTCGGATTGCGCGTGGCTTCGACCGCTTCGAGAAACCCCTCGGGCAGCTCGCCTTTGCTTTCCATGTCCTGATAGAATGCTGTGATGCTCTCGATAAAGGGACCGCGATCGATGTCGCTGAAGGTCACGCCCTTTTCCTGCATGCGCGCGATCGACTCGTCAGCTGAGGCGTTCATCACCTCGACGCTGTAAGCACCGGCTTCGTCATAGGCCTTGTGCAAGGCGTCCCGATGCGGCTCGGAGAGCGCGTCATAGGCCTCCTTGTTCATCATGAAGCCGATCGACTGGTAATATTCGTCATGGCGGATGACATGCGGCGCCACCTCATAAAAGCGCATGCTCTCCACCAGCGCGATCGGGCTGTTGACCGCCTCGACAATGCCTTTGTCGATGGACTGATAGACGTCGGTCCAGGCGAGCGTCTTTACCTCGGCGCCGAGATGGGTCCAGATGGCGTGCGCCAGCTTGTCCGGGTGCATGCGAAGCTTGAGGCTGCCGACATCGTCATAACTCTGGATGTCCTTGTTCGCGACCATCACGCGGTAGGGGCCACGCAGGATGGCGGTAGGATCGCCGAGGAGAGCGACGCCCGCCTGCTCGGAGGCTTCTTCGAACCAGCCCTTGGCCATATCGCTGTTCATGAAGCGGACCCAATGGTCCCGGTCGTCGAACAGGAAGGCTGCACTCACCCAGGAGATATCCTCGACCCACTTGTCCATATAAGTCGAACCCTCGGCGTAGAGATGCAC
>JBOEHJ010000074.1:0-35661 GCA_050633905.1 Geminicoccales bacterium
GCGGAAATGCGCTCGCTCCCAGCCGGCATCGACCAGCGCTCCCCCGCCCGTCACCCAGATTGGCTGGGGCCGGATGATCTGGCTCTCAAGATCGAGGAGATCAGAGAAGCCACGAATTGGGAAATCCCGATCCAGCTCAAGCTCGGTGCCGCCCGCGTCTATGACGACGTGCGCATGGCCGCCAAGACCGACCCCGACATGATCTATATCGATGGCATGGAAGGCGGCACGGGGGCGGGCCCGCACCTCGCGACCGAAGAGACAGGGGTGCCCGGTATTGCGGCGATCCGTCAGGCGCGAAAGGCCCTCGACGACGTCGGCAAGACCGGCGAGATTTCTTTGGTTTATGCAGGCGGCATCCGAAACGGCGGTGATGTCGCCAAGGCTATCGCGCTTGGAGCGGACGCCGTCGCGATCGGCCACTCCTCTCTCATGGCGCTTAACTGCAACAAGGACATCCCCGAGGCCAATTTCGAAGAAGAAATGGGCGTCGAAGCCGGCCATTGCTACCACTGCCACACAGGCCGCTGCCCCGTCGGCGTCGCAACGCAAGATCCGAAGCTACGCGCAAGGCTCGACCCTGATGCGGCGGCGGAGCGCGTCTACAACTTCCTCCACTGCCTCACCATCGAATGCCAGATGATGGCCCGCGCCTGTGGCAAGACCAACGTTCACTCGCTCGAGCCCGAGGACCTGGCAGCTCTCACCATGGAAGCCTCAGCGCTCGCCATGGTCCCGCTAGCTGGCTCCCAACACACTGTCGGCCAACCCGACATGACCCGATATTAAGGAGATTCGGTTATGGCCAAAGCAACGACCAAACCGGCGAAACGCCGGACCGCGGCCAAGAAGCCAGCGGCAGCCAGGGTAACACGCAAACCCCGGACAGCCACGAAAGCAAAGTCAACGAAGTCCACGTCGGACATCGATAAGTTTCTTAAAGGGGACGGGCTCGACAGTGAGCGCGAGAAGACTATTGGCCAGCATATCGGCTATCGCTACGATGTGAACCTATTGCCGGATTACGAGAAACTCACGCCCTTCCTTCAACAATACATCGAAATGATGGGCTGGGACGATCTGAACTGGCTTGAAGACGTCCATATGGGCTACGAGGAAGGCCGACCCGCCGTCTTCGATCGCAATATCAACGGCTGGGTCACCGTGCCAAAGGACATCAAACTACCCAACAATCAACAGGATCGCGACATGATCGCCCGCGAACTCCTGATCAAGTTCCAAATGTCCCCCAAACACCCCTTGTTCGAGCTAAAAAGAGCCTACGCCAAATTCTAGGCGGGTGGCCCAGCTTGAGCTTGTTACGGATATTTGGTGCGTTGTCCTTCTGAGGAAGAGGCTTGAAACAACGTCTGTTGATCGAAGAGTGTATTTGCGCCTTATAATTCGGCGCTTATACCAACATAGTGACTGCCTGCATTTTATCACTTCTTGGTCGTTGCTTGCTTGGCATATTTCCCGGAATTCCAGTGGATTTTAGCATAGGAAGCGGCGTAGATATTTTTTACATATTCTCCTTTAAGTCGAAAAACAGGCGAAATCCGATAAAAACTTCCCCGCATGCGACCAAAATTGGAATGACCACGGTTTGAGCCTGTTAGAGACCACGTTCCGGAAGCGCAGACGCGGTTTCGGGGCATTGATTGAGCCTCCCTGCTCCACTCGCGCCCAGGTCTTCGGACCGGGCGCTTTTTTTTTGCAGATCGACGCGCGCTGACCAAGCGACCCGATGAATCAGACAGAGCTTAACTGCTTTGTAACATGCGCTGCGCTATCGTCGCTGAAGCATGACACATATTTGCTTCAGAAGCTTGACGAAGTCTGAACTTGGCTTCTGTCCCATCAATGAACCATCGAATCCGTCGAAGGCTAGATAGATGCTATCAAGTACGCAGATTGAACAGGCTATGAACTTTGCTTCGGCGACAATCGCCAAGATTGATGAACTAAACTTGCCGCCAACTCCCGAGAATTACACCATTTGGTACAATGATATTGCTGGAATCCATCCTGATCTCAGCAAGATGCTTAGACTTGTCGAATCCCAGGGCCACTCTTTTGACGATGAGATCTGTGCCCAGATCTATCGGCGAATCTTCGGATCGGATCAGCAGGCCAAGGTGCTCAACGAGACCTGCTCGCGGATGGAAGAAGCCATGGCGCAGGTCTTGTCCCAAATAAATTCGGTTTCCGGCGGAACTGACGAGTATGGCCAGATGCTGGAAGGATTTGAATCACAACTGGGGGCCCCCGAAGGTGTCGGGGAAGTAAAGCTTCTCGTAAAAGAGGTGCTTGGCGAAACCAAAAAAATGCAACAGCGCACGAAAGAACTCGAGGAAGCCCTCCAGGAATCGACCCAGGAGATCTCCTCTATCAGCGACCGTCTGGTGGCTGCCAAGCAACAAGCCTTGACGGATGGGCTCACCAACATCGCCAATCGCCGATGTTTTGATGAAGAACTCATCCGCATGACGGCAGAAGCGACGGCTGACGACACGCCGCTTTGCCTGCTGATCGGCGATATCGATCATTTCAAGGCTTTCAACGACACCCATGGTCATCGGGTGGGTGACAAAGTTCTGCAGCAGGTTGCGAAAACGCTGACGCAATCAATCAAAGGCCGCGATCTCGCTGCCCGATATGGCGGAGAAGAATTCGCCATTATTCTGCCGATGACGGATATCGAAGGTGCGGAGAAGGTCGCCGAACAGATCCGCATCTCGATCTCAAGCAAGAAGATCCGGCTAAAGTCGAGTGGGTTGGATCTTGGGTGCATTACCATGTCGATCGGGGCTACCGTCTTCGTGCCCGGCGAGGCCATGTCTTCCATGATTGAGCGGGCCGACCAAGGCCTTTATGAGGCCAAACGGAAAGGGCGGAACCAGGTTGTAAGCCATATGCCCGACGTTACATCGTCAGCAGCTTAAATCTGGGAGAAATTCAGCGGGGATTAGGCCTGGGTGGACTGCCTGCGTGAGCGCTGGAGTATTTCTAGATCACGCTGACATGGCATCGAATTTCCATCATTCGGCCGCAGCACCAGAACTGGCATCGTCAATCCTATCAACCAGCGGTGATCTCTTGACAGAACTCACTTGCCGGCAGCATCAGGCCAATGCCGGTATCCTTGAATTGATCATAAGCGGCTGCGGTCGACGTCCGCTCCGCCAGGATGGCAAGCGTCATCCCGACGACCTCGCCCTGTTCGTCGAAAACCGGGCCACCTGATGTGCCCAGACCAACTGGGAATCCTAAGGACATATAGCGTCCTGCAACCAAGCCACTATTCGGAAGATAGCCACCGACGAGCACCCATTGGGATTGGATCGGATGGCCAACCGACATCACATGTTGGCCGGGACTGGGCAGGTCGCAGGAAAGCGTTGCCGTAGGATGTCCTTTAGGAATCCTCACATCGACGAGCGCAAGGTCGCGTTCCGGATCGCTCCAAACGATTTTCCCCCGCGTCGCTTCTCCATTGAAAAAACGCACATCGAGATCATCACCTTGCACGACATGGAAAGCCGTAAGAACACGATCGGCACCGACGATCAAGCCTGATCCATGCCCGCTCTCATGTTCAATCAACACCGTCGATCGGTGCAAAGGGGTTACCCCGGTGGGCGGCGCTGAGCTGCAGGCAGAAAGCAATAGGACTGAAAAAACGCTGATCAGCCAAAGGCGTAGCGCACCTGTTGCCGACATGCTTTCCTCCGAAGTTTATTATTTAGATACTTTTTGCTAAAAGCTGAAAGGATATTACCATCAAATGCTCGCTAACAGCCACTGACTTCCATCACGAAATGCCTACTAAGGTGCCGCAGTCAGTCGGTAGTGGGCTCTTGCCGACGTCAGATTGAGACCATGACGTCATCATCAACCAGCACCCTCATTGCGAAAGCGGTCTCAATCCGAGTGGGTTTCCAACGTCGATAAAATCAAAAACCGCTTGATTGAGCCGTCAGCTGCAGCATCTCGCGGTCAAGAATGACGATCTTTCCTTGATCGAGCGCAATGATCTCATCCTGCACCCATGCATTGAGCTGCCGATTGACGCTTTCCCGAGTGGAGGCAATCAGGTTGCCGATATCAGACTGCGAAATTCGAAGATTAATCAACAAGCCCCGATCATTCTGTTGGCCATAATTCTCCGCCATCTGTAGCAAAAGCTTGGCGAGCCGAGCACCGAAGTCCAGGAATGCAATGCTCTCGACCATCTCGCTAGTCTGGCGCACCCGATCGCATAACACATCGAAAAGGCGGATCATGATCTTTGGATTTTGTTCGAGAAAGGGGATAAAATCCCGGCGATCCAAGACTAAGAGCGTGGTCTTGCCCATCGCCGTCGCATCAGCGCTCCGCTCTTTGCCGTCTAAAAGCGCAATCTCACCGAAGAGTTGTCCGGGCTCGATCATGTTCAAAATGATCTCCCGACCATCTTCTGAATAAGCGCCAATGCGCACACGCCCGTTCAGCACCGCCATCATGCTGGTGCCAGGATCACCCTTTTGAAAGATGACCTGATTATTCGTGAATTGCCGCTCACTCGCGACGGCCAAAAGGCTGTCGAGCGCACTATCATCGAGCTGCGCCAGCAAAAAATGCTGTGCAAGCATCGCTCGTCGATCGACCAACCCTTTATCATTCATCATGATTTCCTCCTGCCGTGCATCATACCAGCGCGATCCGGGCCGTCGAGGTGATGTGAGCCAAAAACTTCCAAGCACGTACCGAAGATGGTCTCCGCGAACAACAAGCCATTCCCTTCAGTGAAGCATCTCACTGGAGATGACGGTATCTTATTGATCCACTTAGAAAAACTCTTACCATCGCCAGGCTGAACCCAGGCGGAGTTACCCGATAGCTTAGCAAGCTCGGGCGGTTGCGGGTTCGATCTGCCCCAAAAAAAGGCCTGACCGCCCCAGATCTAGCTCACCGTCGCTCACGATAAGGTGAACTGTGATAATGGATACGTTCAGCTCAGCAACCGGCGCTTAGGCTGATCCATATCAATCTGCGCTTTAAACCATGGAGAAGGGGGCTACCAAAATGATCGAGCCGGTCAAGGTCATACTCTATCGCTGGGCTGGATCCTACGGGCCTTTCAAGGTCAATATTCCTTGCGGCGAATGCTCACTGACCAAGGATGTGCTGACCGACACCTTCGCCAATGAGCTTGATGGAATTCCGATCGAATTTTCCACCCATGACTGGCTTTCCGAGTGGTGGCGGCCGCTCAAAAAGGGTGGATGGCACGCGCCGATCGTGATGGTCGAGGGCAAGGTCGTAAGCCAGGGCCATGCGCTAAACCGAGGGGTTCTCACCGAGGCGGTGATCGATGCTCATGCCAAGAGAAGCGCTGTCAATGGCAGCCATCTCTTCGGCAAGGCAAGCTGCCCTCATTGCGTTCGCGCTAAGAGCTATCTGGATGAAGCGGGGATTACTTATCGCTATCACGACGTGGTCAAGGAACCGCGATCACTTTACGAGATGCTTGCACGGGTGAAGCCGATCGTCGGGCCAAAAACCCCGATCACGGTGCCGCAGATCTGGGTTGATGGCGACTATGTCGGCGGTGCGGATCAACTAAGCAGCATCGTAAAGCGTATCGTGGAACCCAATCCCGATCGCGGCCAATGCTCCATGTCACCGAAATCAAAGGCAGCTTAGTGGTCTGGCCAAATCAAAAGGCTCACTTGGTTGGGCGTATAACCTACTGATCCAGAACGTGATTCCCATTTTCATGAGACGCACATGATGTGGTCGCGCCAATAGCCCAAACGAATGACGCGGAGAGGAAAGCCGTCACTCCTTAAGCGTCGAGCGGATTTTGACCTCATGGGTTAAGCTCCGATGAACCGGACAGCGATCGGCGATCTCCAGGAGCCTCGCCCGCTGTTCATCATCAAGGTCGCCCTTGAAGTCCAAAATCCTGGTGATTTCATCGAGCTTGCCTGATCCGGTCTCGCAATCAGCGCAATCCTCGGCGTGGACCTTTTGATGGTCCAGATGAACGGAAACACCTTCCAGCGGCCATCCCTTGCGTTCAGCATACATGCGCACCGTCATGGATGTGCAGGCTCCAAGGCCAGCAAGCAGATAATCATAGGGGCCAGGACCAAGATTATCGCCCCCGAGCTTCTTCGGCTCGTCGGCGATCAAATGATGATCGCCCGTTCTGATGGTTTGCGTAAACTTGCCGCTGCCGGCCTCGCTCACCAAGACCTCGCCTTTTGCCACCCTCTCATCACTGTCCGGCAAGCTGATATCTGGCAAATAGCGATCCGCCCAGGCGGCAAGCACATTCGCGACATAGAGCGAGTCGGCGCGCCGGCTCAAGAGGTGGTCGGCTTTGTCAAGGGAGACAAAGCTCTTGGGATGTTTGGCCGCCTTGAAAATCTCCTGCGCATTCTCGATCCCCACGGTCTTATCCAGCGGCGCGTGAAAGACCAAAAGGGCCTTCTTCAATCCAGCGATACTCTCAACCGCCTGCTGGCTCTCGATATCCTCCAGAAACTGCTTCTTGATCTTGAAACAGCGCCCTCCGAGCTTGACCTCCGCCTCGCCTGTTGCCTCAATCTCCCCCCGAGCACCGTCGAACAGATGACTGACATGGCCTGGATCAAAGGGTGCGCCGATCGTGGCAACCGCAATCGCTTCGGGCACATGCTTGGCCGCAGCCAGCACGGCAGCGCCGCCTAGGGAATGACCAACCAGGATTTTCGGCGCTTCGATCTTTTCGCGCATGAAATTGGCGGCATTGACGAGATCGCTGACATTCGAGGAAAAATTGGTGTTGGCAAATTCACCTTCGCTGGCACCGAGACCGGTAAAGTCGAAGCGCAACACGGCAAAGCCAAGCTCGGCCAACCCTTGGCTAATGCGCGATGCCGCAAAGATATCCTTCGAACAGGTAAAGCAATGGGCAAACAATGCCGTGGCCTTGGCCTGACCTGCCGGCAGCTCGAGCCGCGCCGCAAGCTGTTCGCCATAATCGTTGGTAAAGCTGACGTTTTCGCTTCGGCTAGTCATGTTCCCTCTCAGCCCGCTATGGAACACTGCCTCGTTCAAACAGGTTCTCTTGCTTTGCCTATCCCTACTAAGGACAAGGCTTAGGCAGACCGCAAATCAACTCTTCGTCAACAGGGCACACCAGCTAATCTGGGCCATTCGGCGGAACACGAGCCGGCGCGGCCAGATTTCAAAATGCACTAACTCCTTGATTGATCTTCGTTCTCGGGCGAAACGGCTGGCAACAAGAAATCATGGGAACATTCCATTGACATCGTCCGATTAAGCTGGGCTGAACCACATTTCACCGCTATAGCAGGTTCAATGGCTGCCGCTCAGCTGGCATTCATCTAGCCAGATCTAGCATGTGATGACGATAACCAGCGCAATTCTGGAGCCGGACGGTGACGACAGAGACAATAGGCCGAGAAACCAAGCTTGGATGCCTGCCAATCCTCGGCATTATCCTGGCAACTGTTTTCGTGACAGCGGCGGCAACGCTTTGGCTCATCAACAACCAGCTCTTCGCCAATACCTTCGAGCCAGTCGAGCTGACCGATGAGGAAGAGCAAGTCTTGAGCGCCAAGCTCGAGAAGATCAGTGTCGCGGCCGCTGAACCTGCCGAGGCCGAAACCGAGCCCCCCGCTACAGCGGCGGCAGCACCGGAGGTCGACGAGGGTGAACCCGAGCCCTATAGCGAAGATCCATCCAAACGTCGGATTGAGCTTTCCGAACGGGAACTGAATGCGCTTCTCGCCAAAGGCACTGATCTGGCTGAACGTCTGGTGATCGATCTCGCCGAAGATGTCGCCAGCGCCAAGCTTCTGATCGATCTGGACCCGGATTTCCCTTTTCTCGGCGGCAAGACGTTGAAAGTCAGCGCCGGTGCCGAACTCGCCTATCAGGATGCTAGGCCAATCGTCATCCTTAAAGGTGTCAGCGTCTGGGGCGTGCCGCTACCAAATGCCTGGCTCGGCGGCCTGAAAAATGTCGACCTGATCAGCGAATTTGGGGCCGAGGACGGCTTTTGGAAAGCCTTCGCTGATGGCATCAAAAACATCAGCATCCAACAAGGCCACCTTCTCATCGAACTCAACGAATAGTCGGCGGCACCGACGGGCATTGGCTATCGGTGTTTCTCGTTCCTGGCGTTTTTCGATACGGTTAGTTGTTATAGGAATCCGGGCAGGTTTCGCGCGACCTCATGCAAACTGCCGCCAAGGTTTGATAAAGACGATCCCCGACGCTATCCCGACAGGGGACCGCATACACCTAGACGTCTTGGTACGTTCTTCGAGAACCGTCGAAACCAAATGAGTGATCAAACCCCTAAAGTGTCTTCCAGAATCATGTGGGCGGCCTTTTCACCGACCATGATGGTGGGCGCGTTGGTGTTGCCGGTGGTTACGCTTGGAAAGATCGAGGCGTCGGCGACGCGCAGGGCCTCCATCCCGTGAACGCGAAGCCGGGCATCGACCACTGACGCTTTGGGATCATTCCCCATCCGACAGGTGCAGGAGGCATGAAAGACCGTCCAGGACTGATCCCGGATAAAGGTCTTGATATCCTGCTCCGACGTCACCTCGGCGCCAGGCGAGATTTCTTCCTCGATGATGGCACTGAGAGCAGGGGTCGCGGCTAGTTTACGCGTCAGCGCTACGCCCGCAACCATGAGGTTCATATCCTCTTCGGTCGAAAGGTAGTTAGGCCGGATCGTTGGCGGGTCCATCGGGTCCGTTGAACGGATCTGAAGTTGGCCACGGCTAGTTGGCCTGCAGGGATTGAAGCCCAGTAGAAATCCCGGAAACGGGTCCGGACTCATCATTGCCCTGGTCCCTGGCGGGACGCGAGCATAGCTCACCGGATTGAAATAGAGCTGCAAATCGGGACGGTCCAAAGTGGGATCGGAACGCACGAACCCCCCTGCCTGGTTGATGCTCAGGCTAAGCGGGCCACCGCGCAGGAGAAGATAGTGCAAACCGACCCGAAGCCGACCAAGCCAGGGGCCGAGGACCTGGTTCAACGTCGGCAGGGTGGAACGGTAGTGATTGTTCAGGCCCAGATGGTCCTGCAAATGCCGTCCGACATGGGGCTGATCCAACAGAACCTCGATGCCATGGCTCTGTAGAACATCGCCTGGCCCTATCCCTGAGAGCTGCAGGAGTTGTGGTGAGTTGATGGCACCGCCCGAGAGGATAACCTCCCGCCTGGCATGGGCGGTCAGGTCCCTGCCCTTTTGACGATAAGCGACGCCTGTGGCCCGTCTGCCCTCGAACAGAATGCGGGTTACCTGCGCCCGCTTTTTGAGCTCCAGGTTGGGGCGCCTCAAGGCAGGACGCAGATAGCAGCGGGAGGTCGAGGCGCGACGGCCGTTTTTGGTGGTGATCTGGTAGATCGCTGCCCCTTCCATCGAGGCGCCGTTATAGTCGTCGTTGATCGGGATCTGCAGATCGCGGGCCGCCCCCAGAAAAGCCTGGCAAAGCGGATGCACCTGATTGCCAACATCTTGTACATGCAGCGGTCCATAGCCGCCTCGATGATCGTCGGCGCCGCCGGACCAGGTCTCCATCCGCTTGAAGATTGGCGCCACATCGGACCAGCCCCACCCCTTGGCCTCCTTCGCCCAATCGTCGAAATCGCCGGGATGGCCGCGCACATAGACCATCGCGTTGATCGAACTCGAACCACCCATCACCTTGCCTCGCGGCCAGTAACTCGCCCGGCCGCCGAGGCCGGTTTCGGGCTCGGTCATGTATTTCCAATTGACCCGGTCATCGAAAAACGTCTTGCCGTAGCCGATCGGCATCTGAATCCAAAAATTTAGATCGGAACCGCCCGCTTCGAGCACCAATACCGTATAGCGGCCATCTTCGCTAAGACGGTTGGCGAGCACCGAGCCGGCCGAGCCTGCACCGACGATGATGTAGTCATAGTCCATCTGGCACCGCCTTACCGCGTTTGGAGCACCGTCTGAAACAACATCATAGGGAAAGTACTGCTAAGGCCTGTCTTCTTGCCCGACAATAATCGACCCAATCACGACAATCATACCAGCCTGCGATGGGCGGTAGTTGTCAGGGCCATGGCACATTCCCCTGATCTCCGCGCGTTTTGGCTTTCTTTCTAGCCGTCATGGGGAAAATCGAACGATGGGGACAGGTTAGAAAAAATCAAGTTCGAGATGAACCCATCTCAACGTCATCCCGATAAGGGTCCGTATACCCTTGAACATGCAGGCTCTTTCTTCGGGAACGACGGAAAACCAAATGAGGTGGACATTCCACCTAGTAGATGTCGACAGATGTCGGCTGGCGGTAGTCGCTACTGGCGGGGACGATGCCTTCGACCAGGCAACGGAATGCTTCCTCTGCGTGAGCCCCTGTCGGAAATTCGTTCAGATATTGCTGGCAGGCTTCGGCAGAGCCGGATGCCTTAACGATCTGCCAGGCGCGATCATCCGGGCTCGCATCTTGCGCGTCGGCCGAACTTGACTGACCGGCAAGTGCTGCGATCATTAACGCTTTAAAGCTGGCATAGACCGTTGCCATCCAACGCATAGGCATCTCCTCCGACGATACGGCACTCTCAACGGCCGCTTCGACCTATGACCCGATGTCAAAACCGATCGGGCAACATTTCTTTGATTAAAAGTCGGCAGACTTTGACAGCAACGGCTGTATTTTCAAAGCGCTTAAGCGTGCTTCGCCTTAAGAAAAATGGCCTCGTCAATGAATCACCCACCGATTTTCCCGATAAAGGAGATTAACAGGTCAAATGACCTTAAATTCCAGTTGGGAAATTTTTCGATATCATGCTTTGCCCTAGACCCGGGAGGGATGAAACCGCCCTAGAACGGATCAGGCACCTTTCGCTGCGGAAGGCAGCGGGAGCTCTTCAAAAGGTGAGTCTTCCCAAAGCCTGAGCATTTCGCCCGCCACCTGCCCAAGGGCGATGACACGCGCAGGCTGCCATTTTTGCCTAATAATCGCCAATCGGCGCTGGAGATAGAGATCCCAACTGAGCTGCTTGCTGAAACGCTCCCGGTCCTCCGCTGACGGCAGATACTCAAAGATCATGCCTTCGTCCCTTAGAAGCTCGAAGGCATCGTTATCGGTCAGCACTAGCGGCATCATCCCCGATGCCTGGCCGTCGCGTTCGATGACCGGTAGCATGCTCTTCATCTCAGCCTGATCAAGCCCGAACATGATCACGGCGAGCACTGCCTTGGGCGATGAGTCCTTAAAGTTCGCGATCAAGGGTGGTCGTCTGAAAGCGACGGGAGGCTCAGCCTCTTGCTGCTTTCCAGCGAATGCCGTTGTCGGCCAAAGGTCAGCGAAACGCCCCGCCAGCGAGGCAACTCTGCTGATGAGAGATGTCCCGTCCTGACGCGGAACCGATGGCACTGCTTCACGCAGCTCGCGCTGACTTGAATCGGCGTAACGTGGACCCAACTCCCTGTTCAAGGCTTGAATCTGAGCATCACGCTTGTCCAGAAGAGCGCTCAACTGGTTGCGTTCACCTAAAAGCCGCTCAATCCTGCGCTGTGCTTTCAGCAAGCTGGCCTCGAGTTCGACAAGTCTTGCCGTGGCCTGGTCGGCCTCTTGATCGGCCCCGATCATCTCGACCTTGGCGGAATGCCGCGCATGATCGACCGCCGAAACATCCAGCGGGTTATGATCAACGTTTCCTCCGGCTTTGGAGAGACCCTTTTGATGATTCATATCGAAAGTTGTACCAACGCGCCATTGATCATGTCCATGCTCGACGGCATGATCGGCGTCGCAAAACATATCTCATCCTCTGCTCTGCAACAGAAAACCCGGAAACGTGCTGCTCACTCATGGCTAAACAATGTCTCGACGTCATCGTTATCGGCGACTTCAGGAACCCGCTTTGCTTGGCCTCGACCACGATCGACCAGCTAACGGCGACGATCCGTGAAGGGTACAATGTTGGCCTGATCCAGCTGAAAGGCATCGCGCTCGACCAGCCAGCACCGCTTCATGCAGAAATCAGGGCATTGATCACCGATGGCCAGGTCGCCTTGCTTGACCCGGATCTCCCAGCCACGGCCGAGATCATCATCGCGACCGACCCGGCCCTGTTTACCCATCTGCCCCATCGCCTGCTTCAGCTGGAAGCCCGCCACCGCCTCGTCCTTGTCCGCCAGAACCCCTTGGAAGCCAATGGCGCAACGCAGCTGAACTGGCCGGCAATCGATCGGCACGCCAAGGAAATGCTCGGCGGCGAAGTCACCTTCGCCCCACTCCATCAAGGAGTTCGCCACGATTTAAGCATTCTCGATCCAAGTCTTCGCCTGACGGACGACGATTGGCCTGATGTTCTGGACATTAAGAAAGGGCAGCGGTCACGCGAAAACTTCGCCGGTTCGCGACCGATCATTGGACGGCACGCTCCTGCGATTGCCGAGGTCTGGCCGGCTGATCCTGCGACCCTTCTGGCAGCTTACCCGGGTGATCGGCAGATTGAGGTTCGGCTCCAGGGCGGTGGGGTTCTAAAGGATGTCATCCGCCCATTCCCACGAAACTGGGAGGTTCTCCCCGCCGTGCGCGCCGAGACCGAGCACTTCCTCTCGACCCTGGATTTCTTCGTCCACACGCAAAACCAGAGCAGGGAAAACCATTTCGACCCCGCCATCCTCGAAGCCATGGCAAGCGGCGTTGTTGCGATCCTCCCGCCTTGGTTCGAACCAATCCTCGGGGAAGCCGCCGTCTATGCCACGCCCGATCAGATCGAAGCGACGATCTGGCGTTTTTATAACGACCGTTTGGCTTTTCTAAACCAGAGCCAATTGGGCATCAGTACCATTCAGGAGAAGTTCTCCACAACGAACTTTATCGAACGATTACAGAATCTTATCGGCTCACCGTCAAGGAGAGACGATGGTGGGTTGTCATCTGATCACGCCCGATCCGTAGCGGCACCTCGAAGCCCGAAACGGGTCCTGTTCATCACCATCAATGGCGTCGGCATGGGCCATCTGACTCGCATGCTCGCTATCGCCAGGCGCTGTCCAGAGCCGATCGAGCCTGTGTTCCTGACCATGTCCCAGGCTCTTAAAGTCGTCCGTGAGCAGGGATTTCTCGCTGAATATGTGCCGAGCAGAAAATATCTGAACTGTGATCTCGCGCGCTGGAACGGCTATCTGCGCGACGAGGTCAATGAGATGATGTCGTTCTATGATCCCGCCGCCGTCCTGTTCGACGGCAATGTTCCGTATCAGGGCGTCATCGATGCGATGAAAGCCAATCCGGATCGCTTTCATGTCTGGTCGAGGCGAGGCATGTGGCGCGCCGGCAATGCCGACATTCTCGCGCGAGAAAACTCTTTCGATGCCGTGCTGGAACCCGGCGACCTCGCTGATGATTACGACCACGGCATGACCACCCAATATCGAGGCCGAACCCGCCGCGTGAAGCCGATCCGCCTGCTCGATCCAAGCGAGATGCTACCGAGGGACGAAGCACGGCGCGAACTTGGTCTCAGCCTGGACAAGCCAGCGGCACTCATTCAGCTCGGCGCCGGCAACAATTACGACTATCAGAACATCCATAAAGCCGCCTACACCCACCTCACCGAACGCTACGGCGCCGAGGTGGCGGTCGGGGAATGGCTGATTAGCGAAAAACGGATTGACCTGCCCGATGGGGCTGTACGGCTCCCCAGTTATCCTTTTGCGCGCTATTTCAACGCCTTCGATCTCGCAATCAGCGCTGTCGGGTATAATTCCTTCCATGAGCTCATCTATGCCGGCGTTCCCACAATCCTGGTCCCCAATGAAGCCATGGAGCAGGACAACCAGCTCGCGCGAGCGCTCTACGCCGATCGCCACGGTATCGCCGCCTGCGTCCGCGCCAAGGAGATCTACAGTTTCACCGACAAGATCGATCAGCTCTTCGATCCAGAGCATCGCCAACGTATGCAAGAACGGCTAAGCACTCTCGAGCCAGAAAATGGTGCTGCCGAGGCGGCCGAGTTCATCGAAGAGATGGTGTTGAGCCGACGGGTGGATCGCCCATGATCGAACATTATCGTGATGGCACCGACGTCGAGCTTACCTGACGTCCCAGCAGTCTGTTGGGGCAACAGGATCGAGATGAAATGATCGTAACCGTGACAACTTAATCATTGACCGCGATCACGACCATCGACCACAGATGCAGAACATCGGTGGTTATGGACCAACGATGATCCCTGAACCGCCGTCGACGGCGCTGGAGATGTCATGCGAATCCTATATTGCGGCGATGTCGTCGGTCGCGCCGGACGCGAGGTCTTGATCGATAATCTGCCGACACTTCGCGACAAGCATCGATTGGATGCGATCGTCGTCAATGGTGAAAACGCGGCTGGTGGCTTTGGCGTCACCGCGGGAATCTGCGATGAGTTTTTCTCAGCCGGCGCCGATATCATCACCACCGGTAATCACGTCTTTGACCAGCGCGAGCTGATCGGCCATCTCGACAAGGAGCCACGTCTGGTTCGCCCCCTCAATATGACACCCGGCACACCAGGACGTGGGATCACCGATATTCAGCTTCCGGACGGGCGGCGCCTTTTGGTCATCCAGCTGATGGGACGGCTGTTCATGGGGTCCTATGACGATCCCTTCAGGGCTCTTGATGCCGCTCTTGCCAAATTCGTCCTCGGCAGCGCGGTGCAGGCGATCCTGGTCGATATTCATGCTGAAGCAACCAGCGAGAAGATGGCCATCGGTCATGCCGCGGATGGCCGGGCGTCCCTTGTTGCCGGCACCCACACCCATATCCCCACCGCCGATGCGCAAATATTGCCAGGCGGCACGGCTTATATCACCGATGTCGGCATGACTGGCGATTACGATTCGGTGATCGGCATGGACAAAGGGGCGGCGCTTAAACGCTTTCGCGCCGATCTGCCGGGCCCCCGCCTGACACCTGCCCTTGGCGAAGCGACACTCTGCGCCGTTCTGGTCGAAACCGACGATCGCACAGGCCTTGCTAAATCCATCGAGCCTGTGCGCTGCCAAGGCCGGCTAGCGCCAACACATCGCGATTAATCTGGGTGTGTGCGAGAGCAGAAGTCCGCCCCAAAGGGACCAAGGTTCTCCTTGGTCTCCTGATCGCCATGACGGCACTGGCACCGGTCTCGCTGCAAATCTTCATCCCTGCCCTTCCCGCTATTCAGACAAGCTTCGGCACCAGTACCGGAATTACCCAGCTGGTCTTAAGCCTTTCGATCCTCGCCAATGCCGTCGCAACCCTCGCTTACGGCCCCCTTTCCGATCACTTCGGCAGGCGACCGGTGGTGCTTGTCGGCCTGTCGATCTTCATTATCGGCAGCATTCTCTCCTCGATCGCGCCAACGGTCGGCCTCTTGATCGCCGCGCGCATCATCCAATCCGCAGGTGCTGCCGCCGGCATGGTCCTGGCCCGTGCCATCCTGCGCGATGTTTATGATCGCGAGCAGGCGGCAAGCGCGATCTCCTATCTGACCATGGCGATGGTGGCCGCCCCGATGGTGGCGCCGGCGATCGGCGCGGTTCTGCTCGATCAGCTCAACTGGCGCGCTATTTTCATCGTGATGACCGCTCTGGGCCTGATCATGACCTGGCTCGTCTGGCGGGGCCTCGCAGAAACCAGGGTCGTTCGGGAGAATGGCATCGTCGGCGGACTCTTGGGCGGCGCAAGACATCTCCTGGCGAGGCGCGCTTTTCTCGCCTATATGCTGCAGAGCAGCTTCGCGATATCCACCTTCTTCGCATTCATTTCAGGTGCGCCGTATTACATGATCAACATCCTTGGTCAGTCAGCGACCGAATACGGCTTGTTGTTCATGATCGTCCCAGGCGGCTTCATGGTCGGCAATTTCGCCTCGGCCAGGCTAGGGCGGCGGGTCGGCATCGACCGTTTGATCTGGATCGGTAATCTCTTGGCCCTCGCCGGTGTCTGTTTCGCGACGGTCTTGATGATCGTCGGCCATTGGACACCTCTGGCGCTATTTGGCCCCATGATGGTCACTGCCTTTGCCAATGGTCTTTCCATCGCCAACGCCCAAGCAGGTGTCGTCAGCGTCAACCCTGACCTCGCCGGAACGGCATCTGGCCTCGCCGGTTTCGCTCAAATGTTGATCGCTGCCCTGGTCAGCCAATGCGTGGGTATGCTGCAGGACGGCACGCCTTTTCCGATGATCGGCTTCATGACCGGCTGCGCCTTGTTTTCCCTCGCCTCATTCGCCCTATTGCATCGCCCCAAGGTGGTGTGACCACATCATGGAGTTGCACTTTTGTCGGCTAAGATCGATGATATGCAGCCAAGTTTTGAGGAAGCAGGTGGCCTATCGTTTGGACGAATGATCCCTGGCTATTCTCCGACGCTCCTACTCTTGTCCACTTGATCCGCAAAAATTCTAATTTCGTCGCGGCTATTGCCGCCCGACATTCCCAACACATTGTTAAAAGGAGGTCTTTACAGCATCGCGGGGTAAGCAAGGCATGGCAAACCCAGACCGAAGGCTGGCAGGTTGGCGCGGCACTTCCATGGCATTTGTCATTCAAGCCGCGATCTGCTCATCCCTTGCGGCCGAGACCACGCCAGCGACGATTGTCGATGAACGATCAACGAAACAGCCCCTTGAACAGATCGCTCTTGCTCCCGCCGCTGAAACCTCCCTTGAATTGAAAGTCAGAACCGGTGGACATGTTTTTCGCAACAGCCTCGCTGAAGCAAGAGCCGTTTTAGAGGAGCTTCGCCTCTTCGCTGACACCGCACGGAACGCCATCGGCATGGGCCGGAATATCACTGCCCTGCGTCGCACGAACAACGACCTTCGACGTAATCTTGATGATTACCTGGCCACGCGCCATGACCTCGAGAACGACCTTGCCAAGGTCGAAGCCAAATCAACCTTCCTTACCGGGATAATCCTGGAGCAATGGCTTCTTTCGGAGCAAATGAGACGCGATAAGGCTGAGCAGAACAAGAGACTTGGCTTGGCAAAATCGGCCTGGATTTCAACGACCAAACGCTTGAACCTGCTCAAGCACAAACTCGCCGAGCAGCGCAAAAAGGCGGGAATCCTGCGCGCGAGGACGGCGACACTCGCAGCAGAAATCGGCAGGACACGCCGTGCCGCGATCAATCTCGAGAAGGACGCAAAGGCGTTCGATGCCGATCGTCAAGCCGCCAACGCAAAAGTCAGACGACTTCGCCGTGGCACGTTAACCGGCCTTCGAACCATTCTCCTGTCGCCCTGATTTATCAGGGACTGGAACAAAGAATCTCCCTTTATGAGCCACGAAGAAGTATGGCCTCGGCAGGTCATGCCTTGTGACAAAAATGCGAAGTTATTCAGAAGATGTTAACTAAGAAGGTCTACCAAGGACATGATCTGGTCCTTAAAACGATGAGTGAGTAGTCGCATGTCCGACCAAGCCGATCCGCCTTCTCCGGCGGCGGAAGGCCCTACCCCGAGCGCTGGCGAACCAATGGAGCCGTCATCCCCGGGCAAATCGCCATCCGTTATTGGGCTTACCCTTGTTTCAGCACTGAACATTGCCTGCGTCGCCTTCATTGTGTTCCATAACACAACCCATGATAACGACTCCGTCACAACCGGCGAGGTCGAACGACGCGCCGGCAATATCAGCCTTGAACCGACAACGGCTTCCCTTCTAGCCATCGCATCGCGTATCGAAGGCGAGATCCTTCCATCGGAGGCATCGGCAGCCGAATTGACGGTTGCATCCTTACCCCCAGACGTCGACCCAGCTTGGACGATGCCTGCGAATAGCCCTATCACCGGTTCGAAAAAAACCGATGCCATCGATGTTGAGGAGACACAGAGATGGGTACAGCTTGGGGCACTGTCCGATCCTGAAACCGCCCATTCCTATTGGGCAAAGCTCCAGAAGAAAAACAAGGAACTCCTTAGCGACCATCAACCCACCGTCATCGGCCCCGACCAAGTCGGCGGCAGCCTCTACCACCTGCGTGTAGGGCCGTTTGCCGCCAATCATGCCGGTCATCTCTGCCAGGATCTGCAGCAAGCAGGTCAGGATTGCTACTGTATCGCTGACAAGGAATAAGCAACGAACCTTCCAGCCAACGGGAGACGATCAAGCCTCCGCCCGGACGTTGCTGATCATATCATGCAATACTGGCTTCCAATTCGTATCAGCTTGCTTCCAGCTCTAGCCTCTCTGACCTATACTCCAACCTGCAAGCATCATAGTTGCGTTGTCGCCGGGTGAGGTATCAACGAGTTTTTATCGATATCTAAGGCTGCGATGTCGAATGAGAACCTTAGAAACCGAATAGCGTCGAGCCTATCGTTTGGGTATGCAGGTGCATCGATACCTTTGCAGCAACCTGCTGACTTGACGACATTGATGCGAAAATAATGTCCTGGCGCACCGCTGGCTGAACCCCTTGAAAGCGTCTGCGAACCAGGAGAGCATGGGGGAGGCCGCCTTGGCGACTGACGTGGCGCCAACGGACGCCGAGATCGATCAAAATGCGGGACCACAACCGCCGTTGATCGAAGGCGACGGTGATGAGTTTAACCATGTCCGTCAACCGCCCCAATCCGCGCTCGTCTCCGGCCTCGATTGGCTTGGTCGGACCGTTGGTCCCGCCTGGTCGATCCAGTCCCTTAGAACCTGCCTCGGTATAGCGCTCGTCTATAGCTGGGTGGTTTTTTTCCTGAGTTGGGGCTTGGGCGGCTCCGGCAAGATCGGCCAGGTTTCACTCTTGGCCAATCCGCCGCAGCCAGCGCGTTTGCTGAGCTGCTTCAGCGCCATTTTGCTGCCGCTTTTCGCCATGCTGATCGGCCGGACATTGGGACGATGGGAACGGCGCGCAAAGCTATCATCCTTGCGCTGGTTTCGCCGAAACCCGAAACAATTTCGCCAAAGGCTGCGTCTTCTTGATTTCGAGCGACGTTATCGCTGGCTTCTCGGCCTGGTCTTCGGTGTAGCACTGGTGGCCGTTCTGATCTGGTTCAGACGGGGTGATGTCGCTGCCTTCACCATCGTCTTCTCCTGGCTCAGCCTCGGACCGGTTTCCGGCATCGCCATGGCAAGGCGCTTCACCAGCCCGTCAAGCCAGGGGCTCGCCGCTTTGCTAGCTGGCTTCGGCTCGATCAGCGGTGCCATCCTCTTGATCCTCGCCTTTGCGGGTGCTGGTGTTTCAGCCTTCGCCTTCGCCATTCTCGGCATCACCAATGTGGCCTTTGTCGGCGCCCTTGGCGTCTTGTTGGAAATCGTGATGGGCGGCGTCTTCACCCTTGGCCTTGCCCTTGCCGGTGCCGGCGTCGCGACGGTGGCGCTCGCCCTTGCCGGCGCTGGAACCGGCATCGCCACGCTGACCGGCGTTGCCACGATGTCCCGCGCCGGCCTTGCCGCATTCGTCCTGCTGATGGGCGGCGCAAGCCTGGCCACCCTGGCATTCAGCCAAGCGACCGTGCTTGCCGCCGCTATCGGTGGGATCAGCGCGCTCGCCGTGGCTGCAGCCGTTTCCCATAACCAGCGTGGCCGTCATGGCGCCTATGCAGGCGCGATCGGCGCCATCACACTTCTCACCACAGCCGCCGTGCTTCTGGGCTGGGGTCACAAGCCGTTGGTGCTTTTCGCCATCTGCTTTTTCTTCTTGCTACCCCTGATCAATGGCGCGGTCGACTGGGTCGCCTGGGCAACCACCAGGAGCATCACAGCGCGCCTGCTGTCGATGAAAAGCCGCTCATTGGCTGTCCTGTCCGGCGGCTTCGCCTTCATCGCCCTCGCTTTCGTCCTGATCGCATCCCTCGCCTTCTTCCTTGGCGTCGGCTTTGAAACCTACAATCAGATCACGATCCGACGCTCCGGCGAGGCGGCCTTCAGTCTGTCTCCGATGATAAGCGGGGTGGCTTTGGTCCCTTGGGGCGAAGGACTTTGGATCACGCTGATGCTGCTAACGCCGCTCTTGCCGATCGCCTTTCAGGCCTCACGCTTCGTAACCGACGTCCTGCTTGTCACCCAACCCGACGACTACCCGCTGCGCCGTCCGCTGTTCACCATGATCGGCATTCTCCTGACCACGGCGACGATCATCGCTACGGCCTGGTTCATCACGGCCTCACCACAGTTGAATGTCGCAGACACCCTTGGAGCAATGGCCGAAACAGGCCAGAAAACGGCCAAGAACCTATGGCCGCCCACCAACCCAAAGTAACCCAACGACTGGCAGCCGCTGCAGCTATTCGACCGTGACCGACTTTGCAAGATTACGCGGCTGATCGACATCCGTGCCTTTCACGACAGCCGTGTGATAGGCCAAAAGCTGGATCGGAATGGCATAAAGCAAGGGGGCCACAAACGGATCAACCTTGGGCAGAGGAATCGCCGTATGGACATAATCGGCGAGCTTGTCGCAGCCCTCTTCGTCGCTCAATAGAATGACTTTGCCGCCGCGCGCGACGACTTCTTGCAGGTTGCTCGCGGTCTTGCCGAACAAAGGATCAGGCGGGGCCACCACGATAACCGGAACATCCTCATCGATCAGCGCAATCGGACCATGCTTCAACTCGCCAGCTGCATAGCCTTCCGCATGGATGTAGCTGATCTCCTTCAGCTTAAGGGCACCTTCAAGGGCGATTGCGAAAGCGGTGCCGCGGCCGAGATAGAGAACATCTCTCGCATGGCTGATCTCATGGGCGATTTCTTCGAAACGGCTATCCTGCATCAAAACCTCGGCAGCATGCGCCGGCACCTCATCCAGGGCCTGGGTCAGGGCCGCTTCGCGCTCCGGCGAAAGATGCCCACGCGCACGAGCAGCGCCGATGGCAAGACAGGCAAGCGTGGCAAGCTGCGTCGTGAACGCCTTGGTCGAAGCAACGCCGATCTCCGGCCCTGCCAATGTTCGCACGAAGCAAGACGCCTCACGAGCGAGCGTGCTTTCCGGCACATTGACCACGGCAAGTGTGGGCAAACCTGCCCGTTTGACGTGCCGCATCGCCTCCAGGGTATCCATGGTCTCGCCCGATTGCGAGACGAATAACCCCGCCCCTTCACCATCGAGCGGAACATCCCGATACCGGAATTCCGAACCAATATCGACGTCCACCGGCAGCTTCGCCAATTGCTCGAACCAGTATTCGGCGACCATGCAGGCATAGGAAGCAGTGCCGCAAGCCACCATCGTCATGCGTGAGAGGGAGGCAAAATCGATGGGCAGATCCGGCAGCTGTATCCGATGATCCGTCGGGCTTGCGAAAGCGTGCAGCGTGTCACCGAGAACCGCAGGCTGCTCGTGGATTTCCTTATGCATGAAATGCCGGTAGTTGCCCTTACCGATCAGGGCGCCTGAGAAGGCTGTCTGTGTGATCGCACGCTCAACAGGATCGCCGACCGAATCGAAAATTTTGGCACCGTCGGGACGAACAACCGCCCAATCGCCCTCGTCCAGATATTGAATACGATCTGTCAGGTTGGCCAAGGCCAGGGCATCGGAGCCGACATACATCTCGCCGTCGCCATAGCCGATCGCGAGCGGGCTGCCGCGCCTGGCGCAGATCAAGAGGTCGTCCCGGCCGTCGAACAGCAAGACCAGCGCAAAGGCGCCTTCGAACCGGTTGAGGGCCTCCCGCGAGGCCTCGATCGGGTCCATGCCCTTATCGAGATTGTCACTGACCAGATGGGGGATCACTTCGGTATCGGTCTGGGTTTCGAACTGATGCCCCTTTTGCAACAGCTCATGACGCAGCGCTTCGAAGTTCTCGATAATGCCATTGTGAACCGCCGTCACACCGCGCGCGGTGTGGGGATGAGCGTTATCCTCGGTCGGCGCGCCATGGGTCGCCCAACGGGTATGGCCGATGCCGGTCGTGCCACTGAGCGGACGCTCGTCCAGGACCTTTTCCAGATTGACCAGCTTGCCCTCAGCGCGGCGCCGTTCGGCTTGATCATCGACTAGCGTGGCAATACCTGCGCTGTCATATCCGCGATATTCAAGGCGTTTTAGGGCTTCGAGTAGCAAAGGAGCAGCAGGCTGAAGGCCAAGAATCCCGACGATGCCGCACATGAAATTTCCAATCCTCGCTCAAGGAGAAACCAATTTGCCACGGGCCATGACAGGCGGCGGAGTATAGCGACCGAATGCGAGCCAGCAAGCGCTGGAGAATGCTCCTTTTGCATCAGATCAACAAAAAGGCGAATTATGTGGCGTCGACGCCGCGTGATCTCTTGTCTCGAAGGCCTGAAAATCCTTGAAGATACCAAATCAGCCCCAGGGATTGGGCCAGAAGGCAAAGGCCAAAACCGACCTGATAGCCTTCCATCGCATAGCCCCCATTCGCCGTTGTCGGGAAAAGTTCGATGACAGCACCGATAAAGTACTGCGTCCCAAAAGCCGCCATGAAGATCAGCAGGTTCATCGCCGTGTTGGCTCTGCCGGAAAGTGCCGTTCCGTAGTAGGAGGAGAGCCAGGGATAGGCGAGGATCGCCAGTTGCCCTGTCATGCCAAACACCAGCCATGCGGGCAGCATCAAACTCTCAACCTGTAGAACAATCAGTGCCTCAGAGATCAGAAAAGCGATGAGAAATCCGTTCATCACCGAGAGAATATGAACACCACGACGGATGAACCAATCGGCAATAGCCCCGCTCAAGAGAATGCCGACCATGAATGCCACCGCAACCATCATCAGATGCCATGCAACGTCATCCCTGCCCATGCCCGCAACATCGCGAAACCAGGGCCCAGCCCAGAGTGTCTGGATGGCGATATGGGCGCCGGCCGTGGCTGCCAACAAAGGTGCCAGGCGCCAAAATGCGCTGTCCTTCAAGATACCGCCGATCGCAGCGACCTGCCCCTTGAGGCTCGTGCTCCTGTCCGCGGCGGCATTCTCAGGCACGACGAACAAAATGAAGGCGGCGACCACGAAAGTCAGCATACCGAGACCGATGAAGACGGCACGCCAGCCAAAGAGCTGGACGCCGACGTCGATAGGCTGTGTGGCGACCAGGATGCCGAGCGCACCCGCCGACATGACCACCGAATTAGCAAGCGCACGGCGTTCTTCCGACACCCAGAGCACAATTGCTTTGAAGCCGCTCATCAATCCGCCGGCAAAGCCCAAACCGATCAATCCACGCGCGAGCGTCAGGGTTAAGAAACTGTCCGCGACGGCAAACAACAGAGAACCCATACCAGCAATCGCAACCAAAGTCGCCTGCACACGCCTCGGCCCAATTCGATCGAGCAAAACGCCCAAAGGCAGCTGAAAAAGGGCGAAGGCGAGGAGATAAGCCGAGGTCAGAAAACCAAGCTCGGCAGCACCAAGGCCAATATCGCTGGCAAGATCCGGCCCAACCACCGCATTCACTGAGCGGTACATCTGTGAGAGGAAGTAGCCGACGGCAAAGGGCAACAAAACCGTCAAGATGACAGCCTTGGGCGCGATCACGCTCGTTTCCGAGCCGGATTGAACAACAGATTTTTGGGACAAAGGGCGAACTCTATTTCGTTAGGGATTCGCCCACTGTCGGCCATCACAGTCGCGATGGCCAGAACTCTCCACTCTCATCATCCGCGGCGATGTCTCAAATGCCGCTGGCAAAAAGTTACCGGTCAAGCCGGAGGCTTACCGAAACCGCCGCCACCTGGTGTCTCCATGACGAAGACATCGTTCGGTCCCATCTCGGTTTCATCGTTCCCCTGCAATTCATCAAGCCGACCGTCAGCCCGTTCAACGGCATTGCGCCCAGGCAATCCAGGTTCGCCACCATCGACCCCAAAGGCGCGGGTGATGCGGTGCGAGGTTAGCACCGTGGTGGTCATCGGTTCGAGGAACCGCAGCCGACGCACAATCCCATCGCCACCTTTATGCTGCCCGTCTCCCCCTGATCCGGGTCGGACCCGGAATTCGTCCTGGCGGACAGGATAGCGCCATTCTAACACTTCGGGATCAGTCATGCGGGTGTTGGTCATATGACAATGAACGGCGCTCGCACCATCGAAGTCGGGCCCGGCCCCGGTCCCACCGCAAATGGTCTCGTAGTTCTGATAAACATCGTCACCGTAAACGAAATTGTTCACCGTTCCCTGCGACCCCGCAATCACGCCAAGGGCCCCATAAAGCGTATCGGTGATGCTCTGGGAGACCTCCGTATTGCCGGCGATCACCGCAGCTGGATATTGCGCATTGATCATTGATCCTTTCGGCGCGATGACGTCGAGCGGCTTCATGCAGCCTTCGTTTAATGGAATCTCATCATCGACCAAGGTCCTAAAAACATAGAGCACAGCGGCCTTGGTTACAGCGAGCGGTGCGTTGTAATTTTTTTCGTCCTGGGTCGATGTGCCAGTGAAATCGATCACCGCCGACCGATTTTTTTTGTCGACGCGAATGTCAACCTCGATCTTGGCGCCACTGTCCAGCGGATAGCTGAAGCGACCGTCTTGCAGCACGTCGATCACACGCCGCACCATCTCCTCGGCATTGTCCTGGACATGCTCCATATAAGCCTGGACGACCTCCAGGCCGAAATGGGTAACCATCTTCCGGATCTCGCTAGCACCGGTCTCATTGGCCGCAATCTGGGCCGTGATATCGGCCATGTTCTGATCAATATTGCGGCAGGGATATTTGCTTGATGCCAGAAGTTCTCTTGTCTCCTTCTCACGCAGCCTGCCTTCTGCCACCAGCTTCCAATTGTCGATCAGTACGCCTTCATCTTCGATATGTCGGCTATCAGGAGGTGCCGAGCCCGGCGTCCGCCCACCGATATCGGCATGATGGCCGCGCGAGCCGACATAGAACAAGATCGTCTTTCCAGGCTCATCGAAGACAGGTGTGATGACGGTAACGTCAGGAAGATGGGTGCCGCCATTGAAGGGCGCATTCAGCATGAAGACGTCGCCGGGTTTCATCTGCCCTGCGTTCAGCCCGGCAATGGTGCGCACACTATCGCTCATCGAGCCCAGATGAACCGGAACGTGAGGCGCATTCGCGACAAGAGCACCTGTTCGGTCGAACAACGCACAAGAAAAGTCCAGCCTTTCCTTGATGTTGACCGAATAAGCCGTGTTCGCGAGCGTAACCCCCATCTGCTCGGCGATCGACATGAAGAGGTTGTTGAAAACCTCTAGCATCACGGGATCGACCGCTGTACCGACCGCTTCCCGCCCCTCCCGTGGTTTGACCCGGCTCAAAAGGAGATGCCCGAAACGATTGAACTCAGCCCGCCACCCCGCCTCAATGGCATTGGTGCTGGTCGCTTCCACGATGATCGCCGGGCCGTCAATCACATGGCCTGGGCCAAGATCAGCGCGATCGTAAAGTGGCACGTCGCACCATGCACCCTCACTCCACATCTTCACGTTTTCCAAAGGCACCAAGTTTTCGCCCTCGGCCATGCCGACATCGTTCTCGCAGACGGCATCGGTCTGGCCGATTGCTTCGAGGGAAAGGGCCTCGACCACGAGACTGCGCGCGGACACGGCAAAGCCGAAACGTGATTTATGCGCATCCTCAAAGGCTTGGCGCATCACGCTGGCGTCACCGAACTCGACCAGCAGGGGCTGATGGGTCCCCTCATAGCGAAGGTGAACCTGGCGCAACGCCGTGATGCCCTCAAGCGCCATTCCCTGTTCCAGCAGCTCGCCGACAGCATCTTTTTCCAGCGCATTGAATTGCTTGGTTAAGTCAGCGATGACCTCATCGTCCAGCGGCCGCTCGATCTGGGCTTCGCGGATTGTGCGGATGTCGGCCAACCCCATGCCATAGGCCGAGAGTACGCCGGCAAAGGGATGCAGCAATACCTTGGTCATCCCTAAGGCATCCGCCACCAGGCAAGCATGTTGCCCCCCTGCTCCGCCGAAGCAGTTCAACGTGTATTCGGTGACGTCGTAGCCACGTTGCACCGAGATTTTTTTGATGGCATTCGCCATGTTCTCCACAGCAATGCGCAAGAAGCCCTCTGCTGTTTCTTGTGGCGAACGCGCCACCCCGTTGACGTTGGCTATTTCGGCGGCAAGAGCTTCGAATTTTTCACGAACAATATCGGCGTCGAGTGGCTCGCTCGCGCTGGGGCCGAAGACTTCGGGGAAATGCTGGGGTTGAATTTTGCCGAGCATGATATTGGCATCGGTCACAGCAAGTGGGCCGCCTCTTCGATAACAAGCAGGGCCGGGATTGGCGCCGGCACTGTCCGGTCCAACACGGTAGCGCGACCCATCAAAATGTAAAATCGAACCGCCGCCCGCCGCAACGGTGTGGATATGCATCATCGGTGCACGCATGCGCACGCCGGCAACCTCGGTCTCGAAGGCCCGCTCGAATGTGCCATCGAAATGGGCGACATCCGTCGACGTGCCGCCCATATCGAACCCGATGATCTTGTCACGGCCCGCAATCCGCCCGGTCTCGACCATGCCGACCACACCACCCGCCGGTCCTGACAAGATCGCATCCTTGCCTTGAAATAGCCGAGCGTCGGTTAAACCACCACTTGACTGCATGAACAACAGGCGCGAACCCGCGCCACGGTTTACTTGGAGTTCGCTAGCGACTTGATCGACATAGCGGCGGAGGATCGGCGAGAGATAGGCGTCCACAACGGTCGTGTCGCCGCGGGAGACCAGCTTCATTAGCGGGCTGACCTCGTGGCTGACGGACACTTGGGTAAATCCAATGCGCCGCGCGAGTGCTGCGACCCGCGTTTCGTGATCGGTGTAGCGATAACCATGCATGAAGGCAATTGCGACGGCGCGGATGCCATCCTCGTAGGCTTCTTTTAAAGCAGCTTCGGCTCGAAGTTCGTTGAGGGGTGTCACGACCTCGCCTCGGGCCCCAACCCGTTCCTCGACCTCGACCACACGCTCATAGAGCATCGATGGCAGCTTGATCTGCAAATCGAACAGGCGTGGTCGGTTCTGGTACCCGATGCGCAACAGGTCCCGAAGCCCTTCGGTGATCACCAAAAGGGTCCTGTCCCCCTTCCTTTCCAAAAGCGCATTGGTCGCAACAGTGGTCCCCATTTTCACCGACGAGATGGCGCCAACGGGAATAGCTTCGCCAGGCTGAAGTCCGAGAAGATCCCGAATCCCTTGAACGGCGGCATCTCGGTAATGCTCGGGATTTTCTGAAAGCAGCTTATGGGTCTGCAGAACCCCACCTGGTGCCCGAGCGACGATATCGGTAAACGTGCCGCCACGATCGATCCAAAACTGCCACATTGAATGTGCCTCTTGCTCGGGTTCCGTTCTCTCAAACGAGTAGAGGATGTGGCAGGCAGGAGCCAGCCTAAAAAATCAGATCGGATCAGGTTGTTCTCTGAAGAGGATTAAGATTAATGTCTCGAAGAGATGATGGCATTTGATGAACTTTTTATAAAAGCCGCCAATCGCGCACTATTGTGATGATGGAGGACTAAATCACACATTGATCGAAGACTAACTTAGCTGCGATGATTGCGTTCAGTTGCCGTACGCTCTTTGCTGGGGGTCAAATGACGTTTTTTCGGTTACCCTTTATTGTTAGTATCGCTATTATTCAAACACTTGCGGCCTGTTCCTCGGGCTCTCTCCCTGTACAGGATCACGCGACGCCCCCCCTAGAGAGCCGCCTCGCAAAAGACGCCCCGCAGATCAGCTCAGTGTTTTCTGTGGAACCAAAGGCATCCGCGCCAGACAAGCCGGTAACTTTGGTCAGCGACCCTGTCCCGATTGAGAAACGCTTCTTCAGACCCGCGCTTGCCGTCGACGACGAAACATCCAATCGTCTTTCGGATATCCTCCCGGATGGTGCCGAGATCGGCTACATTGTCGTTGATCTGGAACGCGGCACACCCATCGCGCAACACCGAGCCGATCGCGACCAGATTCCGGCATCATCGGCCAAGCTCGCAACGGCGGTCGCCGCGTTACAGCTCCTCGGTCCAGACCATCGGTTTCTGACGGAGCTTCAGGCCACCGGTCACATTGAGGATGGCGTTCTCAAAGGCGATCTCATTCTCAAAGGCGGTGGCGATCCAGTCCTCGATATTCCGGATCTTCTTTCCCTGATTGACGACCTCGCACGGCTATCCATCCGCAGGATCGATGGAGATTTCCTAATCGACGACACCTTGCTCCCGAGGTTTACCGAGATCGAAGCGACGCAGCCGACCGAAGCCAGCTATAATCCCGGCGTAAGCGCGCTATCGGTCGCTTTCAACCGGGTCAATTTGCGTTGGAAGAAGAAGAATAAGAAAGCGCTCGCCGTCGAGACGATGCCCCGCCTTGCTGAAGCATCCTTTGAAGGGGCTGCACGCGATCGTCTGCCACCTGGTGGTATTCAGCTGAAACAATTCGAAGACGGCAAAGCCACATGGCAGCTTGCGGATCGTGGGGCTCGCCGCTCAACACGAAGCCTGCCGGTAAAGGATGCGGGTCTGCATGCTGGCCGAGTCTTCGCCGACCTCGCAAGCCTGTATGGCATCGACCTGCCGACACCCAAACGCGTCACGGAAAGCATTAGTGGCAGCCTGTTGGCCGTTCACGAGAGCCGCCCGCTCCGCGAACTCGTGCGCGATATGCTCTGGTACAGCAACAATTTAGTAGCTGAGTTAATCGGCCTCTCAGCCGCAAAAACCTTGCAGCCCGAACTCGCCAGCCTCGACAACTCGGCCGATATCGTCCTCTCCGAGCTAAAACGGCAATTTTCCGATGTGTCCTGGGACAATGCGCGTTTGCGGAACCACTCCGGCCTCAGTAGCGAAACACGTCTGACGCCCGAACAGCTTGCTGCAATCCTGCGTTACGGCTGGCGAGACGGCATGCTCTCCAGCCTGCTTCCCGGCTCTGGTTGGTCCGGCACGCTTGCAAGGCGCTTCAATGGCCCAGACCAGGCCCTTCGCATCTGGGCGAAGACTGGGTCAATCAATTATGTGACGACCTTAGGTGGCTATTTGCTGTCGCCTTCACATGGCCCGGCGGCCTTCGTCATGATGATCTCGGATGAAAAAGCCCGAGCGGCCTATGATGCTCAGCCACGCCGCAGCCGTGACAGCGAAAAGCGAGCGCAGGCTTGGAAAGAAAAAGCCGATAAGGCAATGAATCTCATCATCAACGATTGGCTGGAGCCAGCGCCCAGGCTCGACACGCGCAGTCTACATGCTCAATCGCACAACGATGGTTAGAAAGCTCGCTAATCACAGCGATGGCGCTGTCCCTGATCGATGACAAACAGGCGGTCAGAGATTGAAATGTTTGGGGAATGGGTACTCTTGATTCATGAGCTGCTGGTTTTCCGCTGAAGAATCGAGTGTTTCAGCCAATTCATAGGTCCGTCGTCGAAGCTCGGAAACCATCTCCTTCCTGCCACGATTGTCCGCCAGTTCTTCAAATGGGATCGGATCGCCGATGGCCACATCCAGCTCGCTGCCGATCTGCCTGGCCGTCTCCCAGAAGAGAAGCGACAGGCGCCATGTATAGCTGACATGACTCGCCAGCTGAAAAACGCGGGAATTCTGGCCCCCCGAAAAAAGATCGGGGTGATTGTGCTTTCGAAACCATGGGCAGCTTCGCGGCGAAAGGAATCCAGGCAGTATCCACAGCAGATCCACGCCAAGGTACAGTGCTCGTGGAAACGGCACCGGCCGGGAAGACCCCAATAGCCCCACCTTCCTGCAACTGGCGTAGCGCTTGTTTTCGCGAGTTGACATTACTCGCGTGGGCATCGGCACCGCCAGAAAAGTCAATCGGAAGGAGGTGCTTGCGCGACTCCGGTGCTTGGCAGAGCAGCTTGTGGGTCAGCACCATAACGTCCGGACGCGCATTTCGCGCAAGCCAGATCAGGACAAGACCATCGATGACACCATAGGAGCGATTGGCGACGAACAGCGCCGGGCCTTCCGCCGGTACCTTGGCAAATTGTTCCGCAGGGTAGCGCACCTCGAGTTCCATAAGCTCGTTGGCCGCATCATAGAAATCGCCGTAATCGCGGGGTGCGTTGACGTAGCGATCATAGAGATCGACAAGCCGCTTGCGACCGCCCAGCGTCGCCGTGCACAGCATCGACTTCACCTGTGACAGCGACATCACCACGGCGACAACTCACTATGACGATTGGGAGAAGACGGCTTAGAATGAACGTTGCTGACCATCTAACGATCCGAGGATGACGATGGACGACATCAATGAACGGAAGGCTTGGCTTTCAATCCTAGCCCAATCCGAGCGGTCAGCTATCGAAGCGGCGCTCGGCGATCACGCACTTCCAGAAACCGAAACTCTTCGCCCTGCGGAAATCGGTCTCATCATGGTGCGCGGCCGTGCCGGCGGCAATGGTCAGCGATTCAATCTAGGCGAGATGCCCGTCACCCGCTGCTCTGTCCGCAGTAAAGCCGGCCATGTCGGCCATGGCTATGTCCAGAGCCGTGACAAGCAGCATGCCGAACTCACCGCCAAACTCGACGCAGCCCTACAAGAGCCCGGACGCCGGGCCGCGTTGACGAAGGCGGTCATCGAGCCACTGTCTGCAGCGCTTGCGCGTAAAAAAGAAGAGATCGCATCGAAGGCGGCAGCGACCAAGGTCGATTTTTTCACCATGGCCCGAGGCAAGAGCGAATGATGACCAGCGCCCTAGCCCCAGGCTTCGCCGATCCAACCATGCAGGCACAAACCGTGTTCCGCCGGGTGTTGGATGCCATGGCACATCCTGGGAGGGTCACCTCACTCCCGCATGACCTGCCTGCAGCACCAGCGCCGCTGGACGATGCCACCTTCGCCCTCGCACTGACGCTGCTCGATTTCGAAACACCGACCTGGCTGGATGCGAAGCTCGCCACGCCCGATATTGTCGAAAGCCTGGGCTTTCATTGCGGCTGCCCGATCGTCGAGCAGCCTGAAGCTGCCGCCTTCAACTTAATCGGCGACGCTGCCAGCCTGCTGCCCTTTTCGGCGTTCTCCCAAGGAACACCCGAATACCCGGACCGCGCCGCGACGCTGATCATCCAGACCGATGGCCTCGCGGAGGATGAAGGCTGGACACTCACCGGCCCCGGCATCCAGCACGAGGCGCGACTTCGGGTCCTCGGACTGTCCAAGTTGTTCACCGAACAAGTGAAGGCTAACCGCCTCGGTTTTCCGAATGGGGTGGATATGATCTTCACCCATGAACGCCGGCTCGCCGGCCTGCCGCGCACAACGTCACTGGAGGTTTAAGCCATGTATGTCGCGGTAAAAGGCGGCGCGAAGGCGATCCAGAACGCCCATTGCTGGCTGGCCGAAATCCGCCGGGGCGATACTGGGATCGAGGAGCTGACGATCGAGCAGATCCGCGCCCAGCTCACCATCGCCACGGATCGAGTGATGAATGAAGGCTCAATTCATGATCCCGAACTCGCGGCCCTGGCCATCAAGCAGTCACGCGGCGATCTGGTCGAGGCCGCCTTCCTCCTTCGCGCCTACCGCACCACACTACCGCGATTCGGCTATACCACGCCGATCGACACAGCAGTCATGACCGTAAAGCGCCGCATCTCTGCGACTTATAAAGACCTTCCCGGCGGCCAACTCCTTGGCCCAACCTTCGACTACAGCCACCGCCTCCTCGACTTCAAACTCGCCGCCGAGGGTGGTGAGCCACCACAGGCTTTACAAGAGGAGGCTGCACGGGACGCGATGCCGCGTGTCGTCGACATTCTCAATAACGAGGGGCTCATTCAAGAGGAAGTCGACGTACCCGACGATCGGGTCGGCGACATCACGCGCGAGCCACTTCTGTTTCCAGCTGGCCGGGACGTCCGTCTGCAGAGCCTTGCTCGCGGCGATGAAGGTTTCTTGCTAGCGCTTGGCTATTCAACCCAGCGCGGATTCGGCCGCAATCACCCCTTCGTCGGCGAGATCCGCCTCGGCCTGGTTGCGGTGAGCTTCGCACCCGAAGAACTCGGCTTCGAGATCGACATCGGCATGATCGAGATCACCGAGTGTCAGATGGTCAATCAGTTTGAAGGTTCGAAAACTGAACCGGCGCAATTCACCCGCGGCTACGGCCTGGTTTTCGGCCACGCAGAGCGCAAGGCGATGGCCATGGCGCTGGTCGACCGCGCGTTACGCACCGCCGAATTAGGCGAGGAGCCAACAGCACCCGCCCAGGACCAGGAATTCGTTCTCTATCATGCTGACAACATCCAGGCGACTGGCTTTGTCGAACATCTAAAACTCCCCCACTACGTCGACTTCCAAGGCGAACTAGAAAACATCCGGCGGCTGCGAGCCGCTGCGGTTACCTCGGAGGCGGCGGAATGAACTACGGCTTGGACGCAACACCTCCGATGGACGTTGGTGAAAACGCGCCGCAGCTTGATGGTTACAACTTCGCGTATCTCGATGAGCAGACCAAGCGGATGATCCGACGGGCGATTTTGAAAGCGGTGGCAATTCCTGGCTATCAGGTGCCGTTCGCTTCGCGCGACATGCCTCTTCCTTATGGCTGGGGTACGGGCGGCATTCAGGTGACGGCAGCCTGCATTGGTCCGGATGATGTGCTGAAGGTGATCGATCAGGGTTCGGATGATACCACCAACGCCATTTCGATCCGCGCATTTTTCCAGCGTATGACGAATGTTCAGGTGACCGAGCGGACTGTTGACGCAACACTGATCCAGACCCGGCATCGCATTCCCGAAACGCCTTTATCCGAAGGCCAGATCTTCGTCTACCAGGTGCCGATCCCGGAGCCGCTGCGCTGGCTTGAGCCGCGCGAAACCGAGAGCCGGAAGATGCATGCACTGGTCGATTACGGCATGATGCATGTCAAGCTTTATGAGGATATCGCCCGCCTCGGACGGATCAGCACCAGCTACGACTATCCTGTCCTGGTGAATGATCGCTACGTGATGGCGCCATCGCCCACACCAAAGTTCGACAACCCGAAAATGGACAACTGCCCCGCCTTACAGCTGTTCGGTGCGGGACGGGAAAAACGTATCTATGCCATCCCGCCCTACACCAAGGTGGTCAGCCTCGACTTCGAGGATCATCCCTTCGAAGTGCAACGCTGGGATGATGTCTGCGCACTTTGCGGTGCTGGTGATGGCTATCTCGATGAGGTTGTGATCGACGATCAAGGCGGGCGCATCTTCACCTGCTCGGATACCGATTATTGCCGAGCCAGGCGCGAACAGGGGTTCACCGGTCCTGACCCATTGAGTGTGCCGGACACGTTCACCAACGATGAGGAAGAGCGCTGATGGCCTGGGACGATGACGCACCGCTCCTGACCATCGATGGTCTCTCCAAAACCTTCGGGGCTACTGTCGCGGTTGACAATATCAGCTTCGACCTTTGGCCGGGTGAGGTGCTTGCGGTAGTCGGCGAAAGCGGCTCCGGTAAAACGACATTATTACGCTGTCTCGGCGCCGGCCTTCCGGCCGATGCGGGCCGGGTGTATTACCGAAAGCGCGATGGCGAGGAGGTCGAGATCACCACGCTCGACGAGCCTGCAAGCCGGCTTTTGATGCGCACGGAATGGGGCTTCGTCCATCAAAATCCGCGTGACGGTCTTCGCCTTGGCGTCAGCGCCGGTGCCAATATCGGCGAACGGCTGATGGCGGTGGGAGCTCGCCATTATGGTAAGATCCGAAACGAAGCGCTTAACTGGATGGCACGCGTCGAGATCGATAAAAGCCGCCTCGATGATCGTCCCGCCACCTTCTCCGGTGGCATGCAGCAGCGCCTGCAAATCGCACGTAATCTTGTGACTAGCCCAGCCCTCATGTTTATGGACGAACCCACCGGCGGGCTCGATGTTTCGGTGCAGGCGCGGCTTCTCGATCTGCTCCGGCAATTGGTCAACGAACTGTCGCTCTCGGTGATTATTGTGACCCATGATCTCGCGGTCGCCCGGCTGCTTTCCCACCGCATGATGGTGATGCAGCGCGGCCGCACCGTGGAGCTCGGCTTGACCGATCAGATCCTGGATGATCCGCAGCATGCCTACAGTCAGCTGCTGGTGTCCTCGATCCTCCAGGGGTGATGACGTACAACCTCGACAGGAAAGCTTCGACATGGCCGCTCTTCGTTTGATCGGTATCGAAAAGAGTTTCACGCTGCATCTGCAGGATGGCGTCTGCATCCCAGTGTTCGATAATGTCGAACTTGATGTCGATCCCGGCGAATGTGTGGTGCTCACCGGATCATCAGGGGTCGGCAAGTCGACACTCCTGAAGCTTATCTACGGCAATTATCGCGCCCTTGGTGGCAAGGTGCTAATCGACCATTTCGGATGCTGTATCGATCTCGTCAAAGCAACACCGAGGCAAGTATTGAGCGTGCGCAGACAAACCCTCGGCTACGTAAGTCAGTTCCTGCGCTGTGTGCCGCGGGTGGCAGCGCGCGACGTTGTCGCGGAGCCGCTTTTGGTACTCGGCATATCGCAGCGCGAAGCACGCGCGCGAGCAGAATCACTGCTCGCACGCCTCAACATTCCCGAGCGTCTGTTCGACCTGCCGCCGGCAACCTTCTCCGGTGGCGAGCAGCAGCGGGTCAATATCGCGCGCGGTTTCGTACATGACTATCCGCTCCTCCTACTCGATGAACCAACCGCCTCACTCGATGCGGACAACCGTGCCGTAGTGGTCGACATCATCCACGAAGCCAAGGCACGCGGTGCTGCCCTGGTTGGCATCTTCCATGATCGCGATGTCCGCGACCTCGTCGCCGACCGCACCATGACGATCGTCGCTCAGAAAGCTGCAGCATGAGCGCCCGTAGGCCTCAGGTGGACCCTGCTCCTAAGACCATTTTGAGCAACGGCTGTCAGGTCCAGGAAGATGAAGTCGTGACCAGTAGTATCAGCCTCGAAGGCGGCAGGATCATCGCGATCGAGACAGAAACGACTGCCCTATCGTTAGATCGCTCGACTTGGGGTCTATCTGATCAATCCATCAGGAGGCCCGAATGCGTATCATCTATGAGGTCGCTACCTTAGCTCGGCGTCGATCGAACTGAATTCTCACTATTATGCATCTCCACGAGCCTGTTGAAGATGTTCAGTCCAATCCCAGTACCTGCAATGCCGGTCAAGGTGCTCGCCCGAAAAAAGCGCTGAATCAGCTGTGGAAGCTCACTCTCTGGAATACCGACCCCGCTATCGGAAACGGTGAGCGCGACATGGTTCCCTTCAAATCTGCAGCGCATTATGCAGGATTTCTTTTCAGGTGAATATTTGACTGCATTGGAAAGAAGGTTCGCAAAGATGTGCTCAAGCTGTTTTTCATCGGCGATGCCGACGCCGATATCGCCACGACATGCCTTGCGAACGGCCTCCTAGGACGACTTATACCAACCCGCCTAGCGACTGACTCGATTGTGAACTCGCGTTTTTGTTAATTCTCCTATGATCCCCGGAAAGATTTGGGGGGGAGATTATGGTTCGAATTCGCGATGACTATTCAGCGGCTGAGCTTCGTCGGCTAGCGAAGTCAGCGAGGACACCTTCTGCTTCGCGTCGGATGCTGGCTTTGGCGCTGGTTCTCGAAGGTTCGAAGCGAGCTGAAGCGGCGAAGGCCGGTGGGATGGATCGACAAACGCTGCGGGACTGGGTTCATCGCTTTAATGCCGAAGGGCCAGAAGGGCTCTACAGCAAGCCAGGCCCAGGTCCTTCTTGTCG
>JBOEHJ010000074.1:35722-65545 GCA_050633905.1 Geminicoccales bacterium
GCTGATCAGGCGCCTAGGGTTCCGCAAGATCAGCGCCCGGCCGCAGCATCCCAAAAGCGATCCCGGGATCCAGGCCGAGTACAAAAAAAATTCCAAGATCTGGTCGAGGACACCGTCGGCGACAGAGCCGCTAAATGCCCGATAGAAATCTGGTTTGCGGACGAAGCCCGGGTCGGTCAGAAAGGCCAGCTGACCCGCCAATGGGCGCGTCACGGTAGCCGGCCAAGGCAGCCCAAGGATCAGCGCTACAAAGCCGCCTACCTGTTTGCCGCCGCCTGTCCGGAAACCAACAGATCGGCGGCCTTGGTTCTCCCCCTCGCCAACACCCAAGCCATGAGCCTGCATCTCGCGGAAATCAGCACCCAGGTCACCGAAGGCGCCCATGCCGTCGTCATCCTCGACCAGGCCGGATGGCACACTGCCAACGATCTCGATCTTCCCGANNCTCAATGCCAGGGTCTACGACACCTACGAAGACATCGTCGACGCCTGTTGTTGGGCCTGGACAAGCCTCCTCAATATCGAAGGGCAGCTCAAAAGCATCACCACAAGATCATGGGCAAAAACGGTCAATCGCTAGGCGGTTTGGTATTAGCCAAGATTGTCGACGTCAGATGGCGACGATGCGATCGGCGCCGATTGCAAGACCAGTGGGGTGTTTCCAACAAACACCACCGTCACTATCCTAGAAACTCGGCTGTCTGCCGTAGATCTTAGCGATATCTGCGGCCAACAAATAATGTCGCCACGCACCACTAGCGTTGAATTCGGCCTGCTTTCCCAGCCGCGGCGGCATAGGCGCTGAGCGGCCTGTCCGCCTTGAACTTGTCATCCCAGCGAACCGACAAATGGCCGAAACGCTGGGCTAGATCTTCCAGGCTGACATGCCCGAGATTGGGACATCCATCACCCTCGTCGCACAAGCCGAAAGCTTTGTCCTTATCGTTCGGGTCCACACGGGACAATAACCAAGCGCTCTTCGCCAAAGGCGTGAACAGACGGACAACCGGCCATTCCTCGGTCGTTTTGGCACTATCCCGTCGGTTGGCTTCGAGCGCGGACTGAAGGCGGGCAATCGGCATGAGCATGGTCAAGGACCCTTGATTGAGATCGAGCGCTTGATCGGATTCATCAGAGAAGACGCTCATCGATGTTGAGAATGTTGCCCAATGAGACAGTCCTAGCAAGACCCAAGCGTTGGCATATATGCTGATGAAGCCACTGCATGGTCATGCTCGATCCTTCTCTGTGGTGGGTAAAACCGCCTGCCAGGCCAGTTTTTCCGCCGACCTACCAACATTTAGCCATGTTGTGTCGTGGGTTCGACAGTCGCTTTGACTTTAGCGGCCGCAGATCGCTTCCGGACCCCTGCAGATTTCTTCTTGGACGACTTTATTGTTTCCTCAGCGGCGGCAAGTTGTTCGACCTCATCTTTGTCGGCATGTTCCTTGTCCGCAGCTTCCTTGGCGAGACGAAGGGCCCGAAGACGCGAGGTCTTCTGATCCCGTGCTTGTTGTTCCTTCTCGATTTCCTGCATCACGGCTCGATCGCGTGCCGCAAGGTCGGCGGCCCTTCGCTGAGGGCTTGATTTCGTCGTGTTCATTATCCAATCCTCCCTTGGTCACCAATGATGCACCATCGATGAAGTGCCATGGTCACCCCATGGCAAGCCGATCGCGGCCGGCACGAAGGCGATCAACCGCCATCCGCACCGTACCGTCGATCGTTAGGCTCAGCCTGCCTGCAAATTAACCGCAGACGACTTGCCCCGCTGCTGGTCGACCTCGACCTCATAGCTGATCGCTTGACCTTCGTTCAACGTGCCAAGACCGGACTGTTCGACTGCGCTGATATGCACGAAGACGTCGCCACCGCCATTATCGGGGCTGATGAAGCCATAGCCTTTGGTGGCGTTAAACCACTTAACAGTACCCTTATTCATGATCTCCTATCCTCTTTCAGTGTTGTTGACGGGAGCTTCTCTGCTCGCGTCTCGTCGTTGGTGAAAAGGTGATGGTAAAACGGTGATATCCTAAACGTGGGCCTGGCGATCCATCGTTTTTGCGCGCGGGCGCCGGCGAGGTTGGTTGCCCTGTCCGCGATGGGACGTACCAGCGGACGACTTGCCCGCAGCTTGTTTGCTTGCAGCCGGTTTGCCAGCACCTGGTTTCCCCGAGGCCGGTTTGCCGAGACTAGGCTTGCCCATCCCGGGCCTTCCACGGCGGCGCGACCGGCCTTGGTGCTTCGGCGCCCGCTCGGATCCATTTTCTTTCGGTCGACCGCCCCCTCCCTTGCGATGACCTTGAGCAGCGCCATCTACCGGGTCGGATGAACCGTCGAGCCTGCGGCCGATCAGCTTTTCGATGTCCCGCAGCAACGGGCGTTCACTGCTGTCATAGAGCGAGACGGCAATGCCGCTCTTGCCGGCTCTTCCCGTCCGGCCGATCCGGTGGACATAGGCTTCAGGCACATCCGGAAGCTCGTAATTGACAACGTGTGAAACGTCATCAACGTCGATGCCCCTAGCCGCGATATCGGTGGCGACCAGGACCTTCACCTTCCCCGAGCGAAAGCCGGCCAAGATCCGCTGGCGTTGACCCTGGCTCTTGTTGCCGTGGAGCGCATCCGCGATCAGACCAGCTTTCTGCAGCTGCAGATTAACTTTGTCGGCGCCGCGTTTGGTGCGCGTGAATACAATGGCGCGCCCAACATCCCTGCCCGCCAGAATATCGATCAAAGCCTGGCGCTTGCCAGGCCGATCCACATGCATCGCCTTTTGATCTATACGCTCGATCGGCCGGGCGGCTGGCGCCACCGAGATCTCCATCGGGTCGTCAAGAAATTCATCAGCGAGCCGTCGGATCGGCTTCGGCATGGTCGCGGATAACAGAACGGTCTGCCGCTTGCGTTCTATCCGACCGAGAATGCTGCGGATCGCCGGCATGAAGCCGAGATCGAGCATCTGATCGCCCTCATCGAGGACGGCGATGTCGGTATCGCCGAGATGAACAGCGCCGGTTTGAAGGTGATCCAGCAGACGGCCAGGCGTGGCAACAACGATGTCGACACCCCTCGCCATGGCGCGTATCTGCGGCCCCGGCTTGGCGCCACCGACGATCACCACGACAGAATGACGCGTGAAGCGCCCGTAGGTTCGGATGCTGGCGGCGATCTGGGCGACCAGCTCACGCGTTGGTGCTAGGATCAGCGCCCCGCAACTCTTGGGATTGCGCGTCCGCTTGCTCTGGGCCAGGCGGTCGAGTAACGGCAGGACGAAGGACGCGGTCTTACCTGTCCCCGTCTGCGCAATGGCTAGAATGTCTTTGGAGGCGATCATAGCGGGAACCACCGCAGCCTGGATGGGCGTCGGTGTTTCATAGCCTTCAGCCGATACGGCTTGAAGGATCGACCCGGCGAGGCCAAGGTCATTGAATTGTTTCAAGTGGGAACTCTCATTCGTCGAGGTACCATAACCCAGCGGTCAATGGCGCTCGACGGCATAGTGCCGTTAAGGCTGTCAGTATGGATGGACTGCCGGTGGGGTTTCTTGTTTGTATAAATTGCCATCATGGCAGATCGGCCATACGGCAATGATTTACAAACGCCGCCGACGATTGCGTCGTCGTCCACACGCGGCGAGTGATGAGAGAACAAAACACAATCCTACCCCAATGGCAATCGAAATCGTCGTGTGAGATGGCGAGATGTCAGCTGGCGGGTATTATTTTCACCTCAGTTCTACAACAAGACAAATTATCTTCCATCGCCTTTCAATAGAATGGCATCACGGCATGACATTGATTAGGTCAAGTTCAACAGGTGAACGATGAGCATTAAAACGCAACATCAACCAAACACATAATGTTCTTGTTTCTTCTTGGTCGCTAAAGTGCCTTTCTTGTACCTAGACTAAACGCCAATATGCTAGACTAGTCTCCATCACCCACGAACGTAGACGCCAAAATGGTGCGGGCCTCCAGAGCGTTTTTCGACCAAACGGCATGATCGCCAGCCCATAGGTATGTAGGAAGTCCCTTGGCACTGCCCATCTCAGCTTCCGATTTAGGAAACCAAGTAACCATACCAGCGCCCAAGCCCCGATGATCTCCAGGCCTGACGAATGTCACATCAAGCGATTGATCGGCAACCAGAAGACAAATACCGCGATCATCCTAACGATACCCCACCACAGAAAATCAGCCCTCAACCATGCGAACAAGCTGAAAATCACTGCATCCTAACGTTTGAACTGAGAACAATTTCACCGAAAGTCGTAATGCTTCTTGCTTAATTTCGCCGATCAGTTACGTTCCGCCGTGAACATAGAGCACTACCGTGGCAATCTTTCGCAATCCAGCTAAGCTTGCCAAGTGCAAACGCGTAGCGAAGGATATCGTCATGGCCTCAGGCACCGTGAAATGGTTTAACCCCACCAAGGGTTTTGGATTCATTCAGCCAGAAGACGGCTCTAAGGATGTGTTCGTGCACATCTCAGCCGTTGAGCGCGCTGGCTTGCAGGGCCTCTCTGAAGGACAGCAAGTTGAGTATGAACTGGTTCCTGGACGGGACGGCAAGTCATCTGCCGAGAACCTCAGCGTCCAGAACTAATTGATCTCATCGGAGGAGAAGGTGTCACCTGGATGCCAGGTCGCGCCTTCTCCTTTCGTTGAGGCGCAAGATCGATTGGGAGTTTATGGCGCGCAAGCCAAACTACCGCTTCGAACGTCACGAGCGTGAGCGGGCCAAAGCTGCAAAAAAGGCCGCCAAGCAAGAAGCCAAGGCGGAAAAGAAAACTGATCCCCAAGCGGATGATGGTGCTGAGATTGCTCAGCCATCACTGCAAGATGGCGATGCTTGAATATAGTTTACGTCCCGTAGCCGGTTCCTCACTGGCGTAAGGCTATCGATCTTACCGGCGACGATATTGACGTCTACCGACCTCTCAGAAAACATTCACTACCAGCTTCGACCAATGGTGTTTGAGCCATAAAGGTGTATGTCGCTCCGCCGCCCCCGACGTGATCATCGTGATCGGATGTGACCCCGTAGCCAACATGCTTTCGGCCGAAATCTTCTACGGCTGGGATCAATAGCGGCTCTGGCACTGATTGGTGCCCTTGTAGGTTTTGACATCTAGAGAACCCGTTTCAAGAATCATGCCTCTCCCGGCTTACCCGGCGGACCCTCATCAGGGCATTGCGTGCAATGGCGATATGGAACGGCATGATGGCCGCAAGATAAGCATGTCCGCCAAGATTGTGCGGTGCGACCCAAGTCGCCAGGCTGACTTTGGCCTCATGAGAGAGCACGGAGACCCGGAAATTCAGGTGCTTGTCATCAAAGCCAGCGATGAGTTCTGTTGCCGTTTCAGATTCGACAGGAAAAATCCCGACACGGTCGGCTGCGTCCGGGCCGTCATTGTCGAGGCCGAATGGCGCGGTGACGATGCGTCGGATCATGAGGAGAAACCGGGCCCAAGAAGGAAAATCGGTGATGGTCTCAGCGGCATCGCGCACAGGCATGCTGGCCGTCACCGCATAACAGTCAAGGAAATCGCCGGGCTTGCAACGCTGATGCAAAGCGCTTTCAGAAGGCAGCGCTATCTTGGTGACATTGCTCAAATTCATCCGTCACTGTCTCCCTCATTAGGAATCCACCATGCCGGCCCGGCGGACTGAGCAGCCCAGATGTCGGCCTATCGCGGTTCAGCCGTCTGATTTCGGTTCCAGCATATAAGCGATAAACTCGGACTTGGGGGTGAATTGGTCATAGAGCCTTCGCCCACGGTAGTTCGTTTCCTGGGTCAACCAGAACAAGAGCGGCCAACCACGCTTTTCGAATTCAGCCCGTACATCCGTGATCAGTGCTTTACCGATTCCACCGCCACGAAGATTTTCGCGCACATAGAGATCACTCAGATAACCAGCATCGGTGCCAACTAGCGTCAGTGGCCAGGTCGTGAAATGCGCTAAGCCGACGATCCCTTCATCAGCCAAGTCAGCCACGATCCCTTGCATTGGATGATTGGGATCATGGAGCCAGTTCCAGACGCGTTTGATCACCTCAGGCTCAGACGGGAAATGATAGAACTCAAGATAGCCTTCGAACAAAGCCGACCACCCGGCAAAATCCTTCTCTGACACCGGCCGACAGACAACGTCTATTTTCGGCATTTCCATCACCTCATTGTTCGTTATCCCAAGAGACCGCTTGCAAAAGCTACTCTGATGCCGACGGGCTTTGGAACACAATTGAAACCATCTATTTGGCGCTCGTTTGGAATAAACATTGGCGTAGTAACAGGGCTCCAGCCACCCCTAACCATTTGCCACACCACCATCGACATTAATCACCTGGCCGGTGATGAAACTTGCCCCAGGTCCGAGCAGAAACTGAATGACGCTTGCCACTTCACGCGGATGGCCAAACCGTTTGAGAGCGGTCTCGGCACGCAGACGCTCACGGCGCGTCTCGTCGGCCAGGAGATGAGCCGGCATCGTGGTTTCAATGATGCCGGGTGCCAGGCCGTTCACCAAGGTATCCGGGCCAAGTTTCTTCGAGAGTGCTCGCACCAGCCCAATGATCCCACCCTTGGCTGCCGTATAAGCAATATGATCGAACGAACCACGCCTGAAGGCAACCGAGCTGATGAAAATCATCCGGCTCGCCACATCGGTCGCCAACCTGGGTCGACATGCTGCTGCCATATCAAAGGCGTTGGTAAGATTGGCGGCGATGACATCGTTCCAAATCGGCCTTGAGGCTGCATCCAGATCATCCGTAACGAAAATACCGGCGAGATGGACAAGGCCGTAAATCGGGCGATCAATCTCTTTGATTGCTGCAACGCAGGCCTCAGGTGAGTTCAAATCAGATGTTACTGTCCGAACCCGTCCGCCTGCGTTTAACTCGGCCTTGAGCGTCTCCAGCGCTGCCCCATTGGCGTCGATAAGACAAAGATCAGCGCCGTCATCCAACAGCAACTTAGCCGTCTCTGTGCCAATCCCGCCGGCCCCGCCGGTGATCACCACCGCCTTGTCGTCGAGCTGCATGCGTCTCTCCTATCAACAAGCAAATTCATCCCCAACCTTGGTACGAGATATGATGACCAGCTTCCCCCGCCCTTTAGTCAAGAGGCCTTCCCCAATTTCGCACAAATTCGCTCGCTCTCGATCAGCTTTCGACAGCTTTTCCTCCTCAACCGATCGGTGAGTGTGCCCATAACGATTGTTCTCGATTCAACCAGCTGCAAACAAATCTTCACGCGCCGGTTACCCCTCCATCGCTGATCCCAGCGGTAGGTCTCCGTACATCACCATCAGTCTGATAATGCGTGAAATACAATCATAGATTGCACCTTTGTCTTGTTGTAAGCCTGACGATCAACGATAGTTCGATGATGCAAAAGTGAAAATCATAACTGCATCAATGGGGAGACAAGAGGTGATAAAAATACCGTTGTCGGGATGCACGTTTGTGGGATTATTGTTGGGCATGAGCGTCGCCACAGCTGGTGACATGGCCTTGCCCGCATTGGTGACACAAGACGACCCTCAGGCGGTTGTCGACGAACATCTGGACGCGTTGAACGAATGCGATTGGGATCGTCTCATGGCCCAATACCCTGATGACGTCGAGTTTCATCTCGTCGACGGTGTCTTGATCAAGGGTCGGGAAGCAGTCGGCGAATTGTTCGCCGGGTTTTGCAAATTACCCGAGGATGGCGGCCTCAAGGGCCTGACCTTCACGACGATCAGCAGCTTCACCGTGGACGGCACCATCAACGTCCTTTGGTCAGCGGACGCCGACTTTCTCACCGAACCTCACATCGGCTCAGATGCCTATGTCACCAAGGACGGACTGATGTACGCCCAGGTCACGACCTTCGATGGCAGCAAGTTGAAGTTCAAAGAATAGCCGAGGCGGTCCGGCCATGGTTGTGGTATGACCACTGTAATGGCCGGGATCGACGGTATGCGGCTAAGTTTTCGACGTTGGTAGCGGATAATTTCGTTGCAACATGACCACTAGGACACGTCTTTATCCGGCCTGTTCTGCCCTTACAACGAAACGATCGGCATCAGGCATGTTCGGTGGGAGTGCTCGTTGCAGAACCATGGCGGCGGCGATCACATAGTCGCCGTTCGCTTTTGGGGTAACGCTGTTCGGAACCGAGATAAGCCGCGATACCGTCATGCTCGAGCACGCGATTTTGAAGGCCCGCAGACCTGGCATCTCAGCGAGGAGATCGGAAAGCCACTCCACATAGGCTATGAAGGCTTCGACCAAGACAATATCGGCAAAACTAAGGCGATTTCCCTCACAAAAAATCGCCACCATTGGACGCCAAACGTGCTTGGATGCAGGCCCCAAACTTCGCAACACGAGCTTGCTTGGCAGCAATGACGATCACGGTCGTTGGCTGAAAGGCAGCTTGGATCGCTAGCTCCGCGAAATCCCCCACAGCCCCGGCAATCATGTCACGCCAAAGGGCCTCGCGATCACCATCACCATAGAGATCACCACGCCGCGCCAAATGCCTGATCATCGCGCTGGATTGGTACAAGTTCAGACCACCCAGTTCCAAAAGAGGCATCTGATCGAAAAGCAACTTACCCGAAGCTCGTAAAGCAGCGAGCGCGTCCGGCGTTTCGATCGGGATGTTCTGAAAGGCTATTCGGCTGGCGGCAGACATCCACCGCATCGTACGGCACGCCCTCGCCCCTTGAAGTAATGAAGCGTTGCCATCGATCTCATTGTCCCGGATGCCGCCTGCGCAGAATTCATAACGCCAGGAGGCGGGAAGTGCTTCAATGCTTCGTATGCGCCCAACAATCGACGGTCTACAGTTGCACCCTCACCTTCCAAGGTCGATTTAGTGAGCATGGTCGTGCTGGGCAGATGGCAGGGATTAACCGAGCAAACAATCTGATCCGTCTTCGGGCCTATTACTGGACTTTTTTATTCCGATGTCGATTCCGCAATGTGTCGATCGTCTGATAGATACAGGGGCATGGTGCCGCTGTTTGGAAATAGGGAGTATCGAGATGCAGTATATGTGCCTGATCTATGCAACGGAAAGTTCAGCCCCAACCCCTGGCTCGACTGAATTCAAGGCCATGCTCGACGCTTATGGCGCCTTTACCCAGAAGGTTCAGGACGACGGCAAGATGGTTGCCGGCAACGCGCTCCAGCCTGTAGCGACCGCAACTACCGTTTCCGTGCGGGAGGGTGCGACCGAGACTATCGATGGACCGTTCGCGGAAACCAAGGAGCAGCTCGGGGGCTATTATATTCTCGACTGCAAGGATCTGGACGAGGCCATGACCTATGCGGCCATGATCCCGTCTGCCAAGAGAGGACGGATCGAGGTGCGGCCGGTGATGGTCTTCGACTGAGCGCTAGGCGACAACGTTCCCATGCAGCCTCACTCCGATCTCGAACATGCTATCGAAGAAACCGTTCGTGAGGAGTGGGGCCGCATCCTCGCCTCACTGGTCAAGACGCTTGGCGACTTTCAGTTGGCGGAAGACTGTCTGCAGGACGCTATCGTCTCCGCCATGGGACACTGGGTAAGAAACGGCCTGCCACGATCACCTGCAGCCTGGCTGATCACAACAGCGAGAAGAAAGGCGATCGATCGCCTCCGCCGTGACAAGACAGCCGCCGACAAGCAGGATGAAATTTCTCACCTTCTTGACCTCGAACATCGAGCGAGCGGTGAGAGCGATCCCGAGACCATTCCTGACAAGCGTCTGGAGATGATTTTTACTTGCTGCCATCCCGCCCTCGAGGAAAAGACCAGGGTAGCGCTCACGCTCCGTACACTCGGCGGGCTGACCACGGAGGAGATTGCGCTTGCCTTCCTGGATCAGCCAAGCGCCATGGCGCAGCGCCTGGTCCGTGCGAAAAAGAAGATTGCGGTCGCAGGCATTCCCTATGAGGTGCCTGCTGAAACCGCTTTGCGCGAGCGTCTGTCATCCGTGCTGCGCGTCATCTACCTGATTTTCAACGAGGGTTACTCGGCCAGCTCGGGCGATCGTCCAACGAGGGCCGACCTCTCAGAAGAAGCGCTCCGTCTCGTCAGAATCATCGGCAAACTTCTCCCCAACGAAACCGAAGTCGCCGGCCTACTCGCTCTCATGCTCCTGCATGATTCGAGACGCCTTGCTCGGATCGACGAGCACGGGGAGATGATCGCACTCGAGGACCAGGACCGCACGCTTTGGGACCAAGAAAAGATCGCCGAGGGAGCTGCGCTGTTGAAGCTGGTCTTGCCCATGCACCCGCTCGGCCCCTATCGGTTGCAAGCCGCGATCAGCGCCGTTCATGCGGAGAGTGCGTCCTGGCAGACAACGGATTGGGACCAGATCCTGGCGCTCTACACCCTGCTGCACAGCCTCCAGCCCTCGCCGGTGGTGCGTATCAATCAGACAATCGCCCTGTCCTATGCGCACTCACCGGAGGCTGCGCTCACCATGCTCGACGAGGCCAATGAAGACGGCAAGCTCGATCGCTATCAGCCCTATTTCGCGGCAAGGGCTGATCTTTTAGCACGTGCCGGCAGACGCGAAGACGCCAAAGCGTGTTTCGAGCGGGCGATCCATCTTTCGGACAACGGATCGGAGCGGGCATTTTTGACGAGCAAGGCAGCAAGGCTCACATAGCGCAGCATACAATATGTCACGTCATTGGCCTGAACCAATGATCGTCCACTTGTTGCTTTTGTGGTTGACGCTATTGAGCTTGATCCATGTCGTCGACGAGTGGCGTCAGGAACTCTCGCCATATTAGCTTAAGCTGGGCTAACTCGTCCTGAGTGATTCATCAACGTTGCCAACGTATCGTGGCCAAGCGAGCTGGACGGCCGATGGTTATTGTCGTCTATCCTGCAGGTCAGCATTGTCGCCTGGCGTCGGCCGTGTTCGCAAACCAAAATGCGTTCAAAAACACTGTCTTGAATTTGCCGTTTAAGCTCTCGATGTTGGCGTTGTCAGTCGGTTTCCCAGGGGCACAGAAAATCGAACTCGGCGCCTTGTCATTGGCAAAGTGATTGAGGTCTTTCGAGATCGACTCAGCCCTTGGTCGATCCTGATAAGCCCAAGACAACTAAGTCCGATACAGACAATCTTGAGCCACGCCACTCGACGTCCGCATCTGTAGAAGATGGTCTGCCCGACGACAATCATCGACACCGTCATTCTGGGCTCGACGATATGACATCGGTTCTAGCCTTCAAGAAGAAGATCAAAGCAGCTCGAAACGCCCTATCGAGGATTCACAAAAAAGGATCAACTCAATGATGGCGTCGTCAATTTGTTCAGAACTTCTAAAATAAATCGACGTCACCTAAGCTGGGGGCTGGATTAGGCCGAGAGATTGCTAATGGACCATCAAGATCTGCTTTACTTGCAAGAGAATATTGCATCTCTTCCAACAAAACTTGATCACGGACACACTCAATTAAACAATCAAAACCATCGTTACCGATTGAATTAAATGTCTTATGCATAACTTCTAACGTTGCAATCATATCTTTGAGACGTTGTTGAATTCTATCTTCACATTGCAAAACTTCCGTAAGACGAAATATATGATCATGAAGCAAATCCGCATTAGCGGACTCGGAGGTGGCAGCAATCTCGACACCTATGTCATGCGAAAACCTACGCAGCAAATCAGAAGATATTTCCATCTCTTCTTTTAGAAAAGATAATATTGTTTTTGATTTATCAATAAGATCATTCATTATTTGCCCTTTTTAAAAATCAAATCACATGAATAAGGCAATATGCATCGAAATTCACCAAAAACATCGAGACTCCAATGTAGAAAAAATACAATCCAAGTATCATAGAATTGCTGATTGAGAAAAAATTTTAAAACAGCAATTCCTATTCAATTTTAAGCCATGTATTTTCTGTTCCTTGAAAAGGTGCAACGACGGATCCGATAGCACCGCTGACAATCAAAAAAAATATCCTGATGCGTTATTAGCTCAGCGCACCAAAGACGGCCTCTACACGTTTTCTTAAATCGCCAGTGCTGAAGGGCTTCACGATATAGTTGTTAGCGCCGGCTTCCTTTGCAGCAATGACTTGTTTCTTGTCTTGCGAGCCCGTCGCCATAATGAACGGCAACGCTTTGACGACCGGATTTTTCCTGATACTTCTAAGCAGATCGAGGCCGCTCATGCCATCCATGTTCCAATCAGAAATGACAAGATCAAAACTCTCTTTCGTAACTGTTTCAAGAGCATCTTCACCACTCTTGGTCGACGTAACTTTAGTGACGCCGATCTCCTTCAAACAATGGCGCAGCAGCTCGCGCATGCTCTGTTGGTCATCGACAATCAGGACTTGCATTGAATTAGCGGCAGGCATGTATCAAATCTCCATCTTGACTACTGTTACGGCAAAAGAGCTCTAGGATACTCTTTGCCTGGGATTGGCGGGCTGAACGCAAGCTTTAAGGATCGCGGGCGCAATAAGATCGATCGACATTTCCGACTGCACAGCACCGATCTCATAGGCTACTTTGGGCATGCCATAGACAACACAACTTGCTTCGTTTTGCCCAATGGTCATGGCGCCGGTACGACGCATCTGCAGGAGACCGGTGGCGCCATCACGGCCCATACCGGTCAGGATTGCACCAACGGCCCGGTTCCCTGCGCTATCCGCAAAAGAGTTAAAAAGCACATCAACTGATGGACAATGTCCCGAGACTAGGTCTCCTTCATAAACTTTGCAGATGAAACCTTCTCGTGACCGTTTGAGCTCAAGGTGCCGACCGCCTGGCGCAATATAGGCGTGGCCGGGTCTTACTTTTTGGCCATTCTCCGCCTCGACCACAGTTGCCGGACAAACCTGGTTCAAACGCTCGGCTAGGGAATTCGTGTATTTAGGAGGCATGTGTTGCGTAACCAGGATCGGAGGGCTGCAAGCCGGCAGACGGCTGAGAACCGACCGCAACGCGACAACCCCGCCAGTAGATGCACCGATGGCAATCACCATTCGCTCCGACGCGTACTTAATACCTGAAGTATTGATCGGCCCGGCAGCTGGCATATTGGAACGGTTCACAAATCGCATTTTGAACTGAGCAGCTGCTTTAATCTTCGGTATCAGCTCACTTGCCAGCTGCTCAAGTCCATTCTTCAAGTCGCCATTAGGTTTGGCGACAAAATCGACGGCACCAAGCTCAAGTGCTCTGAGCGTGGTTAACGTACCCTTTTGGGTCAACGTGGATACCATAATGACGGGCATGGGACGCAACGTCATAATTTTTTCCAGAAAGGCCAAACCATCCATATGCGGCATCTCGACATCGAGGGTCAGGATGTCAGGATTAAGCTCCTTGATCATTTCACGAGCGATGAGGGGATCAGCGGCAGCACCAACGACTTCCAGCGCTGGGTCGCTGCTCAGCACCGAACGCAGTATATCCCGAGTAAAGGCAGAGTCATCGACAATAAGAACACGCATCTTCGCCGTCACAACAAATTCCTATCCGAAAAGTTCTACGTCGCCGGAGTCATCTTCGGCCTTGATCGTCTTTTGATATTCTTTCTCTTTCTTAAATAAATCGTTATCAGGCGCGCGACGAAGTGCCAGCATACTGACCTTTCCTGTTACTGGAAAGTAATGGATGCGCCGAGGCAAGGGGCCTCCTAAATGCTTGGCGACGATAGAAAAACCCTCATTCTTCAAATAACTTTCAACAAACTCTACATTTTGCTGGCCAACTGACACGGTCGATTGCCCCTCGATAATATGGGCACCTCCAAAGACCTTAATTTCAAGCCTTGAGCGATCACCGCCACGCTTGATAATGTCGTTAATCAACGTTTCCATTGCGTGATTGCCGTAGCGCATCGCTGCATTCGCTTGCCCCCATTGGCCACTATCACTTTCGGGTAACAAGAAATGGTTGAGACCGCCTACCGCTGCTTTCGGATCTCGAATACAGGCAGCGACGCAAGAGCCAAGGAGCGTAACGATCATCTCATCAGGAGCCGCGCTGACATAGTGCCGCCCAGGCAAGACCATAACTGACGTTGCCTTGAAACGTGGATCATAGAAACGCTTGACTTCTTCGCCCGGCCCGTAGGAGGTCTGGCTGGTCCGATGTCGAAAAAGCTGGCCGGGTTCGATTTTGGTCACGCCTCTCTCCGATAAATTGTCCGACCAGACAAGACCAATCCATGGCTATCGCTATTGAGAGTCTCTGAATGTCCGAGGTAAAGCCAGCCTCCGGGCCTCAGCAGCCCGATAAAACGATCGATGAGTTTGCTTTTTGTTTCTGCATCAAAGTAAATGAGAACATTTCGACAGAAGATAACATCGAATGGCTGGCGCATAGGCCAATTTCCCAGAAGATTAAGCTGTTTAAAGGTAATAAGATCTTTTACATCTGGCTTAACCGCGAACCTTTCATCTTGAGAATGAGGTTCAATGAATCGCTGGCGTAGATGGCTTGGAAGTTTCTCACAAATCTCCGGGCTATATAGACCTGCACTCGCACTATTGAGAACCTCGGTATTGAGATCTGTTGCAAGCACACGAACATCCCAACTTTTTCGATCAATACCATAGTCGAGCAATGTCATCGCAATACTGTAGGGCTCTTCACCTGTCGAACAAGCTGAAGACCATAGCCTGAGACGACGTCCGTTCTTACTTGAAAGACTCTTAAATTCAGGTAGGGCAACTGATTTTAGGTGATCAAAATGATGCGCCTCACGATAAAAAGATGTCAAATTTGTGGTCAGTGCATTGGTCATGACCGTCATTTCTTCAGAACCCTGAGGGTTCTTGATGTAATCGCAATAGTCTTTAAAGCTATTCAATTGAAGAGCACGTATCCTCCGCCCAAGACGACTTTGGACTAGGTCAGACTTCTTATCACTCAGAACGATGCCTGCATGACGGTAAATGATATCAGCAATGAATCTGAAATCTGCTTCTGTCAGATTGAATTCGTTTCTTGACGTAATTGTTGTTGACACCGTCTGTCGCCTTCTCTGAATTTCGTCAAACCCTAAAGAGAGATCCATCGAATGGCTGTCAAATGAACCAGGCGATAGCTTCCTCAAGCTGAAAAAAGGCAGTCAACTCTTAGTTTGTCGCCAACTTCCCATGATCCATCGACTCATCGGACAATCCGTCGAGATCGAACAGGAGCTTGAGTTCGAGTAGAGCTACCATTCGGTTATCGACTGCGACCAAACCGGAAAGAAATCGTTGGTCGATATTGCCACCCATTTCCGGCACCGGTCTGATCCGAGACGCCCCCACGGTTAAAATGTCGGAAACGGCATCAACCAGAATGCCAATGATCCGATCGCTAACCATGACGATCACGATGACATGGTTCTTGCTGGGAATGGTATCGCCCAAGCCAAACCTTGCCCGGAGGTCACAAATGGGCACGATGATGCCACGGAGATTAAGCACACCCAGCATATAGGAAGGAGCGCTTGGTAGATTCGTCGTTGCTGTCCAGCCCTTTATTTCCTGAACCGTTACAATGTCGACGCCAAATTCCTCATCACCAATGCTGAAAGTGATGAACTGTGCTGCCTCCATATCTGCCTCGCTGGGATCGGCAGTTGAGGCAATCGCCGAGAGGTCATCAGCAGTAACAAAGTCCGATGAGAGACTGCTCATATCAATGCATCTCTTTCATTTGTTGGTGTGCAGCTTCTTGTTCAGGCTTACCCATCGCAATTGACCGTAATCCATCAACGTCAAGGATCAGAGCAACGAGGCCATTGCCCAAGATGGTTGCGCCAGCGATGCCATCAATGCGACGGTAGTTGGATTCTAAGCTCTTGATGACGACCTGCTGCTGGCCCACAAGTTCGCTGACGACAAGGCCAATCCTGCCTCCTCCGGTCTCGACAATGACCACGAGGCTGTCCTTGACCTCCATATCAGCCGATCCGAAAAGCTCGGAAAGATGAATAAGCTTTATATAATCGTCGCAATGCTTGAGGACTTCGCCGCCGGTGGCAAGCCGGTTCACCCGCTGCTCATCGGGACGAAGCGTTTCGACGATGCTGGCGATCGGGATGATGTAGTTCTCAGCGCCGACGCGAACGACCATACCGTCAAGAACAGCCAGTGTCAGCGGCAACGTCAAATTGAACTTCGAACCCCGTCCGGGAACTGAGGAAATGCCAATTCGGCCCCCCATATTTTGAATCTTGCTGACCACGACATCCATGCCCACGCCACGACCTGATACGTTCGAAACCTGATCAGCAGTTGAGAAGCCCGGCAGCAAAATCATGTTGTCGATTTCATCATCCGACGGACGCGTTTCAGTCGACACAAGCCCCTTGTCCCTGGCCTTCTGAAGGACTTTGTCGCGATTGATGCCACGTCCATCGTCGCTTACGGAAATAACGATACGGCCGCTGCTGTGCTCCGCTGAGAGATAGATCGTGCCTTCTCTGGGCTTGCCGGCTTCTTCACGATCGTCCGGCATTTCAAGGCCGTGATCCATCGAGTTACGGATCATATGCGTGAGCGGATCAGAGAGTTCCTCAATGACCGTCTTATCGACTTCTGTATGCTCGCCCGAAATGACGAGACGCGCTTCCTTATTTAGCGATCCTGCCAGCTCGCGAACCAATCTCGGCATGCGAGAGAAAACTGACTTCACAGGCTGAGCGCGAATAGCCATCACACTTTCCTGAAGTTCGCGCATCTGTTGGGCGAGAACTTCGATGCCATGGATTAGACCCGCATGTTGGTCCACGGCCAAGTGACTTGCCTGCTCGCCCAGCATGGCTTGTGTGATCACCAGCTCACCAACCATGTTCACCAGCCGATCGATGCGCTCCAGATCGACCCTTATCGTCGCTGGTGCCTTCTTTTCAGCCGCCCCTGCTTTCGCCGCAGCGGGCTTGACTGCTGCGGGTGCGCACGGCTTCGTCTTCTTTGGTGAAGGACTGGGGGCCGTCTCAGCCTCTTGGACGACTTCTTTGACCTCGTCTTTTGCCTTTGTCACCTCTTCGATGTCCAGATCGCAATCATTACTGGCGAATTCGAAGACTTCCTCGATCGCCGATTTTGGCGATGTGGTCTCAAGTTCGATATCCCAGACGAAATAGCTTCCATCCGGCTCAATGGCTTCGAGCTCCGGCAACTTGCTGATATCGACTTCGGCCTTGAAGGCGCCTAAGCGCTTGAGTTCTCTAAAAAGGAGGATCGGTTCGTTGGCACGTTCGAACAATGTTGCAAAAGGAACGAACTTGATACGAAACAGGTTTCGTTCATCAACCGCTTCGCCTTCAGACCCACCGCCTTCGTCACCTCCCACCATAACCGGTGCGAAGTCGATGTCTTCATCGTCGTCGTCGGCTTCGTCACCAGCGGTTTCGGGCCCGGCAAGGGCGGTGAGGCTGGCCAGAATATCCTGTCCAAAGTCGGCAGGGACCTCAGTTTCTTCCTGGGCCGAGACGACCAGATCGGCAAGCGTGTCAGCAGCCCGGATCATCAGGGCAATATTCGCGCTGCTGGTATCGAGCTCGTGCCCTCTCATCCTGTCCAGGACGGTCTCGAAAACATGGGCAAATGCGACGAGCTCCGCAAATCCGAAAGCACCGGCGCCGCCCTTGATCGAGTGAATGGCTCGAAAAGCGGCATTCAAGACCTCGTCGTCGACCTCACCTTCCTGCAAGGCAGTCAGCTGCCTTTCAAGATCTGCCAGAAGATCATCACATTCTTGAAAATATGTTTGTTTAAATTCTGCAAGATCGTCCATCAATGAAGTCCTCGATCCATCTGGTCAGCATCCGCACGACGCGACTTGTGTCTTGAATAAATTAATGAGAGTCCTTCGAACATTCTCACATCGATATTCATGTAAAAAGGCATGATCCGCTGAGATTTATTCTACCGCTTCTCACGGACAAACCTTTTCAACAACGCGCAGCAACTTATCGGGGTTGAAAGGTTTAATGATCCAGCCGGTAGCGCCTGCATTGCGTCCTTCCGCCTTCTTCTTGTCCGAACTCTCTGTCGTGAGCGTCAGAATAGGCGTTGATGAGAAGGCTTTCCGCATGCGGCATTCCTTGATGAAGGTGATGCCATCCATAATCGGCATGTTGATATCGGTAATGATCACGTCGGCGCCATTGGCTTCGAGCTTGTTCAACCCATCTTGACCATCTTCCGCCTGGATCACCTCGTAGCCCGCCCGCTTGAGCGTCATCAACAACATATCCCGCATCGTTTTGGAATCATCGACGGTCAATATTCTCTTCGTCATTATTCGAGGTCCCATGACATGAGTTGCGGAAATAGGCCTGAATCCTTGAACGCATCAATGAGCGGTTCAGAGGGGTTGGCTAACTTGAAGGCCATTCCCTTGCGCGAAGCACATTCGACGACCGCGAGCATCATTTGGATCCCTGGTGTCGTCATCTGTTCGACTTGAGCAGAATCGAGCGTGAGAACCATATCTGGCGCAATCGTGTCCAAGAGGCAGTCACGCAGTGCCTCGGCATGCGAGATATCCAATATCGGCGGCAAGGTGACATTGACCATGTTGTCAATCGTCTCGGCTTGGATCTGGGTCATGAATGCAAAGAGCCACTAGTGGTTGACGATCAGCTGAAATTTCACACACACTACCAGCCATTCGTTACCATATTCTTTCAGCGAGCCATGGAGGTCCCTTAGCCTGTCTCACTTCAGGTCAACCTTTTGTTTTTTGTATGAATTTTTCTTCATAACGAAGAAGAAGTTCGGGCGAGACGAGGCGCATTCGATCGAGAAAGCGTGAAGCAACAGCGATAATCTGTCGCGAGAAAATACCGGCTCCTGACCTGATGTTGAGGAGACCATCCACAACATCAAGTCAATATCACCGCTTGAGCACATGGAAGAGCTCGAATATTGGACACCGAATGCCTTGACACCCGTCGTTAATAGCGACAACCAGAAGCAAGAGTTCTTCCCTCGCGGATTGGCAGGCCCCTCATCGATCAGCTGAGGTCGCCAAAGTCCGACCGGGAGGGAAACCTGACAACGACTTTTGCTGAAAGGAGGACAAAGCGTAGGGCAGACTGTTGCCTGCCAGCCGCCTGTCACACACACGCATTGCCCCGTTACTTGGTCCAACTCAGCACTCTTGTAGCAACCCTGACCTTGACGTTTCTAGGCCTGTTGGTGGTGACTTTCCTTATCGGCAGGGTGGTCCCGGTCGATCCAGTTCTTGCCGCCGTCGGCGACCGCGCTCCGCCTGACGTTTACGAACAGGTCAAGATCGAGATGGGACTGCATCGCCCCCTCTGGCAGCAATTTCTCTTCTATGTCGGTGATGTCCTGCGCGGCGACTTTGGCAAGAGTGTGCTGACCGCCCAGCCGGTTCTATCGGATATCAGGCGCGTGTTCCCGGCCACCCTAGAACTCGCCACGATCGCCACCTTGATCGGCCTGATCGTCGGTATCCCCGCCGGCGTTGCCGCCGCTGTCTATCAGGGCCGTTGGCCGGATCATGTGGTGCGCTTCTTGGGTTTGATCGGCTACTCTATGCCGATTTTCTGGTTGGGGCTTCTTGGGCTTCTTCTCTTTTATGCAAAGCTTGGATGGGTTCCCGGGCCAGGACGGCTCGATATCTTCTATGAAGATTTGGTCGATCCCGTCACCGGGGTAATCTTAATCGATGCCGCCCTTGCCGGCGATTGGGAGGTCTGGCGGAATGGTTTTTCCCACCTCATTCTGCCGGCCACCATCCTCGGCTATTTCAGCCTCGCCTATATCAGCCGGATGACGCGCAGTCTCATGCTTGAGCAGCTGGGCCAGGAATATATCACCACCGCGCGCTTGAAGGGCATCTCCGAGACAACGGTGATCTGGCGCCATGCCTTGGGTAACACCGCCATTCCGCTCGTGACGGTCGTTGCTCTGTCTTATGCCAATCTGCTCGAAGGCTCGGTTCTGACCGAGACGGTGTTCGCCTGGCCGGGTCTTGGGCTCTACATCACCAATTCTCTCCTGAACGCCGATATGAATGCCGTTCTCGGCGGGACGATTGTCGTCGGCATGGTCTTTATCAGTTTGAATCTCCTTTCCGATTTGCTTTACCGTCTCCTCGATCCGAGGGCGCGTTGACCATGCCACAGGATGCGAAACTGGGAGGACTTCGGACATGGCTGCTGTCCGAGACGCCGGCTTCAGCGGGCCAGGCGCGCCTTGGACGTTTTTATACAGGCTGGCTCGAATTCAGCGCCAACAGGCTTGCCATGGTTGGCCTCGGGATCATCGTCATCCTGGTTCTTACCGCCCTGTTCGCGCCTATGCTCGCAACGCATTCACCGACCGCCCAGGCCCTTTCGGATCGCCTCCAGCCCCCTTCCGCCGAACATTGGTTGGGGACGGATGAGCTTGGCCGGGATATCTACTCGCGCATTGTCCATGGTTCGAGACTGACCCTCTATATTATCGGCATTGTGGCGATCGTCGTCGGTCCAGTCGGCCTCATGGTGGGCACCATCGCCGGCTATCTGGGCGGCTGGGTCGATCGCGTCCTCATGCGGATCACTGATATTTTTCTGGCTTTTCCCAGGCTTATTCTAGCGCTCGCCTTTGTCTCAGCACTCGGTCCCGGCATCGAAAACGCAGTGCTCGCCATCGCGATCACGGTCTGGCCTCCTTATGCCAGGATGGCGCGCGCGGAAACGCTGACGATCCGCAAGGCCGATTACATCGCGGCGGTCCGCATCCAAGGTGGGTCAACATCACGGATTATCGGGAACCATATCGTACCGATGTGCATGTCGTCCCTGATCGTTCGGCTCACCCTCGACATGGCCGGCATTATCCTGACTGCGGCCGGTCTCGGTTTCCTGGGGCTTGGCGCGCAGCCTCCCTTGCCTGAATGGGGCGCGATGATTTCGACGGGACGACAATATCTGCTCGAACAATGGTGGGTGGCAACCATGCCGGGTCTCGCGATTTTCTTCGTCTCGCTCGGTTTCAACCTGCTCGGCGACGGCCTGCGCGACGTCCTCGATCCGCGGCGCACGGGGGCTTGAACTTGCCTGGCGCCCTGCTTGAGGTTCGAAATCTTCGCGTTACCTTCGAGCAGCGCGGTCGGCTGATTGAGGCAGTGCGCGGCGTCAGTTTTTCCATGGATAGGGAAAAGCTTGGCATTGTCGGTGAGAGTGGCTCCGGTAAATCTCAAACCGGGCGCGCCATCCTCGGTCTGACCAACGGTGATGTGGCCGCCGAAGCGCTCCGCTTTGAGGGTCAAGATCTGCTGAGCATGGGTCACCGCGAGCGGCGAGCCCTTCGCGGCGGCAAGGTCGGCATGGTGATGCAGGATCCAAAATTCTCGCTCAACCCTGTGATGACGATCGGGCGCCAGCTCATCGAAGCGGTCCGTGCCCATGAACGCGTGAGCGCCAAGGAGGCGAAAAGACGCGCGCTCCAGATGCTGGATGCGGTGCGGATCGAGGATGGCGAGCGGGTCTTTCATGCCTATGCCCACGAGCTTTCAGGCGGCATGGGACAAAGGGCCATGATCGCCATGATGCTGCTACCCAATCCCAAACTTCTGATCGCTGATGAACCGACATCAGCCCTTGATGTCACGGTGCAGCAAAGCGTGCTTCGTATCCTGGACGATCTGGTGCTGGATCGCGGCATGGGACTCGTTTTCATCAGCCATGACCTGCAGCTGGTGGCCACATTTTGTGATCGCATCCTGGTCATGTATGGCGGCAGCATCGTCGAGGAGCTTCGTGCCGATGCCCTGCATGAAGCCCAGCATCCCTATACCCAAGGTCTGATGTCCTGCCTGCCTGGCACGGCCACACGCGGTCGCCCACTTTCGGTGATGAAACGCGATCCGGCGTGGTTGGACGTAAAAACCGGCAAGGCAGAGCTGTGATCGATATCGAAGAGTTAACCATCGACTTTGGTCGCGGTTCGGACCACGTTCGAGCCGTGCAGGGGATCAGCTTTCAGGTTCAGGCCAGGGAAAGCTTCGGTCTGGTGGGTGAGAGCGGGTCGGGCAAATCCACCGTGCTACGCGCCCTTGCCGGCCTCAATACCGAGTGGCAGGGCCAGATCCGCTATGATGGTGAGATCGTGTCAAAGAAAATCCAGCTTGATTACCACAAGCGGGTGCAAATGGTGTTTCAAGATCCATTCGGCTCACTGCATCCTCGTCAAACCATCGATCAGATCCTGCGCGAGCCCTTGGCTATCCACCGTCTCGACGATCGTGAAGGCCGCATCCAAAGGGTTCTCGACATGGTACGTCTCGGCCCGGAATTTCGCTTCCGTTTTCCCCACCAGCTTTCCGGTGGCCAGCGCCAGCGTGTAGCGATTGCGCGCGCGCTCATCCTGGAGCCGGAAACACTCCTCCTGGATGAGCCCACATCTGCCCTCGACGTTTCCATCCAGGCGGAAATTTTGAACCTTCTGAACGAGCTTCGAGAGGATCTCGGCCTGACCTTCCTGTTGGTCAGTCACAATCTCGGCGTGATCAGCCATATGTGCGACCGCCTTGCGGTCATGCAAGGGGGACGTATCTTGGAGACGGCCGATGCTGCTACTTTGGCCGACGGCAGCTTTAAGACGGCCTATGCCAAACGGCTCTTTTTGGCCAGTCATGGATATCGCCCAGCCGAAGGCAACGATCTCGCGACAACACCTATTCTATAAACTCTTAGGTGAATTCATCGTCGATTGTCGAGCGACATGGCAGTGGCTGTTTCACCCGATCCTTGCCTTGGTATCCTTCAAGATGACTGCGATATTGAGCAGAAATTTATGCGGCCGGCTCATTCAATAAGGCTCCCAGACGAGTTGCCTTGACCACCTGGCTTGTGGAAACATAGCAGCTGATCAACGAAATCGATCGCTGGGAGGCGATGATGAAACTGGGCGCACTCGATCACGTCAATGTACGAACAAGAAACCTCGATAAGATGGCTGAGTGGTATCAGCGTGTTCTCGGCCTGCAAAAGGGCGAGCGGCCGTCATTCAACTTTCCCGGCGCCTGGCTCTATCTCGACGACAAGCCGATCGTCCATCTCGTCGGTGTCGACCGCTCGCTGCCAGCCCATCAGCAGGACCTGCGGCTAGAACACTTTGCCATCAGGGCAAGCGGACTGACCGAGTTCCTTGCCCGTCTCAAGATGGATGACATCAATTATAAAATGGGCAAAGTTCCTGACTTCCCCATCGTCCAGGTCAATGTCTGGGACCCCGATGGCAACCATATCCATATAGACTTCCACGAAGACGAAGCCGCTGCCCATCAAAACGAGCTTGCGGTGTGACCACGTCAGTTGGTTTCGCACCGCTTTCGAAGAATGTGCCAAGAAGCTCGACGGTATGCGTTTCTTGTCGGGATGGCGTCGGGGCTCTTCTGGATCGACGCCACCATTCGTCTAGAAGTTCTTGGCTCAGCCCCTAGAATAGCCGACATACCGTGGATGTCTGGGCGCTTTCATCGATAAGGGCTGAAACTATATGAGGTGGCCATACCATTAGAAGTGAATGGCGCGGTCGTAGGCGTCCAGTGTGCTCTCATGCATCATTTCCGAGAGTGTTGGATGGGGAAAGACGGTATGCATGAGGTCCAGCTCGGTTGCTTCGACCTGGCGGGCAATCACATAGCCTTGGATCATCTCGGTGACCTCGGCGCCGACCATATGGGCGCCTAGAAGCTCGCCGGTTTTGGCGTCGAAAACCGTCTTCACCATGCCTTCCGGCTCGCCGAGTGCGATCGCTTTGCCGTTGCCGATGAAGGGGAAACGGCCGACCTTGACCTCATAACCCGCCTTCTTCGCCGCCGCTTCGGTATAGCCGACGCTCGCGATTTGGGGCGCGCAATAGGTGCATCCTGGAATTTTCGTGACATCGATGGGGTGCGTGTCATCAAGCCCGGCGATTTTCTCGACGCAAAGCACACCCTCATGGCTGGCTTTATGAGCAAGCCAAGGGGCGCCCGTCAGATCGCCGATGGCGTATACGCCTGGCTCGCCTGTCCGACACCATTCATCGATTACCACATGGGTTTTCTCGACCTTGACCTTGGTATTTTCGAGGCCAAGCCCCTCAACATTGCCAACGATACCCACCGCCATAATGGCGCGATCAAAGCTCAGTTTTTCCGCCTTGCCGCCGGCTTCAATGGTAGCAGTGACGCCGTCCTTTCCCTTGTCCAATGCCTTGACCTGAGCCGATGTGATCAGCTTGATCCCACGCTTCTCGAATTGCTTATGGGCAAAAGCGGAGATTTCTTCATCCTCCACCGGGAGAACACGATCCATCACCTCGACCACCGTCACATCGACGCCCATCGCCTTGTAAAAACTCGCAAACTCGATCCCGATAGCGCCTGAACCGACCACCAGCAGACTTTTTGGCATGGTCTCTGGGACCATCGCTTCCTTATACGTCCAAACAAGCTTGCCATCGGCCTCCAGCCCCGGCAGCTGTCGCGCCCGAGCCCCCGTAGCCAAGATGATGCTTTTGGCTTTAAGGTTCTGCACCCCCTCTTTGGTCTCGACCTTAAGTAAACCCGGCCCTGATAGAGCCCCTTCGCCGTCGAAGACGGTGACTTTGTTTTTCCTAAGGAGATGCGCGACGCCTTTGGAGAGCTGGCCTGCAATTTTGCGCGAGCGTTTGACCACGGCGTTGACATCGTAAGTCAGCTTTTCCGCAGAGACGCCAAAGTCTTTCAAATGATGCATTATATCGAAGACTTCGCCAGAGCGCAGCAAAGCCTTGGTGGGGATGCAGCCCCAATTCAGACAGATGCCACCGAGATGCTCGCGTTCAACAAGCGCGGTCTTCATCTTCAATTGCGCAGCGCGGATGGCGGCGACATAGCCACCGGGACCGCCACCGACTACGACCACATCGAATTCATGCTCTGCCATGATTTTTTTATCCTCAATTCTTGCAAGCCACGGCGCCGGTCCTCCCCATCACGACAAGAAACCGCATACCCTTGTAAGTCCTGGCTCTATCTTCGAAGGCCGTGGGAACCAGATGATGTGGTCATACCACTAAAGAAGCATCGCCAGCGGATCTTCGATGTAGCCTTTGAAGGCCTGAAGCAACTGGGCGCCAAGCGCACCGTCGACGGCGCGATGATCGACCGAGAGAGTGCAGGACATGACCGTGGCGCTAACAACGGCATCATCCTTGATCACCGGTTGCTGGGTTCCTGCGCCGACCGCGAGGATACAAGCTTGCGGCGGGTTGATCACGGCGGAGAATTCCTTGACCCCGAACATGCCGAGATTGGAAATTGAGAAACTGCCGCCCTGGAACTCTTCTGGTTTCAGCTTGCCGTCCTTGGCGCGCGCAGCGAGGTCCTTCATTTCGGTTGAGATCTGACCAAGGCCCTTTTGATCCGCATGCCTAATGATCGGGGTGATCAGGCCATCGGGGATCGCAACCGCAATCGAGATATCGATGCTTTGATACTGCAAGAGTTTGTCGCCGTCGAATGACACATTCGCCATCGGCACCTTCTTCAGGGCAAGAGCGGAGGCTTTGATCACGAAGTCGTTGACCGAGAGCTTATAGTCAGCGCCATCACGCCCGTTGAGCTGTTTGCGCAGGGCCAGCAACGCATCCAGCCCACAATCTATCGTGAGATAGAAATGGGGAACGGTCTGCTTGGATTCGGTAAGACGCCTGGCAATGACCTTCCGCATATTGGATAGCGGGATCTCAACTGGCGCGGCCAGACCGGTTACTGGGGCTGGTGCTGTTGGTGCCGCTGCGGCAGCAGGTGCCTTGCCGGTGCCACCTGCAAGGGTCTTTTCGATATCGGCCTTGACGATCCGGCCGTGAGGACCACTGCCGGAGATCGCGGCAAGATCGAGTCCCTCTTGCTTCGCTATACGTTTGGCAAGCGGGCTCGCAAAAATCCGTTCGCCAGCGGCAACAGGCGCTGTTTGGGCATTGGCCTTGACTGGGGTGGATTCGACAGGCGCCGCCGCTTGGGTCTTGGCAGCCTGCGCTTCCTTAGGCGCAGTCCCGGCTTTAAAGGTCGCAAGGGCGCCAGCATCCTCACCCTCTTCCAAGAGAAGGGCGATGGTGGCGTTCACGGCAACACCTTCAGAGCCCTCTTCAACAAGAATCCGGCCGATGCGCCCCTCGTCGACCGCTTCTACCTCCATGGTGGCCTTGTCGGTCTCGATCTCGGCGATAACGTCGCCGGATGTGACCTCATCACCCTCCTGCTTCAGCCATTTGGCAAGATTGCCTTCGGTCATGGTGGGCGAAAGCGCCGGCATTTTAATTTCGATCGGCATTTTTGTAACCTTCAGAGGTAACCGGAATCAGCGGTAGCAGACGTCCTTGGCCGCTTTGACGACATCTTCGGTCTGCGGCAACGCAAGCTGTTCGAGATTGGCGGCATAGGGCATCGGCACATCCTCACCGGTCACCCGGACAACCGGTGCGTCCAGATAGTCGAACGCTTCTTCCATCATAATGGCGGACATTTCAGCGCCGAGACCGAAGCGTGGCCAGCCCTCTTCCACGGTCACCAGACGATTGGTCTTTTTGACTGAGGCAACGATGGTCTCGACGTCGAGAGGCCGAATGGTGCGAAGATCGATCACTTCGGCATCGATCCCCTCTTCTGCGAGTTTCTCAGCCGCCTGTATCGCTCGCTCGACCATCAAGGAGAAGGCGATCAACGTTACGTCGCTGCCACGTCTGACGATCCGCGCCTTACCGATCGGCAGGACAAAATCATCGAGCTTGGGAACATCGAAGCTCTGGCCGTAGAGAATTTCATTCTCGAGGAACACCACGGGATTGGGATCACGGATTGCCGCTTTCAACAAGCCCTTGGCATCGGCCGCGCTATAAGGAGCAACCACCTTGAGACCAGGGCAATGCGCGTACCAATTGGAGTATTCCTGACTATGCTGCGCGCCTACTCTGGCGGCTGCGCCATTCGGACCGCGGAACACGATGGGAGAACCAAGCTCTCCGCCTGCCATATAGAGCGTCTTGGCGGCCGAGTTGATGATATGGTCGATCGCCTGCATGGCGAAGTTCCAGGTCATGAACTCGACGATCGGACGAAGACCCGCCATGGCGGCGCCGACACCGATGCCGGCAAAACCATGCTCGGTGATGGGTGTGTCGATCACGCGCCTGGCGCCGAACTCGTCAAGCAGACCCTGGCTGATCTTATAAGCACCCTGATATTCGGCGACTTCCTCGCCCATCAAAAACACACGATCATCACCGCGCATTTCCTCGGCCATTGCATCGCGCAGCGCCTCACGCACCGTCTGGGTGACCATCTCCGTATCGTCAGCGACGACATGCTCGGCCTGGATCGGCGGCACCGGGCGCTTCGGTATCGGCGAGACTGAGGACGGCGCCGCAGTAGGAGCAGGCGCTGGCTTCGAGTCAACAATGGCCGCGTCGGCCTCGGACTCGTCGTCGCCTAGGAGGACGGCGATCGGGGTATTCACCGCAACGCCTTCGGCGCCTTCTTCGACAAGAATACGGCCCAGCCGGCCTTCATCGACAGCTTCGACTTCCATGGTTGCCTTGTCGGTCTCGATCTCAGCGATGACATCGCCCGGTTCGACTTTGTCGCCGACCTGTTTCAACCATTTTGCAAGATTGCCCTCGGTCATCGTCGGCGAGAGGGCTGGCATCAGAATTTCAGTAGGCATTCATCAATTTCCTCAACGCGCGATCATCAAACCTCGACATAGATATCGGTATAAAGCTCTTCCGGCTTCGGCTCCGGACTGTCCTGAGCGAAGGTCGCGGCGTCGTTGACTATCCCGCGGATTTCCTTGTCGATCGCCTTGAATTGATCCTCGTCAGCCATCTTTTCCTTCAGCATACGCTCGCGCAGGCGATCAATCGGGTCACGCTCGGCGCGTGTCTCCTGGACCTCCTCGCGGGTTCGGTATTTGGCAGGGTCCGACATGGAGTGACCGCGATAACGATAGGTCATCGCCTCGAGCAGGATCGGTCCTTTTTCGCGCGCATACGCAACTGCCTCATCAGCAGCAGCCTTGACCGCGGTGACGTCCATGCCGTCGATTTGCTCACCCGGAATGTTGTAGGCGGCCCCACGTAGATGAAGCTCGGGATTGGCCGCGTGACGCTGGACCGAGGTGCCCATGCCATATTGGTTGTTCTCGATGACATAGACGACCGGCAACTTCCAAAGACTTGCCATATTGAACGCCTCGTAGACCTGGCCCTGATTGACCGCACCGTCGCCGAGATAAACCACAGCAACACCGCCATCTTCGCGGTATTTGTGCGCAAAACCGAGGCCGGTGCCAAGCGGCACCTGGGCGCCGACGATGCCATGACCACCATAGAAATTCTTGTCACGGGCGAACATATGCATAGAGCCGCCCTTGCCTTTGGAATAGCCGCCAGACCGGCCGGTAAGCTCAGCCATCACCTTACCTGGGTCCATTTCGCAGACCAGCATGTGACCGTGATCCCGATAGCCGGTGATTACCGAATCGACGTCCTTCAACGCATGCTGGACACCGACGGCAACAGCCTCCTGGCCGATATAGAGATGGCAAAAACCACCGATCAGCCCCATGCCGTAGAGCTGGCCAGCCTTCTCCTCGAAGCGGCGTATCAGCAACATGTCGTGATAGTACTTCAGGAGTTGCTCGAGCGTTTCTTTGGGGGATTTTGATTTCCCGCCGGTCGCGCTTTTCTTTGCTGCCGGTTTACGACGTGTCGCCGTCGCCATACTCCATCTCCAGTCAGGCCCCGACGGCGTTCGCGTCAGAGTTTCTAATCCAAATCTTGGTCGACGAACTCATAGCATCGACATGATTACAGCATTTCGCGGTAAAAAACGTTCTCGTTAAGCTAGCCTTCGAAAGGTTGTGATCTCTTTGTTATCGATATGGCGGTCATCCGCGATGGCCAGCGTCATCGATGACCAGCCTCATCAGGCTTCTCCGCCTCAAGAAACACGATTACGTCATCGGACTCCATCATCGTGAGGGTTTCTCGCGCCAACTCGTCGATGAGATCGGGATCGAGGGTGCTGGGTCTGAGACGCTTGACCCGCCTCTCCAGACGTAAGCGGTCCTGCTCGATCCTGGCAAGGCGCTTTTCCGCTGAACGCAATTTCTGCTCAAGCTGCTGCGAGGCCAACAGACCACGGTCGCCATTGACGGCGTGATATCCAAAATACACAGCCAGCCCCATGCCGATGATCACCAGCCAGGATTGCCATCGAAAGCGCCGACGCAAATTAAACGACCGTCTCTTCACCACAACTCCCTAGTGGTAGATCACACCATCTGCTTCAAACATCATCCTGCAGATGGGGCCAGGTAAAAAAGCATGTCCCCGCTTGCCAAGTCACCCTTCCGATATGGTCGTGCCACTAAACACCGAAAGCGGCATGGCCAGCATAGCGCGCTGAAGAGCCCAAACCCTCTTCAATCCTAAGTAACTGATTATATTTCGCAAGTCGATCCGAACGTGACAGCGACCCGGTCTTGATCTGGGCGCAATTGGTGGCCACCGCCAGGTCGGCGATCGTGGCGTCCTCGGTCTCACCGGAACGATGGCTCATCACGGATCGATAGGAGGCACGATGGGCCAGTTCCACGGCATCCAGGGTTTCGGTCAGCGACCCGATCTGGTTGACCTTGACCAGCAAGGCATTGGCAACGCCGAGCTGAATGCCTTCCGCAACAATGCTGGGATTGGTGACGAACAAATCGTCGCCCACAAGCTGGACCTTATTACCGATCGCCTGGGTGAGAGCCGCCCAACCATTCCAGTCGTCCTCGGCCATGCCGTC
>JBOEHJ010000075.1:0-37004 GCA_050633905.1 Geminicoccales bacterium
GTAATCCCCTCGGCTTTCCAGAGCGCTTCCACCAGATCGGCGCGTTCCATCGTGCCATAGGGATAGTCGAGCGGTTTGTCGGAATCGCCATGTCCGACATACTCGACGTAAAGTCGCGGCTTCGATGTTTCTCCGGTCAGCTGCTGGTCGACCTTGGCCCAGCCGAAGGAGCCGTCGGGCCAGCCCGGCAAGAAGGATGTCCAGATCGCTCCCTCTGGCACGGCTTCAGCATACGCGATGCGCCTGAAGACCTGGACGACATCCGGCGAGCCGGTGTCGCCGCCCGGCTGCAGGATCTCTTTCGCGTGGCGATCGTAGAGGACGCGAGCGCCAAGCGCGAACCAGTCGTCGGCGGTGACGACGTCAGCATTCGAGGCGATCGAGGCGTCAGCCCGATGGTGATCAGGCGAAATCTTTCCTCTTAGCGCCTCGTCGCCGAATGCGATGTCGGCATTGATCAAACTTGACATGGTCTTCTCTCCAGTTTGCGGCCCTTGCCGCTTTCGGCATTGTCGGTTCCGGCGACCTAGGCAGTTTGCGTGACTGCTGTTGCCGGGGAGGCCTCATGCCGCCGCAGTTTCCGCACTTTCAGGAGCACGGTCAGATGCAGGATGATGAAGATCGGCACGATGAAGCTCGGGAACAGATTGAGGGGCCAGACGTCCATCGGAGCACTAGTGACGCCGCCTGGCGTCAAGCTTGCGAATGCGCCCGCTGACAGGCCCGCCGTGATTATCGCGACGGCGAAGTCCAAAAGGCCGAGATACTGAAAGCGCACCAGGCCTGAAGAGGTCGCGTAGTTGGGATCGCGGCGGAGATGCAGGACGACGAACGGGGCCGCCAGACCGATGGCGACATCGCCGATCCCTGCCGGTAAAGCGAAGAGGCCGGGCAACACGCCGTAGGCATACAGCATCAGAAAAACGAAGCCGATCACCCGCCAAAGCTGAAGCATGGTCAGGGTCTCGATGTCCTGTGCCAGGACGAAGCCTCGAAAGCGGGAAGAGTTGGCGTAGAGCCCGAGAAAGACCGCGACCGGCACCACGGCGGTGATCGCGATGGGCGGGAGGAGCGAGCCATTGGCGTTCGTCAGCAACGCCTGGTCGCCGATAACAACAGCAACGGTAAACCAGATGACAAGGAGCATGAAAAGGGCCACCAGCTTGCCGATGGTCCAGACCTTGGTTGTGGCAGTTTCAAACATCGTCCTACCCTCCTTGGGTGTATATGCACATTTCCTGTGTTGTACGTGGTCGTTGACGTCGATCAGTTTCCCCAAATTACGTGTAGATACACATTTCTCGGCTTAGAAAAGACTAGTCGTGGATGGCCTCGACCAGACGGTTCAAGTCTTCGACCATGCCGTCGAGACGCTCTTTCCCGATCCCATCAATGATCCGACCTTGCGCCACCTGCCAAAGCGGGATGGCATCGGCAAGAACCTGGCGACCGCCGTCGGTGATGGCGACTAGGCGGACCCGTTCGTCACGATCTCGGCCGATCTCCAGCCAGCCTTGAGCGGCGAGCGGCTTCAGGTTGCGGGTGAGCGTCGTTCGATCCATCACCAGGATGTCGGCAAGCTTGGTCAGCGGCAGCTCATCGTGCCGCTCGAGCACCGCCAGGAGCGTGAATTGCGTGGCGCGCAATCCTGCGGGCTTGAGCAAGGCATCATAGCGCTGCGATACGGCCCGCATCGCCTTTCGGAGGTTGGCATGGGCGCAGGTGCTGAGATCCAAGCTGTCTGACGTTCCTTTGGTCATGGCCTTTTGCAACTGGTTTCGATCATTAACGTGCATATACACGTATCAAGTTCATATGTCAAGGCAGACGTTGTTTGCGCATCAGAGATCGAGCACGACACCATAGTCGCCGCCACATCTTTCTTCATCAGCATGCGGTCGCGGCNNAGTCCGGCTGAAGACCGGCGGCCTCGGCAAGCTCGAGCAGGGTGCCCTGACCCGGTGACCAATCGGCCCGAATATCGGCGCGCGCAAAGCTGACCGCGACGGGGCCATCGACAGGATCGGCTTTCGCCGGAGGAAGCTTGGCCTTCGCATCACGCTTGAGCACCGTCGCCGGCCCGAAGGCCTCGTAGTGGATGCGCTGGTCGCGAATGCCGAGGCCAGTCAGGCCGTCATAGAGCGCTTGCATGAAAGGCTGCGGTCCACAGAGGTAGAAATCATAGTCATCGAGCGGCAGCAGTGATTTCAGGAGATCGATATCGACACGCCCTTCGCTGTCGTGAGTCTCGCCGAGCCGATCGCTTGCCAAGGGGGCGCTATAGCGAATATGTGCCGTCAGGGCCTCATGCTCGGTGGCGAGGTCGCGGATTTGTTTACCGAAAGCATGCGCGTCGCTGTTTCGGGTGCCGTGGATGAAGGTGGTGCGGCGGAAGCTCCGGGTGCGCAGACCCTCGTTGATGATGAACTTGGTCATCGCGATCATCGGCGTGATGCCGACGCCGGCGGAGATCAGAACCACGGGTCGGTCGCTGGTTTGGTCGAGAACGAACTTGCCGCGCGGCGCCATCGCTTCCAGACGGAACCCCGCCCGCGCATGGTCATGAAGAAAGGTCGAGACCAGCGCGTCGCCGCCCTCGCGTTTGATCGACAGACGGTAGGTCTCGCCGTTCTGGGCATCAGAGAGGGTGTAGGTTCGCCTGGCGGCCGTTTCCTGGTTTGGAATCGGAACGCGGATCGGCAAGAACTGCCCCGGCGCGTAGTTGGCCGGGGCCTTGCCGTCAGCGCGGCGGAGATGGAACGAGGTGATCGTTTCGCTCTCCGGCGTCACCTCGACGATCTCAAAGGGAGTATAGGCATTGCGCTCTTGTTCGGCGGCAATCAACTCGGCTGCCTTCGACCAGCTGCCCGTATGCTCGAGCACAGGCGAATAGTCGCCGAACGTGAAACCGAGCGGCAGGCTGCCTTCGACCCGGATGACCTCGCTTGCGCGAAACCGGATCAGCCGTTCGGCGCCTGCGAATGCGCTGACTCTCGGTCCGTCCCAGACGATTTCGGCGGTTCCGGTCATGTAGATGAGATCACGCGCCTCGAAGTCGACGAATAGGAAGCCGACCTTCGGGTTGAGCACGATATTGCCGATCGTGTTGAAGTGGTTGTTGCCGGAGAAGTCGGGAAACACGAAGGTCCTATCGTCCAGGACCTCGACGAAGCCTGGCTTGCCACCGCGGTGGGAGACGTCGGCGCCCTGGTTAAGTGCTTGATCGCCATCGGTGTAGGCGGTAGCGATGAAGAGTGTGTCGGCACGTTCGATCAGAGCCCGCGTCTTCGCATCAAAGCCTTCGCTTCGTGCGAGCGGCCGCTCCCGCGACCCTGCATCGATGTCTGCCTCAGCTGCTACGCTACGCGTCTGAATGTATTGCGGACAATTGCCGAACGCTTGGTTGATCGCGATCGTGAAACCGTCTGAACGGGTAGCACTGATGCGTCCGGTCAGCCGATTGCGCCGACGGGTTTCCAGCTCAATGCCGAGAATTCCGACCTCGGCACCCGTCCTGGCAGTCACGTTGAGGGGATCACCGAAGAGAGGGCGGGCTTCAATGTTGAGCCTTCTTGCGTCTGGCGTGGTCATAAATCCGGGGTGTCCGGCAAGGATCGATCCCCAGGGCCGCCCCTGATTATCGACACTGCCGATCAGGACAAAGGGTAGCCCTGTATAGAAGTCGCGATGCTGATCCGGCATGTGATCGCGCACCACGCGACGGGCGAAAGTTTCAATCTTGTCACGCACGCCAAGGCGTTCCTGGACCTGCTGCTCGCCGGTATGAAACGGGGAATCCTGATGGTTCCAGCCAGTGAACACGGCTCGTCCTCCCTATGAACACAACGATCCGGCATCGGCGTGGCGCACTCATTCAGCGCGCCACGCCTTTACGCCTCAAGCGGTTCTCGCCTTGAACACGTCCTCGAGCGCGTCGCCGAGGAGCCAAAGGGCGGCCCCCAACAACACGACGTCTTTCAAAAGGAACTGACCCGGCACCACGGAGAGTGCAGGGAATCCGCCCAGGCTCGGCTCCCAACCCGGCGCCGAGAACAGGAAGGTCAATGTTACCACCGTCGTGAGCGCCACGAGGGTGGCACCGATTGCACCGGCAAGCGCCGACCAGGGGCGTGTGGCCAGCAGCACGGCAGCGCCGATTTCGACTGAGCCGATGAGATTGGCGGCACCTCGCTGATCGAAGATCGCATAGAGCCAGGATAGGAACGGGCTCGAGGCGACCAGACCTTCGATCGCGCCCGCTTCATAGGCCGTGAATTTCATCATACCGATCCAGGCGAACACCAGAACGAGGCCATAGAGTGTCAGATAGCGGCCTACTCGGGAAACATCGATCGCATAGGCGCCGATGATTTGAAGGCGCCCGGATTGCGCAAAGCTAACGGTGGTCATTGTATCCTCCTTTGTATGAGATGTTGCCGTGCTTCAGCCGGCAGGTACGATGAACTCCATGCGGATGCCCCCCGGAATGGCGCACATCATGTGTTGCGTGGGGCCGCCACCCAGCGGCTCGGGAGCGAACTCGACCGTAACGCCATCGGTCGTGGCGAGTTTGTCGTGCAAGCCGTTCAGGGCATCTCCATCGCGCACCTTGAGTGCAACGTGGTGGAGGCCGATGATGTTCTTGCGATCAAAGCTCATGGCCGTTTCCGGATCTGCGACCTGCCAAAGGGTGATCATGGTCGTCCCATCGGTCAGGAAGACGGCAGGATAGTCCGGTATGTCACCCACCTGGCTGAAGCCGAGCGTGTCGAGAAAGAACGCACGTGACTCAGCCAGATCAGGAACGGTCAGCCCGATATGATGGGCGCCTTCTGTCAAAGCGTGGTCCGTCATGGTGTTGCTCCTTGGATTGATGGTGCCTGGTGATCCCGGAAGATCGCCTCACACCGTGGGGATGGGGGAGGCGTGCTTACGCGCTTGCCTCCATGAACCCGGCCACCAGCCGTGCGACGGTGTCGGGAGCATCTTCGGGACTGTAGTGGCCGACGCCGGGAAGGCGTCGCACGTCGCCGTCGGGGAATGCTGCCTTGAAGAGCGGCAGGAAGTGCTCGGCATGGAGCGTTCGATCGGCCTCGCCCCAGATGGCCAAGGCCGGCTTCTTGGCGAGCGCCTTCCTGGCCGCTGCGTCAGGTTCTTCGAAACGGTGCGCGCCGATGGCAAAGCCCTTGGCCCAACCGATCGCACCCTTGGCATGCGCCGGCGTTGGGAAGGGTGCGCGGTAGGCCTCTAGCCAGGTCTCGGTGATGATCTCATTGCGCTCGAAGCCATTCAGCTTCAGCGTCGAGAGAATATTGAAGTCGAGCTGGCCGAGCACTTGTTCCAGCACACCCTCCGCCTCGGCTTTTTGGATCCAGTTAAACCAAGGCGAGACCGTGGCGTTGGCCATGATATGTTCGATCAGATCAGGCTGGCCCAGAGGCGTCGGACCATCGATGGAAACGACACGCCTGATTCGGTCCGGATGGCGAATGGCGAGACCCATCCCGGCAGGGCCGCCGAAGTCGTGCATCACGAGCGTGATATCGCGGAGGTCAAGAGCCAGCACGACGCTCTCGAGATTGTCGATATGGTCCTGGAGCCAGTAGGTCCAGCCCTCAGGTGCTGCGCTCTTGCCGAATCCCATGTGGTCGACGGCGATGACCCGATGATGCGCGGCCCAAATCGGGATCTGATGACGAAACAGGTAGCTCCAGGTGGGCTCGCCGTGCAGCAAGAGCAATGTCTCGGGGCCAGTCCCCTCGTCGATGAAGTGCATGCGAAAACCGGACGCATCCGTATAGTGAGCCGGAAACGGCCACGTGCCGCTGAAGGTCTCCTCCGGAGAGACGGCGGGAACGGCCTGACCTGTGGGATCGTCGCTGGCGCGGGCCTCAGCGATCGCGGCAGTGGTTCGACTCATGGATCTGCTCCTCGATTGATGGGCGCCTCGTTAACCCAATGGATTGCGTGAGCCGTACGAAGCGCCGTTGGTTCATCGCCTAAGTTTGCTGCATTGGCGGAGAGGCTCTTTCAGATTTTGAGATTTCAGAATCAGACAGGCCGATCATCGGGCAGGGCGACCCAACAACCTCGCGTCTGGAACGGCATTGGAGCAGCTGTCCGGAAGGCTTATGCTTGACGCTGGGGAGATGCAGATTTGACGAAGCAGGAGCTTAGCCTTAGCGCGCCGCCGCGTGGCAAGTTGCCGGAATGGGGCCGGCGTCTTTCGTTTGAAGAATTCTTTGTCGAGCTGGTGCCGGCGGGAGAACGCCGTTTCAATGTTCGGCTGGCGGAGACATTTGCAAGTATCAGCTTCAGCGCCGACGAAGGCCAGAGCTCGCTGGCAGGCGATCGCCTGCGGCACTACGAGCGGCGCGCCTATGAATATATCGTGGCCCCCGCTGGATTTCCGCTCCGCGGCTCTTCACATGCAGCACCCGAAGTCCTGGTGTTTGTGTTTGACTTCGATGCGATGAAAACCGACATCGCAGCCGCCCTGCAAATGTCCCCGGACATGTTGGAGTCCCGAGTGATCATCGGTGGCCCCAAGCCCCTGACCACGACGATTGCCCAGCGCATCCGCCGCCACATCCTCAACGACACCTTATCGAGCGACTATCTGCGATCACTCTGCTTGGTCTTGATCGTCGAGATGCTACGCCTTCCGCCGGAGCAGCGCTCGAGCGGCCGCGGCTCGACGCTCGACACTCAGGTGCTGCAGTCGGCCCTGAAGTTCATCGACGCCAATCTCGAAACCGACCTTTCGCTCGAAGTCTTGGCGCGTCTGTCCGGCGTTTTGACCCATCAATTCGCCCACGCCTTCAAACGCAATGTGGGTGAAGCACCGCATCGCTACGTGCTCGGACGCCGGGTCGAGGCGGCGCGCATGCTCTTGCGCGATACCGAGGATTCCATTGCGGACATCGCATATGCGACCGGCTTTTCTTCACAAAGCCATATGACCACCACCTTCAAGCGTGAGCTGGGCGTGACGCCGGCCCAGCTTCGGAACTTGGACGCCGAGCCTTCGTGAGATGAGGTGACGGAAGTGGATCGTCCGCGGCATCGGAATGCAGGATTCTTGAATCTGAGAAACTGAAACAGCCACCACAACACTGATACGATCCTGGAGGCATGCGTCGCGTTACCTTATGTCGCGACGACGGGTGGTAGACCTGAAGCGGAGGAATGGGAGCAAAATCATGACTGAGCGATCCGTTGACATCGCCATCATCGGCGCCGGGACGGTCGGTATGGCCGCCTACCGGGAAGCGAGGAAATTCACCGACAGTATTGTCCTGATCGAGGGTGGACCGTTCGGAACGACCTGCGCCAGGGTCGGCTGCATGCCGTCGAAGCTTCTCATCGCGCCTGCAGAAGCCTGCCACCGGCTATAGGCTTTGCCCGGGCTTGGTCAGAGCAACTATTCGAAGGCGCGAAAGGACTCATTGATCCTTGTCAATTGGCATATAAGCTCTGCCACTCAGCGAGAGCAGCATCTCGATCTTGTTTAAAGGTCTGTCTTGCATTGAGATGACGTTGGAGATTGAAATGGTTGGAGACCGATGCGTGAGCCGATACGAATTTCTGCAGTGTCTTCAGACATCGAAAATGTCCCATGGTGCTTTCTCGTCGTCGGAAGGGTTGATGGGAATTCTCAGCCCGATTGTTAAGGTGCTTTCCGGCTTCTTGTCGGTTTTGGTTGCCGATGTCGCTCATGGCGGCGCGAAAGGATTGTAAGCGATCTGTCACAATCGTCGTCGGCTGACCATAGCGTTTCATGACCTTTTTCAGAAAACGGCGAGCGGCTTCTTTGTCTCTGGTCTTGGTGACGAAAGCTTCGAGCACCTCACCTTCATGATCGACCGCGCGCCATAGATAGTGTGTTTCGCCGATGTTGCGCACGAAAACCTCATCGACGTGCCATCGCCATAAGGAATAGTTGCGCTTTGAAATGCGGCGTTTTCTAATCTCCGCCGCGAACAAGGGACCAAAGCGGTTCCACCAATAACGTACTGTTTCGTGGCAGATATCGATGCCCCGTTCATGCAACAGGTCTTCGACGTTGCGAAGCGATAGCGAAAAACGGACGTACATCAAAACGGTAAGCCGAATGACCTCTGGAGACGTTTTGAAATATCGGAATGGGTTCTTCATGCCAGGACGCGATGAAAGGACCGAAAAACACTCAAGAAGCTTCTTCTAACAGCGCCCTACTAAGGCATGATGGAGCGGATCAAGATACGATCCCATGACGTCCCCATGGACCTATCCTCAGATTTTCTGATCGACCTGGATGATCTCTCGGCTGCGCGGCACACGGCCTTGCCAGATATGATCGAACTCGGCGATGAGCTTCTTGATGTCGTCCGACACCACAATCTTCCGCGCAGCGGCGAGATCACTGAACTCATAGATGGCGATGTGGATGCCCTCGGTGACATCGCTCCAGCCTCGGCAAGCCGATAGAGCCTTAAAAGCGGCTTTGGCTTCCGGCAGATGCTCCTCCTCGTACCACCGGTCAAAAGCGTTGCGATCCGCTTTCGGTACCTCCGCACGCACGATCAGATAGGCGGTCATTCCGACGGTTTCCCTTCATCGCGACCAGCGCTCGAGCGTACAATGTTACTAAGCCAAGGACGGTAGAGCCAGCGCTGCACCATCGGTAAAGTGTAGATGGGAAATTGTGCCAGCGCGATGACGATCAGGAAATCGATGGTTGCCCGGTCGGCGGTTGCGGCGAGCAGGATGCCTAGATTGCGATTGCCGCTGCAAAGGCCGATGCTGAGTGCCGTCTTCAAGCCGCGCCAGGCGAAGGCCAGGGTGGACAAAACCTGGAGGCCGATATTGAGGCCGAAAACCGCAAGGGCGGTGGTCACCACGATCTCCGGTCGCTCCTGTAACATGACGGTGACGCCATCCATAATCGCGATCGCGAAGATCAAAAGGCCGATAATGGCCAGACCGTCCAAGGGCGCTGCATGGCGATCGGCGAAGCCCTTGGGGAGATAGCGCTGGATCAACCAGGCGAGGGCGAAGCAGCCGCCGATCAAGAGGCCGAGGCGCAGCATCAACTCACCGATGGCAATATTGATGTCAATCCCGAGCAAATAGAGGGCGATCGGCGGCAGGGTGAAGGGGAGGAGGGCTGTCGCGAGAAAGGTCAGGATGACGGCAAGCGAAGCATCCAGGCCGATGATCATGGCGAGGCTGGCTGATGCCATCAGTGGTGAGGCGGCGGCTGCAAGGACTAAATTGGCGTGAAGCTTTGGTTCCAGCGGGAAGAAACCGAGCAGGGCATGCATGAGGAACGGGGTCACGATCAAAAGCCAGAGAAGGGCTAAAATCGTGGTGGTGGGGCGTCGCCAATGATCGGCAAACCTTGTCCAATCCAGACGGATCAGGGCGATCATGAAGGGGCCAATAATGCCGGGGATAAGAAGCGGCTTCAAAAGACTTGCGAGCGGCGGAAAAAAGAGGCCTGAAAAAACCCCAACCGCCAGCGTCATGCTGCCGTGACGCCCGAGCCAAGTGAGGAGGCCGATCATCGATCTGGAAAATAAATAAAAATCGGCACGACAGGTTATCGCCTCATCTGATTCGTTGTGTGCTGAACGATGGCATTTGGTTGGCTTCGCCTTGATAACATGGGTTCAGGGTGACGTCTCATGGAGATTGGACGGAGGTTTGCTGATAGCCGCGACATGTGCACGGCATTCGATGATCAAGGGAATTGGGGATAGATCTCCTATGTCCCCTTGACGCCGGCGGCGGTTCCGTGTTCACCGACATCGGTTTCGCTTCAACCCGCTCGGCAGCTTTCTGCCGCTTGGAGTTTTTCGCATGGCTAATGTTGCCGTTGTCGGTTCCCAATGGGGCGACGAAGGTAAGGGCAAAATCGTCGACTGGCTTTCGGAACGTGCCGAGGTCGTGGTGCGTTTTCAAGGCGGGCATAATGCCGGTCATACACTGGTCATTGAAGGCGTTACCTATAAGCTCAGCGCCTTGCCTTCAGGCGTCGTGCGTCCCGGAAAACTCTCGATGATCGGCAACGGTGTGGTGGTCGATCCATGGGCCTTGTTGAGCGAGATAGAGGGCTTGCGCCAACAAGGCGTCTCTGTGGGGCCGGATAGTCTTAGGATTGCCGAGAATGCGCCTTTGATTCTGCCGCTGCATGGCGAGGTTGATCGCATGAAGGAGCGCGCTAAGAGCGAGAGCAAGGATGGTGTCGGTAAGATTGGCACAACTGGGCGCGGTATCGGTCCTGCCTATGAAGATAAGATCGCGCGCCGCGCCATTCGGATGTGCGACTTGGCAGACCCAGACCTGCTCGCGAGGAAAGTCGACGACTTATTGTTTCATCACAATGCGCTCAGGCGCGGCCTTGGCGAGGATGAGATCGAAGCGGAGCCACTCCTAAAGCAGCTTCAGGAGATAGCACCCAAGCTCCTGCCCTATACCGAACCGGTATGGCAACGGCTCGCCGATCTCAGGCGGCGAGGTGCCCGCATCCTGTTCGAGGGCGCTCAAGGCGCCATGCTGGATGTCGACCACGGCACCTACCCCTTCGTAACCTCTTCAAATACGCTCGCCGCCGCCGCAGCCTCAGGATCGGGGATCGGTCCGGATGCCGTGGGCTTCGTGCTCGGTATCACCAAAGCTTACACCACAAGGGTGGGCGAGGGGCCTTTCCCGACCGAGCTTGATGACGAGATCGGTCGTGGTCTCGGCGAGCGTGGCCGGGAGTTCGGGACCGTGACCGAGCGGCCGCGCCGCTGCGGCTGGTTCGATGCCGTCATGGTGCGTCAGGCGATCAAGATCGGTGGCATTCATGGCATGGCGCTGACCAAGCTCGACGTTCTGGATGGGATGGATCAGCTCAAGATCTGCACGGCCTATCGCCATTACGGCCAAACGCTTCACTATCTGCCAAGCGGCGTGAGTGCCCAAGCTGGTGTCGAGCCGATCTACGAAGAGCTGGAAGGATGGAAGGGTACGACGCGGGGGGCTAGAAGCTTCGCTGATCTACCAGCCCAGGCGGTCAAGTATATCAAGCGCTTGGAAGAGCTGGTGCAAGCGCCCGTTGCTCTGCTTTCGACCAGTCCGGACCGGGACGACACGATCTTGCTGCGCGATCCTTTCGCCGACTGAACTATAGGCGCTGCCGCCTCTCTAGCGCATCAGGCCCGTTTTCGGCGAAGCCCCAGATTTTCGGCGACGCCAATTCCAGACTGTTGCCGGCAGGGTCGCGGAAATAGAAGGACTTGGCGCCATTCGGCCAAGTCACCTCTTGCTCGATCTCGATCCCGTGTTCCGTCAGGCGCATTTTCCAGCCATCAAGATCAGTTTCAGCCATGGCAAAGCAGGCATGACCTGGTCCTTTGGTGCCATGTGCCGGAATTGAGTTGTTATTCGCTGCTGCCTCCGGATTGAAAAGGAGCAGCATGCCGTCGCCGCATTTGAAGAAAACGAAGATACCGTGTTTCTTACTGTACAGCTCAAGGCCCAGTACGACCTGATAGAAGGCTCGTGCGGCCTCAAGGTCATCGACGTAAAGGATCGTCTCGAGAACCCGCTCAATTGGCCGTATCGTTACGTTCATCATGCCTGGCCCGCTTATCAGCCGGTGTGGCCGGGTGCCATCATGTCAACGCGCAGTGTCTTCTCACCGAAGAAACACTGAAAGTCGACAAAGCAATAGGCGTATTCCACAAGGACTTCGACGGGCTGACCGATGATGCCGGTGAACGGCATGGCGATGGTCGCCGGTGGTTCGAAATACGTGATCGTGCCATCCACATGGCGATGAGGCAAAGCGAGCTGCCAATCCAGGCCCGGCTGATCGGCAGGTGTCACCGTAATACCCGGATCGGCGTTCAACCTGGTATCGCCATCCGGCTGAATGGTAATGAAGAACGTGTTTGGTTCGTCGTTGCCATCACCTTTTTCGATCCAGGCATCGATCTGCACATCTGCAGGAAGCGGCTTTGATTCGCTGTGGAACTTCTCGATGAGGCTTTCGAGCGAGGGCTTGGCCGTCTGCGCCTGGCCATCGGTGCCCAAGGCGCTGAGGACCAAGAAGCAGGCCAGAAAAAAAGAACCGTAACGCATCAACATCTCTCACCGCTGGTATGACCACTGTGGTGTGACCACATCATTTGGTTTCCAAGGCCTTCGAAGAAAGAGCCTTGATGTTCAAGGGTATACGGATCCTTGTCAGGATCAAAGTTTGGCTCTTACGTATCGAACTTACCACATAGGAAACGAACGAGAGACTGGATCTTAGGCCAGTTTAGGCGAGACGTCTCGAATGCTCGCTGACTTGTGACCCAAGGTGCATCAAGCTCCAAGTCGAATCTGGGATGCTAGCCCAGGATGGATTGACCGGTGGCTTTCCAGTCCTTGAGGAAGGAAGCGAGGCCCTTGTCGGTCAGCGGATGCTGGAACAGCTTTTTGATGACGTCGGGGGGCATGGTGGCGACATCGGCGCCCAGCCTGGCACTTTCCACCAGGTGATTGGTACCGCGAATCGAGGCGACCAGGACTTCGGTCTGGATTCTTTCGTAGTTCCGGTAGATCTCCACGATGTCAGCGATCAACCCCATGCCGTCATGGCCGATATCATCGAGACGACCGACAAAGGGCGAGATGAAGGTGGCGCCGGCTTTGGCGGCGAGGAGGGCCTGGGCAGGCGAGAAGCAAAGGGTGACGTTGACCTTGGTGCCTTCATCCGAGAGCGCTTTACAGGTCTTGAGACCATCAACGGTAAGCGGCACCTTCACACAGACATTGGGGGCGATTTTGGCGAGCTTTTTGCCCTCGGCAAGCATGGTCTCATGCTCTGTAGCCGCCACTTCGGCGCTGACCGGGCCCTCGACGAGATCGCAGATTTCAGCGATCACTTCGAAAATGTTACGTCCGGATTTTGCAATCAGCGAGGGGTTGGTGGTGACACCGTCCAAGAGGCCTGTCGAAGCAAGATCGCCGATCTCGCTGACATCGGCGGTATCTGCAAAGAATTTCATACGAACATGTCCCTTCTGATTGGCAATATCCCATAGGTAGCCATGAAAAATCCCATCACAAGCTCGACCGCAAGGAAAAAAGCAGGCAAAACAGGCCGAACTGGGTTTTTTAAGGGACCAATGAGAGGTCAAGGATGCCTGAAGACAACGCCATCTTGCTCGGTAAAGGTGAGACGCAACAATACCTGAACTTGAAGCTCGCCAACCGTCACGGCCTGATAGCGGGGGCCACAGGAACCGGCAAGACAGTCTCCCTACAAGTGCTGGCCGAAGGGTTTTCCAAGAACGGTGTGCCAGTGTTTCTTGCCGATGTGAAGGGTGACCTTTCCGGATTGTCCCGGGCCGGCAAACCACATCCGAAGATCGACGAGCGCATCGAAACGATCGGGATCGCGGACTATCAGCAGCGCCCATTTCCCGTGGTTTTTTGGGACTTGTTCGGTGAACAGGGGCATCCGATCCGCACCACCATCTCGGAGATGGGTCCTTTACTGCTGGCGCAGCTCCTCGGGCTGAATGACACCCAGGAAGGCGTTCTGGCCGTGGTGTTTGAGGTGGCCGATGATCAAGGCATGTTGCTACTCGATCTGAACGACCTTCGCGCGCTGCTCCGTTATGTTGGCGAGCATTCGAAGGAATTCTCGCTGGAATACGGCAATGTCAGCAGTGCCTCGGTGGGGGCTATTCAGCGACGCTTGCTCACCTTGGAGCAGCAGGGTGGCGAACATTTCTTTGGCGAGCCGGCCCTCGATATCAAGGATCTGATGCGCGCCGATCTATCAGGGCAGGGCATCGTCAATATCCTCGCGGCCGACCAATTGATGCAATCGCCGAAGCTCTACGCGACCTTCCTGCTTTGGCTGCTTTCCGAGCTGTTCGAGGAACTCCCCGAGGTCGGCGACCCCGAGAAGCCAAAGCTGGTGTTTTTCTTCGACGAAGCGCATCTGCTTTTTGATGATGCTCCGAAGGCGCTTTTGGAAAAAGTCGAACAAGTGGTTCGGTTGATCCGCTCCAAGGGTGTCGGCGTTTTCTTTATTACGCAGAACCCGCTGGATGTGCCGGATAGCGTGCTCGGCCAGCTCGGCAACCGCATTCAGCATGCCCTTCGAGCGTTTACACCAAGGGATCAAAAGGCGGTGAAGGCGGCAGCCGGCACGTTTCGCCAGAACCCGAAGCTCGATACCGAGAAAGTCATCACCCAGCTCGGCGTCGGTGAGGCACTGGTTTCGACCCTGCAGGATAAGGGAGTGCCGAGTATTGTTGAGCAGACCCTAATCTGCCCTCCCTGGTCCCGAATTGGACCGGCAACCCCGGAAGAACGTGCCCAGACCCGTGCTGCCAGCCCCGTTGGTGGGCGATATGACGAGGCATTGGATCGCGAATCGGCTTATGAGATCCTGACCCGTCGCGCCGAAGAAGAACAGGCGTTTGAAACAGCTGAAAAAGAGCGGCGGCTGAAAGAAAAGGAGAAGGCAAAACGTGAAAAAGAGCAGGCCAAGCTAGCAAAAGAGCGTGCCAGGGCAGAACGTGCCTCCCGTCCGCGCAGGAGCAATCGCCAGACTGTGTTCGAAGCGGCGGCTAAGAGCGTGGTACGCAGTGTTGGTAGCCAGGTCGGGCGGAATATCGGCAAGTCACTCCTTCGCGGATTATTAGGCTCGTTCCTCCGTTAGCCGGTCGAGCATCGGCATAAAGATTCGGATTGGGCAGGAAAATGCGTCAGCTCTTTAAGATACCAACAACGGCGATCACCAGCATAACGGCCTTTTTCACGCTCGGCTGCGCAGCGCAGACGGCGCCTGCACCGCCTGCCAAGACCATCGTCTCCGAGCAGGCGAGCTTCAAGGTCGAGTTGGTGGCCGATGGCCTGAACACGCCATGGGGCATGGCGTTTTTGCCGAACGGCGCCATGCTGATCACCGAACGTCCGGGCAGCCTTCGTCAGCTGACCGACGGGGTGTTGGATCCCGATCCGATCGACGGTGTGCCCAAAGTCTTTGCCAAGGGGCAAGGTGGTCTGCTCGACGTCGTAATTGACCCAGCCTTTGCCGACAATCAACTGGTCTACCTCTCCTATGCCGGCATCGACGACGACGGCCGCTCCAGCACGCGGGTCGCCCGCGGGCGGTTGGTTGACGGAGCTTTGGCTGATGTCGAGGTGATTTTTCGGTCCAACTCTGCGTCGACCGGGGGCGTGCATTGGGGGTCGCGGCTTGCTTTTGATCCGGCGGGGGATCTCTATGTGACCGTCGGCGAGCGCGGCAATAAGGAGACCGCGCAGAGGCTTGGTACTCATGGTGGCAGCGTGGTGCGCATCAAGCCGGATGGCAGCGTGCCCGACGATAATCCCTTCGTCGGTACCAGCGACGCACTCCCTGAGATTTTTTCTTACGGGCATCGCAACCCGCAGGGCATGGCGGTTCATCCCGAGACCGGGCGTATCTGGACCCAGGAACACGGCCCCCGAGGTGGGGACGAGGTCAATCTGGTGGAGGCTGGCGCGAATTACGGCTGGCCTGCCATTTCCTGGGGGATCAATTACTCGGGCGAGCCGATCGGCAAGGGATTGCGCCAGCAGGACGGCATGGCCCAGCCGGCCCATTTCTGGGACCCATCGATCGCGCCCTCCGGCATGACATTCTATGATGGCGATGCTTTCCCGGAATGGCAGGGAGACCTCTTCGTCGGCGCCCTAAAATTCCAGCTGATCGCAAGGCTTGAAATGGAAGGCGATAAAGTGGTTGCCGAGGAGCGCCTGCTCCAAGGAGAACTCGGCCGCATCCGCGACGTTCGAACCGGCCCCGATGGCTTCTTGTACATTCTAACCGATGACAGCAACGGCGGCCTTTATCGGGTGGCACCCGAAGGCTGAACTCGCCTTTGCTTGTGACGAAAGACTGAAGGAACATCCGATGATTTCGAGAATGATCACACCGCTGGTTTTTAGCTCAATCCTAGTAACTCAGCCGCTGGTAGCGGCAGGGGATTTGCATGGGGTCGAGGGGTGTGAGGTGGCGGCTGCCCTTGGTGGAAATGTGGATTATCGGGCTGCAGCCGATAGTTGTTCCTTTATTTTAGATACGCTGACGCTGGATGATCCGGAGCGCGCCAAGGCTCTGGCTTATCGGGCGGCGGCGCATCGGGGCGCGGGCGACTTTAGCCAGGCGCTGGCGGATGCTGAAAAGGCGGTGCGTCTGGATCCGAAACTGCCGCTTGCCTATCATTATCGGGGTGCCGCCCATGGTGAGTTGGGGGAGATCGACGAGGCGCTTTCGGATCAGAACGAGGCCCTGAAGCTCGATCCCGATTTCGCGCCGGCTTATCATCATCGAGGTGTCGCCAAGATGATGCTCGACGATATCGAGGGCGCTATTGCTGATCAGGACGAGGCGATCGAGCGCCTTCCCAACTTTGCCTACGCCTATAACGACAGAGGTCTCGCTTATTTCGCAAAAGGCGATCTGAAACAGTCACTTCGTGACTACGATAAGGCGATCGAGCTGGATGAAGGCTTCGCGCTCGCCTACCGCAACCGTGGTTCTGCCCATGGTGGGCTCGGCGATTTGAAACAGGCGATCACCGACTTCGACAAGGCGATCGAACTCGATCCCGACTATGCTCAAACCTACAAAGATCGTGGTCTCGCTTATTTAAATCAAAAGCAATACGATCAGGCGATCGCCGATTACGATAAGGCCCTCGACCTCCAGCAAGGTCTTGTCACCGCCCATTTCGGCCGCGCCGTCGCCTATCTCGAAAAAGGTGTTCCTGAAAAAGCGATCGAAGATCTCGATCGCACCCTCCTGGTCTACCCAAACGACCCCCAGGTCTACACTAAACGCGCCGAAGCCCATCTCCAATCCGGCAATGCCGACGCGGCGCGCGATGACTTGGAGAGGGTGTTGAGCCTCAACCCGGATGACCAAGACGCCAAAGCCAAGCTTGAAGACCTCAACTCGTAGCACGCGGTGCTGTTTTTTGAGGCTGGTTGCTAGCTTCGGGTTCGTTTGGTTTTTGAGATGCTTTTGCTGCTGACGACGTCGCGGCAATGCTGCTGTTCCATCAAAAATAGGAATTAATGCCGGACCTGCCTTCAGTGACGAAGGCGTTGATCTTTCCCTAAGCGTCCCTGGCCAATGCGCAAGAGCCTGCCATAAAGCCATCAACGCCAATTCTGTACCCCCCGTTCTTGCTGTGGTCAGGCTCTCTTGTTCATGCGTCTGGCGGTGTCGTTCGGATGATCATCGCCTCATCCGCGCCGAGATCGATGGCCCTGCCCATCGCCGTCCCTGCTTGTGCACCAAGCGTTGAAAGCTCCAGCCTGCCTGAGAAGGCATCAGGAAAGCGTACGGTTTTCGGCGTCGCGTCCAAGTTCGCCAGGATGACGAAATGTTGCCCGTCATCGCCCCGTGCATAGGCCAGCACATCACCCTCAATCGCCACTTCGGACCAAGCTCCAAGCGATAATGCCGGTTCTTGGCGGCGCAGCGTCAAGATTTGACGGGTGAGGTTCAAGAGAGAGGCTGGATCGGCTTGGCTCGCTTCGACATTTCTTTCGATATTGTCGGCGCCGAGCGGAAGCCAGGGATTTCCCTTGGTAAAGCCAGCACCGTCGGCATTCGATCCGCCGGTGGCGGCTGACCAGGGTAGGGGGGAACGAACGGGATCGCGGCCTTGATCGGGATGGGCGTGGCCGAAGGGGTCCTGGCCCTGATCGGCGGGGATGTCGACATTCTCTAGACCAAGCTCGTCGCCGTAATAAAGGGTCGGTGTGCCGCGAAGGGTGAGAAGAATTAACATCGCGACCCTAGCCTGCGCCGGACCAACCCGGCTGGCGATCCGCTTTTGATCGTGATTGCCCAGCACCCAACTCGGAGCGCCATCGAGAGGCAGTACCGACTCATAACGCTTGATATAGGCAAGTAACGCCTCAGGCCGCCAAGCCTGCCACATCAGGTTGAAGTTGAAGGGGAGGTGGAGGCCTTCATTGTTCTTGCCGTAATAGGTGACGAGTTTTTCCGGTGGAAGGTAGATTTCGCCGATCAGGAGCTTTTCTTCACTGAATTCGGCGACGACAGCGCGCATCTCCTTTGCGATCTCGTGGATTTCCGGCTGATCGGCGCTGTAGACCTCGAGTATGCGGCGAAAATCGGGCTCGCCCGTGGCATAGACCGGGCTTAGCGGATCGCTTCTGAATTTGTCGTCTTTGATCAGGAGCCAGAATACATCGAGCCTGAAGCCGTCGACGCCGCGGCTCAACCAAAAGCGCATGGCCTCATACATGGCGGCCCGAACTTCGGAATTGCGCCAGTTCAGATCGGGTTGTTCCTTTAGGAATCGATGGCAGTAATACTGGCCACTCGCCTCATCCAGCGTCCAGGCAGGGCCGCCAGCAATGCTCACCCAATTATTCGGGGGGCCACCGTCACTGGGGTCACGAAAGATGTACCAATCGCGCTTGGGGCTTTCTTGGGAAGAAAGGGCTTCTTGGAACCAGGGATGCTGGTCTGACGTGTGGTTGGGGACGAAATCGAGGATCAGCCTGATATTCTTTGCATGAAGGGCCGCAACCAGCCGGTCAAAATCGGAACAATCACCGAAGAGGGGATGGATGCCGGTGTAATCGGCGACGTCATAGCCGAAATCCTTCATCGGTGAGGGGTAGATCGGGGTCAGCCAGACGGCATCGATGCCAAGCCAGGCTAGATAATCGCTCCTCTCGATCACGCCCTCAAGGTCGCCGATGCCGTCGCCATCGCTGTCCTGAAAGGAGCGGGGATAGATCTCGTAAATGACGGCGCTTTGCCACCAGGGGCGGATCATGGGTCGAACTCCAACAATTTTCGCTAAAGACAATCGTCAATGAATGCTTCATTGAATTGTTGCAAGATAGAAAGCTGTCCTAGCGGGCTAAAAGGTATATCTATTTATGGTTGATTTTAGCGATCGGAAGAACGACAATATCGTTGATTTTTCAGCGAGGTTGGATGATCGCATGGCGAAAACAATAGGTCTTTCCGACGAAGACCGCAGCCCATTCACGCGGCCTGCCTATGAGTACATCACAGAAGACACGAAGCGCGGCAGGGCTTGGGCTTCGATGGGCTTTTGCCAGCAGACCTTGGGTCACGAAGACAAGGTTATCCTGCAAATTATCGGCATATCGATCATGATCACCGGCATGATCATGGGCATTGCTTTCGGTGTCGGTACCGCGATCGTAGGGCTTTCCCGGATCTTCTAAGGCTCTCCAGGCGATGGCGACAATTTCGCCTCGAGTCCCGTCTGGAAAGGGCTTGTTAACCCTTCTCGCTTAGGCTCGTTGCCCTGGTCCTTGGAACCCTGGGCGTTCGGGTCTCACCCCACAGCCTTCCGATATGACACCATCGGACGTTCCGTCTGGATAAGCGTCTACCAGGTTGATAAGGCGTGCAAAGTCACAACTCGATGTGCAACAAATGATGTGGCTATACCACCACTAGAAAACAGCGCGGCTGCTGCCCGAAGGTGCGGTTTCATAGGCTGGCAGGGCTCTTGAGTGAAGCAACTCGTCGTCCTTGGTGAGCGCAAAAACCACCAAGAGGATTGCAAGCGCCATCATGGCAGCATAGAACCCAATCGCCGGACCGCTCATGAAACCGATCGGCTCTTTAGGGCCGAAAATATCGGCAAGCTGTTCGGGTGTATAGCAACCAATCTTGGCGTCTTTATCGGCTGTATCGGTTTTCAAGAGCGCCTTTTGTTCATCTTCGAGGCGGCGCGCGACCCTGAGCCAGACCCCATAGCGACGCTGCTGAACCAGAAAAAGGCCAACGGCGCTCAACGCCAGGCAGATGAAGATGCCGAAGCCGAACCAGCGTTCGTCGATGCTGAGAAAGGCTGCCGCCAGCGCTGTTCCGACCGTAAGGGCGCTTGCCGGCAGGACGGCGCGGGCCTGGGCGGCCTGACCCTCTTTCTCCGTGGTGCGTTCCAGCCAAGCCGAAAGGCAGACAAGCTTGCGGTCAAGCGACGCATCATCGATCTGCTCGATCGGCTTCCGCGCTGCCTCTGTCATCGGTGACGTCTCATAGCGTTCAGCAACTTATGATAGATGAGAACGTCGTTGATACCCGGGAAAGTTTTACATGCGCAAGCTGTTTATACCACCTTATAGGTTATTTATCCGTAGTGTTGTTCAACTGACATTGACATGCATATGCGGGCTGTCGAAATCGAGTTTTTTGAGACCTTCCTTAACCTCAGGGCAGCTCATGAAGAGTTTCCAGATCAAGCCGGTGCGGTAATTCTCGATCATGCCGACGATGGGGCCTTGATCGATCGAAAGATGGGTGTCGGCGACCCATTTTTCGGTCGGGTTGAAGGCATCCACAAAGCCGTATTCCCGCCAGAGCTGGTCGCCACGCTCGTCGTAGAAATGGCGAAGCGCTTCCATCGAATGATCGGGTGTATAAGGGAAAGCTGAAAGTGCGGCTGTCGGCGTGATCACGCCGAGGTCGCGGCGCGGCTGGTGGGCGGCGTACCCCTTCTGGTTGTCCGATGAGGTCAGGCCCCAGCAATGTTTGCCGTAGCCCTCGAAGCCGTTCGGGTTCAAGATGCAATGTTCGCGATTGATCAGGGTGTGTGCGGTGTTCTGCTCCCAATAATCGGCGTAGCGGTCTTTCAGCCCATTGGGATCGAGCATCATGAAGCAATATTGTGTCCAAAAGAGCGGGCCGCCGAAATCGGGGCCGAGCGGCAGCTTGATGCCGTAATAGTCGCGCTCGTTCTTGAAGACGCGCCCCATCGCCCAGCCGCGGTGATAGGCTTCTTTTTGGATCGGGTAGGTGTTCGACGACGCGCCGAGGACGTAGGTGAGCAGGCACTCATTCCAGCCACGGATCTCGAAATCCATGCCCCAGCCCTGGTTCGGTGACCAATGCCAATACATGATGTGGCGGCCATCACGGGTGTGCCAATTCCACTCGGTCTGGTTCCAAAGGACGTTGATCCGATCCCGAAGCTCGGCTTCCTTGCCGTCCCCGTCGAAATATTGCCTGGCGACCAAAAGCCCGCCGATCAGGAACGCCTGCTCCACCACATCAGAGCCGTCATCCTTTCGGGAAAACGCGATCGCAGCGCCCGTGGTGCCATGCATGAAGTGAGGCAGAACGCCATGGAAGTGGGCGCCGAGATGCAAAAATTTGACCATTTTAAGGAGTTGATCGACGGCTTCGGCCCGTGTCACCCAGCCACGTTCGACCGCCACAACAATCGCGATGGCGCCGAAGCCGGTGCCGCCGATGGCCATAGCTTCCGGGCCGTATTTGTCCTGGACATTGGTCCGGTCCCGCGCGAGGCCTGAGACCGGATGCGCCCCATCCCAAAAGAAACGGAAGGTTTGCCGCTGGACGAGTTCCAATAGCTCATCGTCGGACAGCCCTTTTGGCCGGTCAGCGCCGACACCGGCAGCTTGGGTCGCACGGGGAAGGGCGATATCGTTCATCTAAATAGTCTCCGATTGATACGAGGCGCTCGATTTCACAAGCTCAACCGGTGAGTGCTGATCTGTCAATCCGCAGCCAGCGGCAGTGGCTGTTTTTTAGTCGGTGGGTGGTGGTGAGGCTGCCCTTGGGCAGCCCTTGCTGCATTAACCCTTGGATGCCATCTTGCGGTCGATTGCTTCCGCGACATCGCGAAGCGCTGCACTTAAGCATTGCCGCTCGAACTTGCTCTCCGACTGGCCGATGGCGAGCGCGTCGATGATGAAATCCAGTTGTTCCAATGTGGAACTCATTTTCAAGATTGAACCGCCACGTTGCCAAGCAGCGAGGTAAGCTTTAGCGATCTCCTCTTGCTCAGATGTCACCGATTTGGCGAAGGCGTCTTTATAAGGCTTCCCGCGCTTGTCCTTGCCCTTGGCCTTGATGAACCTGTCCGCGCTGGAAATCAGGAGCTTCGTCAAGGCGAGATCGCCAATCGATGCCAGTGACCAAAAGCTAGCCTTTTTGTCGTCGGCTTCCTTCTCAGAACCTGCGGCGTCCGCCAGCAATCGTTTCTGCTGGTTCAGTGTCGGAGCATCGATCTTGCCATCGCGCAGGTGGATCAAGGCGCACATCGTCAGCCAATTGGTGAGCGCGTAGGCCTTCTTGTTGTCCTCATCATGCGCCTTCTTGTAAAGCTCAGCGGATTTCCTCAGCCAGTCGAGCTGTTCGCTCGGAAAATCGCTTCGATCGAGGTTATCCAAAATGAAGGTCTTGGCGATGGCGTCTTTAAGCTCTTCTCTTGCATCGTCCCGCTCGGCTTTTGTTTTGTACGTCTCGGTGGGTTCGAGCTGAAGATCGATGGCGGTTCTGTTGGCTTTGACATAAAGCTGGCTCGCGCGTTTCGCGGCACTGCCCAAAAGGTTGAGCTGTTCGATATCCGGCTTACTGTCCGCCGTCTTGCTTTGCAGGGTCGACAAGCGCTCGAGCTCGCGCCAAGAAGCGATGATCATGTCCAGAGGCTGAGGGCAGGGCAGATTTTGTTGTGTGGCCTTACCTTTGGCGAGATGCACGGCATAGCGTCCACGGAGATTGGCGCGTTGCTCGATGGCTCGGATCGGCGCATCCGATGTCTCACCGCTGATTGCCTCGTCATAGGCTTCAATCGCCACATGGAAGAGGCCGAGTTCACCAGCGGCTTTTGCCTTGGCGGCGAGGATGTTGCTCCTATCCCGCCATTTGGGATCCGTGCTTTGCCAAAGGCTGGCGAAACGACGCCTAAGATCGGCGGGCTTGGTATTCGCTGCGGTTTGCGCCCATTGCGCCAGCTCGGTAAAGGCGAGTTCGGCCTCATAGGGGTGATACCATTTGGCTGCACCGTCGCCATTCCCCGATGCCCTGCCGTTCAGCGTGAAATCCGGGTCGCCATAGGCCTGATAGGCGCCCCAGCTGTTGGTGTAAGGATGAGCCATGAAGGTCTGTTTGCGCGCTTCCGTGACCGCGTCGATGAACCTCGATTTTCCCTGCAGCATTGCCCGGTAGAATGTGGCTGCAAAAGTGTTGGCGGCAGCATCATCAACAGCCCAACCGGCGGCGATCACTACTCTTGCGCCAGTTTTGATAAACTGGGTCGCGAGATTGGCAGCAAGTTCATGAAATTGCGTCGTCGTCTGTCGCTCCGCCTTGACGTCGACCCGACCGAGATAGCAGCAGTTCAAGAAGACCAGCTCCGGCACTTGGGTCAGTTGTCTGACGGCACCTGGGGTCAAGAACAAGCCATCACCAAGGACCATGCCGGTTTTCAGACATGGCTTTTTAGCTGTGTCTTTCTCGCCCTTTTCGGACATGTCCTCGTCAAGATTTTCCTCAAACACGCCATGGCCGGCCAGATGCATGATCCGATAAGGCTCGTTCATCAGCGTGGCAAGTACTGAGGTTGGCAGTGTTTGTATTTCCTCGGTAACGGCATAGCCGGCGCGGCTGATCAAGGCCGCCACCGTCTGCGCTTCCACGACCGCACCTTTAAGGGCGGGAAACCTTGGGTCAGGGTTGTTCGGCGCGGGATCGCCGACCACCAAGGCGGAATGTTGTGTGGTGGGCGGGACATCTGGCCTGAAGCTCTTATCGTGAAGTTGGCGGATGAGGCCTGCACGAATGGCAGGCGGTCTGTCATCGTCGCCGCTCGGGTCTTCCATCAGCTCCCAGGGATAGCCGGCGGCGAACTGATCCAGCATGAGCACGACATCTTCGTCCTCGTCGCTTGCCAGCTTTAGCCTTCTTGGAAGTAGCAATTCAAAGAGCGTTCGTCCGGGGCTGGAGCGGCCGTCAAATCGGGTTTGCTCGATCGCTGCCCTGACGAAGGCATCGGCGAGTTTGAGCGTATCGGGCACCGCGATATCCTCGATGCGCGCCCGTCCGGTCAAGACGGAAAATTGAAGGCCGCGATGCCGGCCGCCCGCGACGTCCATCTCCTTGATCTGGATGCGCCTTGCCCAATCCCGCGGTTTCTCGAGAACGATCTTGCGGATACCACCTTCGCCCTCCGCGAGCTTGAGCTCGATGTTCAGATGGGCCGCATAGCGGGGCTGTTTATTAAGCTTGGCAAGGGCACGCATTGCGGCGATTGCCCGATCTTCATAGAGCTCGATGACATCGACGTGGTTCAAGCCGCCGAGCTGATCTGCTTGCTGCAATTCCAGGAGCGCATCGAGTAGGGCGGCAAGCGCATCCTCCGTCCCCATAACATCTGCGCCGGAACCGATGATCAGCGTGCTCAGTCCAAAACGGCCTTTCTTGCCCTGCTCGTGTTCCGTCTTTTCATCCATGGTGAGGCAGTAGCGGCGAAGCCCATGGAGCAATGCGCGCTTTAACTTACCGCCGGTAAGGCCGCCAACCTCGCCAAGCCCGATAATGACGGCGCCGGGCGGGAAAATCTCATCATCGAGCACCACTTCAGCCGTGTTGATCGGGCCGGGATACAGGCCGCGCCGCCGGCGCTCGTCGAGACGTCCTTTAAGCGTTCTGTCCAAGAGTTTCTCGGTGCCGTTCAGGCTGTCTTGTTCGTAATGACCGACCATGACCGGAAAGCGCGAGAAGGAGAGATTGCCGAGATGCAGTTGGATGGTGACCGGCCTTGCGGTCTCTCTCGAGGTTGCGTAACGGGGATGAGCGCCGAGCGATGCGGCTTCCAAGGCCTCCTGGTCCGGGTAGATTGGGGTGGTATCGTCCGGAAGATCGAAGGGTACGGTGGCACCGCGCAACGTTGGTTGCTTATCGCTAAGCAGCCCTGTGGTCCCGCGCTGCACCAATTCGAGGTAGCCACCGAAAGCGCTCTTATGGCGGGGCAGATCGCCATGTGATGCTTGAACGAAGTATGAGGGCATATCCTTGGGAATACCGGTCTCCCAAGGCACCCTGCCGTCGCCCTGGCCCGTTGCGCGAAAGCGAACCTTACCCGCGTCGATCGACATATCGATGGGCGTCGCATCAGCCTGACCAGCGATATAGATCATGCGGTCGTTGTCCAGCGGCGCGTTGTCTAAGAGGCGCCAGGTTTCCCTTGCATCGCTCAGATCGCCGGCAATCGGTTCCTGCCAACCTTTGCCGTCCACCTCATCCATCAGTTTCCAGATACGCTCATCGAAGAAGTCGTGATGACTATCGGCGGGCAGAAGTTCAAGCACACCCCGAAAACGCCGAATGAGGTTGAGGAGCTCTTTTTCGCTATGTTCGAAATCGAGCAAGGCAAGCAGCCCTGTCGTCTGCTCCTTACCCATTAACATGCGCGCGATGCTGAATGAGCCACGGTTGGGCGTGCCCAGCATGATCAGGCGGCAGCCTTCCTTAGCCTGGAATTTGCGCCAGAGATCGGGATCGAGGGCAAAGGCGAGCCTCGCCACCAGGCCGCCCATGGAGTGCGCGACGATGCGCACAGGTAAGGAATTGCCATCGAGTTCGCTTGCCAGCTTGGCGGCGAAACGCCTGGCTTCGTCCCGCATGGAAAGGCGCCAGTCATAGGGAAACGGTTCGACGTTGTGACTGTTGGAGAGATATTTGGCGAGGTCCCGGTAAAATTTCGGGAACATACGAAACGCTTCGATTTCCTTGGGATTTTCCCGATGCAAATCGAGGCGTTCCAGCCGGCCTTTGAAAATTTGCTTTAGGCTCATCCAGATGCGCTTGTCATCGTAGCGCAGTTCCGAGCCGAGAATGCCTGGCAGCATGAAGACGGTGGGATGCGGCGTGGCTGAACGCGATCTCAGGTCTTCGAGCTCGTCCGAGCTTGGGATTGGCAAGAAGCCCGATACATCTGCCGGCGGCTCGCCAGACTTGGTGTTGTTGTAGCTGAGCCCGGTCCAGACTCGATCAGCAGTGCTTTCGTTCTTGAAATAGCGGAAGTGGTAAACATCTGGACCATCTTCGAAATATCGCCTGGAGCGACCCTGAACACGCTGCATGCCGCCATACATGGAGGCCGTGTCGACGACCAGATCATGGTCGCCTGGATAGTAGCGATCGGTCAGCCAGACGCCGAGGCGATGCAGGATGCCTTCGCCTTCGATGTCGCCGGCGATAACAGAAAGGTCGGCTGAGGTGATGACATCAGGGCGGTTCAGGATCTTGGTGAGCGGTGAGCCCGGCATCATCGCTTCGAGCCCTGGAATATGTTCAGGCTCCGTGCGGGTCTCGACCACAGCAAGCAGGAAGCCGCGGATGAAGTTATAGAAGACGGAGGCATCCAGGCCGAGTTTGCCGATGACGTTCATCAGCGTGGACAGCCAGTCGTCAAGCTTGCCGTCGGCGAGCGTGGTGCCAGCGGCAGGACAGGCGACGCGCACGAAGCGTTCGACCATGATCTCTCTTGTCGCCAGCAAGTCGCGGAGGATCGTGAGATCCGCTCTCTGTTGCTCATAGCCCTCGCCGGCAAGGAGCTCATCGTCGTCACTGTCGAAGAGTGCGCCTTCGAGGCGCCCGGCGCGGCAAAGCAGCTCGCCGATCATGCCGCCGCGCGAATGGCTGACGATGTGCAGGCGCGCCTTTTTCGGCAATGCCATGATAACGGCTAACGCATTCTCGATGGGGCTCTTAGCGAGCGTGTGGTGCTCAAGTGCCAGCATACGCCCGTCATAGCGATCGACGATGCGGCCCCAGACATCCTTGTTCTCCGTCCAAAGGCCGCCAAAGCTGCCTTCGGTGTTCGATATCGTGCCGTGCAGGAACAGGAGATAGGGTGGTTTGTCGTCTCCAGCAGCAGGTAATTCCGTTACTGGCCTATCGAGTTTGATGCCGTCGCTCGCAGGGTCGAGCCAGTAGAGGCCGGGCTTCTCGATCAGATGATCGTCGAACCAACCAGCGAGCTCGCGGCCGAGGGCATTACCGGCAAGTTCCCCCACCTTGCCGGCAGGGTTGAGCTTCTTGATGAGATCGTCGAGATCAAGATTGAAGAATGCGGCATTGGCAATCTTGAGACCGCCGGAACCGCCGCGAAGGGCTGTTTGTCCCAGATGGGTCGGCAATCGAAACGCGTCCCGACCGGCACTGGTTGAACGGTCGGATTGGTCCGGAAATTTCTGCTTCAACCGTTCGACGGTCGTGATCCACTGAAGATCGCCCTCAAGGGTCACCTCCACGATGGTATCGGGCGCGACATCCTCAATGGTTGCGGCATCGCCGCCCGCGCGGGAAACGTCGACTTTGAGATTGCCAAGAGGCGTAACCTTGGGGTTGGCCTTGTCGAGGAGACCAAGATCAATGTCGCTCTTGGAAAAATCCTTGTCCTTGACGCCGTGTGCTGAAATCGTCGTCATTCGTCAAATCCCCGATAGCGGCCGACAAGTCATCGCGAAGTAAGCGGCCAATGTTTTCTTTGATCATGCCATTGCATGACGTTAATCGCTTTGAAAGCGTGTTGTGCAATGTCGTCGTTTTGTGCAGCGATAACATGCTGGTTTTTTTGAGCCAAAATCGATGCGCGTGCTCCTACGCCTCATGAAAAGTTGCTTAGCCCAGTATGTGCTGCCTGTCCATGTGTTCGTTTACAGGTTGTGGGCATGAAGCGTTGCCTAGCGTGACCCTGGCGGGCATCCTAGGCGTAAGACCTCTATCCTCACCGAAGGTTTGCATTTCGATGACGCTCAGGTTTTTCTCCGACAAGCATCGTCCGGTGCATCTGGGACCCTATCCCCTCGAGCGACTTGCTCGAGCCAACACGAAGCCCAAACTCGACACGCTCCCCCCCATGACACCGATTTCTTTCCATAGAAGGGATGCGTCGCCTTCGGTTTTGGGGGCGATGGGCGAGTATCAGGCGATGCTTGATGCGATCCGTGACGGTCTCGTTAATAAGGCGAAGGCGGGCTGCCCGGATGACCCGAAGGAGCGTGCGGAGCATCTAAAAGCGTTCGGGTATTTTTCTGATGCCTCCATGGTCGGTGTTGCTGAATTATCTGATGAATGTCTGCTCAAGGCACCCATGCGCAACCCGGCTATCGATCGGCTGGCCAAGGATTTGCGCACACGGCAAACCAAGACGCTGGCTTCCGGCATCGACATGATCATGGCAGATCTGAAGGAGAGCATGGAGGCCCCGCCAACCACCATCGATGGCCATCGCTACGTCATCGTTTTTCTGTATGAGTATCCCCGGGATCCTGATCCTCATGAGCCGGGGACCGAGTGGATCATGGATGCGCAAGAAGCGCGCGCCTGCCTGCGTGCCGCCGAGACCGCCGTGGTCATCGCGAATTACATCCGGCTTCTCGGTTTCGAAGCCCGCGCCCATACCGGGTCGGCCGCCGACATCGATCTGAATCGCCTGGCGGTGGCAGCAGGGCTCGTGACGGTAGAGGCGGGGCGGTTGGTCAATCCTTATGTGGGGGAGCGTTTCGGGTTGGCCGCCGTGAGCACGACCTTCGCGCTTTGGGCTGACCAGCCTTTAGTCCCGCTTGACGAGCAGGATCGACATCAAACGCACGGGCCTGCCTGGCTCCTGGGCAAGGGCTTTGCCAAGAATGCCTTCAACCGCGAGGCCTTTGCTCGTCGCCGCTATGTCGATGGCGCTCATCCGTTCGAGACGCTGAAGCGGGTCGAGACGCCGACGACCTATATCGACGAGGCTCGGGTCGCGCGCGTGCCGAAGCGCACCGATATGTTCGCCCGCGCGCAGTTTGGCGATATGGGCAAGACTGTTCAGGAAGGAGCGAAGAACGGCCATTATGCGCGGAAGGCAGCGCCTTCCATGGCGCAACGACGGGCGCTCGGTGCTTTTGTGCTGCTTCAAGATGGCGAACCTGCGCCAGCGATTGCCCCCACGGCCACGGACCCTGTCCGCAATGCTGAGAACATCAAGGCCACTTGCTATTTTCTGGGTGTCGATGCGGTCGGCATGTCCCGCTGTCCCGACTGGACCTGGTACTCCCACGATGCGGTTGGCGATCCTATTGACCCGCCGCATGGTCATGCGGTCTCGATGATCATCGATCAGGGATACGAGACCATGGAGGGGGCGTCTGGCGATGACTGGATCTCGGTAGCGCAATCCATGCGCGCCTATCTCCGGTTTTCCCTGCTTGGCGGCGTGATCGCAAAGCATATTCGTGATCTCGGCTATTCGGCGAAAGCCCATACTGTGCTGGATGGCGAGGTGCTGCAGCCGCCACTGCTCTTGCTGTCGGGCCTTGGCGAGGTCAGCCGGATCGGCGAGGTTATTTTGAACCCATTCTTGGGACCGCGATTGAAGTCCGGCGTGGTGACCACCGACATGCCGCTTGCCCACGACAAGCCGATCGATTTTGGCCTGCAGCGTTTTTGCGAGAGTTGCAATAAATGTGCACGCGAATGCCCATCAGGGGCGATCACGGCAGGTCCAAAGTTGATGTTCAACGGCTATGAGATCTGGAAATCCGACAGCCAGAAATGCGCCACCTACCGCATTACGACCGAAGGTGGTGCGATGTGCGGGCGTTGCATGAAGACCTGCCCGTGGAACCTGGAGGGGCTTTTCTCGGAGAAGCCCTTCCGCTTCGCCGCGATGAAGCTGCCGGGGGCTGCGCCATACCTTGCGAAGCTGGACGACACGTTGGGGCGCGGGGGCTTGAATCCGGTCAAGAAATGGTGGTGGGACCTGGAGATCGAGGAGGATGGCGGCTATCGACCGACTGGAAAGCCGTTGAATGCCAGAGGGTTACAGAAAAACCTCGATCTTCGCTACGAGGATCAAACGCTTGCGGTCTATCCTGCCCATCTTGCCCCGCATCCCTGGCCTTTTCCGTTTCCGATGGATCGCGAAAAAGGGATCGAGGCCTATGAGGCACTGATCACCGCAGAGGCCTACCAGGCCCGGGTCAGGAAAGGCGAAACCGAGGGGCTGGCCCATGAATACCGGATCGAGGGCGACGCGCCGGTCATCCGGGTTCAGGTCGCCAAAGCGGAGCCAATGTCTCCCAATACAACAAAGTATGAGCTTGTCTCGCCAGATGGTTCACCGCTTCCACCCTGGACCGCAGGCGCCCATATCGACATCGTCGTCGCCCCCGAATTCCTCCGCCAGTATTCGCTGGCCGGAGATCCGGCCAAACTTCTCTCCTACGAGATTGGCGTGCTGCGCGAGGAGGACGGGAAAGGGGGCTCGAAGTTAATGCACCGGATCTTTTCCGAGGGCCGGAAAATTTTCATTTCCAAGCCGATCAACCATTTTCCCTTGGATTTGTCAGCCAACAAAAGCTTCTTGCTGGGCGGCGGTATCGGCATCACCCCGATGATCGCGATGGCCCACGAACTCCATGGGGCGGGCCGGGACTTCGAGATGCATTACTCCTTCACATCTCGCGCAACGGCAGGCTTCCTGCAGGATCTCGACAACGTCGCTTGGAAAGACCGGGTTCATCTCCATTGTTCGGATGAAGGGACACGCGCCGATCTGGATCTCGTTCTGGTGGGCTATGACGAAGGCTCGCATGTCTATGTCTGTGGGCCGGATCGCTACATGCAGTCGGTGCTGGCGGCAGCTGAGAATGCTGGCTTCCCACAAGAAACAAGGCATCTCGAATATTTCTCAGTGCCGGAGGTGCCGGACTATGAGAATTTTCCATTCACGCTTCAGCTTAAGAAATCAGCGCGGGAAGTTCGCGTGCCTGCCGATCGTTCAGCGGCGGATGTTTTGAATGAGCAGGGTTTCGCCATCGATATCAAATGTTCCGATGGTCTCTGTGGCGTTTGCCGTTGTGGCTTGGTCGCCGGTGAGGTCGAGCATCGGGATTTCGTCCTGTCCAGAAAGCAGCGGGAACACACCATCATTCTTTGCCAATCCCGCGCTGCCGAGCCGGATGGTGTCGTCGAGATCGACCTTTGATGATCAGCGCTGCCGCTCATCAGGTCATTCTTCGGATCGAAGGTCGCGTTCAGGGCGTCTGGTTCCGCGGCTGGACCATCCGTGAGGCGACGCGTCTCGGCCTTGATGGTTGGGTACGCAATTTGGCTGATGGCTCGGTTGAAGCCGTGCTCGCCGGTCCGGAACAGCCGGTTCGTGATATGATCGAGCTTTGCCGTGAAGGCCCGCCTCTTGCCAAGGTGATGGCCGTTAAGGAAGCAACTTTCGAAGGGGCGGTTGAGCCTGGATTTCGCCAACGGCGATAGATCTACAGCAGATGGCCAGGATTGAGCATTTAATTCTGCCAGCTTTTGCAATTGCCAAACATCGCGGCCGCTTTCCTTTTCATCTGGAGTGCGTTTAAGTCCTTACCAGCCATGCTTGGATGTGAGCATAGGCGATGTGATCTTAACAATGACTTAACCAAGGCCGTCCAAGATGCGATCTCGATCAGTGATGGATTTAGACTGTGAGCTTTTACCCAAGCTGTGCCTCCATGGCGTTGCTTGCTGTGGCCGGTTCGTTAACCCTGGAATGCCGTCATGACCCAAAGCTTAAAGCTCATTTCGCCGATCGATGGGTCGGTCTATGCTGAGCGGCCCGTAGCCGAACAGGCAGACGCCGAGGCCTTACTTGCCAAGGCGCGGGTAGCCCAGCGTGATTGGGCCAGCATGCCACTGGACGCTCGGGTAAAAATCGTGCGGTCGGCCATTGCCGCCCTTCGGGACATGAACGATGAGATCGTGCCCGAGATCGCCTGGTCGATGGGGCGCCCGGTGCGTTATGGTGGGGAGATCGGCGGGGTCGAAGAGCGCGCCTATCATATGGCCGATATCGCAAGCGAGGCACTTGCGCCGGTCCTGATCGAGGACAGCGAGAACTTTCATCGGTCGATCACCAGAGAACCCGCCGGCCTGGTTTTTGTGATGGCGCCTTGGAACTATCCTTACCTGACTGCGATCAACACCATCGCGCCGGCGTTGATCGCCGGCAATGCGGTGATGCTGAAACATGCGACCCAGACGCTCTTGACGGGCGAACGGTTCGTCGAGGCCTTCGAGAAGGCCGGGCTGCCCCCGGATGTTTTTGCCAACATTTTTCTCGATCACCAGACCACAGAAAAGCTCATTGCCGCCGGCAATTTTGATCATGTGAACTTCACCGGGTCGGTTGGTGGCGGGCGAACAATAGAGCGTGCCGCAGCCGGGACGTTCACCGGGATTGGGCTGGAGCTTGGCGGCAAGGATCCGGGCTATGTCTGTGAGGATGCGGATCTGGAGGCGGCGGTTGAGACATTGATTGACGGGGCGATGTTCAATTCCGGCCAATGCTGCTGTGGCATCGAGCGCATCTATGTCGCTGATACCCTGTTCGACAGCTTTATCGATAAGGCCGTTGCGATCGTCGAAGGCTACAAGTTGGGCAACCCACTCGACGAAGCCACCACGCTTGGACCCATGGCGCATCGGCGTTTTGCCGATGAGGTGCGCGCGCAGATCGGCGAGGCCGTCGCTGCGGGTGCCAAGCCTCTGATCGCAGGCGACGGCTTCAAAGAAGATGATGGCGGTACCTATCTGGCCCCACAGATCCTGGTCGATGTCGATCACACCCAGCGTGTGATGCGAGATGAGAGTTTTGGGCCGGTGGTCGGCATTATGAGGGTGAAGAATGACGAAGAAGCCGTTGATCTCATGAATGATTCTGACTTCGGTCTCACTGCGTCTCTCTGGACAACGGACAGCGATCGCGCCGTTGCCATCGGTAACAAAATCGAGACGGGCACCGTGTTCATGAACCGGTGCGATTACCTCGATCCCGCGCTTTGCTGGACCGGCTGCAAGGAGACGGGGAAGGGCGGTGCTCTTTCCGTGATCGGCTATCACAACCTTACCCGACCGAAGTCTTATCACCTGAAGAAAGCCTAAATGCTCATGTCGATCACCGCGAATTGGAGCTACCCGACTGCCATCCGGTTTGGCGCCGGCCGCATCGCCGAGCTGGCGGATGCCTGCAAAGCCGCTGGAATCACCAAGCCATTGCTGGTGACGGATACAGGCCTAAAAGACCAAAAAATCACGAGGGACGCGCTCGATCGGTTGCTCGGAGCGGGGCTGAGCGCCTCGCTCTTCGCCGATGTGCAATCGAATCCCACTGACCAGAATCTGGATGCCGGCATTGAGGCGTTCAAAGCTGGTGATCATGATGGTGTGGTGGCCTTTGGCGGTGGTTCAGGCCTCGATCTTGGCAAGCTCGTGGCGTTCATGGCAGGACAAACACGCCCGGTTTGGGACTTCGAGGATGTTGGCGACTGGTGGACGAGAGCCGATAGCGACGCTATTGCGCCGATCGTTGCGGTGCCGACCACCGCGGGCACCGGTTCCGAGGTTGGCCGAGCGAGCGTGCTGACCAATTCGGACGAGCATATCAAAAAGGTGATCTTTCACCCCAAAATCCTCCCCGCGATCGTGATTGTTGATCCGGAGCTTACTGTCGGTATGCCAAGGGCGATTACAGTTGGGACGGGGATGGACGCCTTTGCCCATTGCCTTGAGGCTTACTGTTCGCCGTTTTACCATCCGATGTCCGAAGGCATCGCGCTCGAGGGCATGCGTCTGGTCAAGAACAATCTTCCCCTGGTCTACAAGGATGGGTCGAACCTAGAGGCGCGCGGCCATATGATGAGCGCTGCTGCCATGGGGGCGACGGCGTTCCAAAAAGGCCTCGGCGCCATCCATGCGCTTTCCCATCCCATCGGCGCTCTCTTTAATACCCATCACGGCATGACCAATGCCGTTGTCATGCCCGCAGTGCTGACCTTCAACCGCGCTGCGATCGAGCCGAAGATCGAACGCCTCTCGGCTTTTCTCGGCGTAGAGGGTGGCTTCGATGGCTTCTTCGAGATGATCCTGGCCCTTCGAGACGAGCTGAACGTGCCGGACAAGCTTCGTGACATTGGGGTCACGCGCAACCAGATCCAGACCATGGCCAGGATGGCGCCATGCGATCCTACAGCAGGCGGCAATCCGGTCGAACTGACTGAGGATGCGGCGGCGAAACTTCTAGATAACCTCATTTAGATAGCCGCGCTTTTCGACATCAGGCTTTTGGTCGTCGAAGGAGATGCTGGCCAGGCTTATATGGCATCACATCGGACGTTGTTCGATCTTGGCGGCGATGCGACGGGGAAGACGCTTCAAGTCTGATAGCGACGCTAAAGCAGGCTGCGAATTGGTAGAATCATTGGGTAATTTCTCGGATGAGCCTCTGTTAAAAAGACGAGACGATGGAATTCAACCCCCTGTCTTTTGGTGTGCAAATAACACACAATTTCGTGATGGTAAGGAATATTTTAACCTTAGGCTTGTAAACATAAGTCGAAGGGAAACTTAGGCGGATCATCCTGGTTCGTTATTGGCAAGGAATTGTGATAATGACCCATGACATGTCGGGTGCGGAACAGCTTGTGCAAGACTTCCTTCGGATGGCCGAAGATTTTCGTGCACATGATCCGGGGCTCTCGAAGGAATTGGAAGCGAAAGCCGGTGAGATCAGCCGTGATCTAGGCCTCGAGATGCGGCCACCCAGCGCCCAAGCCATGACCATCGTGCCACCGAAGAAAGCGCTCGCGGCCATCGCCACGAAAGAGCGTGATCGAGACCATCATGTTGCCGGTCCCGAATCGGAACTTGAAGCAGGTGAAGAGCAAGACCAGCTGGTGCAAATTCTAGATCACCAGCGAGCCATCCTTGAAGCACGGGATGAGCAACATAGGCGCCAGTCAGCTGAGGAGCAGGATTCCAGATCACGAGGCTGGGCGGTCTTTGGCTCCTGGCTTCGTCCACAATCCGCCTGACAGCTTTGTCGTCCGAATAGAAGAATGGTCTCTCCGTAGCAAGTACACTGATTACCTTCAGCTATTCTCAATCTTTTGCTGCAATCCTGGACCCATAGTACGGGAAAGGGGAGATTTGAGATGCGTTGGACGATCATGCTTGCGACAGTGGCTCTTGTTGCGGCCTGCTCTCTGCAAGAGAAGCCGGCTTCGCCCTATCTTTCACTAATACAAACAGAGAATCTTGGCCCGAATAGTGATGCGGTCTTCGAACAAGTTGAGAACCACGCACGTTGTGCAGGCTTTCATCGAGCATCCTCCGATCTAGCGTCGGGTACGCCCAACAAGGTGGAATTCTACGCTGCCGCAGCAAGCGATGCCAAAACGGCCGCGATCCAGCTTGCAAGTGGCAAGATCTCAAAGGACCTAGCGGCGGATATGGTCGACCAGATGGCCAGAACCCATGCCGCCAGATGGTCCTATCTCCTCACTGCCGACGCACGCTCAGATGCCGTCAAGCTGCAAGCGACCAACTGTTTCGAAATGGCCGGCGAACAAGAAGAAATCATTCGTGAGGTGGTGAAAGCCAAATATGGCTTTAGCCGACCTTGAAAGACCCCTGGGCATGACCGCTTAGACGTCGATTGCTTGCTGATTTGGACGGGCTGGTTCGATACGCCGCGAACGGCGCTGGATCAACGTTGGCGTGGGGCGATTTCCGATCAGGTCGAACCAGCCCACTTTCCTGCAGCACCGCCAGATGGTGGGCTGGCGGGGTGGTCCTGCGTAGATGTGGGCCCGACAACACACCGTTCTTTTTAGCGGCGCGCGACCAAACCCACCCGATGGACTCCGTCAGGCGGTGATGCTTGGACTGTGCTTGGTTTCATCGGGCAGAATCGCAATGGCGGAGAGCTGTTTCCTGATAACGGTTGATTCCCTGATGAGAAACCCTGGCGAAGGGTTCTCATGGCGGCACTGGGCGGTATAGTTCGGGCTCGATCTGACCAGGAAAAGGTTTTTCTCATGCGTGGAGCTGGCGGGACACCGGGAGGGACGGGGCCTTTTTGGTTGGGCTTTGTGATGATGTGCGCCGGGTTTTACATGCTGCTTTCCTCAGTTAGCGTGCGCTCGTCGTTCGGTTTTCGCCACAGCCTGTTCAATGTCGGTCAGTTCGGTGTGACCGGCGGCATGATTCTTGTGCCCTTTATTCTAGGCGTTGGCCTGATTTTTTATAACAGCCGCAGTCTTCCAGGCTGGTTATTGGCCGTTGGTTCGTCGGCATCGTTCATCGTCGGCGTGATCTCGTCTGTTAATTTCAGGGTGCATAACGTCACCGCCTTCGAGTTCATCACCATGCTCATCCTCGCCTTCGGCGGTCTTGGCCTCCTGCTCCGGTCGCTGCGAGCGACGCCGACGACATAATCAGTGACCTGCTTCCCTCAACCTGGACCATGTTTTGTGAGAAAATTCTCGTTTAGCGATGAGGGCTGCAGAACGAGAATGAACGCCTGAAGGGTGTTTCCGGATGAATCAAGCTCGATGGATAGGGCGCTCCCCGAACGCCAAGACTTGACCGATCAACCCCGGAGGATCTTCTCCATCGATTTGCCCTTTGCGAGTTCATCGACCAGCTTATCGATGTAGCGGATCTCTCGCATGATAGGCTCTTCGACATCTTCGACACGAACGCCACAGACAACCCCTTTAATTTTTGAGCGCGCGGGGTTCAGTTTTGGCGCCTCGGCAATGAAGGTCTCGTAGTCAGTTTGGATTTCCAATTGCCTCTCCAGCTCACGCTGATCGTAACCTGTGAGCCAGCAGATGATCTCGTCGACCTCTGACTTCAAACGCCCTTTTTTCTCTGCCTTTGCAACGAGATGCGGATAAACTTTAGAAAACGCCATGGTGTAGATTGAATGTTTCGACATTGTAATATCCCTCACTGCGGATCTCCAACTTAGGCCCACAGCGAAGGGTTTCAACAGCTAACTACACCCCAGATCCGATCCCCCACCCAACGATTCCCAACGACCACGGCGAGCTGTCGAGGCTTGGTGGGCGGGGTGCTGTTGGGCGACGGTTTACCGGTGGCGATGCTTGATCACTTTGCAAACCGAACGGGACTTCGAAAAATTCTGGCTAGATTTCGCTTGGATCAGTCGAACAATACGCTCGAAGGCCAATCTTCATCCTGCCACCAAATGGAACGACAACAATAAAATCAGTTACCCAGAAGTTACTCCGACCCCTGCAGGTAACTCTTTAGGCCGACCCGATATCCGCTAAGTCACTGATAAATATGGAGCGGGCGATGAGATTCG